>CAVAPS010000013.1:30867-60095 GCA_963590775.1 Desulfovibrio piger
CCATTTTGTGTGATATTCTGCTTATATTACAGTCATTGTTATTACACTCATACATTAATTCATAGTACGCTTTTCCTTTTTCATCTTTCAGACGCATTTTTATACATTTTTTTGATAAATCATTGCATTCTACGCATTTACTGGCATAATGTGACATTACACATCAGCTCCTTTTGAATAAGAATTATTAACCAGTTTCTTCATCTGGAAAATAATCAGGACTAACGCCAGAATGAATGCCAGTCCATCTGCAACAGGTCCTGCCCATAACACACCTTTAATCCCTATAAAGTTACATAAAACGATAATTGCAGGTATTAAAAATACTATCTGTCTGCTAAGAGAAATCACTCCTGATGTTACAGGCTTTCCAATTGACTGGAAAAATATTGCAGAAACTGTCTGGAAGCCATTGAAAAAGCATAGTAAGGTAAATATTCTGAAAGACATAACTGAAAATTCAGTATACAAATTACCCTGATTACCAAATATAGCTGTAAGTTGTTTAGGGAATACCTGAAAAGCGATAAAAAACAGAACTGAAAATATTGTTGCCACTGTTACAGCAATAGAAAATGTTTTCTTAACTCTTTCGTAATTACCACTGCCATAGTTGTATCCGACAATCGGCTGCGCTCCTGTAGCAATTCCTGTTACTATTGATATCAGGATTGTGTTAAATTTCATTACTATTCCAAAAGCTGCCAGCGGAATGTCTGCTCCATATTCTGAATTCATGCCGCAATGAACAAGATAGTAATTAACAACTGTCATAACAACCGCTATTGCTATCTGTGATATAAAACTTGACACACCAAATCCAGCTATTTTTCTTAACATTTTTGCATCTGGTTTCATTAAGCTTAACCTGATTTTTACGGTCTTGAATCTTGGAATATACCACATGCTTATGGCAAAATTCAGTATCTGACCTATAACAGTTGCTATTGCTGCTCCCTGCATTCCCCAGCCAAATCCAAGTACAAACACTGCATCAAGCAATACATTTACAAGGCAGCCTGCTATCATGGCAATCATTGTAAGCTGAGGGGTTCCATCTGCACGGATAATTGAACACATTCCACATCCAACTATTACAAAAGGAAATCCAAGTATAATAATTCTGCCATAATCCAATGCATAGCTTAGATTATCTGGAGTTGCACCAAATACAAGTGTTAATGGTTTTAAGAAGATTGTACATATAATGCAGAATCCAACTCCGGCTATTATCAGCCATGAAAATGTACTATTAACACCTTTCTGGGCATCTTCATAATCTTTTTGTCCAAGTTTCAGGCTAAGATAAGCTGCTCCGCCATCTCCTAATAATAGTGCGAGTGCCATAACAACCATATTCAATGGAAATACCACATTAGTTGCACTATTTCCAAGTGTCCCCACGCCCCAGCCAATGAATATCTGATCTACAATGTTATAGAGAGAATTCACTACAAGAGCAACAACACTTGGAATAGCATATTTCAACATCAGACTTCCTACCGGAGCATCTGCCAGAGGATTCTTTTCTGTTGTAATTCTGGTCATATTTAACCTCCTTCACTTCGATTTTAAAGTTCATCTCTGAACTTCGTATGAAGTATAAACTATATGATAATCATAGAGTCAATGCTCTTATCTATAAAATATCAGTTGTTTTTAACAACTTATGAAAAACTCAGCATCCTTGTTCCAGCATATATTAATCCAGAAAGCGGCTACCGTTATTATTCACTCGAACAGATTATGATACTTGATACCATAATATTAAGCACATACCTTGGCAATCCGATTGTTTTTGCAACATCAATTTCTTATAGCAAATGTTTTAAACCTCCACCAAATTCCCCTTGACCTAAACCCAACTTTAGGTGCTATGATATAAAATGTACTAAATTGTATCATATAAAATGTATTAAAATATAAGATAAGGAGTATCAGAAAACATGTATATTGAGAATATTAACAGTCCTGCTGATGTGAAGAAATTAAATATTATGCAGCTTAATGTCCTTGCAGAAGAAATGCGTCGCGCCCTTCTTACAAGAGCCAGCAAACACGGTGGACATTTCGGTCCTAACTTTGGTATGGTAGAAGCAATCATTGCCATGCATTATGTATTTGATTCGCCTAAAGATAAAATTGTATTTGATGTATCGCACCAGTGCTATCCTCACAAAATGCTCACTGGAAGAAAAGACGCATATCTTTATGAGAAACATTATGATGATGTGTCAGGATACACTAACCCGGACGAAAGCGAGCATGATTTCTTCACTGTAGGTCATACTTCAACTTCTATAAGTCTTGCCTGTGGTCTTGCCAAAGCAAGAGATTTAAATGGTGAAGATGGCAATGTAATCGCCGTTATAGGTGATGGTTCTTTAAGTGGTGGCGAAGCTTTGGAGGGTCTTGATTTCGCTTCCGAATTAGATGGCAACATGATTATTGTTGTTAACGATAACGACATGTCCATTGCTGAGAATCACGGTGGTATTTATGCCAACTTAAAGCTTCTTCGCGAAACAAATGGACAGGCTGAATGCAATCTTTTCAAAGCTATGAATCTTGATTACATCTATGTTGACAATGGTAACGATATTGCTTCCTTAATTGAAGCATTTGAAAAAGTTAAAGACACCAAAAAGGCAGTTGTTGTCCACATTAATACTCTTAAAGGCAAGGGTTATGCACCTGCTGAACAGAACAAAGAAGAATGGCACTGGCATATGCCTTTTGATATTGCAACCGGCAAGTCTCTTTCCAAGGGTGGAGCACCTGGTTACTCTGACGCTTCTTTAGAGTATCTGTTAAAGAAGATGGACGAGGACAAGAGTGTTGTTGCAATCACAGCCGGAACTCCTACTGTTATGGGATTTACTGCTGACAAAAGAGCTAAAGCCGGAAACCAGTTTGTTGATGTTGGTATCGCAGAGGAAACTGCTGTTGCATTAGCTTCCGGTATTGCTGCCAACGGCGGAAAGCCGGTATTTGGCGTTTACAGCTCATTTATACAGAGAGCCTATGACCAGATTACTCAGGATGTATGTATCAACGGCAATGCAGTTACATTTACAGTATTCGCTGGTTCTGTGTACGGAATGAATGATGTTACACATCTCGGACTTCAGGATATTCCTATGCTTAACAGCATTCCGGGACTTGTATATCTTGCACCTGTTACTAAGGAAGATTATATTGCAATGCTTGACTGGTCTATATCACAGAATGACTATCCTGTTGCTATTAAAGTTCCGGGCGGCAGAATGATATCAACAGGCACACCTGTAACTAAAGATTTCAGCAAGCTTGGCACTTATGAGATTACTAAGAGGGGAAGCAAAGTTGCTATCCTCGGACTTGGAACTTTCTATGAAAATGCTGTTAAAGCCGCTGATATTCTTAAGGCTACATATGGAATTGACGCAACCGTTATCAATCCTTACTATATCTCAGGTATTGACGCAGATACACTTAATGAATTAAAGAAAGACCATACAGTAGTTGCAACTCTTGAAGACGGCTACCTTGAAGGCGGCTTCGGTGCTAAGATTGCAGCATTCTACGGTTCTTCTGATATGAAGGTATTAAACTTCGGTATTAAGAAAGAATTTATAGACAGATACGATGTCGCAGAAGTATTAAAGGACAACCACCTTACTCCTGAGCAGATTGCAGAAGATATCGCAGCATTATTATAATTATATAGTTTCATTATAATCAAAAAGACATGGCAATCATATTAATGACTGTCATGTCTCTTTTAGATTAATAACCGGTAAAATATTATTTTACGCAGCCTATAAGCTCTTTAATGTCTGCTACATTATTCTTTTCCATATATTCCCTGATTCCATCAATAACCTTGATAGTTGTATATGGGTCATTAAAATTGGCTGTTCCGACAGCGACTGCACTTGCACCGACCATAATCATCTCAAGAGCATCCTCTGCTGTTCTGATTCCACCCATTCCGATAATAGGAAGATTAACTGCATTGGCAACCTGATAAACCATTCTTACTGCGATTGGGTGAATGGCAGGTCCTGACACACCGGCGGTCTTGTTAGCAACTGCAAATGTTCTTCTGTTCACATCAATCTTCATACCTGTAAGAGTATTGATAAGCGAAACTGCATCCGCACCACCAGCCTCTACAGCCTTAGCCATCTCTGTGATATCAGTAACATTTGGGCTTAACTTCATAATAACCGGCTGTTTTGCAACCTTCTTAACTGCCTTAGTAATAGCCTCTGCAGAAGCTGGCACCTGTCCGAAAGCAATTCCCCCCTCTTTGACATTAGGGCATGAGATATTGATTTCAAGAAGGTCAACAGGCTGTTCACCAAGCTTTTCAACAGCGTCCACATAATCTGCCTCAGATTTTCCACATACATTTACAATAATCTTAGTATCATACTGCTTAAGGAATGGAATATCTCTTTTTACAAATGTATCAAGCCCCGGATTCTGTAATCCGATGGCATTCATCATTCCACCGTAAGTCTCAGCTATTCTTGGTGTAGGATTGCCAGGCCATGGAATATTGGCAACACCCTTGGTTGTTACTGCACCGAGTCTGTTAAGATCAACATACTCACCATACTCCATACCTGAACCAAATGTTCCGGAAGCAACTGTTACAGGATTCTTTAATTCAACTCCTGCAATATTGACTGACATATTAATATCGCTCATTACAGTTCTACCTCCTTAACATTAAATACTGGGCCTTCCTTGCATACTCGTTTATTCTTAACCTGTGAATGACCATCAATCTCTGTTGATTTACATACACATGCGAGACATGCACCGATTCCGCATGCCATCTTCTCTTCTAATGAAACATAACATGGAATATCGTTCTCAAGTGCGTATGCCTTAATTGCACGAAGCATAGGCGTTGGTCCGCATGCAAATATAACATCTGCCTCAACCTTTTCCTGCTTTACAGCATCTAATACATTTCCCTTAGTTCCAACGCTTCCATCTTCAGTTGCAATATATACATCAGTATCAGCAACCGCCCCAAAATCTTCCTTAAGGAAAGTCTGGCTGTTTCTGTAACCAACTACAACATTCTTGTGGCAATCTAACCTTCTTGCAAGCTCAAGCATTGGTGGAACACCTATTCCACCTCCGAAAAGAATTGCCTTATCAAAGCTTTTGCGATCTGCCTTAAGCTCGGCAGCTATCTTTTCAAGATCATATCCATTACCAAGAGGTCCCTGAATAGCAAGGTATTCTCCTGCTTTCATCTTAGAAAACTCTTCTG
The DNA here is from genome assembly GCA_963590775.1 of Desulfovibrio piger. Lineage (GTDB taxonomy): Bacteria > Bacillota > Clostridia > Lachnospirales > Lachnospiraceae > Lachnospira. Next base: position 36,143 of record CAVAPS010000013.1, read on the forward strand.
TTCCCTTGCCGGCAACTCTGAATACAATTCTTAAACTGCTGCCCTCAACCTTACATATACTGATAGGTCTTGGTAACAATCTTGAACCGTCATTAGAATATACTGATATAAACTGTCCTGCCTTGGAAGCTGCAGCGATATCCTTTGTTTCAAACCATATCTCATAGACTCCGTCAGCAAGACAATCTGCCTTAAGAATCTTCGCATTTTCTCTGTACGCCATAATAATCTCCATTATTAAATTATGTGTAATTAACAATTACTTGCCAAGTGCTCCGTTGATATCAGCAATCATATCAAGAGCAGCCTGTCTTGAAGCTTCTCCGAAATTCTTCTCTCCGAACTTCGCATACTGTTCCTTAGTATATGCTGCAATAATTCCTCTTGAGCTGTTTACGATAGCTCCAAGTCCGTCAGGATTGAAGAAATCAACAAGGTCCTTACCCTGACCGCCCTGAGCGCCGTATCCCGGTACAAGGATATATGCCTTAGGCATAACCTTTCTTAACACTCTTCCCATCTCTGGGTAAGTAGCTCCGACAACAGCACCGACATTGCTGTAATCTCCGTCCATGCTTGAAGCTCCCCATTCATTAACCTTCTCACCAACTAACTCATATAAAGGTCTTCCGTTGATAAGCTGGTCCTGAAATTCTCCGCTTGAAGGATTAGAAGTCTTAACAAGTATAAATATACCTCTGTCCTGCTCGTTGCATACCTTGATAAATGGATTGATACCGTCAGAGCCAAGATATGGATTAACCGTTGCAAAGTCCTCATCAAAAGGTGTAATAGCCCTAGAGCCAACATTTACCTTTCCAAGATGTGCTACTGCATAGGCTTCAGATGTTGAACCGATATCGCCTCTCTTAACATCACCGATAACAATCATGCCTTTCTCATGGCAGTAATCAACTGTTTTCTTGAATGCCTTAAGTCCTTCAATTCCAAACTGCTCATACATTGCAATCTGTGGTTTAACAGCAGGAACAATGTCATATATATTATCTATAATACCTTTGTTATACTGCCATATAGCTTCTGCAGCTCCCTCAAGTGTCTCACTGTACTGCTCAAATGCAGCATCCGCAAGATGCTTAGGAAGATACTTCATCATTGGATCAAGTCCAACAACTATAGGTGCATTAGTCTCTACAATCTTATCAACAAGCTTCTTAATCATAAAATCCTTCTTTAGCCTCCTTAATTCATACGCAAAATCATTTTATTTTACAACTTTGGAACTTCTCTTTCAATAAGAATTTCAGTTCCGTTATGATCTGAGTAAACAACCCTTCCATTAACAAGTGTATATAACACTTTTCCATACACATGTTTTCCTTCAAACGGAGTATTCTTTCCCTTTGAAGCAAATCTGCTGCTGTCAATGTCATATTCCTCTGTAGGATCAACAACTGCAATATCCGCTACCTTCCCCGGTGCCAATACACCTCTGTCAATTCCGATAATCTTAGCCGGATTATAACTCATTTTCTCTACCATCTGTAATGGAGTAAGTATGCCTGTTCTTACGAGCTCTGTAATAGTAACAGGAATTGCCGTCTCAAGACCTACAACTCCAAACGGAGCTTCATCAAAAGATCTTGCTTTCTCAGTCGGATGATGTGGTGCATGATCAGTTGCAATAACGTCAATTACACCAGAAGCAAGTGCTTCCTTGATTGCCTTAACATCATCAACTCTTCTTAATGGAGGATTAATCTTAAAATCCGCATCATCTCCATTAACTGCTTCTTCAGTAAGCGTAAAATGATGTGGTGCAACCTCTGCTGTCACATTAATTCCCTGCTCTTTGGCTGTCTTAATAATGAATACAGACTCCTTATTAGACACATGGCTGATATGAAGCTTTGCTCCTGTATTCTTGGCAAGAAGCATATCTCTTGCAACAATAACATCCTCAACTGCATCCATTATTCCGAAAAGTCCAAGTTCCTTGGCTCTCTCACCGGCATTCATTACACCTCTTGCTGCAAGGTTAGTATCCTCACAGTGTGCAAATACAGGGATATCAACCTCTGCTGCCTGTCTCATGGCCTGTCTTGCAGTTCTCGCATTCATAATAGTTCCACCATTATCGCTGACTGCAATGGCCCCGGCATCCTTAAGTGCCTCAAAATCAGTAAGATATTCACCCTCCTGACCTGCTGTCATGGCCGCTATTGTATACAGATTAAGGTCAGTAACCTCTTCTGCCTTATCTGTTACATACTGTAACATATCAACATTATCAATTACAGGTTTCGTATTAGGCATCATACACACAGTTGTATATCCACCTCTTGCTGCTGCTCTTGAACCTGTTCTTATAGTTTCCTTATGTTCAAGTCCCGGTTCTCTGAAATGTGCATTCAGTTCAACCAGTCCTGGCATAACCATGCATCCAGATGCATCAATTACATCATCAGCCTGTGTTTCATCAATGTTCTCCTCCATGGCTGCAATAAATCCGTCTTTAATAAGTACATCCATAACCTTGTCTGTTTTACTTGCAGGGTTCAGCACTCTGCCTTGTTTAATCAGTATGTTCATTCGCCCAATCTCCCCTCTAAGTTATTTTCTTCAAAGATATTGGCAGGTACAGGTTTGCCAAAGTAATAACCCTGTATATAATCCACGCCAAGTCCTTTGAGCAGTTCAAACTGCTCCTTATGTTCAACTCCCTCAACAACTATCCTGGTTCCGATAGTCTTCGAGAGATCAACAATTATTACCAATTCATCTCCACCCATTCTGTAACAATGTCCGCGAAGTTCCGGAATACCTGTAAGCCCCATACTTATGTCCTTGCCCCTTCTCAAAACATTACTCTGACTCTACATAAATATTAATAATATTATAGCTTATTACAAGCCTTTTGGAAACTCATATTTTTAATTTAACAGATAATTAATTGTTTTATATGAGATGGGGTGTTAATATATCTTTATATCAATTTATTTATGAGGATTATTATGGATATTATTAAATTCAACACAACATTAAAAGCTTCTGGAAAAGATTATTCCCGAATAGTTTTCTGGAACAGATTCGTACGAAACCCTATAGAACTTATATTGTCATGGACACCCGCAGTTATATCTCTCGTGCTTCTGTGTCTGCATTTTTACTCAAGCTTTTTGTTGATTCTTTATGCTGTATGCTGGTTCTATCCGTTATATATATTCGGCTACCAGTTTAGGTCAAGTGTGAACTATCACCTGAAGCACAGAGATCCATCTGAGGAAGCCCCTTGTACAATAACTCTTATGGATAATGCCATCATGGCTGACATTCCTGACCATAATCTTGTATACACATACGAATGGAATCAGTTCACGAATGTTTACAACAAATTGGGCTACTACATGTTATTTAACAAAGGACGCATGATTGTCATGTTAAACCAGAAGGACATGCCGGATGACATTAAAACTGCTGTTCCAGCCTATATCAAATCACACGTTGACAGAAATATTTGTAAAATTAATTTCTAAAGACATTAAAAATGGCGTTTCAACCGTATAAAGTTGAAACGCCATTTTATTATTACCAATTATCTTGCAAGCCATCCGCCATCAACAGCAAGAGTAAATCCATTAACATAATCAGATGCAGATGAAGCAAGGAACACAACTGCTCCCTTCATATCATCCGGAGTACCCCAGCGTCCTGCCGGGATTCTGTCTAATATAGCATCATTTCTGTTCGAATCGCTTCTTAACTGTGCTGTATTATTAGTGGCCATATATCCTGGTGCAATCGCATTAACATTGATATTATGGCTTGCCCATTCATTACACATGGCCTTTGTAAGACCCATTCCTGCACTCTTACTTGCTGTATAAGAAGGAACTCTTATTCCCCCCTGATATGAGAGCATAGAATTAATATTAATAATCTTACCTCCATGTCCCTGCTTAATATACTGCTTTGCAAATGCCTGGCTTAAGAAGAACACCATCTTCTGGTTAACCTGAATAACACTGTCCCACTCTTCTTCTGTAAAATTAATAGCATCATTTCTCTTAATAAGTCCTGCATTATTAACAAGAATATCAACCTGTCCATATGCAGTAAGTGCTCCATTAACAATAGTCTCAATAGATGCCATATCTGAAAGATCTGCTATAACCTCTGTAAATTCTCCTCCATCAGCTTCTATAAGCTTCTTCGTATCTTCGCATGATCTTCTCGCAACTCCCACAACTTTAGCTCCTGCCTGTGCAAGTGCGACTGACATTCCCTGTCCAAGTCCTGTATTAGCACCTGTAACTACTGCAACCTTTCCATCAAGTCTGAATGCATCAATTATAGACATATTTCATTCTCCTCTATTCATATTAATTAAATCCAATTATATTATTGGCAATCTTATATCCCTGCTTAGATATCCATCTTCCTGCAGCAGTCGGGATATTAACAGACCAGCCTAAAAGACTATGTCTTAACTTCTTGTAAAGTGCCTCGTCCTTATCCTTTGCATACTGCCAGAGAGCTTTCTTCTTCTCAAGATGTTCCTTGGTTCCAGATACAATAAGGAAAATAGATGATACTTCCATCATAATTCTTAAATAGTTAATCATATACTTTCTGCAATTGATATTCTGAGGATTCTCTGAAAGGAAGGAATCAATCATTCTCTTATTAACAGAGAGCTGCTGGTCAATACGTGAAATCATGACACTTTCATTAACTGACTGATCTTCTCTTCCAATAAAATATCTGTAGAAATTCGTATTAACATAGTACATTTTCTTAACATATGGAAGTGGCTCGAATACAAATATGTTATCAACATAAAATGTATGCTTAGGGAGCTGTAATCCACAATCCTTCAAAAGCTGTGTTCTGTATACTACTGTATGCATAAGAATGTACTGGTCAACCTTAAAATCTCCAATGTTAATGTCATCCCATGTAATCATCTTCTCTACCGGAAATACATTCTCATAATGGATAACTTTCTTTCTCTTGGCTCCGACCTTCTCATACACATAGTTAGCGATAACCATATCAGGTTCTTCGCCCTCTTCAAAACTTCTGAGAGTTGCAAGCATTCTCTTATAACTCTTGGCATCTACCCAGTCATCGCTATCAACAACCTTAAAAAACTTACCTGTAGCATGCTTAAGGCCTGTATTAACAGCCTCACCATGTCCACCATTCTCCTGATGCACAGCTTTAACTATTCCCGGATATTCCTGCTCATAACGCTTTGCTATCTCATATGTATTATCCTTTGTTGAACCATCATCAACTATAATAACTTCGACCTCATCCCCTCCAGCAATCACTGTATTAATACAATGCTCCATATATTCTGCTGAGTTATAACATGGTATTGCAAATGATAATAATTTACCCATCAAATTTCTCCTTTACATTCTGTCAGGGCATTCAATTGCAAGTAAATCAATACACTGCTCAAGAATGCTCTTTGTAAGACTGATAAGTGCAATATAACTTGCCTTCTTAGCCTCATCTGGTTCTGAAAGTATCTTATTATTGTGATAGAAGCCATTAAATGCATTAGATACTTCATATATGAACTGACATATCTTATGTGGTGCATTATCCTTATATGCTCCGTCAATCATATCTGCGAACTTAATAAGTGATAACGAAAGATTCTTCTCACTTTCTTCTGTTGCGCCCATAATCTTAAGGTTCTCAAGACTTCCGCCATTTTCTATATATTTGTTAAGAATAGACTTAATTCTTACAATTGTATACAGAATATATGGACCTGTATTACCCTCAAATGAAGAAAATCTGTCAATATCGAATACATAATCTTTAGATGCCTGATTAGAAAGGTCGCCATACTTTAAAGCTGCAAGACCAACTATCTTAGCTGTATCTCTTGCTTCTGATTCCTCAACAGTTCTGTTTGACATAATCTTCTTATATAATACTTCATCAATATCAGCTATAAGATGCTCAAGTCTCATAACCCCGCCTGAACGTGTCTTGAATGGTTTTCCATCCTGACCATTCATAGTACCAAAGCCTACGAATCTCATATCAGCATCAGGTGCTACAATTCCTGCCTTCTTGGCTGTTCTGAATACCTGTGTAAAATGAAGTTCCTGTCTCTTATCTGCAAGATAAATATATGTATCAGGATGATATAATTTTTCTCTCTCAACAATAGTCGCAAGGTCAGATGTTGCATAAAGTGCTGCACCATCAGACTTTCTTACGATACAAGGAGGAAGTTCTTTAGTATCTCCTTCCTGCTGGATATCAACAACAGTTGCGCCCTGACTCTCATGAGCGATTCCATCAGCTATCATCTTGTTAACCATATCATCAATATATGGCTGTGCATCAGATTCGCCCTTCCATAAATCAAAATGTACATTAAGATTGTCATAATTCTTCTTAAGATCAGCCTTAGACACATTCATAATATGATGCCATATTGCACGGCAGGCCTTTTCTCCACTCTGTAACTTAAGTGTTGCTTCATGCGCTCTCTGGGCAAATGCTTCATCCACCTTAGACTTAGCTGAAGCTGCCGGGTAAATCTCCTCAAGTTCTGAGATTGTAAATGGTGCTTCTTCTGGATATTCACCTGTAAAACTTTCATCAAAATATGGAAGCTCCGGCTTTCTGTCTCTTAACTCTTCAATTATAAGTCCCATCTGAAGACCCCAGTCTCCAAGATGAACATCTCCAATAGTCTTATTGCCAACAAATGTGTTGATTCTCTTAACGCTCTCTCCGATAACTGCTGAACGAAGATGTCCAACGTGAAGTGGCTTTGCAGCATTAGCTCCGCCGTAATCTACGATAACGGTCTTATTGCCCTCTGAATTAACATATCCAAACTTCTCTGTATCAGACATCTCATTAAGATATCCAGCCAGGTAATCCTCACATATATTAATATTGATAAATCCAGGCTTTACACTTTCAATCTTAGAAAACATCTTGTTGTCTGCAAGCTTTGCAACAATCTCATCTGCTATCATATATGGTGCTTTCTTATATGCCTTGGCTGCTGCCATCGCACCATTGCACTGGAATTCACACAAGTCAGGTCTGTTAGATACAGTTACCCTTGCATATGATTCATCATAGCCACACTCTGTGAATACACTCTTAAGTTCATCTGTAATTAATTCAATAATTGTCTTCATTATTCTCCACCTTTAATATTATCTAGTAAATCACCTTAACAAGGAACAGACCATAGCTCTCTGCCGGAAGTGACATCTGGACATTCTCTCCGTCAAGACATCTCTTAACATCTTCCGGTTTCCTTATTCCGTTACCTACATCAAGTAACATTCCTATCATGTATCTTGCCATGTTATGAAGGAAATCATCCGCTTCAATTCTTATGTACGCTCTCGTTCCTTCATACTCAATGCTTATTCTCTTAATTGTTCTTTCTGTACTTTTACTCTTCTTAGCTGTTGTAAATGCTTTAAAATCATGTCTGCCTTCAAAATACACTGCAGCTTTTCTCATAGCCTCAAAATCAGGCATGTCAAATGTATGATAAGCATATTTTCTTCTGAATACATTGGCTACATTACCTGTATCCAGTCTGTATTCACATATCTTGGACTTAGCATTCAACTGGCTGTGAAATCTCTCATCAACCTCTGTCACCGACATAACCGCAATATCTCTTGGCAGATATCTGTTAAGATAATTCTTAAGTTCAAATGCTTTAACTTCTTTCTCAAGCTTGAAATTAGCAGTCTGGCAAAGTGCATGTACACCCTTCTCAGTTCTTGAACCGGCATACATATCAACTGTTTCTCCGGTCATTCTGCTTATTATCTCTGTAAGCTTACTCTCTATCGTATTGGTGCTGGCATCTTTTCCAAGTCTCTGCCATCCATCATATCTTCCACCATCATACTCTACTTCAATACGGTAATTATACATTATTCGTTTTCCAAAACCTTTTCTATAACATTCACATTAAAATATATTAATACTCAGTTCATTATACATCATATAGTTATTTAATAGCAATAATTTCAGAAGAAAATACATTTTGCTTCTGAAAAAAACACCGGGCAGAATAACCTGCCCGGATGTCAATTCTTATTGATAATTACTTATCTTCAACTGAATAGTTAGGAGCTTCCTTAGTGATATGAATATCATGTGGATGACTCTCTCTTAAAGCTGCTGAAGACATCTTAATGAACTGAGCTGTTTCCTGAAGTACTGGAATTGTAGGTGCTCCACAATATCCCATACCTGAACGAAGACCACCCATAAGCTGGAAGATAGTATCTTCAACAAGACCCTTATAAGCAACACGTCCTTCAACACCCTCAGGAACAAGCTTCTTAGCACCAGTCTGGAAATATCTGTCCTTGCTTCCGTTCTCCATGGCAGCAATAGAACCCATTCCTCTGTATACCTTGTACTTTCTTCCCTGGAATAACTCGAATGTACCAGGAGCTTCATCACAACCTGCAAGAAGGCTTCCTAACATGCAGACATTACCACCTGCTGCGATAGCCTTAACGATATCTCCTGAATACTTGATACCACCATCAGCGATTACTGGAATACCATACTTCTTAGCTTCTGCATATGCATCCATAACTGCTGTAACCTGAGGTACACCAATACCTGCAACAACTCTTGTTGTACAGATAGAACCAGGTCCGATACCAACCTTAACTGCATCTACACCAGCCTCGCAAAGAGCCTTGGCTGCTGCACCTGTTGCAATGTTACCAGCGATAACCTGAAGATCAGGGAATGCTGACTTAATCTCCTTAAGAGTTGTGATAATATTCTTAGAATGACCGTGAGCTGAATCGATAACGATACAGTCAACATTTGCATTAACAAGAGCCTGAACTCTTTCCATAACATTAGCTGTGATACCAACAGCAGCACCTGCAAGAAGTCTGCCCTGTGAATCATGTGCTGATGATGGGTACTTAACACTCTTCTCAATATCCTTGATTGTGATAAGTCCTCTTAACTTATAATCATCATCAACGATAGGAAGCTTCTCTTTTCTTGCCTTTCCTAAAATCTTCTTAGCTTCTTCAAGAGTTGTTCCAACTGGAGCTGTGATAAGATTCTCGCTTGTCATACACTCCTTGATTGGTCTGTCGAAATTCTCCTCGAACTTAAGATCTCTGTTAGTGATGATACCAACAAGCTTGCCGTTATCATCTGTAATAGGAACACCAGAAATTCTGAACTTACCCATAAGGTCGTTAGCTTCCTGTAATGTATTGTCTGGATGTAAGAAAAATGGGTCTGTGATAACACCATTCTCTGAACGCTTAACCTTGTCTACTTCCTCTGCCTGAGCTTCTACTGACATATTCTTGTGGATGATACCGATACCACCCTGTCTAGCCATTGCGATTGCCATTCTGTGTTCTGTAACTGTGTCCATACCTGCACTCATTAAAGGAATATTAAGCTTAATATTCTTAGTGAGCTGTGTTGATAGGTCAATCATATTAGGTGTAACTTCTGAATACTGTGGAACTAAAAGTACGTCGTCAAATGTAATGCCTTCACCAATAATTTTACCCATTTTGCTAAAATCCTCGCTTTCTGTTGTGTATTGTTTTATATAGAAAAAATCCGAATAATAAATTAATCCGGATGTTTCTACAAGTTGCTGACATCTCTGTCAGATTATAAATATGTTACAAGAGAATATAACAAAACTGTCGTTAAAAGTCAAACATTTTTTATAAATGTGCAACCCCATTACCAACAGTGCTTATTATTGCTTCTTTCATTGAATCATTAGGAAGCATAAACAGTCTTATCATCTCATTGCTGTCATTGTCATATGTGTATATTACAATATCTTCAGGGTCATCTACTCCTGATGAACAATTGTATGTTCTTAACTGCTGTCTGGCTTTGCCTAAAGCTTCCTGACTGTTTACCTTCGCAACTAAAGCTGCTCTTGTGAGGTCAAAGCTTCCGATATTCTTTCTTACAGACTTAGCCATAATCTTATCTATCGTCAGATTTCCATCAACATATGAATATTCATATTCAGCATTATAATACTCAAACACGAATACTGTAAAGAATATAAACACAACAAGTACTATTACGCCTAACCATCCTGTCTGCACAATCGTTGTTGCAGCAACAAGACATGCAATTACAAGTATTATTCTGTAAAAAATCGAAATCTTAGGAGCGGTAACTTTAACAATCTGCTCAACTGTTCCTTCTATCATAATTCAATAACCTTTCTTTAAAGCAATATGCCCGGCGGGAAATTACCCACCGGGCTGTAAGTTTTAATTATATTATGGAATTACATCATTCCGCCCATGCCTGCACCACCTGCTGGCATAGCTGAAGCATCTTCCTTAATATTAGCAACAACTGATTCTGTTGTAAGAAGTGTTGAAGCAACGCTTGTAGCATTCTGTAATGCACTTCTTGTAACCTTAGCTGGATCAAGGATACCAGCATCAATCATATTGACATACTCTTCCTTATATGCATCAAATCCTGTACCAACTTCTGACTCTCTTACCTTATTAATGATAACAGCGCCTTCAAGACCAGCATTGTATGCAATGTGGAATAATGGAGCTTCAAGAGCCTTTAAGATAATCTGAGCACCAATCTTTTCATCTCCGCTAAGTGTATTAACAAGCTCTGCAACCTTCTTAGAAGCATGAATGTAAGCAGATCCGCCGCCTGATACTACACCTTCTTCAACAGCAGCTCTCGTTGCGTTAAGAGCATCTTCCATACGAAGCTTAGCTTCTTTCATCTCTGTCTCTGTTGCAGCACCAACTCTGATAACAGCTACGCCACCTGCAAGCTTAGCAAGTCTTTCCTGTAGCTTTTCTTTATCAAACTCAGATGTTGTCTCTTCAAGCTGTGCCTTAATCTGGGCAACTCTTGCATCAATATCTTCCTTGGCACCTTCGCCATCAACGATAACTGTGTTCTCTTTCTGAACCTTAACAGACTTAGCTCTACCAAGCATATCCATTGTTGTATCCTTAAGCTCAAGTCCAAGTTCCTCAGAAATAACCTGACCACCTGTAAGAATTGCGATATCCTTAAGCATCTCTTTACGTCTGTCACCGTATCCAGGAGCCTTAACAGCTACAACATTGAATGTTCCTCTTAACTTATTAACGATAAGTGTTGTAAGAGCCTCACCCTCAACATCCTCTGCAATAATGAGAAGCTTAGCACCGTTCTGAACAATCTGCTCAAGAACTGGTAAGATTTCCTGAATATTAGAAATCTTCTTATCTGTAATAAGGATATATGGATTATCAAGAACTGCTTCCATCTTATCCATATCTGTTGCCATATAGGCTGAGATATATCCTCTGTCGAACTGCATACCTTCTACAAGGTCGAGCTCTGTCTTCATTGTCTTAGATTCCTCGATTGTAATTACGCCGTCTTTAGAAACCTTCTCCATAGCATCGGCTACCATCTGTCCAACTGCTTCATCACCTGCTGAAATAGCTGCAACCTTAGTAATCTGATCCTTACTTGTTACATTCTGGCTCATACCTGCAATAGCTTCAACAGCACAATCAGTAGCCTTCTTCATTCCCTTTCTTAATACGATTGGGTTAGCACCTGCTGCAAGGTTCTTCATACCTTCATTAATCATAGCCTGTGCAAGAACAGTAGCTGTTGTTGTACCATCACCAGCAACATCATTAGTCTTGGCTGCTACTTCCTTAACAAGCTGTGCACCCATATTCTCGAATGCATCTTCAAGCTCAATATCCTTAGCAATAGTAACACCATCGTTAGTGATAAGTGGTGCACCATATGACTTGTCAAGAACAACATTACGTCCCTTAGGTCCGATTGTTACTCTTACTGTATTAGCTAACTTATTAACACCTTCCTCTAAAGCCTTTCTAGCTTCAATTCCGTATTTGATTTCCTTTGCCATAATAATAGCCTCCTAAAATAAATATACTTCTTATATGTTCAAACCGCCCTCATCTGCAACTGACATCGTCAATTATTCAATGATAGCAAGAATATCTGACTGTTTTACAATGATAAGATTCTCATCTTCATCAAGCTTTACTTCTGTTCCAGAATACTTAGAATAGATAACTTTATCACCAGGCTTAACCTGCATAACAACTTCCTTACCATCGACAACTCCACCAGGTCCTACAGCAATAACCTCTGCCTGCTGTGGCTTTTCCTTAGCCTGTCCAGGAAGTACGATTCCTGATTTAGTAGTCTCCTCTGCAACTAACGCTTTAATAACAACTCTGTCTCCTAATGGTACTAATTTCATTATATATTCCTCCATTCCGCTGTCTTCACATGAGAGTGAACCCTTCATGGCAGCATTCATATTTCTGTTAGCGCTCATTCTTTTCGAGTGCTAACCACTGCACATAATGTAACACTTCATACTTTTATTTGTCAACAACTAATTCAAATATATTATACTTTTTAGATTTTATTAATAATTATTACTTCACACCCATTTTTATAGTTTTTCCGTAATAGAACAGATACTGCTGTGCGAACCCTCCAAGGTCGCCAAACTGCTCTCTTGCAAATGCGGCAATCTTATCCTTAGGTGTATCCACACCGTCAAAATACATTGTCTCCATTATTCTCTTAATCCACACATCAACAGGAAACGCCTCTTTCTTTCCAAGTCCAAAAAGGCTTACACAGTTAGCAACCTTCTCTCCAACGCCTTTTATTGTCATAAGCTCCTTAATACATGAATCATAATCCATGCTCTTAAGCTCTTTCTCATCAAACAGCCCTGCCATGTTTCTTCTTATCGCATCCATGATATAAGGCGCACGGAATCCAGTCTTTAACCCTTTAAAATCTTCTTCACTCGCATTGGTAAGCTGTTCAAGAGTTGGAAATGTATACATATCCACTCCCCCATATGTTCCCTTATATGTACCAAACTTTGCAGATACATCAGCTACAATCTTCTTAATATGAGGTATCTGCTTATTCTGCGATATAATGAATGATATAAGAGTTTCAAAAAAATCCTGATTAAGAATCCTCACACCCCACATGCTTTCGATTGCATCCTTTAACTTGTCATCCTTCTCAAGCAGTTTTTTCTTGATTGCTGAATAATCCCTGTCCATGTCAAAATAATCTTTCCATACATTTACATATTCGTCCCCTTCTGTATCATAGAATGTAACAGTATCCGCCTGCTGTGAAACATGCAGTACCCGTCCCTTTGCTGTCAGTACATAATCTTCCTCATCAAGCTTTACAAAATGAAAACACTGACCACATTCCAATGTCTGTGCCAGGTCGAAATCACATACATTTTTTAATTTATAATCTGACATAAAATTCCTCCATAAATATGCTTTACATTTGCAATTATCTCGTTATACAATCGTATATGATTATAACAGAATTTTTAGGAGACCACACATGAAACATATAAAATATTGGGCGTCTCTTTTAACCGGAGCCGTAATTCTTGCATCCCTGTGCGGATGCACATTACTGTTTACCAATAACGACAGTTCTGATAACAAAGCAGAGATTTCATATACAGCATTTGATAATAAAGCAGCAACAACAGAAGACATTCTTAATTATATTATTGAGGCGATGTGTGACAACGAAACTTCATGTAACATATTTGTTGCTGATGCAGATCTTATAGATGCCAACGAATGGCTTACAAGAATAAGTGGTATTGAGCAGATTAAATGCGAATACCGCAGAATTAAAGAAGGCTACAATCTTGTCGTATCATTTGAATGTTGGGATAATTATGCAATTATGAAAGCATATAATTCTGCCAACACTTCACAGTTAAACAGCCGTCAACTTGAACTTTATAACAAATATATCGAAGTCCTTAACGAAGTGACTTCACCTTCACGAAGCGACTACTACAATGAGCTCGCAATTCATGATTATCTTGTATCGCATATAACATACATTGACAATGGTGGTTCAACATTCAACGCATATGATGCCATGATTAACGGAGAAGCCGTCTGCAGCGGCTACACAGAAAGTTTCAAGACATTTATGGATATGTTAGGAATCGAGAATTACACTATTTCAGGAAAAGCCGGTAACGACCAGCATATATGGAATGTCGTAAGAATCAATGGTGAATGGTATCAGGTTGATATAACATGGGATGATCCCGTAGGCGGCTCACAGGAATATATTGACCACAGCTATTTTAATATATCTGATGCAGATATGGCAATCGACCATACCTGGACATCTGATGTCAACGATGCCAATCCTGCCAATGGATATATATATACATATCCGGTTCAGGCGAAGCTTCATTCCATTGGAACACAGTATGACCTTGACAGATATATATTACGCTGCGTCAAAAGCCGCTCAGACCATATTGAATTCACAACCATATCAGATCTTGATTTAAAATCAGCCGTATCTAATGCAGGTGTCCAGCTTTCCTACTCATACAAAGCTACTGAGCGAACAGGTTATACACTGTATTCAGTTACTTTTACGTATTAAGACATATTTACAATGCATTAAAAGCCCCACAATCTTACTTGAGCTGTGGGGCTTTTATTATCTTGTATTCTTCTTTCCCGGTTCATCCGCTATATACGAGCCGTCCTTTATCATTGCTCTGACAAGAGAATCCTTGGCATTCTTCCATGGCTCATCAATATACTTATGGTCGAACTTATTAATAAACCACTCTACGTCATCCCTTACGCGCTTCATATTCTCGATATAGAGACTGTTAGTCGTCTTTATGAACTCATCTAACATATCGCCCTTTAATGAATTAGCTGCGCATTCGATAAGAATACCATAGTGCCTTGTACAGAAGCCTTTGCTTTCACTATACTTCTGTCTGAATTCAGCATCATGCTTATACATGTGAAAAATGGTATCAAGATATCTCTCAAATGTGTCCTCAATCCTCTCACATACAAAGCATGTGCTTTCAAGCTGCTCAGTATATGCAGTCACCGCCGGCTTATCTGCCTTTTTAAACATTGACTTTCCTGCAACTTTACTATCCTGCAGACCTTCCATATCGTTAATCACCTTGTCAAGATGCGTCTTCATGACAAGTGCAAATCCAAGTCTGTTCTCACAGTCATACACTTTCTTAAGATGCTTCTGGCAGAAACCTTTCTTGTCTGTCATGGCTCTTATATCATCTTCCATATAGCTGGGTCCCATTGTATAGCTTACTGCATCGTCCTCAAGCGCTTTATACATTGAACAAATCGGACATTCACAGTCTGATGAAAATGCATCATTAACAGGTATTGTATATATCTTTTCTTTCATAAGTACTCCTTTAGTCCAGTCTTTTATAAATGTATTCTATCATAATATTTTATTAATATCATTCTATTTTTTAAATCCCGGATTATACGCATAGAAGTTCTCAGAATCAAGCTTGCTCTGTATAATTGACAATGCCTCACCAAATCTCTGGAAATGCACAATCTCTCTTTCTCTTAAGAACTTCAACGGTTCATACACATCCGGATCATCACGGCAGAGTCTTAATAAATTATCATATGTTGTTCTCGCCTTCTGCTCTGCTGCCATATCCTCAACAATATCAGTTATCGCGTCACCCTTTGACTGGAATTCACTTGCACAGAATGGCACCCCTCCTGCTGCCTGCGGCCATACACCAACCGTATGGTCAACATAATAAGCCTCAAACGGAGTTCCTTTTATCTGATCCACTGTAAGGTTTCTTGTAAGCTGATGTACCATTGTGCTGACCATTTCAAGGTGGCCAAGCTCCTCAGTTCCAATATCGGTCAGCAAGCCGGCAACTTCTCTGTATGGCATGGCGTATCTTTGTGAAAGATATCTCATGGATGCTCCCAGCTCGCCGTCAGGTCCACCATACTGCGAGATAATCATCGCTGCCAGTGTAGGATTACAATTCTTTATATTAATCGGGTACTGTAGTCTCTTCTCATAATTCCACATATCACATACCTCCCTTGTATTCCCATGGCATAGGTGTTGCCACCCACATCCAGTAATTGTCATTTACCATATACTCCATACTGAGAGGTCCGTAATAGTCTGAATATTTTCTCATGAACTGCACATATTTATCTCTTGTCTCTGCATAATATTCAATAGCTGCTGCATCATCAGGATGCGTATCAAGATAAAGCATCGTCTCTACAAGCACAAATCCAAGCTCATGGATATTCTTCATAATCATGGCTTTTTCATTTCTTATATTATTACAACAATTCATAGCCTGCCTCCTGTAAATGGTTTATCAAGTACAGGAAACAATGTTCCCCGCATAAGCGCCCGCGAAGGCTCATATATATCGTTCCAGCGCTGCCACGGTACATAGCACATCGCCGGAACCTGTTCCATCATCATCATAAAATAAGCTCCATATACATGTATCACTACAGTATATGGAGCTTATCGCCAATTGTTGTATGTCCTGTCAAGATAGATGTAGCCATGTTTTATATATCCGGTGACTCCGGCACTACATAATCGTGGCTACATCTATCTTAATACGACATCACCTCATATCCGTCCTCAGTCACATGCACCATTATCTCCCACTGTGCTGAGTACGAATCATCATCCGTGTATATTGTCCAGTTATTACCCTCGTCTATGTATATGTCAGGAAGTCCTGCATTAATCATAGGCTCGATTGTGAATACCATGCCCGGTGCCATAACCATGCCTGTTCCCTTCTTGATTACATAGCTTACAAATGGGGTTTCATGAAATTCCAATCCAATTCCATGTCCACCTACTTCTCTTACTACTGAATATCCGTTAGCTTTTGCATGATCATTGATTGCTGCTGCAACATCTCCAAGATGTCCCCATGGCTTTACCTGTGCAAGACCTAATTCTACACATTCTTTGGCAACATCTACTAACTTCTTGTGTTCAGGTGAAACATTGCCTATGCAGAACATTCTTGATGAATCTGAGAAATATCCGTTGAGTATTGTTGAACAATCAACATTAATTATATCTCCATTAAGTAACTGGATATTCTTAGACGGTATTCCGTGGCATACCTGCTCATTAATTGAAGTGCACACACTCTTAGGGAATCCCTCGTAGTTAAGCGGTGCCGGAATTCCGCCCATCTCGGTTGTCTTCTGATATACCAGATCATCTATATCCTGTGTTGTCATTCCTTCATGGATATTCTCCGCAACATAATCAAGTACAGCAATATTAATCTTGCTGCTTTCTCTCATTCCTGCAAGCTGTTCTTCATTCTTGATAATACTTCTTGGTGGTACTTTGTGGAACTTTCTCTTGAAATTATCCAGCTTTCTGTCAAATCCCATATGACAGTCACAATACTGCTTTCCACTGTTACACCAGCAAGGATCATTCTTTCGCAATGCTTTCATCACTAATCTCCATTTTCTATGATTACTGTTCCATGGCTTCCATTATAGCCGGAAGGAACTGTTTTTTTCTTGAAACAACATTCTTTAGTATATATGTATCTTTCTGTTTGCCAACTCCGAATGCAAGTGTCATTATCGTATCAGCATTCTTTCCTGAACACAATACATAAGAGCACTCTGAAGATATATCTGTCATAAGGAAATATACAACATCAAGTCCGCCATCTCCTGTAACTGTATCAATAAATGGCAGTTCTTTTACCTTAATCTTCTCTATATCCTCAGGTCCCATTGCATTAACCTGACCAATGCCTATCGCGACATCATTAATCGTGAACTTCTTGAAATCCTGATAGAATATCTCTCTGTCAGTCTTCTCGTCAAGATTGCTTCCTGCACCAAACATTTCCCTTCCATATACTTCAGGGTCGATACCTGCAATCTTTGCAAGTTCTGTTGCCGCCTCTATATCATCTGGCGTACATGTTGGGGATTTGAATATTAATGTATCGGATAAAATTGCAGAGCACATAAGTCCTGCTATAACAGGTTCAATCTCAATGCCTGCTTCCTGATACATCTTATATATGATTGTGCCTGTACAGCCAAGTGGCTGGTTCCTGAAGAATACAGGCGTAATAGTCTGGATAGGTCCTAATCTGTGATGGTCGATTATCTCAAGAATCTCAGTATCCTCTATTCCGTTAACAGCCTGGCTCTTCTCATTATGGTCAACAAGAATAACCTTTTTTCTACCTGAACGGAGGAGATTTCTTCTTGAAATAGTTCCTACATAATTGCCATCTTCATCCTCAATCGGGAAATCCCTGAACCTTTTCTTAGTCATGATTTCCTGTATATTTTCAACATAATCTGTTGTCTTAAAGCACACTATCCTGTCTCTTGGTGTCATAAAGAAACCTACTGGAATAGCCTGATTCATAAGTCTTGCAACAGTATATGTATCATAATCAGTTTCAATAATAATACAGTCGTGGCTCCTGGCAATCTTGGCGATTGTATTGGATACCTTGGCGCCTTCACATATTATAAGGCACCTTGCATCCATCTCTATTGCACACAGCTGTGATTCATATCTGTTACCAAGAATTACAATATCGCCTTCATCTATCATGCTTTCCATCATATCAGGATTAGCTGCTGCAATAAGCATCTTGCCTTTATCAAATATCTCAACGGCATCGCCTGTTATCACTCTTCCTTCAAGTGTCTCAACGATATTAGCGAAACTTGTCCTGGCATTAGATAAAACCCTGTTATCAAATGATTCAAAATATGACTTGGCAATATCATCAATAGACACAAGTCCTGTCAGTTCCCGCCCTTCTGTGATTGGCAGTGTCACAACATTCAGTGTATCCATCAGCTTCCATGCATTGCGGACCGAAAGATTCTTATCGATTCCAGGAGTCTGTCTTATCTCAATATTCATTACCTGCGGACGCACATCTTTAATGTATTCAGGTGCTTTCACTCCGAATCTGTTAAGTACAAAATGTGTCTCTTCATTAAGATGTCCGGCACGCTTTGAAACATAATTGTCCGCTCCTGTTATCTTATTCTTTAAGTTTGCATAGCATATTGCTGAACATATCGAATCCGTATCCGGATTCTTATGACCTATAACCATAACGTCCTTTGCTTTTTCTTTATATTTTTCCATAATCTGTTCACTCTCCATACTACGGCTATTTTAACAAATCCAATAATTAATGACAATATCTTTGTTTCTCTTTATGTAACCACTTTTTATGTAACCAAACGCCGCTACCATAATACTATAACAATAAAAGCATCTACAACGGAGATTTACATTGAAACATTTTGGAAAATATATATCTTTGTTTCTCACCCTGACTATTATTGTAACACTTTGTCTCCCTATGACAGCCTGCAGTAAAAACAAATCCGATAATTCCGTAAAAAAAGTTACTCTGTGCGAAGTAACACACTCTATATTCTATGCACCACAGTATGTTGCCATTGAAAATGGATATTTTGCAGACGAAGGTCTTGAGCTTACCGTAACTAACGGTTTCGGTGCTGACAAGGTAATGACAGCCTTAATATCCGGCGATGCAGATATCGGATTCATGGGTTCTGAATCTTCTGTCTATGTATATGCCGAAGGTTCTGATGACTATGCTGTCAACTTTGCCGGACTTACACAGCGTGCCGGTAACTTCCTAGTTGGAAGGGACGCCAATGATAACTTTGACTGGTCTGAACTTAAAGGAAAAACTGTTATCGGCGGAAGAGCCGGCGGTATGCCTCAGATGCTGTTTGAATATATTCTGAAAAAGAATAATATTGACCCTGAAACAGACCTTGAAATCCTTCAGAATGTTGACTTTGGTTCAACATCTGCTGCATTCACATCTGGCATAGGTGACTACACAGTTGAATTTGAGCCTTCCGCAACTTTACTTGAACAACAGGGTGAAGGCCATGTTATTGCCTCACTCGGTGTAGAAAGCGGCTATGTTCCTTACACAGCATACTGTGCAAAGAAAAGCTATATTCAGAAGAATCCTGATGTAATCCAGAAGTTCACTAACGCTACGCAGAAAGGCCTTGATTATGTCAACACACATTCATCATCAGAAATTGCGGCCATCATTGCACCTCAGTTTAAAGAAACCGATATTGCAACAATAACCGCAATCGTTGAAAGATATAAATCCCAGGATACATGGAAAACATCCACTGTATTCACTGAGGAAAGCTTTGATTTGTTACAGGATGTCCTTACTCAGGCAGGCGAGCTCAAATCCCCTGTTCCATACAAAGACCTTGTAACAACTGAATATTCAGAGAAAGCTCTTGGCAAGTAATAACATTTAAAATGTATTAACCCTTCAGCAGGTGTCTAAAATGACGGTTATGGCTTTCAAAAAAATCTATGAGCCATGCCGTCAGCCTGCATACACACTTGAACAGCGGCACTGACAGAACCATCATTATAATTGTCAGATTAAGCGACAGTCCTTTTAATACAACCATTGCAAATAACGGTCGTAAGAATATCATCGAGAATACTATTCCACATGCCATTGCAACACATACGCACACTCTTATTATATCGAATGGCATACATACTCTTACCAGTGCTGCCATACCAACTGTCAGAAGCACAAGTGTCGCTGCAGTTGCTGTCTGCTCATGTGGCACTCCTGTGAAGTTGCCATATATCGTAATAATTGTAACTACAATAAAATCCGTAAGACCTGTCGGCAGTGCCTTAAGAACCACATTAAACAGGAAATCGCCCTTAATCAGGCTCTTATTAGGCTGCAATGCCAGAAAGAACGCCGGAATTCCAATTGTAAACACACCAAGGAACGACAACTGTGTCGGATATAACGGATACAGGTTAACCGATATAAGCGTGAATATTGTGAGCAGCATCGAAAATATATTCTTTGCAAGAAACAACGATGCTGAACGCTTAATATTGTTAACAACTCTTCTTCCTTCACCAACAACATCCGGCATCTTGGAAAAATCCGAATCCAGAAGCACTATCTGGGCGGCATTGCTTGCAGCTTCGCTTCCCGATGCCATCGCAACACTGCAATCAGCACATTTTAACGCAAGTACATCATTGACACCATCGCCTGTCATTGCAACGACATTGCCTGCCGCCTTAAAGGCTTCTATAATCTTTTTCTTCTGTTCTGGTATAACTCTTCCAAATACAGTATATTTCTTGACTGCTTCTGTTATATCCCTATCAGTCTTAAGAGTCGTCACATCTATGTAATGTGTGGCATTGTCTATTCCCGCCCTTATTGCTACCTTAGACGCTGTAACCGGATTATCACCCGATATTACTTTAATGGCAACGCCCTGCTTTTTAAAGTATTCAAATGTGTCTTTGGCAGTTTCTCTTATCTCATTCTCAAGTATTATGAAAGCCATAGGGGTTATTGCCCTTGTTACCGCCTCACCTGTTATCTCTTCATTAGCTTTTCCAAATACCACGATTCTCTCACCATTGCCTGAATACTTATCAATAATCTTCTTATAATCAGGATATGACTCAAGCAACAGATATTCAGGTGCACCTAACAGATATACATCTTTTCCATATCTCGCACCACTATATTTATTCTGTGAAGAAAACGGAAATACCTGGTCACATTCTTTTTCTTCATCAATTCCATAATATGAATGTATTGCTTCCATGGTTGCATTATCAGAATTGATTGCTGCCACTACATTTTTAATAATCCTCTGTATCGCATTGGCGTCATAATGTTCTCCATTGTCAGCAGTATAATCAATTGTCTCCACATGCGTAACTGACATGTCCGGTCTTGTTATTGTACCCGTCTTATCAACGCAGAGCACATTAACCCTTGCCAATGTCTCAACACAATTCATCTCGTGTACAAGGACATTCTTTCTTCCAAGTCTCATAACACTGACAACAAGCGCCACACTTGCAAGCAGATATAATCCTTCAGGAATCATTCCGACAAGGGAGGCTACCATTGAATCAATACTGCTCTTTATTGAGCTTCCAACTGCGAATCTGCTCTGTAAAAACAATCCTATTCCAATAGGTATTATAAGTACACCTATTGTCTTAACAAGCTTGTCAAGAGACTCCATCATATCGGTTTTTTGTTTCTTCCGTCCTGCCTTTGCCTCTATTGCAAGCTTCGCAGCATAAGCTTCAAGTCCGACATTAGTAAGCACCGCCTTACATTCCCCCGATACAATAAAACTACCGGAGAGTAATATATCCCCGGCATTCTTAACGACTTCGTCAGACTCACCGGTAACTAATGACTCATTAACGCGAACGAAACCATCAACGAGAATTGCATCCGCACTTAGCTGGTTTCCCGCTGAAAACACGCACAAATCACCCTTTACCAGAGTCTGTGAATCTACAATATGTAATTGTCCATCTCTTATTACTGATGTCTTAGGTGCATTGACGACCGTAAGCTTATCAAGGACTTTCTTTGCTCTTATCTCCTGAATTATTCCAATGAACATATTCAAGATAATTACAGGCAGAAATGTCATATTGTTATATGACCTTACAAGAGCCAGAAGTACAGCAAACACAGCAAATATCAGGTTAAAATATGTGAACACATTACCCGCAATAATCTGGCCAATAGTCTTGGATTGCTTTCCGACAGACACATTGACTTGACCTTCTTTTGTTAATTTCTCTACTTCATCCACTGTAAGTCCTTTTTTCACATCAGTCATCTGAGTATTTTATCTCCTTCATAACGAATTGTTTAATAAAGAACACTATTCCAGCTACTATCACTAGCTTGATTGTAAACAGTACTATGATGTTAGTAAGTGAAAATGCATCATATAACTGGAACATTATATTAGAAACAAACTGGGCAATCATTGCATAATACGCATACATATAATTAACCTGTTTCTTTACCACTCCATATACAACCATGAACAATAAAACATTAAGTGCAATATCAAGCACCGCTGATACACCCATTAATAACCACAGGATCGCTGGTGAATCAATCAACTGTGAAATATTAGTAGTATATAATGTAACAACATCACTTTCGGTCATTCCGCTCTGGGACATATCAGTAATAAACTTCTCTAATCCATTAGCAGATATTGCCTGTGCATATACGAAAAATGTAAACATTGTCAGTGCATACGTAATAACTATATCTCCTACTGCAAGACCTGCTCCTGCCATAAGGACATCTCCTGATCTGTTATATCTGTCAGTCATCATCTTGGCTGTAAACCATCTTGCAATACCAAATCCTGCCGCAAGCAGAATATTGTACATAACCGCATATGCATTAGTATTATAATTAAATGTCTGGTCAACAGTTGGTATAAGCGAAAGCACACTCATTAAGAACTGTGAAAACATAAAACCAAATACAGCATATGAAAGAAGACCTAATGCCAAAGGAATAAATCGTCCTTTCCATCTTTTAATAACCAGTACCAGAAGAACGATAAGAACTGATACAACAAGTATCGCACCAGCTGTTATCATGCTTACAGTAGCATTGCTTACTGTCTGGTCATAATTAATATTCAAATTCTCCATAAAGCCTCCAAAGCATCTTATTAATGAAAAAAGGCGGTCCAATACTAATTGTGACCGCCCCCATAATCCTATTGTGTTACAATATATCTTTCTATATATAATATAAAAAAGGCACACTGAAAACAACCGATTATAATTTTGTTACGTTAGTAGCCTGAGGACCCTTAGCGCCTTCTGTTACATCAAACTCAACCTGAGCGCCTTCCTCTAAAGACTTGAAGCCTTCCATGTTAAGTCCAGAATAATGTACGAATACATCCTTTCCTGACTCATCACTGATAAAGCCGTAACCCTTCTGGTTGTTGAACCACTTAACTGTACCCTTCATTTCAAGTACCTCCAAAAAAAATCTTGGTGTTTGAAGCACCTTACTAATATTACCATTTCATGCGCCCGCTGTCAATGAAAGATAGCATATTTACTGACTTTTGAAAATTGCAAGGTTTTTTTGCAAATTTTTTAAAATTTTTTATATTCATTTAGT
>CAVAPS010000014.1:0-59417 GCA_963590775.1 Desulfovibrio piger
ATTATGTGCCTATGTTTATTTGTGTTTATTGATGTTTAAAATAAATCATTTTGTTTATTTGTATTTATTGATGTATATTTATGTTTATTTGAGATTATAATACAGATTCATCTCTTTCTCAAGGCCTTTCCAAAACCTGAATTGATATGTACCCGGAATCCTGGACACATAGAACGGTGACTTATCAGTACTGATTGCACAATTTCTGTTATTAACGGAGTTGGGGCGACAGAGCATAAAGGTCTGAAGCCCCTGTTTTTATGTGTATCTATTTTATGAATTTGACATTAGGATATATTGCCTTCTTGGCTTCTTCTTTTCTTTCGTTGAATACAACCTTATTCTGTTCAAAGAGGTTATCTCCATTAGCATCTATTGATACAATAAGAGGTCCGAATTCCTTAACCTTACAGCACCATAATGTTTCCGGCATACCAAGCTCGTCCCAGTGGTGTTCTGCAATTCTTTCAACCTCTGTTGCTGCTACTACAGCACAGCCGGCAGGGAATACACAGTGGATTGCACCGAATTCCTTACATGCTCTCTCTGTATTAGGACCCATTCCACCTTTTCCTACGATTACTCTTACACCTGTCTGCTTAGTGAATTCATATTCGAATTTCTCCATACGCATTGATGTAGTTGGTCCTACAGATACCATTTCATAATCATTTTCTGTTCCTTCAAGCTTTCTTACGATAGGACCTGCATGGAATATTGCCTTGTCCTTAATATCGAAAGGAAGCTCTCTTCCATATTCTACAAGTCTTCTGTGTGCAACATCACGGCATGTCATTAAATCTCCGTCAAGCCATACAATGTCACCAATCTTAATATCCTTTAAGTCCTCTGCACTTACTGGTGTAACAAGAACCTTTTTATCGCCTCTGATTTCTACCATTATCTAATCCTCCTATGCGTTCAGGTCTATTGTTGAATGTGTATCACATACTGCATTTAAGTCTTTGTCAAATATTACATGGCCTCTTCTGTGTGACCAGCAGCCTACATTTACAGCTACACCGATTGTTGATGGATGTCTTGCTGTATTTTCAATATTAACTCCCATAACAGAGAATTTACCGCCCATACCCTGAGGTCCAAGTCCGATGGCATTGATTCCGTCTTCAAGTAACTTCTCCATCTTAGCTGCATTTGCATTATCATTATGTGAGCCGATTGGTCGCATAAGTGCCTTCTTTGAAAGAAGTGCTGCTGTCTCGACAGATGTTGCAACACCTACGCCTACAAGAAGTGGAGGACATGCATTAAGTCCATAGCTTGTCATCTGGTCAAGCACGAAATCTGTAATACCCTCATAGCCTGCACCCGGCATAAGAACCATTGCCTTGCCCGGAAGTGTACAGCCGCCGCCTGCCATGAAGTTCGTAAGCACACATGTGACTACGAATATCACGAACAGAAGAAGTATCGGACTTGGGTTAGAACCCATAACTCCAACAATCTTATCTGCTATAAGTGATCCTGCTCCTGTTTTTTCAAGAGCACTTGCAAGTGCAAGCGAACCACCGAATAACAGCACAACCTTTAAATCAATTGACTTCAGCGCTTCTTTCTCAGATATAACACCTGCAAGAACAAGTATTGCTGCTCCAAGACATGCTGAAACCTGTATCTTAATTCCTATCTTGTCTTCAAATATCATGGCAAGAATAACAAGAACTAACACGATAAGTGACATTGCCTGCTTCCATTTTGGAACATTGCTGAAATCTCTTGCCTGCTCCGGCTCATCATCTGTAACTACCCTATTGTCCGGAAGAAGCCTGCACCCTATTACAACGAAGTAAATAATTCCAAATATAAGCATTGGTACTCCGATTGGTGCATACATAAAGAAGCTTGTTGAGAGTCCTAATTCTTCTAAAGCATTTACACCCATAAGATTTCCCGGTGCTCCAATTATTGAAAGATTTCCTCCAAGTGCTGCTGCGAATACCAGAGGCATTAACAGACGGCTTCTTGAATATCCTGATTCATCTGCTATTCCACAGACAACAGGGATAAGTACTGCTGCTGTTCCTGTATTAGACAGGAACCCTGACATAATTCCTACGATTAACATTATCGCAATTATAAGTATCTTTTCAGACTTGGCAAATTTAGTAACAACTCCTCCGATTTTATTAGCCATGCCTGTTTCAAATAGTGCCTGTCCGACTACGAACATTCCGACACACAGGATTACATTGCTGTTTACATAACCTGCAAATGTTTCCTTTACCGTAAGAACATTGGTAAGGTTCAGACCAAGTGCAACTATTGTAGCTGTAAGCCCCAGCGGAATCTTCTCAAGTATGAAGCTGACTACAGCAAACAATAAAAACAGTAATGTTATTGTGGTTTGAGACATAACGTTCCCCCTTTCACATTATTTATTAACTTTCTGTCCGGACTCATCTTTAATGTAACTAAAGTATAAGTCTGTTCCTGTAAAAAAACAATTTAATGATTTTTATATTTCAATAAAAATTTTTTATGGTAAAATATGTGTATAAAACATTTTTAAATGCATTGATTTTCACAGCATTTAACAGGAGGAAACGTGTTATGACACTTAACCAGTTAAAATATTTCTGCACCGCATGCCGCACCCACAGCATAACCAAAGCTGCTGAAGAACTTTTTGTAACACAGCCTACAATCTCGATTGCCATTAAAGACCTCGAAGCTGAATTTAATATTATTCTTTTCACAAGAAATGGAAATCATCTGGAACTTACAAGTGCCGGAGAGACATTTTATGAAAAAGCTATAGACCTGCTAAAACACAGTACAGAAATGCAGAATGAATTCTTGGAATTAGGCAATCGTATTCCGGTTCTTAAGATAGGAATACCGCCTATGTTCAGTACCATCTTTTTCCCTGAGGTACTTAATGCATTTGAACAGAGCTATCCTGATATCCAGACAGAATTAGATGAGTTCGGTTCTGTGCGTGCATGTAATCTTGTTCAGGACGAAAAACTCGACCTGGCAATTGTTAATATGGAACAGTTTAATATAGATAAATTTGAAAGCTGCGTTCTTGCCAAGGAACAGCTTGTGTACGTTGTTTCCAAGAAGCACCCTATGGTTAAGAAAAAATGTATGACTATTGAAGATTTCAGAAATGAGAATCTGCTTATGTTTAATGTGGATTCTGTGCAGAATGAGCTTTTGAAAAACAGATTTGACCAGTTAAAGATTAACCCGAGAATTATTATGCGAAGCAGCCAGTTATATACAACCCTGAAATTCATTGACAATGGCAGATGCGGCTGTTTCCTTTTCTCAGATATGCTGCCTCGTTTCAAGCAATATAAAGGAATCTCCCTTGAACCACCGATTGATGTTAATATCGGAATTGTATGGAAGAAGGGGAAATTCTTGAGCCACAGTGCCCAGTTATTTATTGATTTTGCAATGCAGTACTGCTCAGAAAATATTACTACTTAATAAGTGCCTCCCAGCGCTCCTTTGGAATTGAACTGCTTGTAACAATACATTCAGGGTCTGGTGCAATTACATGCCTTACAACTTCAAACACCGCCTTAGCATCGCACAGCAGACACTTTGCATCACCAAATGTCACTTCACGCACAGCCTTACAATCAAGAAATGCCTGATTAAGCTTAACGAAATCCTCTGATATGTGAGGCTGGTCTGCGTTGTAATGCTTTCTCATATATGAATCCTTAATACTGCCATCAGGCATTACTATCTGTAACTTCATAGGCTTATCTGACAATCTGTGAGGTACATTAAGCACTTCTTCAACACTGTGAATAAATGTATTTCTCTCATGTCCTACACCAACAAGCAAAACTTTTCCCCCACAGCTTCTTAATCTGTCATAACAGCCACCCGGTGTACATGGTGTATTGTTGTTTTCCTCGTCTGCCAGATACTCTGCCGCTTTCTTTCCAATCCCTGCCATGCTGTGTGTAGGATGAAGCGACCTTATTACGCCATCTCTTTTAAGAAACATATTAGTAAGCAGTCCAACACATGATGGTGTTTCCTTCGGATTATATACAGGAGAATCCACATTTATACTCTTCCATGTATGTGTTGGAAGAAGTAAAAGTCCATGTCCGAAATATTCAATCCATGCATCAAGCACTGTATCTGCCCCGCCTTCAACCTCGCCAATAGATTTCATTGATGAATGAATAAGAATTGTCTCCTCCCCTGTTAAACCCATATTCTCTAACTGCTTCTTTAACTGTTCTTTGGTGTACATATATTCCCTCACTTTTCACATATCAATATTGTAAGTATATTAACACATTTTACCTTGAAATATCCAATCAACAATGCAATAATTATAAGGAATTTATATGAAAGGATTAATATTATCATGGCTAAAAGACGATTAACACGCAGACAGCGTCAGGTAAGAAGAAACCGTATTATTCTCGCCTGTGCAGCTGCTGCCTTGCTTATTATCATTATAGTTATAATATCTGTTTCGATAAAGGGCTGTTCCAAGTCTAAGAACACAGATAAAAATGGAGAATCTACAACTGCTAAGGTTGAAGAATCAACGCAGAATAAAGAGAATGAAAGCACAAGTGAAGGAACAGATTCAACTAATGCTGATAACTCATCAGCTACTATGTCAGACATTACATCCGCTTCTAACAGCTCTGAATTTGCACCTCCTGTAGTTCCATCTGGAAATGTAGTTTCTAAGGGTACTACTTCTAAAGGATTTAAGATTCAGGAAATCAACGGAGCAACTTATATTGACGGTGTCCTTATTGCCAATAAGACATATGCACTTCCTCAGGATTTCATTCCAACTAATCCTGACCAGCCTGTTAATGCTGACAGAAGTTCAACATGTCTTGACAAGACTCTTATGAGTGCATGGAACACTATGTTAAAGGACGCAACATCCAAAGGTCTTAATATATATATTGCCAGTGGCTACCGTTCATATAATTATCAGGTCAACGTATATAACAGATATGTTAAAAGTGATGGTGTTGCCTTAGCTGACACATATTCATCAAGACCTGGTAACTCTGAGCATCAGACAGGATTATGCTTTGACCTTAACTCTATTGAGGACAGCTTCCAGTACACTAATGAAGGCAAGTGGGTTAATGATAACTGCTACAAATACGGCTTCTGTATCCGCTTCCCTAAGGGAAAAGATTCATATACCGGCTACCAGTACGAATCATGGCATCTTCGTTATGTAGGTGTTGACCTTGCAACTAAGTTATATAACAATGGTGACTGGTTATCACTAGAAGAATACTTCGGAATCACAAGTGAATATCCTAACTAAGATTAAATGTGGTGCGTTAAACGATTTGTTTAGCACACCACATTTTTTATACATTTATTTATTGTGTTTTATAATTCCTTCTCATCTTCAACAACAGCTATCATAATTTCCGTTCCTTTTCACATATCTTATCATACTGCTTATACATTTTCTGCACTTCATTCTCAAGCAGATAATAATGTTTGATGTATGGAACGCAGGATAAGAATTGCAATCGCAAGGACGAGCAAAGGCATGCTTAATGCAGAGTCAATCGCCCCGACTACCACATATGCACACACTGTAAGCAGCTCTAATATTGCAAATGCTATGGTTACAATCAAGTGTACAAGTCTTTCATGCTGAAAGAACGCCACCTGTGTCAGATGCTCCTGCTTAATGTATTTCCAGTCGCAGTCCTTATCTGATTGTAATAATGAATCTATGTATTTCTCAAATTCACTCTCTGCATAATCCAGATACATTGTTACTATTTCATTCAATTCTGTTATCTTTTCTTTTGCCAAATAGTTCTTGGCAATCGTGACATCCGTCTTTACAATCTTTCCGTCTTCACCCTTTAAATCCCTTGCCTTGGCAAGGACATTACATTAATCTACATAATATTCAGCTTTTTCACATCAGCGGGGATGTTAATATTCTCAATATACATATTCAGTAAACTCCTTTGCTTGATTTGATACATCTATGATAGCACTTAAAGTCAAGAGGTAGTTGTGATAAAAAAGAAGAACCCGGACGGAATTTCCGGATTCTTCATAAATATCTATTATGCATGACCCTTAGTCTTTACATTGGTAAATGTTTTATCGTTAGTATTATTTCTGGTTTTATTATCCACTTTTTTGTTAGTTGTCTTTCCGCTATTCTGCATTTTCTCAAGAAGACTCTTAATTTTTGATGCGACCTGAGGCTGAATATCCTTAGCAAGGTTATTTCTTAAATCTTCATCAGATACGAAATTTACCATAGTAGTGTTTTTAGCACCTTTGAAAAAATTCTTAGCTGCTTCGGTTGAGAGAATTGCATTCTTAATTGTCTCTGAATCAAGCTGTTCTGCTAATGAGCTGAATGCGGGATTATTTCCATTATTTATAAGCATCTGATCATAATTAATAAGTGTCATTGCAGTTATTGATGCAAATATATCTTTGGCCGCTGCTGTGGCACCAGGACTCTTTTTGAGCTCATAAACATATCCAGGTTTAGGGAAAAGATCATCGCAATGTTTTTTGAATGACTTCAATAATGGCTCACCATATAGATCGCAGGTTTTATTTTTCTTGGAACTATCAAGCAGTCCATGTACTGCAACCATACCATTTACTGTAAGAGCTTCCTTGTAATCATGATAGATTTTGCCATTTATTTCAATTCCCTTGTAAGTAAAATTAAAGCGAGATACTCCACTGGTTCTGACATAGCCGAACGGTTTATCCTGATTTATTATCCATTTGAAGCCTTTAACCGATATGTCCTTGTTTAAGTTTATATTAGGCAATTCTTCCTTAAATTTAACAGAATAGCTAAGCAGTTCCTTAATGAACCTGTCATGAGCGTCCTGAAGTCCTGCTTCACCCTCTTCTTTTAATATATTAGTGAGCTCTGAAGTCATAGGAAGCTTCATATTTTCAGCGAGAATGTACCTATTATTATCTATTTCTTGTAACAATGCACTGCTGAATATATATTCAGCGTATAATTTCTGGGCATCCTCCTTTTTAATTATAATATCATCAAGCTTTTTATTCGAATTTTCTGCCTGAGCCTCTAGCTGTTCTAGTGGTTCAACGATTCCCTTAGTAGCGAACCTGTAAAGCAATGCCTGAGTATCATTGAATTTTTCTTTATCCTGAAGGCTGGCATTAAAAGCATAGCTTTCCATAGTGTGGGAAAGTGATCTTTCATTATATATCTTATTAATAAGTCTATTATTCATGAGAACAGTAGTAACTTGTTCTGCATTGAAGTTATCCATGATTTTGGTAATAGCATCATTACTTAATAATGGATTGTCAAAATTATTAATATTGTTATCAGTAATATCCAGATTAAGCTTGCTGCCGACAGCCTTAAGTGCAGACATACCCATCTTAAGGATATCCTTTCTGACATAAGAAGCAGATTTCTTATAGTTTTCAGAATCCTTGTCCTGATTATTATATACTGATAAATATCTATAATTCATGCCACCTCTGTCTGCAAAATCACTAGGCTTAAACTTGTTTTCCCTTTTTATTAATTCAGATGCTATCATTGAGCCTAATACATATGCAGCGTTAAGGTTATTGCTTTCAATGTCATTATTATTGGCAAGTAATCCGTTATACAGATTCTTACTTTCTGTATCAAAGGTATCTGCCACAATGGCAGGAATTGATGTCTCATTTTTATATGTTTTATTAAATGTAGAAGATAACTCTTCAGTAATTGACTGGAGTGATTTGCCATTGTTGCTTTCTTTATTATTAATTGTATGTGAGTTCCTGTTCATACTACTGAGAGAAGACGTGTTAATATGCTGCTCTTCAGGTTCCTGCTGTACAGCAGCAGCCTTCTCTTTAAAAAGCTGGGCATCCTCTCCTGCTATTCTTTCAGCAAGCCTCTCTGGATTACGCTCACTTTCAGAATAACATTCAAGAGTGGTAACAGCCTTTTCTACAAGTTCTAATTCATTCTGCTTCCTTTTCATGAATTCGATTACATCATTGGCATAGGCAAGACGGGCTCTGTCAGAGTCGTTATAATCTTTTTCTCTCTTGTCCTTCTTCTTGTATTCAATGTATGCCTGGCATGCATTAATAACAGCGTCAATCTTGTTGTGGTACTCGGCGGTAGCATGTGGATTATCAGGCTTATCAAGCTTACCAAGCTTGTAAAGGGCTGTAAGAGCTGATTCTATTTTTTTGAATGGCGAGCTGCTTATTCCTACAGAAACCTTGATATCAGACCATGTTGAACGTGCATGGGCTGCTTTGTCAGAAAGAACCTCCTCTAAAGCAGACAGCGAGTAGTTATACAGTGACTGTGGTTCCTTATTGGTTATATAATCGTTATTGTCAGAGCTTAGAATAATTACGCGGTCTTTTTTAATATATGCAATAGGAGAAATATCCAGGTAATTGCGATTAGTCGAATTGTCCGTAGTAATAGCTGTATATCTGGCTCCATCTGTAGTAAGAGTTGCTGAATATGCATTAACTTCTTTATCAAATGGAATATCTTCCAAGCGAAATACATCAGCCGACCACATCTTTGCTTCATCCTCTATTGTATTATCGGCATTATTGCCATTCTCTGTATGGAAAAAGCCATACATCTTTAAATATACGTAATAATCCTTCCAACGCTGATTCTCGTTAGCTTTGTCATAATTTCCCATATCTGTATCCTCCATATGAATCATTTTCTATATGTAACTATTCAGAACCATGTAGAAATTCGTTCTGCAAATGTAGTTCTGAATTATTACTCCTACATTATACATGACAGAGTAAGACAAAATTAAGACAAATCTGAAATTTCTAACTACATATTAAAATCTTGTGATTTCTTCTGCTTCACCATATTGACATGAGTAATTCCCATCAGCCTCGTAATCGGCTGCCTTGTTATCAGCTTTCTTGCTCTCAGCCCTCAAAAATGTTCATATTAATTAGCAATTCTTGTCATTCTTCTGATGACAGAGTCTGTAAAATTCGCTGACCTGTTACTTAACTCTTTCATGTAAATGTATCCTCCATTATTTAAGTCTTTTCATAATTTCAACGTCATTTATTATATCACTGTTCACAGAATTCTCACAAACTTTCCAACTCATTTTCACATTTTTCCCTTAATATAAACAATGTCGAAAGACAACAGACAAACTTTTTCATAAGAAAGATGGCTGAGCAATCTCCCAAACCATCAGTCATCGAATGTTTGTAAAACATTTTTCCCCCTCATAAAGAGAGCTGGGATATACGAACTTCAATCCCATTGTCAGTCCGTATATCCTGGCTCTCTTTAGTAATTATTCTGCTATATATTCCATCAACTTTTTCTCACTTTCTAATCTGCATGCAACAATAGTAGACATTATCATATACTTCACTACACCTTTCGCAATATGCTCCTCGTAACGACATTTCAAGGTCATTCTCAATTATATAATTGTAACAATCTGCCGGAGTATTAAACATTTTCCTTCTCCATCTCTTCATTAATCATGTCTTCTGAGGCAGCCATTGCCGCAAGCGTCTTAGTAAGAAGCTCTTCAAGCTCCCAGCCAAGCTGTTCAGCTCCACGCTCAATTACCTCTCTTGAACATCCAGCCGCAAAGCCCTTGCTCTTATATTTCTTCTTCAAAGACTTAAGCTCCATATCCTTCGTACTCTTAGACGGACGCATAAGTGCTGCTGCCCATATAAGCCCGGTAAGCTCATCTGCTGCAAAAAGCACCTTCTCCATCTCATGCTCAGGCGCAACATCAACGGTAATTCCATAGCCGTGGGAAACAACCCCATGAATAATATCCTCTGACACGCCGCTCTCTCTTAAAAGCTCAGGTGCCTTGATACAATGCTGCTCAGGGTAAAGCTCGAAATCAATATCATGAAGAAGCCCTACGATTCCCCAGTATTCTGCGTCATCACCATAACCAAGCTCTCTGGCATACCACTTCATAACAGCCTCAACTGTCAAAGCATGCTGGATATGAAACGGATCCTTATTGTACTTCTTAAGTAATTCAAATGCATCATTTCTTGAAATATGTTCCATTATTATGTCCTCCAATTACTATATCTCATAATCCATGCATGATCTTACTGCCGTGTAGGGTCTTACCTTGCTGTCTGCAACTGCCACATGCTTAGGATGTACTGCATAACCCTTTAAGCTGTCCACACTGTCAAATGTTGTGTCTAACATCACATCTGCTGTAGAACTTGGAAGACACTCTGTTCTTACCTTAATCTCAAGCAGCCCCGGTATCTGTCCTGCAAGCCCTACAAGTCCTTCTTTAATTCCTGCCTTAACCTGCTCTTTCTCTTCTCCTGCAAGCTCATCCTTTAACTTCCATAAAATAACATGCTTAACCATAACTGTACTCCTTATCTGAATAAATATTTATACTCTTCTTTTTCATTCATTGACCTGCACATCAGAATTTTACCATCACCACATTTTATTGTAAACAAAAAGCCGTTAAAATGATGATTATTCTTTGTGTCAAATTCATCATTTTAACGGCTTTGTTAATACAGAAACATATGTTACTTTCTAATCATTCCATTAGGCTTAACTAATTTAACATCCTCTGTTATCTTGTTATCCTCTGCAATCTGTTTTCTATGTTCTGTTATCACATCCTTCAGCTTTTTATTAAGATCATAAAACCTAGTATTTTTAGTCTCCTTCAATGTATTAATTAAAAACTTAATATCATAAGAATGAATACTTTCTGCATCATTGCCATTAGTAACTGTAGCATCCATCTCCTTAATCATATTCCACGCTTCAGGAAGCATTTTTAAATGATCCATCACCGCTATAGCTGCCTGCTTACGAAGAGCACCATTTCCCCAATACTGTCCTGTGATACTTTTCTTTACTCCATCAGGTGTAACTTCTGATTTCATATGTCTTTCCAGATATAGCTTACATGTAATATATGCCCTGCCAGCAGCAGCTACCACATCAGAATCCGTTGCAATGGTATTATCGTCTACACCATCATAAATGACATCCCTATCATTCATTCTATTAGCTTTGATATTATACTTGCTGATAGCATCTACATACTTATTCAATGCTTGCTTCATAAGCTCGAACTCCACATGTTTATATTTAGTCTGATCTTCAAGAGCCTTACAAATAAAAACAATATTGCATCGCTTAGCCATTCTGAGATCTATACTAGAATATTCCACTATATCGGTTGGTTTATTAACTTTCTTATATTTATCAGCAACATCTGCTCCAGCTACATCATTATCGATCTGCTCTGACTCCTCAGGATTAATCTCATCCTTCTGGTTATCCTCGTCAATTACAGCTTTCTTCTTTCTAAATGTGCTGATTGTATTGATAACATTGTCGTCCTCTTCAAGCCTGCCTACCTTCTTAGCAATATCATCAAGCTCAAGATTTTCAAGGATTGTTTCCTTTTCTTCATCATTCAGATTATCTTGCTCTTTTTCCTTCTGCTCTGCTTCTGCTGGCTTTCCAGATTCTTTCTCATGTTCCTTATGGTATTTTTCGTCACTTTCGCGCTTTAGCCTTTCTTTTCTTTTCTGCTCCTCAAGCTCAGCTTTCTTTATGATCTTTTCAATTTTATCATCAGTTTTCTTCAATACAGCAAGCTTAGACGTATTCTTTGAATATATATCCTTGAAATTGCTATATTCTTCTTTACTTTCAATCAGATCTTTAATATTCTTAGCATTTTCCTCTGCCTTCCTGATAAGCTCCTCATGATTAAGTTTTGCTTCTTTAATAGTATTAATATTTAGCTTCGACCATGTTTTAGTATTATCTGCTTCGTTCATTTCATCAAGCTCTTTACCTATAACCTCATACATATGAAGCTCATGCTTAACCCAGAGCTGTCTTTCAAACTGTCTTAAACTATTCTCTATATCCCCACGCTTAGTAATAGATGTCGGAAACTTTATATTTAATTTCGCTTTGTCTGAAATTTCCTGCACAAGCTTCAATGAATCCCGTATATCACAGAACATATCAATTCCATCTTGAGTTTTTACATCAGCTTTATGGAGATTTATTTTGCTTTTAGTCGTGCTCAACCATCCTCCAAGAATATTAAGGCATCCGCTGAACTTAGTGTCAAGATTCACCTTCTTAGTCTGATTGTCAATTTTTTCTTCCTTTGTAAGCAAATCAAATTCCTTACAATACTTATAGATAGGAGCCAGCACAGTCTCTTCAAAAAATGGTTTTCCTCTAAGTGCAAGTCTTCTATCATACTCAGACATACCATCCTGAAGTGAAAACCCATTTGAATTCTTTGATAAACTTGGTTCTTCCGGCTTTTCAGAAATATCTACCCAGTTAAGAAATGTATTGCCTCTGACGGATTTTGTCGTTCCTACTCTGACACACTTGTAATCTTCCTTAAATGTCTCTTCTATAATATAATCAATATGATTTGAAATTTCCTGCTCAGGAATTTTTGAATAGTGCTCAAGATTTTCCTTAGCCGTTTTTCTTGATATATTCTCACGCTCACTCCAACCTATAACATTTGCTCCCGCATATTCAGTGTTTCCATACGCTATATCAATCTGCCTTACAAGATTTTTCTCCACAAAGAAATCATGTTCAGCCGCAACTTTACTAACAATTTTACATGCAATACCGGCTGTCTTCTTGTCATCTTCCTTATCTTTAGCTTCTTCAATTGCTTTAAATATATCTGCATTGCTATTAATGTATCTGACTACTTCTTTAATATGCCATTCATGATCCGCTTTATTATCAAAAAATGTATCCGGTTTTACCAGCTTGTAGAAATTTCCTATATTCTTCCAATATTTCTTAAAGTCAAATTGATACTTAGGCTCTGCCTCGCCACATATGTATTCAATTGTCTTAATATAAACATCGACATTTTTTTTATAAGCCTCCAAAGCATTACGCAGTGTTACAGGAGTTTTCTTTTCTTTTTTATCTGTAGGATACTTAAATGCAGGAAGCCTGTTCCCAGATAAATTCGGAAATGCTGTCATAATATTGTCTTGTATCTTTTTGAATCTGTTCACATCACAGTCCATCTTACCCTCTGATATGCAATATAAATCAAAAAGATCATGCCGTAATCCATCGTCACCATCAATATACTTTTTCTGTTCCTCTGTAGGTTCTACATCACTGTAGGTCCATGAATCTTTAATAGTAGCCAGTGCATTTCTGGCTTCATCATTATATATCTTGGACAGACTGGCATTATGTCCTTTAATTGCTTTATCAATTTCAGCTCTCGTGATATTGCTCAAGTCTCCAGTTGGATCCATAATTCTTCTATATATTACATAATTAAATGAATCCAGAAAATCATGTAGTTCTGCTATTTCCAATGTGTGATGTCCAATAATTTTTTCATCACCTGTCGACTTTCCTGTAGGATCATCAAAAAGATGTTCATCATGCAGCATACCTGTTCCGGTAAGACAATCCCGCTCTACTTGTCTTATCTTAGGACTAAGAGCATATAATCTTGAATCACCATTTTTTGCCAATTCCTCAGCAAAATTGACTAATTCTAATAAAATCGCATAATCTTTTGCCACCTGAACAGGATTAATAGTTTTCTTGGCACCTTCAGCTGATCTGCATCTTTTATCAAGATCCCTAAGTGCTAAAGCCATATCTTCTGCATTCAAAGGATCTCCAAATGTAAAGCCATAAGCCATACCATCTATAAACTTATATCTGCCTTTATATTCATTTTCATTACTCTGTTCTACATTATTCTGTTCTATTGTATTCCGTTCTATTGTATTCCGTTCTTCTACTTTCTTTTCTGTAACTTTTTTTCCATTGTCCTTCTTATCATGCTCTCCCATTGTATGTCCTCCTGTTATATCTAAATATCAATATTTCTTTCATACACACATAATATCACATCAATGTAGACAAAAGTGAGACAAATAAAAAAGATGATGCTAAAAAACACCATCTTTCTAAAAATCAATTATAAATAACTATCTTCGCCGCTGTTCTGCCTCTGCCATACTCTTTTCATGAATGGCTGCCTTTAAAAGCTCCTGCTTTTGTTTCTGCTTTAATTTCGTAAGCTTTTTCTGGTATCTCATTTCCATCTCGGCTTCCCACAGCCTCAGCGCCTCTTCTCGCCATTGAAGCCATGTCAGCAGCTCCTTTTTGTCCTCCGGTCTTGGATGCTGCATTTCCCATATTGAAAGAAAGTCTTTTTCTGACATATCACTCATAGTATTCCTCCATTCTTGCCAGTTTTTCAGGACATGTGTGGAAAATTAAAGCTTTTTTACACTATTCCCCCATCCTGTGAACTGTGTTCATAGCTCAATACAAAATATCGAGTGCAAGCATTGTAATATCATCAAACTGTGGTGCATCCTGCACGAATCCGTCTATATCGCTGCGTACATCCTTAAGCAGTCTCTGGGCATCGACTCCACTGTCAGCCGACTTGTTCAATGCATGAAGCATACGGTCTGTTCCATACAATTCATTATTACTGTTAGTTGCTTCAGCAACACCGTCTGTATAGACGAAAAGTGTATCGCCTTCATTAAGTTCAAATGTGTACTCCTTATAGGTGAAGTCCTCCATATAAGCCAGCACAAGTCCATGTGGATCCTTGAAAAGCTCAAAGCTGCCATCCTTGCGGCGTATTGCAGGATACTCATGTCCTGCATTAGCTGCTGTCATGGTGTGTGTTGATATTTCATATATTCCAAGCCATGCAGTTACGAACATATCAGCCTCGTTGTTCTCACATAATTGGTTATTGACATTCTCAAGCACCTGCTTAGGCGATAAACCCGTCTGCGCCTGATTCTTAATAAGAGTCTTGGCAATAACCATGAACAATGCTGCCGGAACACCCTTTCCTGAAACATCCGCTATTACAAGTGCAAGGTGGTCATCATCCACAAGGAAGAAATCATAGAAATCTCCTCCGACCTCCTTAGCCGGATTCATGGAGGCATACAGCTCGAATTCCTTCTTCTCGGCAAATGGTGGGAATATTCTAGGAAGCATGCTTGCCTGAATGTCCGTGGCAACATTAAGCTCTGCACCTATACGCTCCTTTTCTGCCGTAACCTCTGAAACCTCTTTGATATAATCACAGATTTCATCATACATGCTTTCAAATGAGTGTGAAAGACCTTCTATCTCATCACTGGCATGAATATTAATTTCAAATTTCTTTTCTGTTCCAAGATTATTAACAAGGTCTTTAGTTGCACGGCTCAGCTTCTGGATTGGAACCAGAATCTGCTGCTTTAAGAACAGATAAAAGCCTACAGTAAAGCCAGCTATTACAACTAAGAGACTGACTGAAATAGTTGTGAGGAATCCGCGTATTGACTTATTGATTCCAGGCATTGAATAATCAACACCGACAAGCGCCACAGGATCTCCATTGCTGTCGAATATAGGATAGAATGCAGAAGCTATGTAACCATATACCTCATCTCTAGATATAAGAATTTTCTCCTCAGGCTCCTGCTGGAACGCCATCATGGAAGCTTCCTTTCCATGCTTCATATAGTCCTCATGTTCTCCCAGACCACATCTTAGCTGCTCTTCATCTGTATCCCATACATATACCAGGTCTTTCTCCTGTGGGATGAATACATAGTAATACTTAAGACCTGAATTCTGCTGTATTACACTCAGATATCTTTCTATCTCTTCATAGTAATCATCTGTCTCACCTGTCTGTATATACTTAGTAACCTTATCACCATCAATATAGACAGCAGCCGACTTAGCATAGGAAAAAGCCTGATCGCTGTAGCTCTTAATTGCACTCTGTCTGTACTGTATTACAACAACTAACGAGGTTGCAACCATGATAAGCACAGAGAAAACAACAATTGAAAGCATCGCAATCGCCCCAAGTTTGCGTTTCTTTTTCTTTTTCATATCCATTCCTTAATCTTGTCCTTTAATTTCCTTTTCCATAATTCTGCAATAAGAACTGAAACTACTGTAATTGCAGCAGCTACAGGTAACACATAATACATTGGAAGAAGTTGTGTGCCTCTTGCCAGATATAATACCACATTGATACATACACCTATCAGTACCCAGTGAATTACATATACAAGCGTCATATCCGTTCCTAAGCGGTGTATTATCCTTATTCCACGCTCTGAAAGCCTGCTGTTGACAGCATGGTGTATTCCAAGGAGTGCTATAGCTACGACTATACATATAAGCGCATCCGGTAATATAACATGATAATAACAGTTCTCGCCCTCACCAAACATTCCGTATGAGCTGCTGATTCCCCATATAAAGTATATCAGTGCTATCACTGCACATGCCGGAGAAATCGTCAGATAGAATCTGCTCTTATTCTGCACATAGCGCAGGCATTTACCAAATATGTATCCAGCTATAGGTACTATTATCCAGTTTAAGAATACGAAATCAGATATTACATATCCTGCCGCATCCTCTGTACCTATAAAATAACCAAGAACAATATTTCCAAATGGTGTTCCCACATCTGTTCCATTTAACAGTGTTCCTGCCAGTGAACACACAAGACCTATGGCTAACATACCCATATCAGGCACATTTAAACGGATAAGCAGTGCTATAAAGAACAATGCCATTCCTGCGAACTGGAATATATCATTGCAGAATGTCTTATAAACCAGCGGCTGTATGTACTTCTGTGCATCCCCCGATATAGCATATCCTATAAGATATGGTATCGTAAACCGGCATATGTTCAGCAGAAAGCCTGCGATAAACAGGTTTCCTGCCCTCTGGGCTGATGTAACGAAATCATGCTTTCTCGCATAGACTATACACATTCCCATAAGAAACATAAGTGGTGGCGCCGCAAGCGGACCGCCTATAATCGTGTCAAATACATAGGGAAGTCCTGAGCATAATCCCTCCTCCGATGTACATTCAATGGTGCAGTGTATTGCTGCAACCATAAAAAGGAACATCATTCTTATGGAGTCCATCTCCGGCTGTCTGCATGTATTAACGGGTTCTTTTGCAAATATTGGTCTTTTATCTTTTATCATTCCAATGTCACCTCAGCTATAGTATTAGATGCTACTCTAATGTGAAGCTTAATCTCCTGGTCATGTATCCACTCACCCTCTTCTCCCATGATTGTGTTGTAGAATACCACTGTGGCTTCCCAGTCGCCCTCCGCTATAGCCTGCACATTTGCTGTACTTGAATTTCCTGACGCGAACACATTTCCAACTGAAAGAAGCTTTGCATCATACTCTGTCTGCCATACAACATTTTCCGGCTCGACTAGCTCAAGCTGCACCTGTGAGCCACTAATTTTATATTTAACTTCAGATGTATCATTAGTTAAAGTCTGCATAACTGCGATATCGCCAGCCTCTGCGGTAATATTCCATCTGTTCTTATCATTCTTTACGATTTCAAGTGTAAACCTGTAGGTCATGGTATCATTCTGTCCGTTATCTGAAACCTCATAATATGCAAGGCTCCATGACATACGCTCAGCGTCATCACCAATCAGAATCTCATATACAAGCTCTTTGCCCTTCTGACGCTTCTTACTGCTCTGTAACTGGTCTGTATTATTAGTCAGGATAACGAATCCGTCATCTGAAACATTCTCAGTGTTCACACGGACCTCAACAGTGTGGCTGTTTTTCATCCGGTAGCGGAAAGGTGCACTTGTCTGTGCACCCCCACTTTTCCAGCTGGTGCCGGTATATATGAATATCCGCCATATGCCACATATAATTGCTGCCAGAAGAATTACTCCCGCTGCTATACAGATTTTCTTATGATTCTTAATCCACTCTAATATATTATGCATAATAATAATCCCCATTCCTGCCCGCCTTTCAGGGCATTCGTCTAGTTCGCGGTCGTGCTCTGTGTCGTAGCTGCCTCTGTCGTACTCTGCGTTGCTTTCACCTTGACTGTGAACTTGACAACAGCTTCTTCCTTCGTCTTAGAAGTTATAACATGAAGCTCATAATCTCCTGCCTCAAGACCTGCTGTAGCTATTGTATATGTATAACCATTAGCGGTTACCGCATTATTCACAGATGCTATTGCTCCTGAACTCTCTTTCTTATAAAGAGTATAAGTAACAGGATCGCTCGTTACATTAGATGAATAAGCTGCATTTACTGTAAGAGTATCACCCTTGGTCAATGCGAAGTTCATATCTGTGTTAGTAGCTGTTGGAAGTGTTATTCCCTGTTCATTCTCATCAGCCGGATGACTCGTTGCAGAAACGACAAGTGAACCACTTACAAGACTGATATCATAGCCCTGTGTAGTTATCTGCTTTCCTACAGTCTTAGATATTGTCTTCGTCTCACCGTATCTATTATAAACAATCACAGCCTTGGCAAGTGGATATACAGTTCCTGTTCCTACAGTCTGTACATGTATTCCGGTAATTGCCTTGACATCAGAAAGCATCATTGATAAGTCAATAGAGCTTCCAGCTGTAAATGTACTTGTATCTCCAATCCATGCCTTGACACTTGGAATTCTTCTTACAACCTCATTATCTCCATTCTCTGATATATATGTAATTGTTACTGAGAGATCTACATCAGAATTCATGCTTGTCTCATCCGCTGTAAGTGTAAGCGTTGCCGGAACAAGTGAACCTGCTGCAACTGTGTCAGTGTTAGTAGGACTGAAGGTCTGTGCTACATTAGATATATTACTGTTAATCAGGAAGCTGTACCAGCCTGTTAAAGTACGTGCATTATATGCTTTCTTTAACTCCTGCTCATATGTGCTCCATGCATTATTAGAAGCATTAGCATCTGGCTTGGTAAGGTCTACACTCGTATCATTAGTGTAAGTACCTACTGTTGCACTCTCTATTACTCCTTCGGCATCATCAATTCCGGCAATCCTTATATCAGTAATTTCCCTGATATACGGAATGTGGAAATCAATCTCTGCCATAAGGTTGCTTGTAAGGTTGTTATACTGCTCATCTGTCAGATATACATAAGGTGAATGATATACCTGGTCATCATCTGCGAGTGAACTCTTAAAGCCGATAGATACTGCAACATTCTTTCCCGCATCTGATAGAGCCTGGTTAGTTGTTGAGCTTCCAAAATACAATGACACTGTCTGTGTCTCCTGGTTCGTCACCTCGGTAGCCGCTGAATAGTAATGTGCCAATGAAAGGTCTGCATTTTTATTGTTCAGCAGATATGTTCCAATCAATGTTCCAGACCTTATATGCTGGATAATAATGCCGTCACCATATAGCTTTGTCGATACACCATTATTAGCTGTAGCCACAGCCTTGAGCTGCTTCATTCTTACAAAATTGCTGGCTGATACACCAAGCACATAATAGTATTCACCATTATATCTTAAGCTTGAAATACCATTCTGGAATGTTGTTCCATATGCATTATTGTAGAAGAAATCAGTACTTACAGTATAATTACCTAATGATACACCGTCATTTAATTTAGGCTTGACGAATATATTAAGCGTATCGTTAGTACCCTCTGGTCTTCTTGTAATTGTTGCAGAAGGAGTATTACCTGCGGCTGATGTATCTATATTAATTTTATTCTCATTGAAATTAATTCTTACATCTGTCTTGGTTCCCCTAGCTGCAGTAACTGAATATGCAGGAGTGTTATCATTATCCTGTGTAGTAAGATTCTCCATCTTACCTGTATATTCATACTCACCCTTATCATTAAGTATCATATCACCTACTGAGCTTACCTGTCGTACAGCAACTGAATTAATTTTCCATGTACTACCATTATCGTCACATACACTAAGCGTCAGGCTGTCAACCGACTGCACATCCGGTAAATCAAGGAAGAATCGGTCGTACGAATTGCCCCTGAACATCCTTGCAGTATTGGACTTACATACTCCACCATCCTTCGTTGAAGACATCTGCATATAAGAATACATCTGTTCAACCATATCGAAGGATATTGCTTTACTTTCATTAGCAGAGTTCGTGTATCTTAATGTTGCCTGTACACTTCCTGAGAACTGCTGTACTCCTTTATCGTATTCGCCAGTAGCTATTACAAACATGAGCTTAACACTATATGAATACTTATTGACGGAATAGCTGCGGACAAGCTCGCCCTCATATCTTCCTGTATTATCTGTCGAATTACTCTGTCCCTCATCCTTGTAATTAACGCCTACCCAGCCAGGGCTTGTAACAGACCATGAACGGCTTACTGAACTGGTTCCCTGCTGTGTAACAGT
Organism: Desulfovibrio piger; assembly: GCA_963590775.1. Lineage (GTDB taxonomy): Bacteria > Bacillota > Clostridia > Lachnospirales > Lachnospiraceae > Lachnospira. Next base: position 20,264 of record CAVAPS010000014.1, read on the forward strand.
AATTTCCTCGATATTTAACTTATCATATATATCACTGTTAGAGGATGTATCATCAGGTATAATATCTACTGATACAAGTTCTCCATAGTTCTGGTTCATTGCAATAGAAAAACGCTCGGTCTGTCCTGTCCTGAATCCATCACTTGATAACTGCTGGTTGGCAAGCACATATGCGCTGCTTCCATTCTCGAAGTTCAGCTTAAAATAGAACAGGTTCTTAGAACCGCTGTCTCCGTTAGTCGCATCTGAAGCAGATGAACCTGCAACTGTTACATCTACATTATAAGTCACCTTGCTTACATTAAAGCCGAGGTCTGCGCAAGCCTCCTTGTAGCTTAACTCCTTCTTTGTTGTATCCCATGTCTGAGAAGTAGAATCTGAATCCTCTACCACACTCTGTGATTCAGAGAATTCAATAACCTTGCTTCCACCTGCCGGGATAAGTACACTGCTGTTACTTGCAGTAAGCTGTACTGATGTAACCTCCCTGTTAATCAGATGGTCAACACTGATATCAACATTACCTACCGCTACTGCCGCAGACTGTCCAACTGTAATGGTTCTGTGCTTCGTTCCAGTTACCCTTGCTATGCTGACATTCTGTATCTGCCACTCTTCTCCACCGCTTATTGAAAGCTGTACACTTTTAAATGTATCTACATTTGCTAAGGATACGAGAAATGTAAGCTTTCCATTTGCTTTCATTCCTGAATAATATGCATAGTTCTCAGGATTCGTTCCGCTTCCTGACCAGTATCCGTAGAATTCAGTAACCTTATCCTTTACGCTATAAGTTTCAGAAGCAACTGTAGTATTCTGGTTAACATCGCTGTCATCAGTTACAACAGAGGATGTACTTCCATATGTCGTATAATTGAATTTAATTGATACATCGCCTGTGCTTTCTGCCGCTTCAAAGCTATCTGTAGTTATTTGTACAAGATACAGATTAGACACATCAGTCTTATTCTCCGGAAGCGTATTCCTGCTGTTTGAATTATCACTCATAGGGAATGATAATGTATCACCGTAGCTTACTTCTCTTCCTGTCGACAGCTTGTTGTGGTAATAGCAAAATGGAACAGCATCTCCATTATTACTACTGCTTATATCAAATCCAAGCTCTCCGTTAGAAACAGAAGGTGTTACATTAACCTCCAGATCCTTGTAAAATGCGATATCTGTAATTGCCATGCTGTCGCTAAGCTCAGAAGCCTTCGCTGATACAGCAGCATTGTCTGCTGATGCAGCATTATTCTTGTAGCATAATTCTGATGTTTCATCATATCCAAGTGTAACCTTAACTCCACTGTTGCCATTGTTAGTGTCAGTTATCATACTGTCGAATTGCGGAAGCCTGCACTGTACCATAAGTGTATTTCCCTGCTGTGCAAATGCATTAACAGTATTACGCTGATTCGTATCAGCATATTCCATGTTAAGTCCTGAAATTACCGGTACTGATACACAGTGTATATCTCCATACTTGTCCACATAGTAAAATGTTGCTGTAAGTAAATCTGTTGCAACAGCATTTTTACCTGATACATCTAAAGCTTCAAGACCAGCCATATACTCGTCGGCTATATTCATCTGTATCCAGAGATCATCTTCACCTGCACTACTGTATGATGAAAATGAATCCTTCATATTTTCAATATAAGCGTCAGCATCTGAGTCATCATTCATGGTAAACACTTTACCGCTTGCCCACTGAAGGCTGAAATCACCAGACATCTCCATCATTCTTGTTCCTCTGTATGATGGTCTTATCATGCTTGTACCCTCGGAATAGCTTACCGTTGATATGGCATTATTGTCTGTACTTATCTCTATAAGACGCATGCCCTGGATATCCCAGCTTCCTGAATTGGTTGTAATAATATTAATTGATTCAACCGAATCAATGTTGTCATATGGCATAAAGAAAAATGTCTGTGTTTCATACTTTAAGAAAGCTGAACCATACGCATCAATCCATGCCTGCTGATCTGCTGTTACGCTGTTAATGCCACTCATTCTCATGGCGTATTGAAGGCTCTGAGAAAGAATAGAATCTCCATTAGAGTCCCTCATATTCTGTGAATATATCTGCGTTTTGTTATTGCTCTTATATGTAATAACAATCGACTGGACATTAGCAATATCTGTTCCTACAGAGCCTGTTGTAATCTCAAGTGCATACATCTTTTTACTGGATGATACATTTATCGTATCCGCAGCATGTACTGATGATGGCACAGAGCATACAATCAACGCTATGGCAAGCAGACCTGCGAATAATTTTTTAGTAAATTTCTTAACACTCATACATCTGCCTCCTTTAAACAATATGAAGCAATCCTGAAAATCCTGTCATCTCAAATACTTCCATAACCATAGGATTTACATTGGATAATTCTAGTTCTCCACCCTTTTTACTCATAGTAACATGCAGTCTCTTAAGGACTCTTAAGCCGGCTGATGAAATATACGCCAGCTTCTCCATGTTAAGTGTAAGCTTGTTAAATCTCCCACTAATCTGATTAAGTACATTCTCAGCGTCTGCTACTGTAGACGAATCCAGTCGTCCGATTAAAAGCACTTCTCCGTATTCACCATGATTGATTAATTTAATTTCCATTATACCATCCTCCTATATACTATCGGTTTTTAACAATATAAGAAGCTAATTCTTCAAGAGATATGTCAATTACATCCTCTCCATATACTTCCATCATGTCAATAGGGTTAATGCTCTCCATCTGTTTAGCCTGTTCCATAAGAAGACTAAATATATCCATAGAGCTGTCATCATCTGATGAGTCACCAGAAGAATCCTCTGATTCATCATCACTGTCTGACTCTTCCTCATATTCATCATCTGATGAGTCACTGTCGTTATCCTCTGAATCGAATCCGCCAAGCAGGCTCATGAAGTCATCCATGTTCTCATCATCGTCATCTGATTCAGCCTCATCATCGTCATCATCGCCGAACATATCATCTGAATCCTCGTCGTAATCAGATGTATCTTCTGTATCAAATGTTTCATCCTCATCGAATGTGTCATCTTCATCAAATGTGTCATCTTCATCATATGTATTATCTGTATCGAATGAATCTTCTGTATCAAAAGTATCAAGTGGCTCTTCAATGTCTTTTTCTTCATCATCCATAACTGGCTTAGCCTTAACACCAGAAGCTGGGACAACTGACGCATTAGCAAGCTCTCTTAATACTTCATCATGAACAGCCTGCTTAATCTGCTCAAGCATAGCCGCATGGGAGAACTGTCCAAGAGCCTGTGTAAGCAGCTTCTCAAGCTCAGTAGGCTGCTGTCCGGAATTGCTCTGTGCACCTGTGCTCTGCGGCTCCTCTTTATAAGTAACAGCCTGTGCTGGTTCTTCTTTAAATGATACCGCTGATGGACTTGCAGTCTCCTCTGTGAATGTCACTCCTGATGACGGACTTGCAGCCTCCTCTGTGAATGTCACTCCTGAAGCTGGTCTTACAGCTTCCTCTGTAAATGACACTGCCGAAGCTGGCTTTGCTGCCGCTGTCTGCATAGCAGATTCCTCCGGAGTCATCTCTGTAAACACTACCTTCTTGGTAACTCTTACAGAATCTGCCGACTTTTCCTGACGAACCGGACGATTCTTTTCCCAAAGTGCACGGCTGTCTCCAACGAAGTCTTCCCAATTCTCTGTTCCACCTATTCCTGTGAAATATGCTGACTCATAATTCGTGCTCTGGAACATGTCAACTACAGGCTTTGGAACCTCTACCCTGAAAGTAGAACGGCTTGAAGGGCCCATAACTGCGAATGCCTGACCTCGCGGAGCCATAAGAATCTGCTCCTGCTCCATCTCATTAATTCCACCTGCCTTTTCATACAATGCACACAGATCATGCATATCATTAGGTGCAAGTGAAAATATAAGGCTGTACTGGCAGGCGTTGATAATCGCTGTTGATTTTCTTGCTATTTCCTCGCTGCCGACAAAGTCCTTGATGTTCTGTGTAATTACAATCTGCATACCATTGTACTTTCTGATACGCTTAGCGAGCTGGAACATGAAGTCCAGTGCAATAGGAAACTTCGTATCAATAAATACATGCGCCTCATCGATTGCAACTACAACCTTTCGGTTTAAGTTATATTTAGTATTGTAATCCCTGTTCTTAATAATCTCATTATCTATGTATTTAAGAACAAGAAGCATCTGTGCATTAGCAATAGTTCCATTTCTGTTAGCCAGAAGACTCTGGAAGTTAAATACTGTGAAGTTCTCATCAGTTGTAATTGTTGATGGACCATTCCAGATGTTGGCATTTCGTCCACCAGTTGAAAACTTCGCAATATAATTCATCAGAGAACGGAGAATCGTTCTGATATAAGCATTATCCGTCTGCTGGAACTCTGCAAGTATCGCATCATATAAGTCATCAAATATCGGATAATCATCCGCTGTAAGCACTGACAGATCCGTCTCTGAGGTAATACCGAAATTCGTATACATACGGTCAACCAGATTATTAAGATACTCTAAGGCATCCTTTTCACAATCTGGCAGAATCTGCCTGAAGAATTCCTCTAAGAACTGCAAATGTGTTGCATAACTTCCTGTTACTGATACCCCCTCCTTAGTATCATCATCAAGTGCGGTGATAATATGGAACGGATTAATTCTTCCATGCTGTGCATTACCTACATTGATGAACTTACCATGAAGATTCTGTGCTAACTCTGAATACTCATTCTCCGGGTCAAGAATAAATATCTTGGCATCCTCTGCTGCAAGGTTAGTAAGTATATCCTTAGTCGCGTATGACTTACCTGAACCAGATTTACCTACAATAACCATGTTGGAATTGACACGCTCGTTATCCCTGCGGAAGAAATCCACAAATACAGGAACTCCCTCACTGCTTCCGAGCTTGAAGCCTCCAACATCAGATACATTGGCAAATACCCATGGATATGCTGCTGCAAGTGAATTACTGGGAATTCCTCTTGCTTCCTTAGGTAATGGATCCCATCCGCTTATCTGTGAGCCTATGAAAGCCTGAACCTGGTTAAATTCCATATTCATCATACGGAAGCCATGCTCCTGATATAGTCTGCGGACTGCTTTTCTCATATTACCAAATGTAGATCTGTTAGATTTAGGTGGCTGCTTAATCTTAGGATTATTTCTTGTTCCTGTTAAATCATAAGCAGTAACATATATATTTACCTGCAGCAGATTTTCATTCTCCTGCTGCAATGTAGCAAGCAATTCACTAAGAGAACCAATATGCTCCTGTAATTCAAGCACCTTGGAATCAAGGCTTGTAGACCTTAACTGTCCTCTAAGCTCTGCGAGTGAACGGTCGATTGAACGCATAGCCTTATCACGTTCCATAGGCTTACATTTTACAACTACTTTAGTAGCCGGAAGCGACATAACTGTCGCAAGCCATGCATCGTCTACCATTGTAGGATATGAGCTCACACGCATATTATATGTCTGTATATTATTAACTAATACCATTCGTGGGCGGATATCAACCGACTGCGGCATGGCATATGTTGCATAATCCTCCGGGCGGACCTTTTCTATTGTTCTCTCATCAAAATCTATTTCATTAGTATATCTTAAAAATACTGCAATTTCCTTATCATCAAGTCTCCTTGCGTCAATTTCTCCATAACGCAAAGAATCAAGAGCGTTACGCACCTGTGCATCCAGCTGTCTCTTGTCGCCTTCATATAAAACCATATAATAAAATGGTGCGACTACCGGATCGTCATGACACAGCTTATGTAATTCATTAATCCGGTCATACAACACTTCTACACGTGCCTGAAGCTCCTGCTCATTAATCAGACCACTCTCGAACGAATGGCGTAATTCATCTAATTTATCATATTCCTTATCAAGATACGCATCATAATTGATAGGTCTTTCAATCTTTACAATATTAGTCGAGTACTCAGAATTAATGCTTCTAAGCACCTTACCAACACCAGCCTCAATTGATACTGTTCTCCTGTGTCTTGAAAAGAATCTGAATTCAACAGGCGGAATTTCAATTACAGCACCATAATACCTGCCACCGTAACTGATTCTTCCATCCTTGATTTCACTGAATGGGATAATGTCCTCCATTGGATGACCTTCCCTGTTTTCAGACTTATCCAAAGCATGAGCTTTCTTCTTTTCAGCACTTCTTTCTGCACGCGCCTTCCAGATTTCATTCTTCTCATCTTCTGGTACTTTTTTGTCTTTTAACTTCTTATTCTCTGCCTTGTAAAGTGCAACTTCAGCCTTACGCTTTTCTTTCTTTTCCTTCTTTAGCTGTTCCTTTGATTTTGCAGGCTCTTCAGACTCCTCACCATCGTAGAAATCCTCAATCTTTTCTTCTAGTGATTTGTTTCTTGTCTCTATAAATATAGCATTATCATCAAGCATTCTCTCATAATTTCTTTTATATGAGAAATGTCTTAAAATGTGCATGATATATATATAGTTCGGTGTTGCATCAATTCTTACTATCAGTCCTGCAAATAAAAATACAATTCCACCAGCCACATAGAATCTGTATGGAATACTGGAAAGCAGAACTGCTATCACCATCGCAATGCCGATAGTGCCCACTATGATATCCCATATGGAAATGCCTTTGAAAAGTTCAATTTTAACCTTTGTTTTTCCTGGTATTAACCGCATATCTGCTTTCCCCTTAATAGTTTCGTTTTACTGCTAGATGTTATTATAATTCATATTTTATTACTTGTCAGCATTATTACTGTAATTTCTTAGTGGTGGCGGTGTACTTGCACGATAACTGTTTCCATTCATATTATTGTCTGCCTGTACTGCACCTGCTTGCTGTGGCTCTACTGTCTGTCCCTGCTGGAAGCCTGTATACGAATTCATCTGTGGCTCTTGCTGTGATTCCGTTATAGGTTCATTCTGGTACACTGCTGAATCATTAAATGCTTCGTTATTGCCCATCGGTTCATTGTAGCTGCTGCCCGCATCATTTATTGAATACGCATTATCTGCAAATGTATCAGAATTGATTTCATCCCTGTCATACAATGAATTCATACCCTCGTTATAAATGTTGCTATTCATATTAGCAGATGTATCAACAAAGCCTCCACCGCTGCCTGCATCTGAGAAGACTCCACCTCCGATCGGTGCTTCTCCACCTGCAGCAGTTCCGGTGCCAGTACCAGTAGGACCTGCAGCATCGTTACTTTTAGTGATATTGTTTTTATCTTTATCGCCTTCCTCTCTTAGTTTAGGAGGATTTTCGGCTATTTTATTATCCCCCTCCGTCCCGGAGGGGTTTGTATTATCGTCGTCTTTCTTTTCGCCATCGTTTTTCTCATTGGTCGGATTATTCGTCTTCGTCGGATTACTTAGCTGGTTGTTGTTACCACCAGATGCATTACTGCCTCCCTGTGCATTATTACCACCAGGACCAGCATCCGGACTCTGGGCAGGCGTCTTGACAAAGTTATTATTGCCAGAACCCCCTGAGCCACTACCGTTGCCATCCTTCTTAGCAAACGGCATGCGCTCACGTATACGATCCTTTGCATTGTCCCATGTCATTCCAGCTAATCCGCTGACAGCCTTTGCTCCTGTAGCATATCCGACAGCAGAAAGCAGACCACTTCCTGCCTCGTCCATTCTAAGAGAATCTGCGGCTGTCATAGAAGCATTCTCAGCAAGGATACCGCTTATGAGGTTACCAGCCTTCTTTGTTGCAAAGAACGCGCCCCATATGATTACTAATTTCGCCATATAATTAGTGAGTCCGTTGTCGAATATCTCAAGAGAACCGCTCATAATAATTGGAATAAATGTAATCACTACATCCATTGCCACAAGTGTTCCGAATACACTAAAGCACTGTACCATGAAGGATATCCGCCATTGCCTGAATTTGGCACCTCCGTCCATAGGTGACATCGCAATAAAAGGCGGTGCCACAATATAGAGGACAGCCATATTGAATATTCGTGCAATAGCTGACATAAGTATGAAGGCCATGTTATAAGCTATGACTACTACTATGAACCATACCAGTACATAACTGTACTCTGACAGGTCAAAGTTCTTCTCCATCTCACTGGCATTATACACGCTATATCCATTATCACCATAATAGTATGGTGCCCTGACAAGATCTGTAAGTGAAGCATTGTTGCCATTATATTCAGAATCATTAGCTGCATTAAGTGTACCTACAAGAAGCACGATTCTATCAATGTTAACATCACTACTGTTAGCACCTACAACACTAGTTGCGTATTTTTCCAGTGGCTTGAAATCACTGTCATTCTTTAATTCATCCATTACCTCAACAATTGCTTCTGTAAGTGTTGAATTATATTTATCAATAGGTATATCTGATGTCAGCGAAGGTGCCGCCACTACAATCTTCTGTAACGCCTCCTGCCAGTAGTGCTCTTTGTCATTCAACACATCCGGTGTCTCATACCGCACTGAAAATGTTCCTAATGAATTAAGTGTAGCAAGATCCGACCGTATTGCATTATAGCAGCTGTTAATATTGTAACGGCTGTTATATGATGAATTCAGTGAATAATTACCTATGGTGTTAAGCACATTTGCCATAGTCGCATATTCCTCTTTAGAATATGTCTTCGGATCCTCCTGTGTAGCTGTCGATGTGTTAGAGAAGAAAGCAAGCTGTATTGCAGTCATCATTGATGTTGAGAAATAGATTGCAATCTTCATAACCATACTCATAGCTATTATAATAATTATACTCTTGATACTTGTTGTGATTATCTGCCCTAATGAAGTCTTTACCTCATCATTGCTGTCGAACATCTTCTTTATTACAGCAATTATTGTGAACAGAAAGCACAGCGCAATACCAACCGCTGCAAGCGTCCAGTAAGCTCTCGTTACCATTGAGTTATCAAAGACCACATCCAGAAGTGTGCTTTTATCTGAACCCTCGTACTTAACTGTATCCAGTCCGATTGCCACCTCATACAGATCATATAGGAGTCCGAGAATCCATGCCAGGAACTGTGTAAATCCATATATAATTTCCCAGAACCATCTTACAATTCCATCAAATATATTAAACATTAAATTCTCACCTCCTTAACGAACACGCATACGCTTCCGTGCCATATACAGATATACTGCAACAGCTATGATTCCTGCTATTATCAAGGCTCCAAATACAATACCTCCGACATTCATATAGAATAATATATAGAATGTGTACACATTTGTGTTGCCTGCTGGATCAGCTACCCTGACAACATATGACCCCATCTGGGTAAGCTCCTTGCGCGTTCTGATAGTCTGTCCGTCTTTCTGTATTGTAACAACAGCATCTGACTCACAATCAGAAATTACAACCTTGTTTCTTGCTTTATTGTCCTTCCCTATACCTGTAAATGTAAGTGTTGGCACTGTATGGTCAACAGTAAGGTCAAGAGAATATGACACATTATTCCTTACACACAGATATTTAATAACATAATGACCTTCCTCTGATAAGTCCACGCTTCTGTTACCGCTTGACATTTCCTCACCATCAACGGTCACAGAAGTAGTAACACATGTAGTAGGAAGATTGTATGTTTCCGGTTCGCTTATTTCCTTACCTGCTATGGTAAAAGAAAAGATTACTGTCTGGTCACCGCTCGAGCCGCTCATGACAGTATAGCTTCCGGTATCTTCAACTACACCATTCTGTGGAACATCAATCTGTGTTCCATTCTTATATAGTGTAAATATGTCCTTAGTATCAGATGAAATACTGACCTTGCCCTGTGTTATCATACCATCCAACACATTGGAATATACATATACAGAGTCAACAGGATACATGTATTCTTTTTTCTGTGTATCATAGAGTATTCCATTGCTTATGGATACGCGGTTCTTTGTTTCAGTTACATTACCGCTCGAATCCGGCTGTCCATCTGTACCATCCCTCATCATCTCAGGTGTAATCTCAATAGAGTAATCTGCAAGCACATCTGTTGCCGGAATACCTGCGAGTACACCCAGCGTCAATGCTGCAATTCCCAACCGGATAAATATATGCTTTTTACTATTATGTATTAATACGCTTTTTCTTCTCACTATGATTCTCCTAGAACTGCTGCATTTCGTTTACCTAAATCATAATATACTTCATCCGCACGGAACATATGACTTCGTAATGCCTCCATATCCATCCGTCCGATTTTATAAAGCGGACACAGATAACTTGGCGTATACTTAGTCTTAAGCGGATAATTACCAAAGCTTACTATGATTGCATTACCTGTAGATTCCTTATTATTAAGCTTCTGTAATTCAGAAGGATATATAAGCGGTCTTACCTGTGTCTGTGTAGACAGGTTGATATCTCCAGCCTTGCTTCCTACCTGTGCGCTGGTACTGTTCGTACGGACTGTCATATTACCACAGAGCTCACTGAACTCCTTACATGTTCCTATATCATTAGATCCGATGAACATCTTCATACCACAGTTAGATTTTACGATATCAGCAACCTTTTCGCCATATACATTGTTTAACTGGCTGTAACTCTGTACAACCATGTTGAACCATATCTTACGCGAACGGCCTACGGTAATCATCTTATCGAACTTCTCAATCTTAGGCATGTTACCGAACTCATCCAGAATGAAATATACATTTCTTGGAAGAGAGAGGTCTTCTCTTGCACTGGCAACCTTGATAAGTGCCTTATACATACACAGTACGAATACGGCAGCAAGTCCATGTCTTGTATCCTTCTCATCAGGAATCTTCATAAACAGTGCTGTCGGACGCTCTGCAAACTGCTCTGCATGAATATCAGTAGCAGCAGTAAGACCACAGAGTCCACGGTCATTAAACATGTTAAGCTTATCGAACGCAATAGACATGTAACTTGACAGGGTAGCATCTGCCGCTGAAAGAACCTGTCTCGAAAGAGTAACTGCCTGTGAAATCGGACTTCTTCCCTCAAAGTACTCCTTCAATGCCTGGAACTCATTCTCACTGTTACAGATTGCCTTATTAAGATTGAAGAAATTAAACTTATCCTTAGTCATTCCAAGTTCAGGATTCTCGCTGTCCTCAAGCATAGCAAGACAGGTTGCCATAATTATTGAACGTGCACCCTTCTCCCATACAGGATCCTTTTCATTCTCGATAGGACATATAACTGATATAAGGTCGTTCAAATCCTCATACATCTCATCATATATACGCTGCTTGGCTACAGCCACATCATCCTGGCAGTGTGTAATATCTGCATATGCATTGCCATGCCATTCACACCAGAGCTCTCCGTCTCTTGCCGGACCATCTAACTGCTTTAAGTCTGGGTAATTGCTCATGCTGTCCTTGTGAGCCTTGATTCCTTTACCTGCCTCAACATATTCCTGATACATATCCCATATCGATTCTAACGGATTCCATCTGCTTGATGCATAAGTATCTCGCAAATCAAGGAGCTGTACATCATATCCGCGCTCCTTAAGAAATGCTGAATGTAAATCAAAAAGCTCGCCCTTAGGGTCAGTCATAATCATACTGCTTCCGCAGCTTGAAGCACCGAGAAGCTGAATCATTGGATTGATAAATGTCGTTGTTTTACCGGAACCAGTAGCACCGATTACAAGCGAATGTGCACCTGCCATGAAATTGCAGTGAAGCTTTCCTCTTTTATCAAGCACTGCCCGTACAGGAACACCATCCTTCTTTACCTTGTCTATAGTATCATATGTAAATGCGGTGAAATACTTATCTCTTTCCGCATCCGTCAGGAAACGGCTGTTTTCCAGAGGTGAGTTATCAACCGCAAATCCTTTTCCTCTCCTAAAGAATAAGAAAGAACTGCGGCTGTCTCCCGAACGTGTTGTTCCTATCCAGAATATCGCCCACAATAAGATTTCTATAACCGCTCCTACTGCGTAGGTCTGCGGTTCTATTAACAGATGAGGTTCCCATGTGAACTGTTCTCCAGCAAAGAGACTTCCAAGATTGCCCATAACCAGACGCACTATATATCCAAGACCAACTACTCCCACAAGAGCAATAACTGCATATATTGCAAGAAGCTTTCGGTCAACCTCCTTTAACAATTCTGAAATTCTGTCCCTCATTCTGCCACCTCCTTATAATATGTTAATATGTTTCCTTTACTCTATTACCATATATTCTGCCATTATAGTATTACCATTAACCGCATGGTAACTATATGAACCCGAAGCCTTATAATTAGTACGGATTCCGATATCAAATGTAATATTTCCAAGCTCCTTAGTCTCATTCTTAAGCTTGAATGAAAGAGAGCTGATTTCCTTGACATTACCTGGTGTTCCATAATAATAACTTATGCCATCAGGGAATATATTCATAGTTACCGCATCCTCTGCCTGCATATATTCATATGTCATCGCACTCATCTGAAGCATGTTGCTGCGATCAGCTGCGCTGGCTCCTTCTGTAGTATCCATAAGTATTCTGCTGTTATAAAACGACAGTGCCAATACACTGCAGAAATAATGGTTACCCTGCTTATTCTGTGTTGCAAGATTCTGGCTAGGATAGGATTTTTCGTGAACATAAAGTGTAGCATCCGGACCATAATAGAATCCAAGTCCAAGATGTCCTGTCTGTCCTATCTGTATCTGTGAATCTGTCATACTCAGCAGCTGATTTAACACAAGTGTTCCATCATTGACACATGCACCATTATCCATCGACAATCCATGATTAAGAAATACATGGGCACCTTCCTGTATAATCATAACACCACCATTATAACATTCTATCCGCCCGGAATATCCGGCATCCCCGTTATCATTCCGCTCTCCAACACGCGGCGTAGTCGCAGCTTGCGAGGAAATACAAGCGTTCTTTCCTATAATTAAAGTACCACCCTCTACATAGATGGTACCATCAAGATATAGAAGTCCATCCTCAGGAATAATAAGAGTACCGCCCTTCTTCACATAGATAGAATGTCCAATGTTGATAATATTACCATACGCGAGAGTTGTTGTCATCCCTTTTGATACTGTTGTGTCATTTAACTCAGACTGTCCCTTAATCTCTTCACCTATATATATCTGGAAGCTTACGCGGATATCTGATGAACCATATTCACCATACTTATTATTGAACTGGCTGACTATTGAATTCTTCAATTCATCACCCGAATATACATGATTACTTCCATATATATAACCTGCTGCCCTTGAAGCTGTCTGTAACACACCTCTTGTATTGACATTCGCATCAGAATATCTTGAAGAATTGCTGAGTGCAGCACCTATTGTAAGTGCATATGCAGAGTCAGTCTTACCTGCTGTCCAGTCCAGGTCATCACCCAGTGGCCATGCGAATACATTAGTAATAAGGAACTGACCTTCTATCTCCTCGTCGCCCTTAGTATCACTATAGAATGTCCATGCCTGATGGAACTGACTATCAGTATAACCGCCTCTAGGGCATGTTGTTATTGGAAGAGTAGATGTACCACTCCATGTCTTAACATTGTTAAGATCCATTGCTATGTATGACCAATGATTCTGTACACCCCACAGAGTTGATGGTGTATCAGATGAATAGTCAGCCACACTGCTCGATGTAAGGCTCCATGCTTCTTCAGTAATAGAAAATCCTGTAGGCTCGCGATATCCATCTCCGGATGTCTGCTTGCCATGATAATACATATGCATGGCACCTAAATCGCCTATAGAAGTAAATGTATCCTTGCCATTCTCAATAGCTGCCTTAAGATATGAGCCTGTAGTTGTTGTGTCATCTATAGATCTCATATATGGCGCCAGCTCACTTTCTGAACCATATTTCTTAGTTTCACACTGGCTGTTCCAGTAATACAACGGCTGGTCATTATAGCAGGCTACTATAATAATTGGCACCCATTTCCCTTTGTAATTCACAGGGTCTTCATTTTCTACAAGGTATCTTTTTAAATCATCTGTTGTCTTAGCCTTGTGCCACTGATAATATCCAGAACTGGTCTCTTCAGATTTTGAAGACCCCCCGTCAGCCAGAGCCCGGGGGGTATTGTAATGGATAGTCGCCAGCAACATGCATATTACCAATAATATTCCGGTTATGCTTTTCATTACTCGTTTCATAGGCGTCTTCCTTTAATATGTGATTAATTAACAGTTATTAGTTGATGTTTGTTGAAGCATTGCTGTTTACCCATGCTTCAAACTGTGGCATCATAAGCTTTAATGCTACGATAAGTACGAAGATAAGTACGAAACCTATGATAGCATTCTTTAAATGTGACTTTGTCTTCATTCTGTCCTGAGGTTCCTCAGCCTTAGCGAACTTAACACCAAGTACTACACAGTAAAGTGTTCCAACTGCACCAACGATTGCAAGGATTGGTGATAAGAGCGAATTGATCATATCAACAATTGTATTAGTTGCATTAGATACATCGAGACTTGAATCTCCTGCTGCAAATGCATTAGTTGACATTAACATTGTTGCGATTGCTGTTGTTGCTCCTGCATAAATCTTAGAAGCATGCTTCTGAACCTTAGCCTTAACACTCATAACTTTTTCCATAAATTTCATTTTTTTATCCTCCATTTATTTAATGTTTTATTTCTTTTGATGGCATTAGTATAACATGCCAATGTAGACAAAAGTGAGACAAATTTCATAATTTTTAAAAATTTTTTGATTTTTTGAAATTTATCCATTGTCTTTAGGAATCCACACGATTGCTGTCGTGCCATTCTCTGAGTTCCCTATGTATGTCAGCGAACCGTGACACATGGTGCGAAGCCTCTTTCTTACATTGTCTATTCCTATATGGCTTCTTTCCGGATCATCGGAAGCCTCCTTTAACCTTTCAAAGTCAAAACCGACTCCGTCATCCTCTATTCGTATTTCATAGCCATCCTTGAATTCCTGGGTATGTATAAGCACTGTACCCTTTCTCTTAATGCCGTGCTTTACAGCATTTTCAACGATAGGCTGGATTGAAAGCACCGGAACTCTGAAGTCAACTGTCTCAATATCATATATGACCTCAAGCTCATCCCCGAAGCGTATCTGTTCAAGCTTCATGTAATTCTCAATATGTGTGAGCTCCTTTTCAAAAGGCACAGGCTCCCTGGTACTAAGTGCATCCATGTTGCCACGCATATAATCTGCAAATGCAATGGTGGCCTTCTTAGCCTGCTTAGGATCCTTCTCACACAGCTGTGCAATGGCAGTAAGCGAATTGTACAGGAAATGCGGCTTAATCTGTGAAAGCATCATATCCTGCTGCATATCAAGAATTTCATTCTCTTTTTCAATAAGCTCAGCCCGCAAAAGGAACTGCTGTCTGGTTCTGTTAATCTGCCAGACGAAAAATATAGCAAGCATTGATACTGCAATTGCCATATTAAGTATCCCTATTCCATAGAAAAATATCTGTATGACACCTGCCACAAACGGTAGCAGAAGATACGACATAAGTGCCCAGAATATCTTAGGCTCAAAGCCATAATAATTAAGGAACATGAATACTATGTTCAATACGGTTCCCACAAGTCCCACAATCATAATCATTGAATATGATTCAGCCCTGTGATAGATATTCTGCGAATCAAAGTAGTAAAGGTGCCTGCTGAACACATTCACCACAATTATAACGATTCCTGCGAAGTTAATCATAATCTCAGCCCACAGCCAGGTATGTACCGGAAACTCCGCCTTATCTCCAAGAAGTACTACAGCATATGCAGTAAACTGGATAGCTATTATAAATGATATCGTAAATACCAGGAAGTTCGACACCCGGACTCCAATGTATCCTGACGTTCCCGGATATCCCCTAAATCCCCAGGCAACTGCATCCATCCATAGAAGCAGTGCCGTCGTAAGCTCCATACGGACTACCATGTGGTCCTTTTCATTATTAGTGCCAAGCAGTATCGCAAATCCTGCTACCGCACAGAATAAGCCGCCCCATACCTCAAGCGACATATGGAAGTATTGTACCCAGCTCATATTACATACCACCCATCGTCTTAAATGATTTATTTTCCAGGGTTCTGTTTCTTCTCAAAGCTTCATCATTCTTAAGAACAGTTTCTTTCTTTTCGCTCTTTTTCTCATTGGCATTCCCATTCTTCAGGTTTTCTTTAGTATTTTCATTCTTGATTTCTTTCACAAGCTCAGCAGGCGATTCCTTTAAATTATTAGCAAGCTTCTCTTTCGCATCATTGAAAGCTCCTATGAAGGCTCGCTGCTTCTGGAAGTCCTTTGAGAATGAGTTTTCAAGTTCCTTCGTGGTAGCACCACTTAATTCTTCTACTTCTTTAGCACCCTTAAGAAGGAACTGCATTGATGCAATGACATCTGCACTTTCCGGCTGTGCCTCAACAATATCAAGCATACCCTTCATGGCTTTATAGTTTTTCAACGCATTAGCTGCTTCGCCGGTCATGATATCAAGGATAAGCTGTTGTTTATCCTGCTTAGTCATTTCATTAGTTTTATCATTCTGGTCAGAAGCTTGTTTTCCTGACAAAGCTGTAAGAATTTCATAAGATTCCTTACCCTTCTGCGCCATCTCTGAAAGATTAGCCTGTCCCTGATACAGATTCTTATTTTCCTTGAAATGAGGAAGCTTCTCAAGCTCATCCATCAGCTTCTTATCACTCTTTGCAAGATTAAGAAGTTTCCGGATTTCCAAACCGGCTTCAAGAGCATCTCCCTCAATCAGCTTAGAATTAGCAAAAATATCAGACTTCTTCTTGATTTCCTTTGAAACAAATGCGGCTGCCTCAGCATGATTCCCCTGTTTTATGAACGAATCTGCCTTCTCAGAAGCTGATACCTCTGCATTTTTCTTTTCTTCCTGCTTGACCTCTGTTTTCTCTTCCTTTTTCTCTTCTTTCTTTTCAGCCTGAAGCTCTTCGGTCTTCTCGACAGTCTTTTCTTCCTGCTTAGCTTCCTCCTTCATAACCTCTTCGAGCTCTTCCTCGTCCTCTGTCTTTAATTCATCGAACTGGTGCTTCTCGGCTTCCTTGGCAAGTTTTGCAATTTCCTTTGCAGCAATCTTCGCTTTCCGGCTTCTTCTGCTTCTTGCCCATAAACTGCCGTCTGCGTTGCCTATTATAAGAGTATCGAATTTGTTCTTAAGATTTATCCAGGACTTCTGTTCCTCCTCTGACACTCCCTCCGGAATCTTAATCGGATTTCTGTTCACAGGGTCAAGTCTTACATTTCCGTTTTCACCGGCAATTACCTGCATTAAGAAAGGCTTCCTGTCCGATACAACAAATAATCGTCCTTCCTTAGCTGCCTGTAAGTCATCCGCTTCCAGGGTATCCATGTCTTTCTTGTTACCCGACTTGTCTACACGGTCTGACTTCAGCCGTGGTGTCTTTAATGATTTATCATATGACTTTTCAGAATAATAGAAGCTGTAAAACTGCATATTAGCTGCTGTCTTAGCCTTTTCGTTATCGTCGCCATTCAGAAGTGCCGCCACATCTGCATAAAATCCCATCTTTTCTTCCTCCTTTCATAGCTCGGTAGTGTACCGACATATTTATAATTGAACTAACATGTACTAGTAATATATCGTCTCAGCCCAGCTGTACTGTGCCATGAACTCTTCTCCCTCCTCCAGCATCTTCATGCGGTCAGGATTACTATAATAGTCGCATTCTACTGCATCAACATTAACTGCTATTCCGTTGTATTCCTTAATAATTGAATCAGCGAATCCGTTCTCCTTCATATCAGAGACAAGCGCGGACACAACCTTCTGTACATACCTTACCTGCTTGATATCGTAGGGCATGTCCTCAAATAATACTGCCGCAATCTCGCGCAGTGTACAGGAAGCACCTTTCTTTAGTATGAGATATGCCATGCACTCCTTGCTCTTGGAACGGTGAAAATGTAATGGCTTTCCTGTTCTGTCGAATACCTCGAAATTACCATAACACTGTACCTTACACTTAGGAACCGCATTGTCTATAGGATATCTCAGATGTCTCATGACCTTGACAATCTTCTCGGCAGTCACAGGCTTCTGCAGGTATCCACTTACATACATATCAAATGCATCTGACATATATTCATTGTAAGCTGTGATGAATACTACATTAAGCTGTGGCACAATATCCATTGCAGTCTTAGCCAGCTCCACTCCATCCATCTCCGGCATACGGATATCAGAAAGAAGTATGTCACATGGCTGTTCCCTGATTCGTTTCAAGCAGTCTATCGGATTAGAAAATGTCTCTACATCGCCTGTCGCTCCTATCTCCTCCAAAGCCTCCTTAAGTGCTTCCTCTAGCATCTCTCTTGCAAGTTTTTCATCATCTACCGCATATATTCTCATATTCTGGCACCTCCTGATATTCTAAAGCTTCTTGTAACTATTATGTTCCTCTTTCTTAATAGTTACAGATTTTTGGAAATCGAAAGAATATTCTTGCCATCCTCATATCTGTAGCTGACAGCATCCATGTTTTTCTTAACAAGAAATATTCCAAGTCCACCCTCGCGTTCCATCAGAGCCTCCTTAGATATATCGGCTTCTTCCTTAGCCAGTGGGTCAAAGCATTTGCCATGATCCTGAAACTCAATACATACACGCAGCGGATTATCACACACCTCACATCGTACTGTTGCCTCGCCTATCTCAGGTCTGTATGCGTAGCTTACTATATTGACAAATATTTCTTCGACCGCAAGTTCAATCTGAAACTGGGCTTTTACCGGACAATCAACAGCCTCTAGCTGGCTTGTAACAAATTCCTGCACATTAGACAGCTCATCCTCTGTAGCCGGCACTATTATTTCTTTCATAAGGTCCCCTTTCAAAATGTGGTATATCAAACGCCAGGCAAGAAAGCCAGGCTTTCCCTTTTAATGAATAATATAACACTATTTTATGTACGTTGTACAGTCTTTATCTTATTATCAGCCGCCTTTTTTCTCGCTATATCTACATTTTAACTTTCTGTTCTGGTATTCCTCAATCAGACCATACATTTTTATATATTCCTGATAACATATTATTCTCCTCCGGCAATAAGTTCTTTATTCTTTATCTCAACATCTATC
The DNA here is from genome assembly GCA_963590775.1 of Desulfovibrio piger. Taxonomy (GTDB): domain Bacteria; phylum Bacillota; class Clostridia; order Lachnospirales; family Lachnospiraceae; genus Lachnospira. The sequence goes on from CAVAPS010000014.1 coordinate 39,367, forward strand.
TTGCAGCTTGTCTTGCAGCATTATCTGCTTTCTTTGCGGCAGCATACTCCTTCTTCTTAGCCTCGAGCTCAGCATATGCCTTATTTGTCATGCGCTTATCAGCATTCTGGATTGTCTGATCCTCACTTGCATGTGAATTTCTTGCAAGTGAGCGCTTTAATTCTGTAATATTAAGCTTAGGGCAATCCTGACCATTATGCTTATTCTTATAATCTGCCTCATATGAAGCAACCGCAGCTTTGAATTCCGGATAAGCCGGTTCGTCCTCCTTATTATCATAATGCAGCACTTCTGCCGCTTTCGACTCCATAACATCAAGCAGCTTTACAACTGCCTGCTTACGAAGTCTTCCGACATCCGAATGCTGACCTCCGATATCATTAGAGGTGCCATCAGAAGTATGACAGTTAAGATAATCTCTGCACGCCTTGTACAGACTGGCTGCACTTTCATTACCATAGCCAATTGCTACATAGTCCTCCACAGCATCCCTAATAGCCTGGAATTGTGCCTTGTGCCCGCTGCTTACCTTCTCATTCATAATTGCCTTGAATGCATCCATAGCATCATTCACATCTTCAGTATGCTCCTTGTATCTATCCATTCTTCTGTATGTCTTCCATCTGACATCTTTCTGTAACTCTTCCCATTCCTTTTTCTTATCTTCAGGAATCAACTTTTTAAATGTTTCATCCTTTAAAAGTATATCAATAGTCTCTTTATTAGCTTCCAGAATTTTCTGCTCTTTCTTGAATCCGTGATCATCCGCCAGATATTGATATGTTATAGGAGTAAGTATCTTTATTAACTCATTATAGAATTTATCAACCGACTCCACATATTTCTTCTTCTGGGCTTCCATGTCCATCTCAGCCTTCTTGGCTGCCTGCTCCGGTTCCGCCTTCTGGTCTGTCTGTTCCGGTTCCGCCTTCATGGCTTCCTGTGGCTTTTCTGCTTCTTCTTTTACAGGTATATCGTTCTTATTACCAAGCTTCTTTTTCAGTTCTTCTGCAGATATCTTGAATTTTTCAAAGGAAGTATTCAGTTCGCCTGATACATTTATCTTTCCACTCTTAGCTAATTCTTCAAAGGCAGAAATAACCTTTGAATTCGTGTTTAACCTTTCTTCCACTTCCTCTGATTTTTCCTTAGTCATATCAAAATTCTCCAGCCTTTTCTGCATCCAGTTAAAATACAGTAAAAGCTTGCCTGGCAGAATACGCTTTTGTTTTTCTGTCAACTCAATATCATGTCCAAGCAAGGTGTTCTCGACAGTTAAGAATAATTTATTTTCCACTCTTCTTTTGCTCTGTTTTTCTCTTTCCCTAGAAGGGAATTTCAGATTTAATGCCTTGAGCCAGTCAGCTAATGTCGAATAATCATCCTCCTTAAAATCCTTACATTCTTTATCGAATGCCATGTAAAGCTCATGATCTTTAAAATCCTTATTTTTAACTAACTTATCATTGATATCATAATACCTTCCGAAATCCACATGAGCTTCACTGTTATCCTTAGCCTCGTATGCCTTTATCGCACGTCTGATATATGCATTTGGACTGTCTATAGCTTTTAATAGGTCATCCCTGCGGTTTCTGAAATAATTAAAGACATCCCTTTCTGTCTTTATCTGATCAAGTGCTTTATCAATGTAATCCTTCCTATATCCTTCCTCAGTCAGTATTGTTTCTAATCTTTTAATATCTTCTGTATACTTCTTAACCTTATCAGCCTCCAGCTCATTTAATGGAGTATCTGTACAGTTATCATTTTCACAATAGCTTCTGAGGATGTCTTTAATATCATAAGCCTGATCCTCTGAAAAGTTACCAGTGCCTAACACCAGTTCCTCGAAATCAAACCAGTATAAAACCTTGTTAACATCCTCTCTGTTCATTATTTTGTTCTTATATTCATAGATTGACAGCTTATCTTCCTCATCTTTATCAAGATAGGCATTGGTTGAAGCTAAGGCAATCAGATGATGCATGTCAACAACTGCTTTTATAAAGGTTTCCTTGTTAATATCCCCAAGCTCTTGTTTAATCTCATCTGCTCTCTTGTTCCTGTACTCAGGGTTAATAAAGTGCAGGTAGGCAGCTAATGCTGTCTTCCATGAATCCTGCATTGCCGCTTCCGGCTGCATAGCTTCATAATATGCCTGATACATATCTCTTACACATTTTTCGAATCTAAGCTCGGTTACCATATCGATTTTTCCACTGTTTGCAAGCCATCTCACACTGTCGCTTAAATCTTCTAATAAATAATTAATTCCTTCTTTTGTTCTAGGTAATGTTAAAAAACGCATATCTTAAATTCCTCTCTGTTCCCTGGTAATATGTTTCCTGTTATTCATTGTACTCTGATTATAACACAGCAAGTAAGACAAAAGTAAGACAAAGAGCGATACATGAATTTCATGCATCGCTCTTTTTATTTGTTCATTAAGCCTTTCCCATAGCCTTAACCTTTGGCTTTACAAGCTCTTCTCTTGCCTTATTGGCTACAGCATTTCTAGTTGTCTTATCTGTTACAAGCTTGTATAGCTGGGCATATGTCATATCTTTTAGCACATTCTTAACCGCATTGCTCTCAAGCATAGTCTTTTTAAAGCTTTCAGCTGATACACGCGTAAGTGCTTCTAACGCCGGTTCACCCATCTTCTTTGCCCCTGAATCCTTCACATTGGCAAGTCTTGTCGAATAGTCGAATCTGTCATTCCATACTGCCGTCATTCCTGTAATGTATGCAGCTATATCTGTGGCAGCCTTAAGGTCATCGCCCGATATTTTACTATTAATATCCTTAGCTTTGCCATTTTCTCCAAAGAATCTCATCCTAGTGATAGCAGGCATAAGATTTTCATATACTTCTGAGAACTCTCCTTCCTTGAACTGTCCTAACTGTCCGGCGAGAGTCTGTGCCTCCAGCTGAAAATCCTCATACTTCTTCTGTATTTCATTATTCCTCTTTGTAAGTCTGTCCCTTAATAATCCTGGAAGCTCAGTGCTTACTTCTGCTGAAAATCTTGACAATTCAAAGTCATTCGGCGCAGCTATATCATTATATATATCTTTCTTGAACAGCATACCATATCTTACTTTAAATTCATTACTCTGCATTATGCATTCCAGAACCTCATTCATGCCCAGATTATCTACATAGATGCCCATATATTTATTCGCACCCGGACTACGGAGCTCATTCTCGGTTAATCTGATAAGAATATTATATGCTAACAGCTCTTTAGCTGGCTGGAGATCCTTATCTGCCACATATTCGATATTCTGATTCTGTGCAAATCCGAAATTATATTTTATAAGCTCAGACACATGTCCATATGCTTCTTTAATTATTGCATTATCCCTTACATCCTTAATTCTTGTGTCAAGCTTCTTAATACCTACATTTCTAAATCTTTCATTCTTATCTGTCTCAAGCAGACAGATATTCTCTTGCACATAGTCATCTGTCAGTATATTACTTACATTTCCAGCATCAAGCTTATTAAATGCAACAAATAATCTGTATTTATCTTCATAGTTGGAATTTATCCTTGGAATTGTACCCAAAATCTTGGATAATCCATCATTTCCGGTTATTTTAATCCATTCTTCCTGATATGCGCGTCCATTCTCATCAAGAAATGCATTTTCAAGCTTTCCTCTTTCCTCTACATCTGCCAGCTCATTACGTTCCTTAAGAATCCATTGTACAGTAGATAGCAGGCCGATGCACTTTACCAGATTATCCTCCCATTTATACCTCACATCCTTACCAAAAGCTTCCTTTATCTCCGACTTCAACGCATAAAGATTAGTAAGAAGCTTTCCTGGCAGCTTTGGTTCCAGCTTCATATATTCGTCTATCTTCATAGTTATATCATTTGCATGAGCCTTAATCTCTGGCTGCTTTTTTTCCATCTCCAGAAGAACATCTTGATCCGTCATGATTTCATTATAATTGTAGTCAAATTCATCACGCTGTTCAATTGTATATAACGCATCCGCTACAAGATTCAGCTCCTTGAGCCTGATATCCGCATAATCCTTAAGAGCCTTTACAGTGTCAAAGCGCGTCTGTTCTGCCGGTTTGAGTGTTTTATTCTGCTTTTCCTTATATGCTATATATTCCTCACATAAGCTCTTAAGCATTTCAAATTCATCTTCTGGGCGTTTGATATCATCCAGAGTATTTTCTGAACTCAGTTCAGGAAGAACTGCTATTCTCTTCATGCATCTCATAATTTTATTAAATGGCGATTTAGTCACCGTATTAACCATCATAAGTCTTGTGCTGTCAACAGCTTCAAGTCTTGCAAGATATTCTGCATTCTTTTTCTTTAGTGAATAATTATAGAGTATCTGCGGATTTAATATGGTTGTCGCACCATTCTCCGGATTATCAGAAATACTGACAACTACTACTCTGTCACCCTTCCGAAAGGCTACAGGGAGCTTATTTTTTTCAAATGTTGTGGCATCTGTGTGTTCATTGGCTTCAAGATTACTGCCTGCCACAGATGGAAGCTCACTAAAGCATTCTGTGTCCTCTCCAAGTCTGTTTCTGTCTGCTTCATCTGTGAATCTGAATTCCTCTGCCACATCCCTGTATTCATTCGAGAAGTTCAAGTCTGTGAATTGGTAGAAGCTATTCGAATCCTCACAGAAGCACTTTGTCACATCAGTATAGACATTGCAATCATTGCTATTCTTCACATATGTATGAAATTCTGACAGTAATATTTCCAATTCAGTGGCTGTACCGGTCTTTATCTTATTACCAATACTTTCAAATACTGCTTCCGTATAATCGCTGTATTCTATTGGTGAATGAACGATTGCAGTATCTCCTAAATCTAAATATGCATTCCCTGCCTTCTCTATATCATAATCCTGCAGTGCATTAATATCCAGCTGTCCATACAACGGATTAGCCATCATCATAATTCTCATCTTGCTGAGAAACCCAGCTTTCTGACAGTAGCCATCATTTTCATCGATAAACTTATATACCTCGCCATCCTGCTTAACAAATCGTCTCATCTTTCCTGCCTCAGCCATGAACAAGTACCGGTTCAGTATATTCCATATATTCTTACGAAGCTCCTTTTCTTCAAGCTTTGGCGATATCAACTGATTCATATGGCTTAACACATCCATGCATTCGTTCATATAATTCTTAATCAGAGTGCCTCTCTCCTCTTGGAAATCAGGATTCTCCATACCCTCTTTGCTAAAAAGTTTTTCTATCTTATCGTTCCAGTCGTCAATCTCCTTAAGCTCCTGCTCTGTATATTCTACAGACGGATCTTTAATACGGCAGAGTGTCTTTAAATCTCTGTCACCTAATTTATCCCTCAGGCTGTTGTCTTCAAGAGCAATAGTATAATCCGAAAAGGTATTTCTCGCTATTGATGATGCCTTTATTTTATTTTCATCTGGCTCAACCTTCAGTGCACGTAATTTATGGTCTGACCGCTCTTTAGGAAATCGTTTTGTCAGCTCTACGAGCATCTCCGGATCTGCTCCTGCTGTCAGTACATTTTTCATATAGAAATCCATCATCTGCTTTAACAGATTTGTGTCCACTTTTTCGTCTGTTATCTTATTCTTACTTCTAAGAAATTCCTTTAATATACTATAATATGCATAATATGCACTATCTAATGTAGCCATAATTATTCTCCTATTCTAACAGTATTTTTTTTACCTGGATTCTGTTCTTTGCTTCTTCAAGATCCTTATATGCACTATCTAATCCATATTTCTTAGACTTCGTATGTTCCATTAACGACATCTTCAAGTCTGCTTTGATTTGCCTTGTTAATTTAAGCTGCACATTTTTACTGTTAATATCCATACCTGGTGTATTTTCCTTACGGTTTTCAACTCTTCCTCTTACATCGTCGAATTCCTTAAGGTTCTGCATATTGATAAGAATCTGTACTACAGCCTGCTTTCTTATTGCACCATCGGTAGAATACTGTCCGTTAATTGTCACATTGCCTTTGCTGTCCTCCTCCATATGGCTTTTAAGATAAGCAGCACAGCATTCATATACATTTTCTATTACCTTATTCTTATCTGTGTCTGTCACCTTATCTGTATTATTATCTGCTGCCACATCGAGCGTATAATATGCAAGACTGTTAAGCATTTCGGCAAATCTTTCATGATTGCCCGTTCCGCGGTTTTTTGTTTCCACAAGTACTTCATAGGCCTCAACTATTTCGCGTCTGAGTGTCTCCGGATTCTTCGCCCGCTGAACTCTGCTAAGCTCTCTGGCATTTCGTGATCTCTTCATTCCATCATCCAGCTTCTTGATATTATCAGCGTAATCCTTGTCAAATGCTGCTATGTTAAGTCTCATACTGCTTGTCTTAAACGGATTCGTATACTTTTCCGCTTCTTTAATCCATTCCGTATCCGGCCTACTGTTCTTACAGTTCTCTAACTTTTCCTTTAATAAATTGACCTTTCTGTTATAGGCTTCACGCTGTGCAGTGTTATATCCAATTACATTGAAACCTGCTATTTCATCCACCTTTCTGAAAAGTGCATTTCTGTTCTTTTCCCATTCCTCATAGTCAGATATCTTTTTCTGTATATTCTTACAGGCTTCATCCTCTTTCTTTGCGTCAGACGCATACTTCTTTAAATCATCAGCATTATACAGCTTCTTAGGAATATATGTTGTCACTTTAATTCCCTCACTGGCATCATATGCATATCCGTTATATCTGTCTGTCTCTAGCCTGTAATTTGCATCCTTTGCAAGTACCTTCTTGTTCTCCATCGACTGCTTAAGATTGTTATCCTTAATCACAGGCTTTCTGTTCTCATCCACTTCGATGTCTGAAAGCCACTGTGCTTTGATTAGATACTTATTATTATTGTATAATCTTTTGGCTAACTCATCAACAGTCATAATAACTTCATGATTCTTTAACGAATCACTCATATGAATTATGCCATCCTCTATGGCTGTAATTGTACGATAATGTCCTCCGGTATATATTGCAACTGGGGAATTATCTTTCCCAAGCCCCTTTCTTATCATAGCCTTTAATTTATTCCTGGCAGAGTCAATATCAGCTGCAGAATCCTCTATGACATTGAATGCTGTATTCGGTGCAACTCTGTTTACCACATCCATATATGCATTAAGATCCATCGGGTTATCAGCATTAGCCTCATTGACATCAGCTTCGCCAAACACTTCCTTATCAGGTCGGAAGCCTCTGATATCACTCTGGTTAAGCACAACCCCCCTATAACCTAACATAAGTGACAATGCTACTGACCAGCAGCCATTATTAGCTGTCTGTATGACACCAACAGGTATCCCTGGTATCCTGATATTATCGCCTTGAATCACTGGCTGTCCCTGTGGTCTGATACCTCCATTCATAGCTGCTTCTCTTGCCGCACTATCGATATTCTGAAGCTTCTTTACACGGTCTGATATATATGAGCAGTACACAGCATCCTTCTTATCCTTTAAGCTATTCTTATAAAGCTGGTATAATACAGCTGTATCATTGGAATTCAGCTTTTCCTTCTCTGCCTCATCTTTAATATTCTTATATCCTGCATAGTATTCGTCTGGCTGCTTTTTCACCTTAACGATATCATCCGCAAGATTTTCATATAAATACTCGGCTCTCTTATCTTCACTTATCCTATTCATGGATGCTACAATCTCTCTGTCTTTGTCCAGCTGCTCAAGTACATCTATATTCGATATTATGAAATTGCTAACATTAATAAGTTCTTCCTTAAGCGGCTTTAACAATTCTTCAACATTATCATAAACAAATTCTACTGTTATATTGTTATCCTGATTTTGCACGGTAGTCAATATGTAGCTTTCCCAATTCTTGATGATTGTATCTGAATCCCCGTATTTATTAGGCTCATTAAAAAACTCAGCAAGTCCCGGCTCCTTTGCTGCCATATCATAATATATCTGAATCTCTGACATATTCACATCCGCAATACTAATCTGCAGCTGCGCATCAAGTGCCGTCCTACGGTCACTGTCTTTTTCCAGCTTTTGGCTTTCTAGTCTAACAGCTTCTACTTCTTTATTAATAGCATTCTTTAATCCGTTAATCAATTCATCATAGCTGTTGTACTTAACTCCCGGGGCTTTCATTTCATCTATCTTATCTTGCATTACATATAATACTTCGTCCATAATTATTCTCCAATCCTTCCTCAGTTATCCTGTTCTGTTGATATTATATCAGACCCCGTACGACAAAAGTAAGACAAATTGTAATTGTTGGGAACAACAATTGTTCCCCACAGTTGTTCCCAACAATTACGACCTGACATTTATCTTAGGCTTTACAAGTTCTTCTCCTGCCTTTTTTGCAACTGTATCCCTGACTGACTTGTCTGTCATAAACTTATATAATCCATCATATGTCATATCCTTAAGCACATTCTTTACAGCACTGCATCCAAGCATTGTCTCCTTAAACTTTTCTGCCGGTGCATGTGCAAGTCCATCAAGCTTTGGTGCAGCCGGATTGGCAGCTCTGTCATTCGATACCGCTTTCATTCCTGTCAGGTATGTGACTAATTCTATAGCAGCTTTCATGTCGTCACCTGTAATCTTACTATTAATATCTTTTGCGTTGCCTTTCTCGAAGAAATTGATTCCTCGTGTTCCGGCAAGAGCTTCCATATAATTCTCATACGCCACTGATGTTTCTATGGCTTCGAAATTTACTATTTCATTAATAGCATTCAGTCCTTCCAGCTTAAAGCTTTCATACTTTTCCATTGTTTCTTTCTTCATTGCTTCTTTCTTCATTATTTCCTTCTTCTTTTCAAGGCTCGCACTCAGCAATGCAGGAATCTCCTTAGCCACCCTGAGTGTAAGTGCTGAAAGCTCTGCTTTATCAGGTTCGACCATATCCTTGTATAATTTTTCTTTATCTGCCCGATCATATCTTTTCTTAAATGCCTCGCTGTTTTCTATGCATTCAAGAACCTCCTGCATGCCAAGCTTCTCTACATATGTGCATATAGGCTTAACTTCATTAGCACCTCTCAGCTCACTGCCGGCTAATTTAACAAGGACATTGCTTCCCATCAGATCTTTGAAACGCTTCGTTTCCTTCATTTCAAGATAACCACAGATTTCACGACGGTATCCAAAGTTATAATTAATAAGCTCTGATATACGGTCATGCGCTTCTTTGATTACTGCATTATCCTTAATATCCTCAGTGCTTTCTTCAAGATTCTTCATGCCTATGGCTGTAAGTCTCTTATTATAGTCAGTCTCAAGCAGGCACACATTTTTGTCTACATAATCCTTTGGCAGAAGATTCATTGCTTTATCAGTATCAAGGTCTTTAATTATTTCTAATATTGTTTCTTCCACATCAAGCCTCATTCCTTTCTGCGAAAGATTTTCTTTAAGAAGCTTTACACAGTCTTTACCGACTCTTGCAACATAGTCATTATTATAAGCGAACTGGGTATCAGCCTTAAATGCTTTCTCAAGCTTTCCTTCGTTAATATTTCCAGCTGCTACTTCACTGCGCTCTTTAGTAATCAGTTTTGCTGTAACCATTAAGCCCATGTATGTTTCCAGAATGTTGAAATTATAAGAGGCTCTGTTGTATTTCGTAACAATTTCATCCAGCCTTGATTCCATCTGCTTAATGCCTGTGCTTAAGTTACCCGGAAGCTTCGGTTCTAAGGTTGTATATTTTCTAATCTCTTCCTTTGCCTTGCTTAAGCTGTCATCAATCTGTGGGCGGATTTCCTTAACCTTAAGGCTGAAATCCTGCTGCTTCATGTATTCCTTATACTTCTCATCTCCTAATTCTTCGTATTTTTCAAGTGTCTTTTTTGCCTCCTTCACAAGTTCAATCTCTTTAAGCCTGATATCAGCATATTGCTCGAGATCCTTTACTGTTTCCAAACGATTCGTCTCTTCATCAGTATAATCTGTCTTGTCATTCTTATACTCTATATATTGATGGCTCAGTCTCTTAAGTTCTTTAAATTCCGCTTCTGCATGCTCTAATGCTGCTTTGTTGCCTGTCTCTACCGGCTCTAATGCATCTATTCTCTTCATGCATCTGAAAAGCTTATTAAATGGCGACTTAGTCACTGTATTAACAAGCATAAGCCTTGTGCTGTCAACTGCCTTAAGTCTTGTATAATATGCCCTGTTCTGTATCTTAAGTGAATAGTTAAGAAGCTCCTCCGGTGCTGATATTGTTGCTGCTCCCTTAGTTGGATGCTTAGAAGTACTCACAATCATAACACGCTCCCCTTTCTTAAAGGCGACTGGCATCTTATTATCGTCAAATGCACCGGCATCTGCACCATCTCTTATACCAAGATTAGTTCCCACATCAGTTGGCTGCTCACTGAAGCATGAAGTGTACTTTCCAAGCTTAGCTGTATCCTTCTCATCAGTGAATCTAAAATTCTCTTTCATATTGCTGAATTCATACTCATAAGTATTTCGTGTAAATTGAGCAAATGTAGTCGCATCCCTATAATAACTTACCAGTGCATCATTATAATTAAGTTTCACACGTGGGTTATTGGTGGTATTCATAAACTTATTGAAAGCTGCAATTTCTTCCTCTAATTCGCTGGCTCTGCCTTCTGCTATATCATCATCGATATTATTGAATATTTCCTTTGCCTTATCACGGTTACTTACATCCTTGTTATCAAGATGCTTTTTTGCAAGCTCGCTTCTATATTGCTCTTGTGCTTTATTCGTGTCATAATCCTGAAGCACATCCAGATCAATAAGTCCATATAAAGGATTGGACATCAATGCTATTTTCGCGTTGTAAAGCGAACCACAATCTACAAGATAACCTTTGTTATCATTAAAAAGCTGTCTTACCTCATCTGTCACACTTTTATCCGCAAATTCTTTTGATTCTGCTTCACCTGCAAATGCACTATAATATTTAATCTCCCATATGTTCTTACTCAGCTCATTAGCACCAAGCTTAGGTGACAGCATCTTGTCAGCCTGCTTAAATACATCAATGCATTTAGCAAAATGTTCCTTAAGAAGCATACTTCTTTCTTCTGCTAATTCATTGTTTTTAATTCCCTTTTCTCCAAAGAGCCTTTCCACCCTGGCATTCCATTCTTCTATCTCCCTTTTCTCCTGCTCTGTGTACTTAAATTCCGGATTCATAATACGGCAGAGCGTCTTATAACTTCTGACTTTAATACTATTCCAGACAGCACTGTCTTTCCGGTAAATCATATATTCTATATTGGTTCTTCTTGCGATATCTGATAAATTGCTTCTTTCTTCATTCCGCTCAGTTCCTCTAAGCTGTCGTGGCTTATACTCAATCTCTTCATTAGGAAATTCTCCCGCTAATTCCATGGCATGTTTTTTATCTACTCCTGCCATAATAATTTTTTCCATATAGTAATTCATCATGTCAGCCAGCAGCTTATAATTCAGCTTTCCGTTAACCTTCTTATCATCACTCTCAAGATAAATGCTTATTGCATCATAATAAATAGCATATACTGAATCTAATCCCATAATTGTTCTCCTCACCTTATAAAATAATTATTTCCTTGTATCTATAGTGAACCAATTCAGAGCCTGTCTGCAAAATGTTTCTCTCTGAACAATTTCATTTTACCATATAATATAACATCACTGTAGACAAAAGTAAGACAAATGTTTACATAAACTCTGTTTCCTGATTTGTCTCACTTTTGTCTCACCTGATATGTATAATGGTCATATCAGATATATGCAAAGGAGATTAGCTATGGATGAATATATAGATATAGACAACGAAGTTAAGCACAATAACCATGATGAATCAATCATGAATCAATGTAACAATCTTCTCAGCCTGTACGGATATATACCGGAAGGCAATAAAGAAGCTGGTGAAATCACAACCACAACCTATAATAACGGAAAAAATGAAGCAGCACATTATGTTCCTTATGACAATTCAGTAACATTCAGCTATGACACGCTGGCTATTGAAGAAGCAGAGGATTCAGAGGATTTATCTTTAAATCCATGTAAGTCACCTGATCTGCTGTGCAAAGGTATTCCTATTGTTTTCAATCAGAGAGGCCGTGTAATGGTATTTTGTCTTGATAAGGATAAGAGCTCTGTAAAATATGACGAACCTGAAGCGTTATTTAATAACTCCTATGACAGGATTAAAAACGCCCTTTCACAGACGGAAAGAAGAACCCACTCTGTATGGGCTGATATAATGCAGTATTTTTCATCTGTACCATCTAAATTTAATGATATTGAAAAGACGCTTACAGATTTCAACAGACTAGGTAAGCTAACCCCTGAATCTAATATCAAGGATTATATGAAGAGCATTAACGCAATCATTAATGCGACTAACCGTTATACCAATTACAAATCTGGTCAGGGAGGATTTGAAGCCCACAACAAAAACGGTGCTAGTGATATTGAGAACAGACGTCTTGATTTTGCCAAAAAGGTACGCCAGTTCGCTGACGAGAAAATGCAACAGCTTGAACTTGTTGCTAAAGCAAGGATTACTCTTAGAGAATATAACGGTCTGACTCCTGACGAAATTAAAAACCATATTAAAATGGAATACGATTATGGCGGTATGTCAGACCTTTGCATTCATAAGAAGAGTATGATCAGCCAGCTATCTGCCGATCCGATTATGGGACATCAGCTTGAATATTCTAAATATCGTATGGAGGATACACCTGATATCATAAAGAACACCTTCAACAATTCAGTGGATTGTCTTTGTGATGAAAAAACTTTTGAAAATTCTAAGAAAACCTATCGTGATTTGCTTGCTGACATGGCTGGTTCCATGATTGCATTTGAATTACTTGAATTGGAGAAAAAAAAGGTGCCTGAATATGATTCCGGCAATTTGATATTAAAAAATGAAATAGATGCTGATGTTATCCGCAATATCGGAATTCAGGCAATTAATTTTGTCGGTAAAAAGGAAGGTGTACACGAAATTAATACATTAGTTGACTGTAAAAGGATTTCCAGCAGGCTCTTTGCCTGTGAACTCATCTATAATGCTGATTTTATAAAGAGATTTGAATTTAACAGACATTTTTCTTCAAGAGTTAATAAAGCCATTAATGGCTTTATTAATAATAATGCTGATAACAGCTATGTCAAGGAATCCGCTGATATCCTCATGGATACACGGGATAGACAAAGCATTAATTTTAATAGCATCGCTGCTGCCGGTAAATTACATGATACCTTGAATAAAACAGATAAGCAGCTTGCCGAAAATATCATTGTGTCTATGGTTATGATGAATGTATTCAGCTTCGACAAGAAATTAAGTAATGTTAATGCACCTTCTGCCCTTAATGAGCTGGCAGCCAATAAGACGGTTTCACTCGACACATTCGAACAGAGCACGCGCGATTGTCTGCCAGAGAATATGCTTGACACTATGACCTACGCCGGACTGTTCCGCTTCGTATCAGACGCTGAGAAGCAGAATTCAATCGCAAAGGAAGTCTGCACTAAGATATCTGGCAAGTTATGTAAAAAGCTTGGTGTTAAGCAGGATGCTGTCAGTAAAGAGGCTGAGAAGGCTGATACTGCTGACAAGTCTTCTGTTGTTAATGGCAAGAATACGTCAACAGGTCCTAACCATAAATCTACATCAAAGGAAAGCAGCCAGCAGATTGTATCACACTAATTATCTACGAAACGCTGTTCTGTTGTAACATACAAAAAAGGCATGTAAAAAAACGAAAGTTTTTTTACATGCCTTTTTGATTATGGATACAACCATGGTTATATTTAGTCTACAGCCTCAAGCGCCTGTGCGATATCAGCAATCAAATCTTTCTTGTCCTCAAGTCCGCATGAGATACGGATAAGTCCTGCCGGAATTCCTGCTGCAGCAAGCTGCTCATCATTCATCTGTCTGTGTGTTGATGTTGCTGGGTTAAGGCAGCATGTTCTCGCATCTGCTACATGTGTTTCGATAGCTGCAAGCTTCAAGCTCTTCATGAACTTCTCAGCAGCCTCTCTTCCTCCCTTTAACTCGAATGAAACTACTCCGCAGCCGCCATCAGGCATGTACTTCTTAGCTGTCTCATAATACTTGTTAGAAGGAAGTCCCGGATAATTAACGAATTCAACCTTATCCTGCTTCTCAAGAAATTCTGCAACAGCCTGTCCATTCTCAACATGTCTTGGCATACGCACATGTAGTGATTCAAGACCGAGATTTAAGATAAATGCATTCTGAGGTGCCTGCATGCATCCTAAGTCTCTCATAAGCTGTGAAGTACATTTTGTTATAAATGCGCCTTCTTTACCGAACTTCTCAGCATATGTAATTCCATGATATGATTCATCTGGTGTGCAGAGTCCCGGGAACTTGTCTGCATGTGCCATCCAGTCAAACTTTCCGCTGTCTACTATAGCACCGCCAAGAGCTGCTCCATGTCCATCCATATATTTAGTTGTTGAATGTGTTACAATATCTGCTCCCCATTCAAATGGTCTGCAATTAACTGGTGTTGGGAATGTATTATCGACAATAAGAGGTACACCATGCGCATGCGCTGCATTTGCAAACTTCTCAATGTCTAATATTGTAAGTGCAGGATTGGCAATTGTCTCACCAAATACTGCTCTTGTGTTGTCCTTAAACGCTGCGTTAAGTTCTTCCTCTGTGCAGTCAGGGTCAACAAATGTTGCATCAATCCCCATCTTCTTCAAAGTAACATCAATAAGGTTAAATGTTCCTCCGTATATAGAAGATGATGCTACTATATGGCTTCCAACTTCGCAAATGTTGAATAATGCGAAGAAATTAGCTGCCTGTCCTGATGAAGTAAGCATTGCTGCACTTCCTCCCTCAAGGGCTGCAATCTTGGCTGCCACATAATCATTAGTTGGATTCTGAAGTCTTGAATAGAAATATCCACTTGCTTCAAGGTCAAAAAGTTTTCCCATATCCTCGCTTGTGTCATACTTAAATGTAGTAGACTGGATTATAGGAATCTGTCTTGGCTCACCATTTCCAGGGGTATAGCCTGCCTGAACACATTTTGTGTTAATTGAATAATTATCCATATTTCCCTCCGGCTTTATATGTTTACGTCGACATGAATTATATCACAGATACGAAACATATAACAGCACATTTTAAAATTCACCCTACACATTTATTAACATAATATGTTATGATATCAAGTGCATCATTCTTAACAATGTTATAGATAATTAAGAGGTTTTAATATGAATAATCAGTCAGCGGCTATGAATACAAAAGATAATCCACTTGGATATAAGAAAGAATCTACTCTGCTTGTCGGCTTTGCAATTCCATGCATAATCTCAATGCTTGTAACTGCACTTTATAATATTGTCGACCAGATATTTATTGGTCAGGGAATCGGCATGCTTGGAAATGCTGCTACTAACATCGCATTTCCACTGTCAACAACATGTACAGCTATCTCGCTTCTTCTTGGTATCGGAAGTGCGACTAATTTCTCACTGCATCTTGGTGCCGGTGAAAAACACGAATCCGAAAAATATGCCGGCAACGGTATTGTGCTTATGGCAGTATTCGGCATATTTCTGTTTCTTGTAACTACTATATTCTTAACACCAATGCTTAAATTCTTTGGTGCAACTAAGGATGTACTTCCTTATGCAAAAGCGTATACAAGAATCACTGCATTTGGCTTTCCTTTCTTAATTGCCAACACTGGTATAAGCAAGCTTATTCTTGCAGACGGAAGCCCCCGCTATTCGATGACTTCAATGCTTGTCGGCGCTATTGTGAACACTATTCTTGACCCACTGTTTATCTTTGTTTTCAACATGGGAATGACAGGTGCGGCACTTGCAACAATTACAGGCCAGATAATTTCATTTTCAATCAGCCTGCGTTATATGTTTCATTTTAAAACAATTAGACTCAGCAGAGAATGCTTTGTTGTATCATTTGACCACTGCAGGAAAATATTTATTCTTGGAGCAAGTGCATGCTTTAACCAGATTGCAATGACTGTTGTTCAGATTGTTATGAACAATACGCTGTCACACTACGGTGCACAGTCAATATACGGCGGGGACATTCCTCTTGCCTGCGCTGGAATTATAACTAAAGTTAATATGATTTTCATGTCTTTTGTTATCGGAATATCTCAGGGAACTCAGCCAGTTATAGGTTTTAACTATGGTGCGAAGAAGTACGCCCGTGTAAGAAAGACTTATCTTCTTGCACTTAGTGCAGCTTCTGCCCTGTCTTTAATTGCATTTGCATGCTTTCAGATATTCCCAAGACAGATTATCAGCATATTTGGTGACGGAAGCGACTTGTACTTTAAGTTTTCCGAAAGATATTTCAGGATATACATGTTCCTGACAATCATTAATGGAATCCAGCCTGTGACATCGAATTTCTTTAATTCAATCGGAAAATCACAGCTTGGTGTATTTATGTCACTTACAAGACAGATTCTTTTCCTTCTGCCATTGATTATTATATTCCCTATATTCATGGGAATTGACGGTGTAATGTATGCCGGTCCTATAGCTGACGCCGCCGCTGCTCTTGTATGCGGATACTTTACTATAAGGGAATTAAAAGAACTTAAAAAACTCGAAAAAGGGTGATGCCCGAAAGCATCACCCTATAGACTATATATCCCCTTTACTTGTAATCAATTATTATTTCTGCCAAGAATCTTAGACATTCCTGTTGCGACAAAAAGAAATACAACCATATTAACTACTGACTTAAGAAGAAGTCCCGGTGCTGAAGCTAATCCTGCGGCAAAGCTGCCTGCTATTATTGCACCAAATACAACATATCCTAATGTCATGAAAAGTAATGTAACAACCGCACCAACAATTCCTTTTACTGAAATGACCTTACATCTGTCAAGCTTACTCTTCATATTGCCAAATATTGCGCATGCTATTATTGGCATAATTGTCTTTATTATAAGCGTTGGAACTGCCCATACTGCAAATCCAGTTAATATATCTGCCATCGCAGAACCAATTCCTCCAGCAAGTGCTCCAACAACTGGTCCGAAGAAAAATGCACATATAAGTATTACGCTGTCTCCCAAATGTGCATATCCCAAAGGAATAGGAATCTGAACCACCATTGTTGCAACACATGTAAGTGCCATAAATACTGCTGTTATACACATCTGTGTTACAGTAATATGAAATCCTTCTTTCTTAATACCCTCTTGTATTCTCTGTGTCTGTTGTGCTTCCATTTTATCTGCCTCCCATATCAACATCTTTGTTGCACATAAGAATAGCAGATAATGTGACATGTGTACATTGTCATTTTGAGTTAAATTTATATGGTCAGATTCCGACTGTTATATTTTTAAGACATTTATGCTATAATAGGCAGACATATTACGCACCACAAACAAGGAGTCACATTTTATGAAACCCAAATCAGATTTAAGCAAGCAATTATATGAATTACTGCTGCATGACTTTAACAACGACGAAGAGGAAGAATAGACTGAATCTATTCTCCCTCTTCTTTCTTAATCAGTTCATCCATCAATTCTTTATAATCTGTGGCATCAAGCGGAAGTTCTACTTTTATGCCTTTACATGCTGAATAATAAGCACCTGCGCACAGCATAAGAGAATTAATTCCCTCACTACCCTTAACTGTCAGATATGACTCATCATTTGTAAGCACCGCATTTGCAAAGTTTTCAAGTAACTGTGCATATGGTTCAGGTGCCTTGTCAAACTGGACAGTTTCTTCTGTAGATGTCATATTCTGCCTTGAGTTGACCTCTTCAGTCTTAATGTACTCACAGACATCTCTGTGCCTTGTAATAGTGAGCGTGTCGTCCTCAAGCAGAATTCTCGCCTTCGTTCCTATAATCTCAAGTCTCTCTTCATGGCAGGCTTCACCTGTGGATAGTATAAATGTACCTGTCATTCCATTATCATATTCCATAACGATAGTAGCCTCATCATCCACTATAAAATCATTGTATTTGCCAAATGGAATCGAAGCAAAAAGCTTCTGCGGCATACCAAACAGATACTGATACATATCAAGAATATGCTGACCCTGATTGATAAGTGCACCGCCGCCTTCACCCGCGAAGCTGCTTCTCCATGAACCGGATTTGTGATAGTGCGACGTTCTTAAATACCTTGAATTAATAAGGCATACACGCTTTATATCTCCTAACTCACCACTATCAATCATCTGCTTAATCCTGATGTATTTGGGATAAAGTCTCTGATGAAATATCATTCCATATATTCTTCCGCTAACACTGGCAGCCTTCTGCATTGCAAGCGCCTCGCCAATATCTGCCGCAGCCGGTTTATCACACAATACCGCTTTTCCTTTTGCAAATGCTTTCATAACCTGTTCTTTATGAGTCTTATGAGGAGTTGCTATAATAACTGCGTCATAACATGAATCCCCAGCCTCAAATAAATCATCTGCACTCCTGAATATCTTCACTCTGTCTCCATCAGGATTGACAAGTGATTCGCCCCACTCCATAAGCTCATCTCTTCTGATAACAACGGCTGATAATTTCATATGTGGAACTTCTCCCGCTGTTATCATTCCTGCATATTTCTTTCCAACATTTCCAACACCTATAAGTGCGACTTTCAACAATTCTTTCTGCATATTATGTACCCCGTTTCAATTAACTATGCACAACTTCACCAGTTTCAACAGCCCTCTTCATCAATATGGCAGCATATGCATCTGCAAGGGCTTCTTCCATGCTGTATGGTGCAGGCGCATTTCCTCTGCTATACTCTGCCGTTTTCTTCATCATTACTGCGATTGCTGTTTCATCTTCTGACAGCCCGCACAAACCAAATTCCGGCTCATATATAATCTTATTATTAAATGAAATCTTCTTGATTTCACGAATCTTCTCAAAATTAGGATTAGGGTTTCCTGTATTAATCACATGGAAATCCGTTATGATTCTGCCAGTCTGTCCTTCATTATCTTCATCAAGATAATATACGCAGTCATCAATCAATTCACCTCTTACGCCCTGAACTTTAAGCGTATTCTTCCTGATTGGTGACCTGTACTGCTCCGAATCAAAATCATACCATGACACTTTACCGCTCTCGAATTCAAATGTAGCTACACATTTTTTCTTACCTGCAACTCTTCCGTCAGTGAACTTATCATATCTTGTAAGGGTCTGTGTTGTCGGAAATTCATATGTCTTAGCTGAAACTGTATACTTCTCCCCCGACTTAATTCCAAGAAATGCCCTGATAAGACTCATTCCATGGTATTCATGCGCCAGTGATACATTTGCACAGCTGACATCACCAATAATTCCTTCATTAATAAGTTTTAGTTCTGCTTTAATACTAGGATACTCCCTGTACTGTTCAGCAACCACCTGTTTTTTACCACATTTGTAATAAGAATACAGTTTATTAAGCGAATCTATATCAAGTGCCGCCGGTGTCTCTGACAGAACAGTTATTCCTTTGTCCATCCATTCCATTGAAACCTCGCATATTGCGTCCTTTTTAACAGCAACAACTGCAAAATCAGGCTTGTATGCCGCGCATTCTTCTATAGAAGTAGTTGTATGAATCTGATACTGACTGGCAATCATGTTCGCCTTCTCCTGCGTCCTGCAATACATTGCGTCAATGCTGAATATGTCTGGCAGAGCCTTTGCTACGCGTACATAATATAATGCTCTCCAGCCTGAACCGATTATAATAAAATGATATTTTGCCATGTGTGCCTCCCGTTGTTATGTTTACTCTTCATCATTCCCTCTTGAATAAAATTCTTCGCCCGTATCAAGACATATTGCTGCAAGCCTTCCTCCCGGCAGATATGCTCCACAGTCAATATCAATGTGATTATTCTTTCTGTACACATATGTCGACATATATTCCCTCCGTATATTACTTATTAACTAAAACTTCCCACACCAAAAAGGTGTGTTGAACCTTGAAAATTCAATATTTCAGCCAATAAAAAAGGCATAAAC
>CAVAPS010000015.1:0-58925 GCA_963590775.1 Desulfovibrio piger
CAGGACGCCGAACCCAAAATGAGAAGACTCTGCATGCTGATCTGATTCTTGCCGGAATCACACAACTTATTACTGTTGTTCTCGCTGATAAGATCAATCACCACGAATATATTCGAAGCATAAAACCGCTCATAGCTTAGAACTTACCACTTTCATAAAGCCAACAGCTTATTAAAGTGCACCTAAAATATCCGGTTATTCATTTTTCATTCCAGAATTTGTGCTTCGCACAAATTCTTCCTTGTTTTGGTTCAAGATTGCGAACGAGCACCGCGAGTTTCGCAATTACCTATATATCATTACGGTTTCCCGCTTAATATCCGTTATTCATGCCCTCATTGTATAACATATAAAATATTAAAGATAAGGTGTAACCTTTTCTACGATTGACGCTATATTTTCATTGTCTGCAGTTCCCGGAACCCAGCCAACATTAACTGTATCACCTTTAATTCTAGGAATAATATGCATATGAAAATGAAATACTGTCTGCCCTGCTACTTCTCCATTGTTCTGAACGATATTAAGACCATCAAAATCAAGTGCTTTCTTATACGCTTTAGAAATCTTAGTTGCCACTTTGAATACATGTGCGGCAGTGTCATCATCAAGTTCATATATATTGTCAAAATGTTCTTTCGGCAATATAAGTACATGTCCTTTAGCGGCAGGATTGGCATCGAAAATAACTTTTACGATATCATCCTCATAAAGAGCATTCGTTGGAATCTCGCCGTTTGCCAGCTTGCAAAAAATACAATCATCCTTTTTCATACTATTTCCTCACTTTGCGCGAAATTTGTCGAAATACTTTTGTTTACATGTATTTCGAATATGTATATACTTTAATATCATAACTTAAACAGGGTTCGATTACAACCTTGTAGCAAAAAACTTATCAAATTAATGTTTGAAAGGACATATCATAATAATGTTAAACTTTGATGAATATCAGAAATTAAGTGAATTAATTGAATCTAATCCAGAATTAGAGCCAATAATTAACAACATGTCACAATTCTCTCTTTCAGAGCTGTCAATTGATTCCCATGATATAAAGAACTACATAGCTTATTTAAAGACAACCTTCCAGCTTGTCAGAAAAAAGTCTCCTGAAATATGTGATAATCCGTATTTTAGCCGTATGGAAGAAGTTATCTCGCAGCTTATATATCATATAGAGAGAACAACTCTGTACAGATACAGCATGAAGAAAGCTGAAAAAGAGTCTGTCAGCATCAATAACATTATGTATGAAATCCCTGATATTATCGACGATACACTTGATAATTCCTGTGAATTTTCTTTCTGTCTGGATGAAATACCTGACATTCTTATCAATCCAGAACAGTTAAAGACACTTCTCACTGAGGCTGTTCTCAACGCATGTGAAGCTTCCGGATGTTCAGGAGAGATAACATTAATAACCAGAAAAGATGATAACGGCATATTAGTTCAGATTGTAAATAACCGCATTATTCCTGATGGTAATGAATCTGACACTGTTCTGCTTGATTACAACCAGCTCATTAAGCCGTTCTTTTCTACCAGAAAAGAACATGTTGGTGTCGGACTTTCAATTATCCATCAGATATGTCTTTCTAATAATGCAAAAGCTGATATATATGAGCACGAGGGAAAAACTGTCCTGTCTATATTATTTCAACTATAAATGATATTGCTGCCAGCTTTAATATATCCCCATTGTGAAGTTCTTTCTTCTCATGATTGCCAAGCCTTTCTCCATTAAGATATGTTCCATTAGTTGCATTAAGATCTTCAACGAAATATTTGTCTTCTTTGAAATCTTCATGATATATGCAGCAATGCATTCTGCTGACAACCTGCGCCTTAATCACGACATCTGACATTTTATCAAAGCTTCCCAATACATATGGATACTTATCCATATGTATTACATTATCATTATTCTGCACATCTCTTATATATATCTGCACATTTCCAATCAGCTCTTCATCCTGCAGTATAAGATTCAATGTCTTTTTCTTATTAATTTCCGGCATATAATCTGACAACAGCATTGTTTCATTACATATATCATCATAGGAAATCTCATTCTCTTTCTGTTCTTTCTTATGTTCTCCCTGCTGCTCATGCCTTCGTTCTTCTTTGACATCAGCCTTCACTGAATATGGAATTGCCTGCTTCTCTGACACAACAACCGTCTTGCCACGATTAGCACCCCTTTTCTTAATCGAAGTTAGCATTCCAACTCCTGCACCAATACCTATAAAACTCCATATAGAAGGGATATTATAAGGAATAACTCCTGGTGCAAGTAAATTAATCATTCCCGATATGATAAGTACGGCTGCAATTATTATCCGCACATATTTGGTATCACGTTTATCCGATTTTTCCTCTACATCAGATACAATCTGCTCCGGAATAATTGTCTTAATCTGTTTCTTTTCGACAGATCGCTTATTGCTCTCCGTGTTATTAATCTCAATATTATTGCCGGTATTATTTTCCGTGTTATCTGTTATATTATCTGCTGTATTATCAGACTCTAGTTTCTTCCTTGTAACCACACCAAACATTCTCATCAGATTGTATGGATCATAGTCCCCAACTATTACTTTCTGATAGACTTCATACAATTTCACAATACTCTCTTTATCAAGACTGTGATCAAAATGTTCCAGAATGAATTCAAATAATATCTTAAGGCTCTCATTAAACGTATGATTGTTCAGTCGTGTATGATATACGAACTGCAGTTTCTTGGTTCCAACATCCATATATATGTATCTTGGCTCTATCTTTACATGGTCGATATCAAGCATATAGTCTTCCGCTATCCTTACCATCTCTGATATGTTGACACATATTGATTTAACATCTTCCATTGTCATCTTACCATATTCATAATATTTGCTAAGCTGCTGTCTGGAAGTAATATCATAATAAATGCCATATCTGCCGTTAACCGAGTACATAGAAAAATGCAAAAAATGTTCCGGTTTATTGCGTTTCAACATTTTATACTGATAATCCTCATACTCGGAAGAATCTTCTATAACCAGATAATTACTGTTATTCTGATGCTCATATCTGATATTAATATCTTCTTTCTCCAATACTAATCCCTCCTCAATTAATCTCCAATTTTCTTAATGCATTAAATATTCTTATTGCCTTTTCAGGCGAATTGGTTACTACAAGTGATGACTCCCCATCCGTCTTACAATCACTAAGAAAAATTGTTCTCTCTTTTAAATACTGCTGTGCTTTCCCGGCATATATCTCTTGATCATCTTTCCCAAAGTCATTCATTTCTGCCTGCACAACTACCTGACTGTTAACACTTGTCTTTATAAGTTCATCATGCATATCACAGCACAGCCTCAGCATTATCACAATTATTATCATAAACATTGGCACTATCACTGCATTTTCCACAGTATACGACGCTTTTATCC
Source organism: Desulfovibrio piger (assembly GCA_963590775.1). Classification (GTDB taxonomy): domain Bacteria; phylum Bacillota; class Clostridia; order Lachnospirales; family Lachnospiraceae; genus Lachnospira. The sequence continues at coordinate 3,447 of CAVAPS010000015.1, forward strand.
GCATAATATAACCCCCATATAAGAAAGCAGTATAAACGGAATAAATGGAACCGTATCTTTTCGCCTCAGCTTCTTTAACATCAGCAGAATTCCACTAACAACACACACAACCATCATCGCCCCGATAAATACTGATACTGCCTTGCGTATTCCTATTGCTAATGCCAATATTCCAATAACAACTGCATCTGCCACCCCAAGCATATGCGTTATGGCACATATTAACGACATTACCAGCGTTAATCCTATTATAACCAGCAATTCGTATATGTTAAGCTTTGCTGTTCCACATACACTCTGTACTACTCTTATGCCTGCCGCAATAACCCCCATGGTCGCCAGCATGCCAATATGAATTGACTTTCTTTTTATGTCTATGACTGACATGACAATTAATCCTGCCAGAATAATTACACTTTCCATATACCTCCTCTTTAGTCATAACTGGCTACATTTGGTACAACATCCCATATCCATGACTTTATCTTTCTTTACTCTTAATATCGTCCTTTGCAATGTATAACAATCAGCCGACATATGATACTTATCTCCATAATCTGTATAGTAGACAACTAACGATTCTCCATTACACTGGGTACATTTGTAATATTTAGCCCCCGAACTATTTCTTAATTCACTGATTCCTGACAAACTTTCTGTCTTGATATCTCTTCTAAGATAAGTACATGTCAGATCTGTATGATACACTTCCCCATATTGTGTTATATACACATACTCTGATTCCTCATCTGATTGTGAAGAGAACCCGTCTTTATCCTCACCCAGCCATATATCTGTTATTCTTTCTTCCCGCACGGTAATACCCCTGCCTCCAAAGACATTAAAAGGATTCTTTATTAACAATATTCTTATGAAACTGGTTATGATTCTGTCTGAACGCATATAAAGCATCCGACAGGTTCTGTTCCTCTTCGCCTTTTAATATTCCTTTAAACCCACCAAATGTCTCAAAATTCATGAATAACGTGTTACATTTTTGTGATAACAGTCTCGCAGCTGCCAGCGACAATACCATGCGTGACGTATTGTTAAATCCATACACACCTACTACCTTAAGACTTCCCCGCCTCTGGTTATTCTCTCTCTTCTCATATCTCATAACCGACTGGAGAAGCTGGTATGACGGCTGGTATTTGCATATTCCTACCAGCCCTCTCTCCTCTTTAGAATTGATTTCTTCGGCATCCTGTTCTTCCTCACACAACACAACTGTCTTATTCCCCGTTCTCGTCGCATCATACTCATATGCCCCTTCACATATCATAAGCATGTCTGCTTTCTTCTCCTGCAGATACTTATCAAGTTCCTGCTCCTGTGTAAACACCTGTGCATTATAAGGAATATCATTATCATCGTTAATCACCGACATCAGACGCTTTGCATAATTCTCGTCTGAATCGTATATAACACAAATGTTATTCCTCCCCATTAGTTACCTCCCCTTAAATATTCATAAAATCACAACAATTCTGTATCCCAACACAACAACATATCCAACCAGAACCGCAACCGCATAATGAAATCCATGTCCTTCTATCCCAGTGCTTCCTACCCTGACCAGACTGGTCTTTTTAAAACACAACTCAACAATTCCTGTAAGAAGTCCTGCAATGAGCGACACAACCATAAGCTGTACCACGAATTCTAATCCTGTCAGCAATCCAAGCACTGCAAAAAGCTTTACGTCCCCCGCACCAACAGCCCTGATTATATAAAGAAGCATCATTCCTGCTAATCCCGCCAGGGTGCCAAGTATGTAGCCCTTTATATCCTCACCTGTCAATCCTTTTATAACAAGTATCCCTGTTCCCACAATTAACCCTGTTATAATCAGATAATTCGGTATTCTGAAAGCTTTTACATCTTCCCTCACTGACCATATAATGAATATCAGTGCAATAACTACTGATATAACGTATGGCACATATCCACCTCCTCAAAAACACGCTCAAAAAACATGTATAGAATTACCATTTACTGCCTATACTTCTAATAAAGGCATATGATGCCCCTAATCTTGGATATTAAGGAGTAATTCTATTGAAAATGTTTGGTAAAAAAAAGAGTCCTGCTACATATGATGAAAAATATCTGTTACAGGAACTTATGATGACTAAAAAGGCAATGTATACTGCCTATTCTAATCTTGATAATGTTACTGATCCTGACCTGATAGACTGTTATATCTATCAGCTTAATTCAGAACAGAAACGGTACAATTACCTTCTTGCGAAGGCAAAAGAATCTCAGTTATCCACGTCTGGATTCTGATTCTATAAGAATTGTTGTGTTGTACAGATACTATACATTCTATTCAATAAATTGTCAATACCTTTTCTATATTTTCATTTAGAAAATCATACGAATTATAATTGACATTTCGCGAAAGCTAATATACCATTTATACAAGAAATACTTTTTATGAATAACTCATAATTAACTATTATAGAGGTGATACACTATGAAATCCAAGAAAACCAATCCTTTTGTAATAACAACTTTAATATTCTTTATGACAACAGTCATGTTTGGTCTGCTGACCACCGGTGTTATTATGAAGTACAGAAAAGCAACTGTTACAGCAAATACTGATAAGCTTAACGATGAAGAAATCGAAAAGCTAAAGTCAGAAGAGAAAGAGGATCTTCTTTCTGATATGAAGTTAAGATTCACTAACGGTGAAGGTTCTCTTTCTATACTTAAGAGCTATTTCCCTGATAATATCGTCTATGTGAACAATAAGAACCAGTATGTATTCGCACAGATACTTCCTGAACTTGCCAAGAATAATTACAAGGACGAGAATTTCAAGCAGGATGATAAAGGAATTATTACATACAATGAAGACGGTAAGGTTACAACACATATGGGTGTTGATGCTTCCAAGTTTCAGGGCAATATCGACTTTAAGAAGTTAAAAGAACAGGGTGTAGAATTTGCCATGTTAAGATGCGGATTCAGAAGCTATGGCAACGGAGTTCTGAATACTGATTCTTCTTTTGATACATTTGCAAAAGACGCAATTAAGAATGATATCAAGATTGGTGCATACTTCTTCTCATCTGCAATTACGAAAGAAGAAGCTATTGAAGAAGCTGATTATGTTCTTAACATTATCAAGCCTTACAAGATTACATATCCTGTAGTTATTGACTTCGAGGAGATTTCGGGAGATTCATACAGACAGGAGAATCTGTCAACTGAAGAACTTACAGATATTATAATCGCATTCTGCGACAAAATAGAAAAAGCAGGCTATAAGCCAATGATATATTCCAACCTTAAGGGTTTCGTTGGAAGACTTGACCTTACCCGCTTAGAAAAATATGAGAAGTGGTTTGCCTACTATTCAGACACACCTTACTTCCCATATGAATTCTCTATGTGGCAGTACACTGAATCCGCCAAGTTAGACGGTGTCAGTGGTAATACCATAGATCTTAATATTAGTTTTAAAGATTACAATTAATTATGACTCACATGCTCACTACGGAATTTCTCAATCATTTCCCTTGTGAGACTGATATGGTCGTCAATTACATCTATATCATCTGCTTTGACCCATGTGCCGACCGATAACTCATCTTCTTCAAGAGTTATTGTGTCGTCACCGTCAAGCTCACAGAAGTAACCAAGAAGCTGAGAACCGCTTAGTCCCCAAGGCTGGCTCTTGTAATAGGTGATATTCTTAACCTTTACACCTACCTCTTCCATAACCTCTCTGCTTACAGTTTCCTCTGTTGTCTCACCAATCTCAGTGAATCCGGCAATAAGTGCGTAATTCCTGTAAGTTCTTCCCGCATATTTAGTAAGAAGAATTCTGTCCTTATCAGTAACTGCAACGATAACAGCCGGACATATCTTAGGAAATACCATATTCTTACAGCAGTCACAGCGTAACATTCTCTGCTTGTCATCATGCTTGAGTGGTTTTCCACATCTTCCGCAGAAATGATTATCCCTGTACCAGCCATACAGATGAAATGCAGTAATAGCTGCATAAGCATGCTCTCTTGGCTGTGCCTTACGGAAAGAATCAACTCCTATGAATTCATATCCTCTGACGAAAGAATACATATCCCTGTGTACTGCTGAATCAGCCATCTCACCTAAGAATGTACCTCTTTCAAGACTTCCTGTCTTTCTTGCAAGGAAAAAATGTTCCTCATCAATTGATAACAGATAGATAAATTCAAAGTTATCCACAGCTTTGTCTCCGTAAGAGGACTTTATCCCCTGAACGAACTCACTATACTGTGGATATATTAATACATTTTCTTCAGGATTCTCTGAGTTAAAATGTCCTGATGGTTTTGCAAGCAATGAGGACCCCTGAAAATAAAACACAGTGTCCTCATCGCATGGCTTAAGATTCTTATACTGGTTGTCCAGATGCTTTGGCCATATATCCTGTATCATATTAGAAGAACACCATCTCTTCCTTAGGTGCACCTGTCTTTTCTACGCTTTCAACGTAAAGAACAGGACCTTTCTTCTTATATGCCATCTGGAATTCATACTTAATAGTAGCTGTAACCCATATCCATTCTCTGTTTTCAAGAGAAGCTATATTGTTGTAGAAGCTTATATAACCAATAAACTGTGTATCTTCTGCACAGCATGTCATAACCTTTCTTCCAGGAACGAAATTCTTATCCTTAAAGTACTTGTTCTTAAGAACCTGTCCCTTGAATCTTACCTTCTTGCCTGCGTATACTTCTGGTCTTTCAGATACATCCATATACCAGATACCATAATCTTCGTCATCAACCTGAATAACATCAGCATTGATATCGTATGGAAGCTGCTCAGATATAGCAACCTGGTCACCCTTCTCATCCTCGAAGATAATCTGAAGTGCAGGATTTAATGCTCTCATGCTTCTTCTGTAGCTGCCGAGGTCCATACCTGACTTACATCTATTAAAGATAACCATATCAGCATATTTAACAGACTCTGCAATAATAGACTTCATGTTAGCCCACTGTAATCCAAATGAATTGGCATCAACTAAAGTTATAGACTGGTATACCTGCCATCCTCTTGGCTTCTCGCTTCCAAGAATAAGCGCTGGGTCCCACATTCCGTTATATTCAACAATAACAATCCATGGATCATACTTCTTGTCCAGCTCATTAAGAGTCTTGATATTAAAATCTTCCTTCTCAACAACAACCATATCAACACCGTTGTCCTTAAGAAGCTTCTCGCTGTACTCCTCTTCACCTTCTTCGCACACAATAAGAAGCTTGTTCTTAGCATCCGCAAACTGTCCCATTGCTATAGTATCGGAGATAAATCTTGTTTTACCGCTGTCAAGCTGACCGTTAATCAAGAAAATCGGAATCTGATATTCCTCATTTGCCATATTTATCCTCATTTCCGCGCATTTGCGCTATCATTTCATTATAAATGCGTTGTAAAAATGTGTTCTTCTATTAAACGCTGATTAAACTTCAAAAAGTTCCTTAAGAGCATCTTCCTTAAGTTCAGAACCGATTACGCAGATTCTTCCTGTGAAATCAGCACTTCCTTCACGAATCTCATATTCTTCTGGTACAAGGTCGAAATACATCCATGTTCCATCTGTGCAAGGAAGCATACCCTTAGAACGGAGAACCTTACCATAATCTTCACTCTCAGAAAGCTTCTTTAATATGCTGTCAAGCTCTGCCTTCTCATACTTCTTAGGAGTCTCTGTACCCCAGCTTGTGAATACGTCATCTGCATGATGATGGTGATGATCATGCTCATGGTCATGATGATGTTCATGCTCGTGGTCATGGTCATGATGATGCTCATGTTCCTCGTCATGATCGTGATGATGTTCATGCTCGTGGTCATGGTCATGATGATGCTCATGCTCGTGGTCATGGTCATGATGATGCTCATGCTCGTCATTATCATCGTCATGATGTCCGCCACAGCAGCAACACTCTCCATCTTCATGATGATGGTGGTGATGCTCCTTCTCATGTTCCTCATAAGCCTTCTGTGCTGCTTCTGCAAGCATGTCTAACTCAAGGTTAGTAACATTCTCCATTGCACCAAGAATCTTAGTTCCGTCAATATCATCCCAAGGAGTTGTGATGATATGTGCATTAGGATTAACACTCTTAATAAGTTCAATAGCTGTCTTTAACTTCTCTTCAGAAACATTCTGAGTTCTGCTTAAGATAACTGTTCCTGCATGCTCAATCTGGTTATTAAAGAACTCTCCGAAGTTCTTCATATATACCTTAACCTTAGATGCATCTGCAACTGTTGATGCACTGTTAAGAACGATTTCATTCTCAATGTGAAGATCTTTAACAGCCTTGATAACATCTGAAAGCTTGCCTACACCTGAAGGCTCAATAATAATTCTGTCTGGATGATACTTGTCTACAACTTCCTTAAGAGAAGTTCCAAAATCACCAACGAGTGAACAGCAGATACAGCCTGAGTTCATCTCTCTTATCTCAACGCCTGAATCCTTAAGGAACCCACCGTCAATACCGATTTCACCGAACTCGTTCTCAATAAGAACTACCTGCTCTCCCTTTAAAGCTTCCTTTAAAAGCTTACTTATAAGTGTTGTTTTACCTGCTCCTAAAAAGCCTGAAATTATATCTACTTTAGTCATTTCATCAACCTTTCTGCAGTATATGACTGCTCTTTTCTCTCATATTTTTAATTATACACTTCTTGTCAATCCCTATTTGAAAAGAAAATGTAAAATTTATTAAAAATATTTAATCAGACGGAAATTCCCATCGTCTTTCTTAATTCATCTGCCTTATCGCCAATCTTTCTTAATCTGTGGTTCACACCGGATTTACCAACCGGAGGGTCTAACAGTTCGCCAAGTCCCTGAAGGCTCATGTCAGGATTCTCAAGTCTTAAAAGAGCAACCTGCATCAGACTGTCACTTAAACTGTCCAGTCCGACAGTGTCCCTTATAAGCTCAATGTCTTTAATCTGCTTGACCGCCGCCTCAATCGTCTTGTTTAGATTAGCAGTCTCGCAGTTTACCTTCCTGTTGACATCATTACTGATTCCCTTAAGAATCATGACATTAAACAGATTCATCTGCGAAACAACCGCTCCCATAAGATTAAGGGTATCAGTAATATTATTTCCCTCTTTCATGTATACAACAAAACTGTTTTTTCTTACGATAACCTTGGCATCAAGTCCGAAGAAACGAAGCATGTCCATAAGAACATCCGCGTCCTCTTCGTATTTGCACACAATCTCATAGTGATAGAACTTGTTCGGGTCGCTTATAGAGCCTCGCTCCATAAAAGTGCCTCGTATAAATGCTTTCTTGCAGCAGTCCATAGCTACAATCCTTGGGTCAACAAAGACCGGTTCAATCTGTGTGAACTGGTCGTCACACCATTTTAAAGTCTGTAATATCTTGGCAACATCACTCTGTCCGGTGATTCTTACAACAGTTTCCTTGCCATTCTTAACCACTTCATTAGTATCAGCATCCATCATAATGCTAAATATTCTCAATAACAGGTCACTGAATTTTTCGACTGACAATTCATTTTCCGTAACGAACTCCAGACACAGCTCTCCATTGTCTGTCTCGCTTACATTGCCAGACATTCCCATAAACGCAGCAAATTCCGCAATCTGGCAATGCCTCGCGGAATCTGTTTTCTTAACTAACTCTTCTTTTACTTCTGATGAAAACGACATACTTAACCTTTTCTCTTAGAATCTTTCTCAATATCTCTGTGTTCAACCTTACAGCCATACTCGGTCTTGCTTATAATGTTATATATCTCATTGGCAAGAGTAACTGAACGGTGCTTTCCGCCTGTGCAGCCAATCGCAATAACAAGGCTGTTCTTTCCTTCCTTAACATAATTAGGCAGAAGGAACTTCAATAAATCATCTATCTTTTCCAAAAATTCTGTTGTCTCCGGAGCTTTCTTCACATAATCCTGCACAGGCTTATCATTACCCGTAAGGTGCTTAAGCTCTTCAATATAATATGGATTAGGCAGAAATCTTACATCAAACACAAGGTCTGCATCTGCGGGTATTCCATATTTGAAACCGAAAGAAAGAACCGTAACAAACAGATTCTTGAAATTCTTATCATCAAAGAATATGCTCTCAAGCTCTGCCTTAAGCTCTCTTGTAAGCATCTGGCTTGTGTCAATTATTACATCAGCCCTGTTCTTTAAGAACTTAAGTTCATCTCTTTCCAGCTTTATTACATTATCTATTCTGTCATGGTCGTCCTTTGCAAGCGGATGAGTTCTTCTTGTCTCCTTATACCGCTTAACAAGCACATCATCTCTAGACTCAAGAAACAGAATTGTATAGTTATAATGTTTATTACGCATATCATCTAGAACAGAATCCAGCTCTGCGAGTGCATGACCGCTTCTTATATCTACACCAATAGCTATATTACTGTAACCATCATCACCAGCATTAGCAAGCTCCGTAAACTTAGAAATCAGAGATATTGGCATATTATCAACACAATAATACCCCTCATCTTCTAACACATTAAGTGCTGTGGATTTACCTGCACCTGACATACCTGTAACAATAATCATCTTCATCTTATCATCTTCTCTTTCTTATAAGTCTTTAAATACCTGTCTGCTTTAATTCTCTGGCACTTTAACTGCCAGATGGCTTAGAATCCGACCTTTACAACTTCCAGTTCAAGCTTGACGCTGAACTTTTCCATAACAATGCTTTTAATATAATCAGTAAGTTCGCATACATCCTTCGCGGTTGCATCGCCCTTATTGACAACGAATCCAGCGTGCTTCTCAGATACCTGTGCACCACCTCTGCTGCAGCCCTTAAGACCTGCATCCTCAATAAGCTTCGCTGCAAAATATCCTTCCGGTCTCTTAAATGTACTTCCGGCACTAGGATATTCAAGAGGCTGTTTCTCCCTTCTCTTAGCTGCCAGCTCTGAGATATTCTTTCTTATTGTATCCGGTTCGCCTTTTCTTAATCTTAATGTTGCTTCAAGCACAATCATATTGCTTTTCGCTACAATACTTGTTCTGTATCCAAGTTCAAGCTCATCTGCAGAAAGCTCCCTGATGACACCTTCATCATCAATGACCTTCGCACTGACAAGAACATCCTTGAATTCTCCACCGTAAGCGCCTGCATTCATTCTTACTGCGCCGCCTATGCAGCCAGGAATACCTGTTGCAAATTCGAATCCGGCAATCCCATTAGTAGCAAGCTGATTACCAAGTCTTGTAAGCTTCATGCCTGCACTCGCTTTAACAAGCACTCCATCTGAATTATCCTGTGAACCCTGCACAATCTCAAAACCGGAAAACGCATCACCAAGCTCAACAACAACTCCCCTGAAGCCTTCATCGCTTACAAGGATATTACTTCCGTTACCAATAACAATATATGTGATGTCCGATTTTTTCAAAAATGTAACAACATCTGCTATCTGCTTCTCTGTCTGTGGTGTTACATAATAATCAGCAGCACCCCCGATTCTGAATGTAGTATGTGACTTCATAGGTTCACCTGTTCTTACATTCCCGGTACCAAGCATCGATATCAATGCTTCTGATAACATCTTATTATCCATATATAATCTCACTGTCCTTAATATTAATTTCCAAGAATAAGCTTTGCTGCTCCATACATTCCTGCATCATTACCAAGTGTAGCCTTAACTATCTTAGTCTGTCTGCTTGCATGGAACACACATTCCTTATAATACTTATCAATAAGATTGATAAAATATTCCCCCGCGGCAGAAACTCCGCCACCAATTACAAATACCTCAGGGTCAACCATGCCTGCTGCGCATGCAAGTCCTTTTCCAAGATATCTGCATACATACTCTGTTACCTGTATAGCAAGGGCATCTCCTCCCTTAGCCTCGTCAAATATAACCTTTGCTGATATGTATGGAACATTTCTTAAAGATGAAGGCATATTGCTTTCTGCAAGCATACGGTTAGCTGTTCTTACAATACCTGTTGCAGAAGCCACCTGCTCAAGACAGCCCTTCTTGCCACAGTTACAGCTCTCAGTTTCACCTTCAACAATAGGAATATGTCCTATCTCACCTGCTGCCCCATTAAATCCATAAAACGGCTTTCCATCAATAATAACTCCACCGCCTACGCCAGTTCCTATTGTCACCATGACCATGCTGTTATATTCGCTGCCGCCGCCTACCCAGAATTCTCCGAGTGCTGCCATATTGGCATCATTACCAATCTTAACAGGAATACCTGTAAGCTCAGATAAAACATTTGCAGCATTGAACCCCCCCCAGCCTAAGTTGATACATTTGTTGACAGTTCCATCTTCAAGACATGCACCAGGAAGTCCCATTCCAATTCCTGTCACATCTTCTGTTGTCAAATTCATATCTGCAATAACACCCTTGATATACTCACTTATATCAGGAAGAATCAGGCTTCCACCCTCATCCTTTCTTGTAGGAATCTCCTCTTTTCTATGGAGCTTTCCATCCTGTGTAAATGTACCGCATTTGCAGGTTGTTCCTCCGACATCGATTCCAAATATAATCTTACTCATCGTCGTCCTCTCCACCTCTCATGAGGTTCTCCTGTACTCTTCTGTACAACTCCTTAGCTGCATTGTATCCCATCTTCTTCTGTCTGTGGTTAACCGCTGCTGACTCAACAATAACAGCAAGATTACGTCCCGGTCTGATTGGAAGTGTATGACACACAACCTTATTGCCAAGATATTCTATATATTCCTCTTCAAGTCCGAGTCTGTCATATTCTCTGTCCTTATTCCAGTCCTCAAGCTTAATAACCATATCGATTTCCTGAGTTTCCTTAACACTTTCAACACCGAAAAGAGTCTTGACATCAATAATACCAATGCCTCGAAGCTCAATAAAATACTTGGTAACTCCCGGTGCGCTTCCGACTAAAGTCTCATCGCTGACTTTTCTAATCTCAACAGCATCATCAGTTACAAGACGATGGCCTCTCTTAATAAGCTCAAGTGCAGCCTCACTCTTACCGATACCAGACTCACCTGTAATAAGCACACCAACACCATATACATCAACTAATACGCCATGGATTACGATACAAGGTGCAAGCTGTACCTTCAGCCAGCGGATTACTTCTGCTGTAAATGAAGATGTAGCCTGATCTGTCATAAGAAGCGGAATCTGATACTTAACCGCAAGCTCAATAATCTTAGGCTCCGGCTTTAGATTCCTGCAGAATATAATACATGGAATATTGCTTGATAAAAGCTGCATATATCTTTCATATCTCTCCTGCACAGAAAGACTCTCAAGATAAGCATGCTCAACATTACCGATAATCTGTAAACGGTCATTGTCAAACTGGTCATAGAAACCTGTAAGCTGCAAAGCCGGTCTGTTTACATCCGGAAGATTAAGCCAGATTCCTGACGCATCTATCTGCGGTGTAAGATTAACAAGATTCATTTTCTGGATAACTTTAGATAACTTTACCCTCTCTTTACCATTACTCATATATTCACTGCCTCCAAACTCATGTTTACGATTTCATATATCCTAAGTTTATCACAGACAAGCCCTAAAAGCTATTATAAAAGTATTATCAATGGAAGAATTTGTATATATTCTCTGCCACATTTTCAGTAATACCATCCGCCTTCATAAGCTCGTCCACTGATGCCTGTCTTATCTTTTCTATATCAAGAAAATGCTTCATAAGTGCCTTTCTTCTTACAGGTCCGATTCCTTCAATCGAGTCAAGTACAGAAGATACCTGTGCCTTGTCTCTTAAGCTTCTGTGGTAAGTTATTGCAAATCTGTGCGCCTCATCCTGCACTCTTGTAATCAGCTTGAAGCCTTCACTGTGCTTGTCTATCGGTATCTCTACATTATTATAATACAGACCTCTTGTGCTGTGGGTATCATCCTTTACCATACCGCACACAGGAATGTTAAGTCCCAGCTCCTTAAGAACATCAAGTGCAATATTAACCTGACCTCGTCCTCCGTCCATCATAATAAGGTCAGGATACCTTGAAAATCCGTGGCTTTCCTCAAGCCCTTCCCTCTCACGCATGCCTCTGGTGAAGCGTCTTGTAAGAACCTCTCTCATGCTCTTATAATCATCAGGACCTTTCACAGTCCTTATCTTAAACTTACGGTAATCGTTCTTCTTCGGTCTTCCGTCCTCGAAAACAACCATCGAGCCGACACTCTCAACACCGTTAGTATTAGATATATCGTATGCCTCTGCCCTGTGAAGTGTGCCAAGTCCAAGCCAGTCCGCAATCTCCTTCATCGCACCGGTCGTCCTGCTCTCCTCGCGCTTAATCTTCTCCGCATCCTGTGTAAGAACAAGCTGTGCATTCTTGTATGCAAGCTCGACCATCTTCTCCTTGTCGCCCTTCTTAGGTGTGACAATGCTTACTTTACGGTCTTTTCTTGCACTGAGCCACTGTGCTATCGTATCCGCATCCCCTATCTCATACTGCACCATAATAATATTAGGTATAAATGGAGTTCCGCCGTAATACTGCTTCATAAATTCCGAAATTATGTCGCTCTTAGTATCACCTTCCGCAACCTTCATATGAAAATGGTCTCTTCCTAAAAGCTTGCCCTGTCTGATAAAGAACACCTGCACAACTGCGTCCTGACCGTCACTTGCACACGCAATAACATCCCTGTCATTAACATCATCTGCTGTAATCTTCTGCTTCTGTGCAACCTGCTTGACACTCATTAATAAGTCTCTGTATCTGGCAGCTTCCTCGTATTCCATCTTCTCAGATGCTTCCTGCATCTGCGTTGTAAGCCTGTCCATAATCTTCTTATAATCACCATTCAGGAAGCTTACAACTTCATCAATTCTTCTTCTGTATTCCTCACCGCTTACATAACCCTGACACGGTGCATCACACTGTCCGATATGATAATTAAGACATGGTCTGTCTTTGCCCTCATCTTTAGGCAGACTTCTGTTACAGGTTCTTACCTTATACAGCTTGCATAACAATTCAATAGTGTCTTTGACTGCTGCCGCCGAAGTATAAGGTCCGAAATACTTGCCCGCTCCATGCTTCATTTTTCTTGCAAAAAGCACCCTTGGATACTCCTCGCCCACGGTAATCTTAATAAAAGGATAACTCTTGTCATCCTTTAACATAGTGTTGTACTTAGGTCTATGCTCTTTAATAAGATTGCACTCCAAAACAAGCGCCTCAAGTTCAGAATCCGTGATAATATATTCAAAATACTGAATATGCGACACCATCTGCACAATCTTGGCAGACTTATTCCTGCTGCTCTGGAAATACTGTCTTACACGATTCTTTAAAATCTTCGCCTTACCTATATATATTATGTTGTCCCATTTATCATGCATAATATAAACTCCCGGTTTGGCCGGGAGTTTCTTAAGCTCTTCTTCTAAATTAAACATACTATAAGCTTCTTCAATCCTCTGGCTTTCTTAAGTGCGTAGCTTCGCACCTGTCTTATAGTATTTATTATCCCAGTTATGTCAGCTTTGTCAACACATTTTACATTACCAAATCTAACCGCAAGGATTGTCTGCACAGTATCCTCAAGTCCGGCATCCCTAAGATGCTCATCTGACTGCACAATCGAATCAATATATTCTTCATAATCCGAATCAGGATTACGCCTGTATCCGAGACTTGCAAGCAGACGTTCAAGATATGCATACATTTTCAACACCTGCTTCTCATCAACAGAATTATTCCTTAACAAATGTATTCTCGAAACTATTCTTGTGGCAACACACGCAACTGCTGCTATAACGATAAGTATTGCTGCACATATCACAACGAATAAACCGCTTATTCTTATCTTTCCAGAAAAATGTCTGCTCTTAACATTCACCGCCTGCTGGGTAGTAGCCTCCTGCTGTATATCACTTGTATTATCTGCTTCCATATTATTATCATCTGTTGATTCGCTGCTGTATGACTGGCTTGCTCCCTCACTTGTCTGCTCTGTGGAAGCCTCCTCAACAGCATCATTTTCTCCGTAGCCCGGTGTAGGATCTACAGTTACCCAGCCATATCCGTCAATATACGCTTCAACCCACGCATGTGCTGCATTATCATACACTTCATAATTCATATACTCATTATCCTGTCCAAATGTATGTGCCTGCGCAGTTCTTGTATTAACAGTATATCCGGCACAATACCTTGTCGGTATACCTGAACATCTTAATATAATTGCTGCCGAAGTAGCAAAATATGTACAATAACCTTTCTTGCTGTCCTTCAGGAAATACTCGACAACACTCTTTCCATCAGGAACTTTTCCCGGTTTCAATGTGTAAGTATAATTATCCTTAAGATAAGCAACAACACTCTGTATATAATCAGCTTTTTCCTGTGCTGTCTGCAGCTCACTTGTTCCAAACATCTCATTTACAACAATAGAATCTTCCGCATTAACGAACAGATACTGGTCATGCACATAGCTTTCATATGAGTTAATCGTTGCAGAACTGCGGTACTTCTTCATAATACCGCCCATATCCGCATAATCATATACATCTCCGCCAATTATCCTGTACTGTATTCCGTTATCATACACACTGGAATCGGTTGCTGTGAAGCTCTGCTGATAGTATATATAACGGTCAGCCAGCTTCTGTTCATCCTCATCAAGACTGATATTCTTTCTCTTAGTCATATCAAGAACAAATTCATGCACGGCACTTGTGTATGAATACTGCATTTCTCTTGTATCATTCCATCTCTGCCAGTTATTTCTGTTGAAATTCCTGCCGGTATATATCTTCGCATAGGCAATTCCTATATCAGACATGGTCTTAAGCTCGCCTGCGTATGTGTCGTTATAATACACCTCATCAACAAGACCTACATCACCATTTCCGATACCGATTGATGCATTAATCTTATTCTTATCCTCCTGCTGGTCTGATTTGTTGCCGTTTAAGTCAATGCCAAAAGTATCATAGACAATATCTGTCACCATCTCTCTCGCATCGTCAAAGAATGAATTCCTCTTATATGTTTCCTGAGGTATGACAAATGTAACAACAGCCGCAATAACAGCCGACACAATTACAATCGTCTTAACATTCTGATTAACCTGTTTTTTCCTTCCAAGTGCCATTGAATCAAAGATAAAAAGGACAGAAAAAACTATGCTCACAATATCCGGAACAATAACTGCCGCAATAAATATACTCAGCATAGGAAGTACAATAGCAAGACTTACCAGCATATTAGGAAATACATTAACTTCCGTAGCCGCAAGAATTGCAATAATCATAACAACAACCACGCATACGCATCTTACAGAAGATACCCCTGCACTTCCAACCGTTAATGCATCACCACCTGTAAAAGCCGACATCGACATGAACACATTAACTAATGTCCTGATGCCACTGATAAATGCTCCCAGATTAATAACAACATATGCCACAGGAATCACTGCCATTCCTATAATCCGTACAAGCTTTGCCCTTTTCCCATAATATGACAGTATCAATGTGTAGGCGATACTGAATATAAGTGCAATAATCCCGATAAATCCCATATCAACAGCCGGATATGTAATCTTCTCTATCACTGAGGCTGCGCCAAATGTTCCAAAACATGTCACAATAATTCTAAGTATTAAGTTGTCTGTATATATATGCCTTCCCTTATTCATTAATACCCTCTTGCCACATTATCTGTTATCTGTAATAACCACAGGTTCAGTCGTAATCTCAAGCGAATCATTCTCATATAATGCCTGACACGCCTTATTGGCAGCATTACTGCTGCACCGTATATCCATAACAGCACTCATCGCGGCTGTCACACTGTTATAATCATAGAATGGGATTCTTAATGTTTCTGATTTCGAAGCATCCCATACAACATACTGCCCCGTAATTCCATTATCAACACAGGCAATACCATATGACATTGCCCGTGAATATATTCCACTCATCCTTATAAGTCTGCCTTGTACATCCTCTGCAGGATCAGTATCTACCACAATCAATATAGTCTTATTAATACTTGTGTTGTACTCTTTGACAATAAAATCATCCTCTGGCAGAGTACTGCTCTTCTTCCAGTGAATATTTCTCGGACTGTCTCCATCCCTGTATTCCCTGAGTTCATTAATCTCATCAGAATAACTCTTCACATATATTTCGTTGTCCTCATCGTAATAAGCATTAACCCTGTCGGTCTCTACATTATCAGCCGGTACTTTTTCCGGCATAACTGATACCTTCGTAACTCCTGCAAATGCTTTCTTGCTGCCGAAAAGCCCAAGGCAGTCATATATTTCTATAGACTCTACCCCGATGCGTATATTGCCACAATAATCAGCTGCAATCTCAGTATTTCCTGCGCTCTTTCTGATTCCCGGTCTTATAGGCACAACTATCCTGAATTCATCACCCGTATGGCAATATGTATATTTTACGGTTATATTGCCATTAACCAATCCAAGATTACATACATTCTTCTTAACAATTCTTATCTTAATCCTGCTTCCCACCTGTGCAACATTCTTATTAACCTGCAGACTGAGTCCCAGACCAATATCCGATATAACGAACATAATCCATGAAGCAAGCGGTATTGCAATCATCAGGACAAGCAATATAAATATCTGGTATTCCACATAAAATATATTAATCCCGAAAACAACTGCAAGACAAATAAAATACAAAATCCTTCTTTTAAGCATACTGCCACCCTTACTTATTCATCTCTGGCACTGGTACATTTCTTAATATCTCAGTAATCTCTTTCTTAGCTGCCTCCGTACCAGCGGCTCCGGTAACATTAGTAACTATTCTGTGTGCAAATGTTTCAACTGCAATATTCTTAATATCTGATGGAAGAACATAATTATTGCCACGAAGAAATGCTTCCGCCTTAGCCATCGCAATCACTGCAATACTTCCTCTAGGTGAAACACCCTGTATTATATTCTCCCTGCTTCTTGTCTTAGCTACAATCTTAGCTACGTATTCATATATAGAATCATCAACATAGATTCCTGCAACTTCCTGACGGATTCCTTCTATGTCACCCTTTTCAAGGACACATGCTGAAAACTGTGTATTCTTTCCGTTCTCAAGTCTGCTCTTCATAATTGCAACTTCATCCTCAATCTGTGGATATCCCATAGACAGCTTTATCATGAATCTGTCAAGCTGTGACTCAGGAAGCTTCTGCGTTCCAATAGAACCAATAGGGTTCTGTGTTGCTATTACCACAAATGGGTCTGGAAGCTCATATGTATTACCGTCAACAGTCACCTTAGACTCTTCCATAATCTGCAATAACGCTGACTGTGTCTTAGGTGATGTTCTGTTAATTTCATCAGCAAGAAGCAGGTTGCACATAGCTGCCCCCTGCTTGAATTCAAATTTGCCAGTCTGCCTGTTATACATCGAAAATCCTGTTATATCCGATGGCATAACATCCGGCGTAAACTGTATTCTGTTGTATTGCAGCCCAAGTGCATTCGCAAATGCATGAGCCATTGTTGTCTTACCGACTCCCGGAATATCATCCAGAAGTACATGTCCCCCTGCGATTATTGCCATATACACCTTGCATATGACATCATCTTTACCAATAACAGACTTTCTTACCTCTCTTAAAACTGCTTTAGATTTCTTTAAGTAATAATTATTCTCGTTCATGTAATCCCCCATAAGCATTATTATTCAATCAGCGACAGGGTATCATATATAGTGTTATCCACATAAATCTGCAAAGTATCATTAACTATGTTGCATGTTATTTTGACATCTCCACTAATGTTCCTCTTATCAACATATGATTTGATTGTTCCTTCTATCATCGCCGCCGCAGAATCATTAACCCAGTCCAAATTCGTCTGATTAATATTATAACTAATATCATATGGAACTTCAACATATATAGCGGCTCCGTTATTCATTGTAACCTTGTCATATCTCATAATATATGTATAGCCATACTCTATTCTCTTATTGTTATATATTGTACTGACAGTCTTATAATCAAGTGAAGAATACAGCCTTTCATAACTGTTATATTCATATATTTCATTAGTCTCATCAACCTTATCAGCATTGTAAGCATTATCTGCCACTGATTGTTCATCTGCCTGTGTACTGCTCGTTGCAAGTGGAACAAGACTGCCTGTCTTGGATTTCTGTCCACTGTCAACACCCTTGTAATTCTTAACCGCTGTAACAAATACCAATATCGCTGCAGCAGCAGCAACAGCTGTAACATACTTTCCGACTGGCAGGTGTTGTTTTACTGGTTTCAATTGTACTATCTTATCATTCGTATATGTAGACGACTTATCTTCTGAAGCATCAAACAATTCAGACTTATCAAGGATTTCATCTATCTGTATTCTGATCTTTTCCTTATCTGGATACTTAACCTTACTCAAGATAATCCCACTCCTTTCTTACTCTCTTAACCATTGCGTAATACCTGCTCTTGACAGTGCTAAGATCAACCCCCTGACTAGCACTTATCTCGCCAAATGTATAACCTTCATACACTTTAAGTCTGAAAGTTTCCCATTCCTTATTCTGGTGATGACCATACATTTTCTCCATCTCTTCATAAGAAAGCTTCCCAAGCACACTCGTCTCCGTGCCAGCCCTCTCATCAGCAGGTTCCTGTATGGTATCATCCATAATCTGTGTAACAATACTCTCGTGATACTGTCTGCTCCTGAAATAATCCGTGACCTTATTATCTGCAATTCTCATAACCCATGTCTTAAAAGATGCCTTATCCACGTTGAAACTCCCCAGTCCTCTTAACGCAGATATGAATGTCTCCTGAGTCAGATCCATGCTTAACTCCTCATCCTTCAGCTTAATATATATGTGCTTATACACAGTCTTATAATACCGTGTTACCAGCTCATCCGCCGCATCTCTGTCATTATTATTCAGGATTCTGCTTATCAGATCAACATCGTGATTCCTTGATAGCAAAACCATCTACTCACCCCCGGTTGGTATGTACTGACGGAACATAAATCAAAGTCTCATGTCCCGTTCATATCTTTATACGGAATACTTTTCAAAAAAGTTTAGCTAATTGTAACATTTTTCAAAAAAGTTTGCATAAAATTATGCCATTCCGTTAACAGTCTTGTATTTATAGAGCATTTCTGCATGATTCTGCTCCTCAATCTGGATATCAGCAAGAATCTTTCTGATGGCTGTATCTGCGAATACGAATACATTCGAGTTGTATTCACCCGAAACCATCTTCTCAGAACCAATACTGTCTGTTGCTAAAAATGCATCGCTCTCCTTATCTTCTGACTTGCTCATCACATCATATGTTGCCTTAGGCTCATACTCTTTTCCCTCACAGTCATTGCAGTCACACTCAGGAACTTTTCCCTCAAGAATCTGTCCTAAAGTATCAAAATGCTTCTGTTCATTCTTCTCTAATGTAGAGAACAAATCCTTTAATACAGGGTCCTTGGCGTCCTGACCGTATTTCTTGTACTTCTGCACACATGTCTGCTCCTGAGTCTGTAAATCCTTAATTGTAGTCTTTTCTTTTTCATTCAATGCCATAATAAAAAACCTCCTGATAATTAATACAACCGTATTATTACCAGAAGGCTTAACATTTATTCTGATATGTAGTTATTAGAAGTCAACTTCTGTATCATAATAGCAGCATGTAAGAAGCTTCTCCATCTCTTCCTGACTTGGCTGACGAGGATTAGAACCTGTACATGCATCAAGAATAGCGTTAGCTGCGATGTCATGTAACTTAGCCTTGAACTCTTCCTCTGAAACAAATCCTGTCTCTGCTGAAAGTCCACCCTCACCATAATGCTTGATGCAGTGTGGAATGTTAAGGTCATCATTCATCTTTCTTAACATAGCGATAAGATTGTCAATCTTCTCATCCTGTGTATTGCCGCCAAGATGTAAGAAATCTGCGATAAATGCATATCTCTTGGCTGCTGTCTCGTCCTTGGCATTGAACTTGATAACCTTAGGAAGATACATGGCATTAGCTGCACCGTGGATAATATGTCCGCCTTCAAATGCTGCACCAGTCTTGTGTGCCATTGAATGAACAATACCAAGTAATGCATTAGAGAATGCCATACCTGCAAGACACTGTGCATTATGCATTGAATCTCTTGCTGCCATATCTCCGTTATATGATTTAACGAGGTTAGCCTGAATCATCTCCATAGCATGAAGTGCCAATGGATCTGTGTAATCACAGTTAGCTGTTGATACATAAGCCTCGATTGCATGTGTCATAGCATCCATACCTGTATGTGCTACAAGCTTAACCGGCATAGTCTCTGCAAGTTCTGGATCAACAATAGCAACATCAGGAGTAATCTCGAAATCTGCTATAGGATACTTAATACCTTTCTGATAATCTGTGATAATAGAGAATGCTGTTACCTCTGTAGCTGTTCCTGATGTAGAAGAAACTGCACAGAAATGAGCTTTCTTACGAAGCTTAGGAAGGCCGAATACCTTGCACATATCTTCAAATGTTGTGTCAGGATATTCATATTTAATCCACATTGCCTTGGCAGCATCAATAGGAGAACCACCACCAATAGCAACAATCCAGTCTGGCTCGAACTCTGTCATAACAGCAGCACCCTTCATAACAGTCTCAACTGATGGGTCAGACTCGATACCCTCGAAAAGCTTAACTTCCATTCCTGCTTCCTTGAGGTAATCTTCTGCTTTCTGAAGGAAACCATTACGCTTCATAGATCCGCCACCAACGCAGATGATAGCTTTCTTTCCTTCAAGTGTCTTAAGGGCTTCCAAAGAACCCTTTCCATGATACAAATCTCTTGGTAAAGTAAATCGAACCATAATAAAACCTCCATACATGAAATATTAGATTGTTAAATTATAAACAAACCCTATGCTTTTATTATAGGCTTGCCCATATCATATTTCAAGTAAATTTTATTATAATTTTTTGTAAATATTCCATGAACATTTATATATTTTTATTATCACTTACAATCCTGCCATCACTGATAGTAATAATCCTGTTCGTCATCTTAGCAATACCCTCATCATGGGTTACTATGATAACAGTCTTTCCAGACTTGTTAATCTCTTTAAGAAGCTCCAGCACCTCATGTCCTGTCTTCTGGTCAAGTGCTCCTGTCGGTTCATCAGCAAGTATGATATCCGCATTAGTAACCAAAGCCCTTGCTATCGCAACTCTCTGCTGCTGTCCGCCTGACATCTTTCCCGGCAGCTTATTTCTTTCCGATAATATTCCAAGATGTTCCATCTGCTTTAATATAATGTGCTTTCTTTCCTTGCGTTTGACATTGGCTGCAAGAAGCGGAAGCTCTATATTCTCATATGCAGTATAGTAATCCATCAGTGCAAAATGCTGGAACACATAACCGATCTTTTCCTTACGCAGCTTGTGTACCTGTGAACGGCTTGCCGCTGTCACCTCAGTATCATCAAGGAAATACTTTCCTGCTGTAGGTGTATCTGTCTGGCTGCCAGCAGGTCACATTCAGAGTAATTATTATCCTTAAATGTATCCCAGGTGTTCAGCTTTTGATTCGATGAATATCTGTCATCTTCAGAAAGATATCTGTTCCACACCTCATGTGGAATGCCATATATACTCAGCTTAATATCCGGAATACTGTCAAAAAAATCTTCATATATAGCAAACGATATTGCTATCACATCAACAGGTGAAACTAAACGTTTCATTATTTTATCATCATCTTTCCCCATACTGGCTGACTCATCTTCCTCGATTATTTGTGAGTCAGAAAATGCTTCATTTACTGTATAATTAAATCCTTCATTTGTTCGCTTTTCCAGCTCATCACTATATTCCTGACTAGGCTTAGCCATACCAAATCCGGTTACAATCTCTATTTTCATGCCATCTGGTTTATTCAGTTTTTTATAAATATCATAATCCATCTCCAGTGAATAAGCAGTCTCTGCATATTGTACGCCTCTTTTTTTGTCAGTTTCTGCAATATTCGGAAGAAACAATTCATCTTTTCCAAACTGAATTTTCTTGTATCTGTCCTCTGAAGTACTACCTGAATCTAAGCTTCCGCTTTCTTTTTCCTTAGTCGATGCCTGTGTAACCTCTGGTTTATCAAGCAGTTTGGAGCTTTCATCTGATACAATATCTTTGCTTCCAGAACATGCACTCACTGTAAACATAACTCCCAATAATGCTGCTGTTAATAATACCTTTCTCATAAGCCCCTCCTCAAATTATATACATAAAATACTGCTTATCTCGTTCTAACTTCATAGCTAAATATTCCATTCTCTCTTTCTCACAGACATTCCCTCCTTTCTCATTCGTACACAACCAAAACTTTATATTTCTCTTATACCATATATTTTTATTAAATCAATAACCATGTAACCAAATGACATTTTTATGGAACGAAAAGCATCTTTAACTGTATTACACTAATATTTTCATTGCTATTTTATTTCGGTATTGTATAATATATTTATATTTTAAAATGTTACGGAGACCTTATGGATATTATTATATGTGACGACAATACTCTTATATGTAATGAAATTAATTTGCTTGTATCTGAATTTTTTAGAGCCAATAATCTGACAATGCCTGTTTTTCATACATTTACTGATGGGAAATCTCTTTTATCATCTAATGTCAGACCAGATATTGTCTTTCTTGATATTCAGATGCCGGAAATGTCTGGTATAGATGTGGGGAACATATTACACAACAAGTATCCTGATGCTATTATTATAGTAATAACCTCTTTCATGGATTATCTGGATGATGCCATGCGTTTTAATGTTTTCAGATATATATCGAAACCAATTGATAAAGACCGTCTCTTTCGCAATATGCAGGATGCTGTCGCCGCATACAATAACCAGAACTCAACACTATATGTAAAATGCGGTTCTGACTATAAGCTTATCAATCAGCATGATATTATAATGGTTGAAGCCTCTTTGAGACAGACCATTATATATACAACTAATGGTAATTTCAGAACTTATCAGTCATTTTCAGAAATAAAACAAAAGCTGGATCACAATTATTTTTATCAGTGCCATAGAAGTTTTATTATTAACTTGAATTGTGTGGTTTCTCACAATTCGCACAATATATATCTTAATAGTAACTTGTCTGCAGATGTTGCAGCTAGAAAATATACAGATTTTAAAGAACACTATGCTTCATATGTTAACTCACATGTTTAGATAAAGGAGATTTATGGATAATTCACTTACATATTATACGGTTGCTTCTGTAATTGAAGCATTTATTTTATGGCTTTATTGTAATAAACTCTTCAAGCAGAGATTAAACACACCGCTCTCAATATTAATAGCAATAATTGTACATTTGTTATCAGCGCCTGTATATATGTTACATTTTCCTGTTTTGAATATTATTTCTTTTATTCTTATCACATATATTGTTACCATTATAATATCTGATATTTCCTTTTTTTCTGCTATTTTTCACAGTCTTATGCTGACAGTTGTAATGGGGTTATCCGAATTATTAGTTGTAGGCTTTGTTCCTAATCTTTATATATTATTTTTCCGTGAATCAGGTACTATAAATAATAACACCCTGCTCTATGTTTTTCTAAGTAAAACAATTTATCTATTCATATCACAGGCTGTATCTACAATCCTGATAAAAAGGAAAGGTTCATATCCTTACTCTGATAGAAGCACGCTTTTTCTTTCTATCATTCCTGCAATATCTATAATTATTATGTTATGTCTGTGTTTTATATGTATAAGCATGCCACTTCCTTCAAAGGTTAATACATATATTTCTGTGTCCATACTGCTGTTACTGGCAATTAACATGTTCACATTTTATATGCAACAGATTATTGTCAGGAAGAACAATGAAAATGCCCGCCTTTTACTTGAATTACAACGTGAATCGGATAATGTACAGTATTATAATTCTCTCAAAGACAATTATGATAAACAGCGGATATTGATTCATGATATCAAAGAACACCTTAATACAATCGCAGCCCTCAATGATGGAAGTCATACGAAAGAAATATCTGATTATATAGCTGAACTTTCTGACAGTGATGCACTTAAAAGATCAAGAACATATTGCCGTAATCCTATATTTAATGCAATCCTATCCCGTTATGCAAAGATTTGCGAAAGTGAGGGAATCAGTTTTGCTGCTGACATAAGATACAGAACCTTGGAATATTTTTCTGCTAACGATTATGCTTCATTGTTCGGTAATCTGCTCGACAATGCTGTTGCCGCTGCAAGTGGTACTCCGCATGCATTTATTGACTGTAATGTCTTACTTATACAGAATGGCAATGCAGATCTTATCATCGTTACCAACTCATGCAGTAATAATCCGATTGCCCCCGATGGAACTTTACATACAACCAACGCGGACACTATTAATCATGGTCTTGGAACACGAAGCATTAAAAGAATTGTTGACAGTTATGATGGAATTATGCAATATTCGTACAATGAGAAAGACCTTTATTTTTAAATACACTATATTAATACAGCATCCTGGCATCATGCAATAGTTTTGGCATATTCTGCAATATATGGCACATTCTGCACTTGACAACATAAAAAATCAGGGATTCCAGTTATATTTAATAACCGAAATCCCTGATTTTTTTATATTAATTCTTCATTAAAATTAATTCTTCTTATATTGTTCTATTCTTTTAGAAAAGGCTCTTAACAGTGTTAACTACATTCTCTACAGTGAATCCGAAATGCTCGAATAACTGGTTAGCCGGACCTGAAGCTCCGAAGCCCTTCATGCAGATTACCTTTCCGTCAAGTCCTACATATCTGTACCATCCAAAGTCTGAAAGTGCCTCAACTGCAACTCTCTTTCTTACACTCTTAGGAAGTACTGATTCCTTGTATTCATCTGACTGCTTCTCGAATGCGTCCATAGATGGCATACTTACTACTCTTACATCTATTCCTGCATTCTTAAGTTCTGCCTTTGCAGATACAGCTAAGTTCACTTCTGAACCGCTTGCAATGATGATTCCATCTGGAGTCTCTTTATCAGAATCCTCAAGAATATATGCACCCTTAAGTGCTTCCTTAGATGAGCCTGCCATCTGTGGAAGGTTCTGTCTTGTAAGAACTAATGCTGTTGGCTCATCCTTAGACTCAATAGCATATTCCCATGCAAGTGCTGTCTCTGTTCTGTCACATGGTCTGAATACTGTGAAGCCTGGCATTGAACGGAATGCTACAAGCTGCTCGATTGGCTCATGTGTAGGTCCGTCCTCACCAACTCCGATACTGTCATGTGTGAATACATACACAAGTGGTAACTTCATAAGTGATGTAAGTCTTGCCATTGGCTTTGTATAATCACTGAATACAAAGAATGTTGCTACGAATGGTCTTAATCCACCGTGAAGTGCAAGTCCATTGCCAATTGCAGCCATAGCCTGCTCTCTTACACCAAAGTGAAGGTTAGTTCCTGCATAATTCTCCTTAGAGAAATCACCTGCATCCTTCATATTAGTCTTATTAGATGGTGCTAAATCTGCTGAACCACCGATAAGGTTAGGCATTACATTCTTAATCATATTAAGAATTGTTCCGCTTGAACTTCTTGTTGCTTCTGCTTTCTCAGGCTTTGAAAGATATTCTTCAGAATTGAATAAATCGGACATGTCATATCCATTATAATACTTATCCCAGAGTTCTTTCATCTCAGGGAATTTCTCACAATATTCTGCAAAAAGCTTATTCCATTCTTCTTCTGGCTTAGCCATTCTTGCAGCTATCTCTTTATAATGATCGTATACTTCCTGTGGTACTTCGAAATCACCCTTGCATGGCCAGTTAAGGTTTTCCTTAAGTGCTACAACATTATCAATACCAAGAGGCTCGCCGTGTGCGCTTGCCTTACCCTGCTTTGCAGGACAGCCATATCCAATCAGTGTGTTGACCTTGATAAGTGATGGTCTTTCTTTATCTGCCTTGGCTTCTTCAATAGCCTTGCCGATAGCTTCGATATCATTACCGTCAGCAACTTCGATTGTCTGGAAGCCAAATGCTTCAAATCTCTTCATTACATTTTCTGTAAATGCAATATCTGTGCTTCCTTCAATTGATATATTGTTAGAATCATAGAATACAATAAGCTTTGAAAGACCTAATGTTCCTGCAAGTGAGAAACACTCTGATGAAATTCCTTCCATCATACATCCGTCTCCACCAAGTACATATGTGTAATGGTCAACTACATTGTATCCGTCTTTATTGAATACTGACGCAAGATGTGCTTCTGCCATAGCCATACCAACTGCCATAGCCATACCCTGTCCAAGAGGTCCTGTTGTAGCTTCAACACCAACTGTGTGACCGTATTCTGGATGACCTGGTGTCTTAGAACCCATCTGTCTGAAATTTTTCACGTCATCTAAAGAAAGATTGCCAATTCCAAGTAAATGGAACAATGAGTAAAGAAGCATTGAACCATGTCCGCCAGAAAGAACAAATCTGTCTCTGTTCTCCCATTCTGGATCATCCGGGTTGTAATTCATATGATTAGTCCATAATTCATAAGCTGTTGGTGCAGTTCCAAGCGGAAGTCCAGGATGTCCTGAATTAGCCTTCTGGATTGCATCTGCTGACAATACTCTGATTGCATTAATTGACATTTCATCGATGTTAGTCATAGTTTCCTCCCTGTGTAAGCACATCTGTGCATAATATAGATATATAAGT
The DNA here is from genome assembly GCA_963590775.1 of Desulfovibrio piger. Lineage (GTDB taxonomy): Bacteria > Bacillota > Clostridia > Lachnospirales > Lachnospiraceae > Lachnospira. Next base: position 30,236 of record CAVAPS010000015.1, read on the forward strand.
TATCTGTCTTTAAAATCTGCCTCTGTCAAGAATATAACATCACCATTCTCGCTTCTCTTCTTCTTAAGTCCGCCAAAGAATCTTCTTGATGCTCTCTTCTCAGAATTAACGATAGCCTGATTGATTATTTCCTTGATATCATCAAGTTTAATATTATCATTCACGTTATGGAGTTTGTCAATCTTAAGATACAGCTCAAGTAACGCATTATCATCAACCTCATACTGTCTCTTTCTTGCAAATCTCTTTGCCATCTCAACAAGCTCATTAACTGTGTACTGCTTAAGTACAATTCTGTGATTGAATGTCTTGGTAAGTTCAGGATTAAAGTTGATAAGAACATTCATGTCTGTATCTGAATCCTCAAATATAACAATCATTCTATCTGTATCCTGTTCAAGGCAGTTAAGCAGTTCATTAATTCTCTTAGGCTGGATTGTACCTGCGCCTTCAACAATAAGAGCTGTTCCCTTAAGTCTGCCCATTGCCTTGGCAATACCTCTCTGGTTGATACTCTCTCCTGATGTCTTGGCAATCTTCTTCGGCTGGTCTGGATATAAAGTATTAATAGCTCTTACTATAGTTCTTGCAAGATTTGTTTTATCAGAACTTGAATTACCTGATATAAGTATATTACCTCCTGATGAAGAACTCATATTCATCTCTCCATCAATTGAATCAAAAAGATCTGCTAACTGTTCCTCAAGGCCTGGCATATCTCTGTACTTTCTGAATATCTTAGCCAGCTCTCCTGTAAGCTTTTTCTCTTTCTGCTCAGTTTCTTCAATCTCTTCTTCCATAATTAATGGCTGTTCTTCTTCATGTCTGGTGAAAGGATCTACTGTTTCTTCCGGCTCAACACCTGCAGCTACCTCATCTAGTACAACAGCCTCCTCACCTTCTTCTTTATTGTCTTTATTATCAATATCTTCATTCATTATTGAATTGATATCTGAAATCATTGTCTCTGAAACAGTTGGTATCTGTGCTGTTACCAAAGGAACAACTTCACTTGTGGCAACTGTTGCTGCCTGCTCAAGTCTTGCTGCTGCCTTGCCTGTTCTTATGGCAAGATCCATTCTTGCAGAATCAACTGCCATCTGTGCTATAGCAGCTTTCTTGGCTTCTTCCTTGTCAATCTCTCTGCCGTCAGCCTGTGCCTCTTCCTTCTTCTGCTCTACAAGCTTTTCGTAAGCTGCACTCTTCTCGTCTTTCTCATCAAGATAACGCTCAAGCTCTGACTTAGAGAATTCCTTGGTATCCTGCTTGCCATACTTTTCTTCTCTGACAGACTGCATCCACTCTGTTATATCCATCTGACCTTCAATCTGGTCATCATCTTCCTGAGCTTCTGCATCATCATTAGCAGCCTGTTCAACTACAGGATCCAGAGTCTTAACCTCCTCTTCAGGCTGTTCTTCCTTATTCTTGGAAGCTGGTACAAATGTCTTGACATCGTCATCTTCTTCCTCATCACTGAATAAGTCATTCATCTTGGCTGCAAGTTCTTCCTGAAGATTTCTTGTATCATAGAGGCTGTTATACTCTGGTACAGGAACATTGATATCAATATTCTCTGCTTCCTTATTAATTCTCTCCTCAGCTTCCTTTCTCTGTTCAGCTTCGTCTTCTTTATGAATCTGCTCATAGTTATTAGCTAACTTCTGCTTTGCATTCTCAATAAGTTCCTTAAGTGAAACATTTGCCTTATTAATCTCGCTTGAGAAATTCTTCTCTCCATCATCGCTAAGTGTCTCAGAAACCTCTGGCTTCTCTACCTGAGGAGTCTCTATCTTAGACATAATAACAGAACTGTCCTTAGTATTATCCGCATCTGCGTCCTTATTCAGAGCTTTCATTAAAAATGCTTTGATATCATCATTCTGGTCGTTCTGTACAAGGTCTATTGAAAGAGGTCCTTCTTCCTGTTCCTTGTCATATACCGGAACATTAAGACTTACCTCTGGTGCAGGCTTATTACCAGATGCTTTCTGCTCTTCCTCATCGTCCTCGCGGAAAACATCTTCAACTTCATCTCTCTTAAGATTAGCAAGCTCCTTCTGCTTTGCAAAAAGCTCTTCCTTATTAGCTTCAACATCGCTCTTTCTCTTCATGACATCATCTAGGATGCCCTTCTGTGTCTTGGTAAGAACAACGCCAAGCTTCTCCTTTAACTGGACTGCCTTCTCAACATATGTACCATCCTGAAACCACAGAACGATATTATCACATGTCTTGACGCACTCTTCTTTTCGTCCAGTCTTGTAATAAAGTCTTGCAAGCTCATACATATATTTCTCATCAATCTCATGATCCCTGTATTCCTCTAAGATGCTTACAAGTTCATTATCTGATGCATTCTGTGCCTTTCTGAGGTCATAATACAGAATGAATCTGCTTACATCATGCTGTGAAGATTTGCTGTATTCTTCATAAAGTTCATTGGCATTATCAAAATCACCAACCTTAATAAAGAATTCTGTAAGCTTATATACAAGCTTTCTGCCGCCAAGATTTCTGTTATAAGCAAGAATAGCCATGTCTCTTGCTTCTTCATAATCTCCAACTGCTTCCTGTACATTAATTGCTGTAGCCAGTGCCTGCCAGTCCTTAACCTTAGTCCAGTTCAGTTCCTTCGCAATAGCTGCCGCCTCTGTATATTCTTTTTTTGCTGCCAGTTTCTTAATCTGGTCTATCTTAATTCCTAATTCGTATTTATTCATGATTATATATTCCTCATTCCAATGCTTCCTTGATGAATGTTGTGAATAATTTAATTATCGTATTTTACAACTCATTAAAGTTTAGCACAGCCTAAGTTCATTGTAAACCGAGTTCACAGAATTGTTACAAAAATGTTACAAGAAATCAAATGATGCCTGTTCATAATCCATTCTTGTGTATTCAAGCTCCGTTTCCTTCGTACTGCTGTAATAATCAACAACGACAGTCTGCTGCCTTGAGTCAACAAGCTTCTGCCCAAGTATATAATTAACATCGAATCTTCCGGTAATAGCAGGAGTTGCTCCTCTTGCCGGAACAATAAGCTGTACATGGTTAGTTGCAAGCAGCTTGAATATTGGCTCCCATATGTATATATCCTTAGCCGCACCAAACGGGTTATCTATGAATATTGTCTTGCCTTCAACACCTTCATTGCCTGAAGAATTCATATTAGATATGTAATTGATTATAGCAATAAGGAACTGGATATATATACCTTGCGACTGTCCTGTTGAACCGACCGCTTCTTCATATCTTAAGTAACGGCTCTGGTCCTTGATTCTCTCTCTCTTATACAGATTAATTCTGATTGAATTCATATCTATGACAATAACAGAGAAAAGTCTCTTCCATGAAAGTCTGTTTCTTATATACTTGAGTCTTTCTGCTGGCTCTTTAAAGCTTTCCGCCATGAATACAGTTTCATCGATATATTCAGACATTTTTTCCTTATATAATTCTTCCTTTATATAAGGAATCTGCAAACTGATTATTGCAATCTGTTCACCGTCAAGATTGATATTAGATAACTGTGGCAGACGATCAAGCTCAGTCTTAATGTTACTGCATGTCTGGATACAGCGGTTCTCGAAGTTATCCTTAATCATCTGCATATCCTCTATGCCCTTGGCAACGCGGTCTTTTTCAAGCTGTATAAATGTGTTCGTCTCATTTAACGATTCAATCATACTTCTGGTCTTAGCCACATTTTCAGGAACATTAAGTGATATTCTTACCTCATCTGCAAGTTCAACTGCATTAAATCCGTTAAGCAGGTCAATAAGTTTAGATTTATTCTTGTTAAATTCATCAACCTTCTTATACTCCAATCTGGTAATTGAAGCATATTCTTTATGAATAGCCTCATATTCTGTAAGATTGGCTGTAATTCCTTCTGCATCCTCCGGACGGAACTCTTCCGGAACATGCATGCCCGCATCAGACACAATTCTTTCAAGGTCTTTTCTGCATACAAGAATGTCTTTCAATGAATCAGACATCTGTCTGCGTGTCTTTTCCTGAGCCTTAGTGTTATCCTCTAACTTCTTAATAAGTGCCTTGTGCTGTGTAATGAATCCATCAGGGTCATCACATGGGAACTCATTAAAGCTTCCATAATTATTTTCAATCTGGTTAATACCATGTGCGATACTTCCCTCAAGTCTGTTAAGAAGTGCTTCCTGTGACTCAAGTTCTTCCCTTACAGAATCGCTGCCCTTCACACGATTATTAAGAGCGTCCTTGGCATTTCTTAACTGCTGTGAACCTGCCGCCATAATCTCACCGGCTTCATACTTTGCCTTGATATCGTCAAATGTATAACCCCTGTACTCTATTGCATCACGACATTTGTTCATAGATGCAGAAAGATGATTCATCAGCGCCTGCTTATCTGCAAAGTCACTGTTCTTCTGTGAGAGTGCTGTCTTTAAGCCAGTGAATCTGCTCTCGATTTCATCCTTATCAAGGCGGTATGTATCGTCATCGATTTCTATTGAAACATTTTCATCATAATAAGGTGCATACTGCTCCTCCCATGACTTAACGATTTCCTCATATGCCTTTCTTGTACTGTCCTCGAAATCTCTTGCTGTCTCGTACTCAGAATTAACTGAAGCTGCTGCCTCCTCACACTCATATATGCGGTTTCTCGCATTGTCCACATCAGCCCTCAGTCCCTTTAAACGCTCATACTTCTTATCTATAGAAGTATTCATCTCCATAATACGCGAAAGCAGGCTGCATGCGTTCTCTTTTTCTTCTATATCAGTTCTTGTCTGTGTAAGCTGTCTTGTAAGCTGCTCTTTAATGTCATTTAACGAGCTTCTCTTCTTCTCAGCCTCAATAATTGCCGCCTCACTGTCAGCAATCTTTAATCTGATTGCTTCTGCCTCAGACGCGTCCGCCTTTCCAGCCGCGGCATTATATACAAGTGCAAATGTATAATCATTCCACACAAGCTCCATTCTGTCTGACAACTTTCCTGCCTGCGCTTTATGCGACTCAAGTTCCTCCTGTGCAAGCTTAATCTGTGTCTCAAGCTTAGCCTCATCACGAAGGAATGACATATCCTTTAATGCGAATACAATCAGGTCTTTGTTAATCTCTAACTTGGTATCGATAAGCACCTGCTCACTTATAACTGGATAGGCAGCCGCGCCTTTGCCAAAATCCTTAAGCATCTCATCTGCTTTGATTCTCTCGAAATCGTTCTTTATTATAAATGCGTACTCAACGAAAGGTGTTCTCTTTAATACATCACGCTTCTGTCCTGCATTCAGATTAGCAAACCACTCATGACCTTCAACAACATCTGAACCATACTGGCTCTCAAGGTACTCCTTAAGTCTGTCTCTTTCAGGACTCTTGCAGATGTATGTTCCCTTTCTTGCATTGTCAATAAATCTCTCAAGTTCTTCTGCTGCCTTACATTCTTCTGTATATTCACTGCGCATCTTCTGGTAAGTCTCAAGAATAACTGAAAGCATTGCCTCGTCATTATCTGCACTATATATTTCACGGATTTTACCCATGTGCTCTGTATCAGCATTTCCAGCTTCATCGGCTTTTTCAAGCTTATCTGACTGCTCTGTAAATATATCAATAAGCGCTTTATTGGCAGATATTGTCTCATTAAGTGACATTAACTGCTGCTGCACATCATTGAATTTTTCGGACATTCTTGTCTCTTCATTCTTTAACAGTTCTTTGTCCCTGAATGACTTATCATATTCTTCAGACGCATTTTCACATACGACAGTTCCAGCCTCTGATAAAGATGCTCCAAGCTGTGTCTGTAACTCCTGTATCTCGTTCTCAATATTATCTGAAAGACTGCCAAGACCTGCTGCCTCCTTATCAGCATTTCTAAGATTATCCTTCGCCTCTGATAATCTGACTTCAAGAGCCTTAACGTGGTTAGCTGCTATATCAAGCTTTTCCTTAAGTCTCTTAGTCTCTGTCTCGTAGAACTTTCTGTAACCTGCAGCGAGTATCTTTAACTCCGCTGTTATATCCGTATCTTCTCTTAATCTGTTATCTATCGCAATCTGAAGTCCTTTATAAGACTTCTCATATTCTGCATAATCTTTGTAATCGCCCGCAGACTCCATTAAAGAAAGCTTTCCCCTTGCCTCTTCAATCGCAGTATTCTTAAGGTCAAGTGCCTTTCTTGTTTCATTAACAAGGCTCTCAACTCCAGCCATCGAATTCTTTTCTGACATAACCTCTGCAACTGCTATGGCTTCCTTCTCGTGTGCCAGCTCATCATACATCTTAGTAATAAGGTCATCCTGACTCTTAAGTTCCTTATCCTTCTTATCACTTTCGTTCATGGCAACAAGAAGCAGGTCATAAAGCTGCTTCTCTATCTCTTCTTTTCTGTTGTAAAATGCTTCGTATGTCGACAGATATTCTTCAAAACTGTCGATAGCTGCAATCTGGCTGTCATATGCTCCAAGCTGTGAATGTTTCTTGGAAAGTTCCACTAACTTGTCCTTGATATCCATAAGAGTCTGCGCCATCATGCCCTCATCATTATCAACTGACAGCTTGTTATTGAAGGATTTCTGGATAATCTCCTCTATAAGCAGATCCTCTACAACCTTACGGCTTGTCTTATAATTAGACTCAAAATATGTTCTTACATGTCCCTCTGTCTTGTTAATTCCACGCACAATTTCCCATGCACTCTCATATATTCCGTAGTTGCTTATGAAGCTCTGATAATCACCTTTTCTGTCAAATATTTTAACAACATATTTGTACTCGCTCTTCTCAAGGTCACGAAGATAAGCCTTAAGTCCGTTATATGTAATTCTCTCCCCGTTACTTACAAGTGGAAGATTCTTAATGTCGTTGTCACCAAATTCCCTGTAGAATATGCAGTAATTAAAGTATTCAACACTTGCTGTCGGAGTAGACGTCTGTTCCTGTCCATCCTGATTCTCATCATCTGTGCCTCTTCCTTTTCTTGCACAGAAACCGGTTGTCATAAACCTGAAACCATCCTTCTGATAACATGGGTCTAACTTCCACTCAACCAAAGAATGAATACATGTATTACCGCTTCCCTGTCTGAAAAGCTTCTCTATAGGCTGCTTGTCATCAAGTGTACAGTTAGGAAGCATATTCTGCATAAGAAGCAGCATAAGCAGACTCTTACCACCACCATTGGCAAGGTCATATATAGTATTCTGGCAGTTGAAGCGCATCACAAAATCGTCGTACACCTGTGTACCGAAATTATATTTAACATTATTAACTCTGATTCTGTTAATCTGTGGCATCGCGTCCTCCATTCATAAGTTCGGCAAATCGTCCTCTGTGATCATCAAAATAATTCTCTATAAGACTTCTGAATCTGTCTGTCGGATAATATCTGTCCTGACTCTCAACTAAAAGTTCCTGCGCAACACAGAAATTAAGCACAAGCTTTACCATACCCGACTTGGAATTTCTTGCTGCCCTCGCTCCGGTCTGATCCTCTACTGTTGTCACCGGCAGCTCGTCCCATGTAAGTGCTATCTGCTTAAAGCTGTTTTCCTCAACCTCATCAAGCACAAGCCCTGCACTCTTATCGACAATACCGCCTGTTGTCTTATCAACATTTTTAATGATATCCTCAAGTCTTATGAACTCAGCATAAGTTGAACTCATTGTATCTGAATAAAACTCTGTTATTATGTTGTAGATTATGAAATACGCAAGATATAGCTCTTTGTTAACCCTTAAGCCCAGTACATTTCTTAATTCCTCGTTGGAATATCCGAACACTTTGTTATTATCTCCTGCGCTCACATACAGACCATTGTTATATTCATATATGTTAAGATTAAGTTTCTTCAGTGACATATGAACGATGTCATACACTTCTGCATTATTATTGTATTCCTGATAAAGAGCTGCATTGTCACCCCTCTCAGACACATTTTCCCCTGTGATAAGCTTGGAAACTATGTCCAGTGCCTTATCTAGATTTCTATTCTCCATGTGCTTCCTTTCGTACAAATTCAACATCTGCCATCATACAGTTATCCGACAATATAACCTGTCCGCCAAGCCCTTTTCTTATTGCAAATGTAGAGCTTTCCGTATCTTTAAAACCTTCCTCCAGGTATGCATCAAGAAATGTATCTTCTCCCGCATCACCGCCAAGCTGGTATTTATCCTTCTGGCACAGATTAACAAAGAATGAGAAGAAATCTGCATTTCTTAGAATCTGCTCACCGTACGCCCTCTTCATTGCATCTGCGAACTGACCGAGTGTTATAATGTCCGATTTTTTCAAACACGCAACAAGATTCTTCATAAGGAATATGTAGTTATCCTTAATTCTCTTCTCTTCAATCTCATCTGCGAATACGATATCTTCCGGTCTTTCATTGCTTATAAGTTCCCTCTCCTCATATCTTGGAGGCTTCACCATAAGTGCATCATCAATGCTTATCAGGTCAAATGTCTTTCTTATGTTCGGCTTTAGAAGCGGACTTAACATTGTGACTAATATATCTGCATTATCCCTCTTAATCATATCTGAAAGTGCCGATGTGAAATCCATATAGCTTCTTAATCTGCCAAGCTTGGCGTGTCTTACCGCATCATCGGTCATCTTCTGCATTTCCGTACAATCCTTTAACAGCTCGCTGTGCCTGTTCATCGCCTGCTTAAGCTGTGTCTCAAGACTGTATATCTCGTTCATTGTCCTGTAATAGCCCTCGCCTGTGCTGCCTGACGCATTAAGCTTCTCGATTGATTTCGCAATAAGGTCACGGTTCTTCTTAAAAAGCTTTTCCTCGTCATCGAACCACTTCATTCCCGTCTTGACAAATTCCTCATAAGCCTCTATTCCTGCAAATACATCACCTGACAATATTGTCAGCACTTCATTTTTCTTTAACTTAAGGCGGTTGACCTCTTCGTTGATTCTTTCAACCACCTCAACTCCGCCACGGAAGTTCTGTGAATTAATCATTTTTTCAAGAAGGAGCTGGGATACGCTTATCCTGCTCTCGTCCTTGATTTCTTTGGTATCAAGATAGAATTCAATAGCATCCGGACTTATCGAATACCACACGGTATTGTCCCTTATCGAACTCTCAATTATCTTCATTCTTGAGACTCTCTTTTTCCTGTCCACCGGATCAAAATACGAGAATTCAAATGGTCTGCCGTCATTCTTTATCTTGTCAAATATATAATCAGCAATATCTTTGCTGTCCTGTTCATTCAAATCAAGCCCGAAATCTCTCTTAAGTATCAGCCTTAAGAAATCGAGATATTCGGGATATGTAACATCTTTTTCCTTAAAGTTATTCTCCTCTATAAAGAAACGGAGAACCGCCATAACTATATAGCCCATATCAAGGATTTCGTACTTGCCATCCTTGAAATTAGAAAATGATGTGTCTATCAGTCTGAAGAAAGGATAGTATTTCTTCAGATTAAGCATTCGTTCACGGTGATCCGATATGATATCACCTGTCATATTCTCTGCCATAGTATTCTTCATTTCTGCACACGCATTTTACACATATTGATTAGTGTCTGGTGCGCTCAGGCACTAATCTTACAACTCGGTTCTTCCATCCAGCGCTCTTAAAAGTGTAACCTCATCGATGTATTCGAGGTCTCCGCCAACAGGTACTCCACTTGCAATTCTTGTCACTTTAATTCCCGTTGGCTTTATCATTTTGCTTATATACATTGCTGTTGTCTCACCCTCAAGATTAGAATTGGTTGCAATAATAACCTCATCAACATCTCCCTGAAGTCTTACCATAAGCTCCTTTAACTTGATATCAGCCGGTCCGATTCCAAGCATCGGGCTTATTGCTCCATGAAGGACATGATATACGCCCTCATACTTGCCTGTCTTTTCGTATGCCGCCATATCTCTTGTATGTTCAACAACCATAATTGTCTTATGGTCTCTTTTCTGGTCACGGCATATCGGACACAGTTCTTCATCTGTAAGTGTAAAACACTCATTACAGTAGTGGATATGCTGCTTTGCATCAATCATTGTGTCTGCAAGGCTCTTAACCTCAGACTCAGGCATGTTTATAATGTGAAATGCCAGGCGCTGGGCACTCTTCGCCCCAACCCCTGGTAATCTCGACAATTCTTCAATTAATCTGTTAATATGACCACTGTAGATGTCCATTAGAATAAGCCTCCGCCTAATCCTCCAAGTCCTCCAGTAATCTTAGCCATCTGTGCCTGTGACTCTTCTTCGCATTTTCTTAAAGCTTCATTAGTAGCTGCTACGATTAAGTCCTCAAGCATCTCTACATCATCTGGATCAACTGCTTCAGGATCAATCTTAACCTTAGATACTTCTCTCTTACCTGTAACAGTTACCTCAACTACTCCGCCACCTGCTGTAGCACTGAATTCCTTGTTCTCAAGCTCTGCCTGCTGCTCCTCCATCTGACGCTGCATTCTCTGTGCCTGCTTCATCAGATTATTCATATTACCAGGCATTCCTCCTGGAAAACCACCTCTTTTAGCCATTATATAAGTTCCTCCTTATCATCTACTTCTATATCTATGCCTACGAGTTCCTTAAGATCCACGAATCTGCTGTGGAAATCCTCATCATCGTTAAGCCTAGTCACTTTAATTGAAACCCTTACTCCTGTTCTCTCCTCAATGACATTCTCTATGCTTTCCATAACTTCCTGTCTGCTGAGAGAATTATAGGCACTAAGTGATTCTACCATAATTTCAAGACTAATTCCATCTTCTGCTAATGTAACATGTGCAGCCTGTAAAAATGTCTGATTAACCGGGTCGTCTATCGTTGCAACGATATCCTTCCAGCCTGCCGCAATTGCCTTAACATCTTCCGGAACAGCATCATATACACGTTTAACTACAGGCTTCTTCGGTGTCTGCTGCACTGCCGCTGCCTGACCACCCGCTGCACCTGCTGCACTAACTAGTTTACCGCTTTTAATATCATCAAGGACTTTCTGTAACTGTCCTTCAAGTATTGTCACACGGCTTATAACATCGCCGATATCCTGACTGTTATCCATCGCCGGACGCATCAGCTTTATAAATGTTATCTCTGTTTTAACTCTCTTCTGTGTAGAAAACTTCAAGTCATTCGATAATTCTGACAGCACTCTTATATAGTACATAAGTGTATCTACATCAACATTTTGTGCATCTTTCTTCAAATCTTCAAGATTATCTGCCGATACTTCTATTACATCTTCAATTCTTTCTGCATCTTTGGTTGTCTTAATAAGAAGAAGATTTCTAAGATACCATATGAAGTCTGTAACAAACTGTGACAAATCTCTTCCCTGCATTATCAGGTCTTCCATCAGTGACATACACACAGCAACATCTCCTGACAGGATTGTTGAAAGCATTTTACTGAATACCGCTGTGTCAACTGCTCCAAGAACATCAAGCACATTTTCATACTTGAGGTCTTTTCCCATATAGAACGCCAGACACTGGTCTAACAGGCTTAACGCATCTCGCATAGAACCATCTGCAGCTTTAGCAACATATTTTATTGCCTTATCCTCTACATTCAGCCCTTCTGCCTTCATAAGTTCTGACAGTCTGCCGGCAATTGTCTCTATTGTTATCCTGTGGAAGTCATATCTCTGACATCTCGAAAGGATTGTAATAGGAATCTTCGCCACTTCTGTAGTCGCCAGTATAAATATTACATATGCCGGGGGCTCTTCCAATGTCTTTAACAGTGCATTGAACGCTCCTATAGAAAGCATATGAACCTCATCGATTATATAGACTTTGAATCTGCCTTCTGTCGGTGAATACTGTACTTCTTCCCTTATCTGTCTTATATTATCGACGCCATTGTTGGATGCCGCATCTATCTCTATTACATTCATGCTTGTTCCAGCCGCAATTGCCTTGCATGTCGGACACTCCCCACAAGGGTTGCCATCAACCGGATGCTCGCAATTAACTGCCTTTGCAAATATCTTAGCAACTGATGTCTTACCAGTTCCCCTCGTTCCACAGAACAGATATGCATGACCTATTCTGTCTGCATTAATCTGGTTTCGCAGAGTTGTTACTATTGTATCCTGTCCTTTGACATCATTAAAATTATCCGGACGCCATTTTCTGTATAAAGCCTGATATGACATGGTTACCTCCCTCTGCGCTTTATTTACTTTCGCAGCTCTTAACCTCATTGCGTAAAACCATCTGCCTCCGGCGTCTGTCGCTGCTTCGCAGCTTATGTTTTACTTATCTGATTAGCAGTTTATGTTCTACTTATGCCGGTTAAGTTCCTGCGTGACATTTTAATAACAAAACCGTGCGTCCGGCTTCGAACTAATATCCACAGACGTTACCGATGCAGTTAGCTCGATCCAGGCACCCTTTCAACACCCGGAAGGTTCCACTTAATGCTGCTTCATTCCTGACCTGACATGGTTCGTGGATTTCCGTCGTGAAAGACCCAAATGTCAACACCACTTACACCGGGCTGCTCCATAAATATCAGCCCTCTGCCGAACATCACCCCTGCTATAGCGGATTGCAGGTTCAAGGTGCCGCTACTACCCCGGCTGCACGGTATTTCAATTATACTTGTTATATATGCTTGTTGTCAAGGTGTGAACCATCGACAAAATAAGACTGAATATAACCCACTCAATCATTATATTGTTACCTTTTCGTAGGTCTTCTCCCTGCAACACGCTGCAACATCAACCGCACGAAATCAACAGCCTCCAGCGCACAAAAAAGACAGCCTCAGCATCCACGCAGAAGCTGCCTTAAACCATTACCTTAAACGTATTACTCCTATTACACCAAACATATTATTCCTGTCCCTCATCCTTAGGTTCTTCATACCTAGGAAGCTCAACTATCACCGCCTCATGATGAACAGCCGGGAGGAACTTTTCCATCACTTCCTTAGTCTTTAACTTAAGACTTGATGTATTGATGCAGGGATGGCATCCGAGAGATTCGCCCTCAAGCACTTCCTTATCCATCAGTAACTGAACATGGTTATCTGTATCATTCATAAGTCCCATTATAGATACAGAACCCGGTGTTATATCAAGGAATTCCTCCATATATGATTCATCTGCAAATGAAAGTCTCGCCGAATTAATCTGCTTGCTAAGATCCTTTGTCTTAAATAACTTGTCACCCGGCATCATAAGCATATAAAAATTCGTCTTCTGTCTGTTACATAAGAAAAGATTCTTACATATAAGTGTATCCAGAATCTTATCTATGTCATTACATACTTCCATTGTTGTAGCCGGCTCATGGTCTGTTCTGTAATATTCCATTCCAAGCTTGTCTAACAAATCATATACTCTGATTTCTTTTTCTAATCTTCCTGTTTCATCAGCAGGTCTTCCTTTAATAAGTTCCATGATAGCTCTCCCTGACAATCTGATATTCCAATATTCTACTCAAAATAATACAGATATACATCCTCAAGGTCAATATTATCTCCAACTTTTACTGCTTCTTCTGGCAGCTCGTCGCCTACAACTCTTAATGCAAGACCGTTCTTTCTCTGTCTGATATTGCCAATCTTGTATTCCTTCTGCAGCTCGCCGACCTCATCAAGTGTGCATGTTATCTCACCTACTTTTCCAGCCATGCTTTCAATAAGCTCAACAGGTGTTCCTGTCGCAATTATCTCTCCGCTCTTTAGAAGCAGTACCTTATCTGCAATACATTCAATATCACTTACAACATGAGTTGCGAAAAGAATTATCTTATCCTTAGACAGCTCTGCAATATAGTTTCTTATTGAAATTCTCTCTTTAGGGTCAAGTCCTGCTGTCGGCTCATCAAGTATAAGAATCTTAGGATTGCCAAGAAGTGCCTGCGCAAGCAGCACTCTCTGCTTCATTCCTCCTGAAAAGCCTCCAATCTTCTTATATGCAGCCTTAGTAAGATTAACTACCTCAAGTAGCTCGTCAATCTGATGGTTGACAGTCTTAACAACTTCATTGCCATTCTCATCAGTAGTCTTAATCTTCTTAACTCCCTTAATCTCTGCCATATATTTAAGAAATGCTTTAGGCGAAAAATCCTCATAAAAGCCCTGCTGCTGAGGCATGTATCCAACCAATCCCCTGAACTGTTTGCCAAGCTTTAATATATCTTCCTCGGCACTGTCCTCTCCAAAAAGAATACTTCCACCATTCATCTTATCTCTTGATACATTATCCGTGATAAGATTAATCATAGTACTTTTACCGGCTCCATTAGCACCAAGAATACCATATACTCCCGGTGTAAATGTATAATTAATCCCCTTCAGTGCCTGAACCGTACCATAAGTTTTCTTTAAATTCCTTACCTCTAATTTCATACCCTGTACCTTCTCTTTCCTAATGATTTTCCAACCTTCATCATAACCAGTATAATAAGCTCAGCCACTAATTCTGCCACATAACGCACAATCATGAATTGTCCTACTGATGTCTGAAGTATAAGACTTTTAATAACCCCAATACTGCCTGCTGATATAATCATTATACCACTAATCAGTACCAGTGTAATCATAATTCTGCGGTATAAGCCATTGTCACCTAAGATAACCTCATATCCCCTGTCTGATATGAACCACGCCTGCGTACCATAATCATCTTTGATATGTCCGATATATTCAATCATATCTGCATACTCTTTATCCATATGCTTATTATCATCAGTATAATAGTATTGTCCTGATGAGCACACATATGCCGAAACCACAAACATCGCAACTATGACCCAGACACATTTATTAGAAAATACAAGCTTATGAATCTCCTTAACCACATCCGAAAACTTAAAAAGCAATTTCTGATATCCCGCTGATACACGGTCTGTAAGCCTTGCTATCAGTGATGCGTTCTTGTAAGGTTTCATTACTGAGAAAACATTTATCGCAATATAAGTCGTTATGCATGTAATGATTATAAGTACGAACAGACTCGCCCTTTAGAGCTTCCATATGTAAGCTGCCACATTCCATTGTCTCTCTGTGCAATCAGGTCGTATATCACAATCAGCATTAATGCCATTGAGAAGAAATACTGGTAATAATATCCTGTAAAATTCTTTACCCCTTTATACTCATCCTCGAATGCATTTACATCAGCCACCCGCCTGAAATCATCTGCTGTCTGCAGAATGTTAGCATATGAGAATGAACCCGCCTTCGTAAATATACTGTATTTCTTTAATTTGTCCGCATTGTCAATTACTGAATTAACACTGTCCGAATACTCCTCCAGATATCTTGCATGTATATTCTGCTTATCTATATACATAAGCCTGTCCTCTCCCATATTCAGGCAGAACAGATATCTCTCATCACCAAAGAACATATCCAGTGCCTCCAGACACGGTATTTCATTAACAACATTTCCTTCTTTATGCATAATCTCCCGATTCAATCTCGAAATACCAGCATATTCTCACCTGTCACATAGTAGTATCCTCTTTCTGATGCCGCCAGCAATATTGTCACTGTAAATGTCACGAACCCTATAATTGTTTTCTTTTTCAACCCTTTTCCCCCTTTACATAAAAGCTCCCTTCTTTTGTTAACGTACAGCCTCTGTATTTATTAATGCGAAAATGTTTCTGATAAGTTGACACATTTTCACAAAAAAGTTAAAATTTATGTAATATTTAGCAGAGGATAATTTAGTGGATAATACTCAGGTGGATTTTGAAAAAGATGATTACAAATATATGAAACAGGCAATCACACAGGCTAAGAAAGCTTATAAACTCAATGAAATACCTATCGGCTGTGTGATTGTGTATGATGGAAAGGTTATAGGAAGAGGCTACAACCGCCGTAATACTGATAAGACTTCTCTCGGTCACGCCGAGATTACTGCAATTAAGAAAGCCAGCCGCTATATGGGCGATTGGCGTCTTGAGGACTGCACTTTATATGTTACGCTTGAACCTTGCCAGATGTGTGCAGGTGCTATTGTTCAGGCAAGGATTCCTCGCGTTGTAATCGGTTCTATGAATCCCAAAGCCGGATGTGCCGGTTCTATACTTAATATCTTACAGATTCCGACATTTAATCACCAGTGCGAGATTACTAAAGGTGTATGTGAAGAAGAATGTTCAGAAATGCTTACAACATTTTTTAAAGAACTGCGTAAAAACAAGAAAAAGAATACCGCTACCACAACTGATGGAGAATAATTATGAAATTTGAATACTCATTTGACGGCATGAAGCTTAAAATACTTGATGAAACATTTGCAGGAAAAATACTTGAGTTCTACAGCAGAAACCGCGAAGAATTCGACAGATACGAAGTTGCCAAGCCTGATAATTTCTATACAACAGAATATATTACAGCCACACTTAAAGCTGAATATGCTGCTTTGCTAAAGGGTAAATTCGGCAGATTTTTTCTTTTCTCTGACGACATGCCAGGTGAAATTCTCGGCTCTGTATCTTTTTCCGGCGTTACAAGCATTAATCGCTCATGCCGGATAGGATATAAGATTGATAAGAATTACCGTAAATTAGGACTTGGAAGCCTTATGGTTAAACATATGCTTGAGATTCTTACACACGAAAAGGAGATGCACAGGATTGAAGCTTACATTCACCCTGATAACACCTCCTCTATTAATCTTGTCAAATCTCTTGGCTTTATATCTGAAGGAACCGCCTACTCTTATGTAAAGCTTAACGGCTCGTGGCAGGATCATTTAAGATTCGTCTATATTTCCTGATACCAGTACCCAAAATATGGATTTGCATAGTCACTTCTGTGGCTCTTCTTAAAATTATTAAAACCAAACATTGAAGCCATGTAGCGTTCACGGTTGCAGTACATTCCCGGAACGCCTATGAAATACTTAGTATTATCAAGGTTATCTCGCACCCTTCCAAACAGAATATGCCTGAAATTATAATAACCATGCAGCAGGAAGCTGTTGTTTGCAATATCAAGTTCCTTAAGATTAAGGCTCTTTAACCTTTCAAGCGAAACTTCCATACAGTCATAGAAATAATCGTCATCAAATACATCTATATAATCCGCCCGCATAAAAAGCTTTTCAAACGGGTCAGGCTGTGTTGAGTCGGCTCTTCGCGCCTTTTGCTGCAAATGTTGTGTTTCCGCAAGTGCTTCAACTGCTACTCCAGCAGCTTTTATATCCTCCGGCATGGTTACACTTTCGGCAGCCATCTCTTGTCTGACCACCGAAGACTCTGATGTCTCCTGTCGTCTCTCTTCCTCGTCACTCTGCCGCATGCGCTCTTTTATGACAACCTCGGCCTCAGCCTGCTTCTTTGCGTCCATTCCTGAGAACACAAGCATATCAGGAGTTACATCTTCATCTTTCCACATTGAAAGCATGCAGTCATATCTTGCGTCCTCCATTGCAACCGCAAGTCCACATATATCCCTGAAGCTGTAACCTGTATCATTTATATTATCAGGGCTAAATACACCACTGTATTCCATCTGTCCCATTTTTACAAGGCATTCACCTAACTTTATAAGCCTATAGCCGCTGTCAGTAACCATCATATATATTCCAAACATTTCCGGACTGTCTGTTTTAACGCCTCTTAAACTGATGCTTAACTTGAACTGCCCCTGATGAACTAATGCCTTTGCAAATCCAACATTTCTCCCTTTTACTCCCTCCGGATATGAATATATGTATGAAACAAGACGCTGATAATCCACAATAACCCTCCAACATAATTAATTCTCTTATGCACCTTATGCCAGATTTCTATAGATTATTCCGAAAATTTCTCAGTGCCAATAACATGCCGGCTGTTTTTCTTGACATTTTTTATTAAGTTTCATAACATTATTCTTATAGATTGGAGGCAATATGAGCGATAATAAATATAATAATGTTATGCACCTCGGCAACCCGACCAACACGATTGCAGTGCTTAACAGATATGGTTTTGATTTCAAGAAAAAGTTCGGTCAGAACTTTCTTATAGATGAAAATGTTGTTGAAAAAATCGTCCGTGAAGCAGGCGTTACTAAAGACGATTTCGTTGTTGAAGTCGGTCCGGGAATCGGAACAATGACTCAGATTCTGTGTGAGAATGCAAAAGAAGTTGTTGCTGTTGAGATTGATAAGAAACTTATTCCTATTCTTACAGAAGATACTCTTTCCTATTATGATAACGTAACAGTAATCAACGAAGATATCTTAAAGCTTGATATCAAGAAGCTTGCAGATGAGAAGAATGAAGGCAGACCAATTAAGGTTGTTGCCAACCTTCCATACTATATAACAACACCTATTATTATGGGACTTTTTGAGAGCCATGTACCATTAGACAGTATAACTATCATGGTTCAGAAAGAGGTAGCTGACCGCATGCAGTGCGGTCCGGGAACTAAGGACTACGGTGCACTTTCACTTGCTGTACAGTTCTACGCCAAGCCAAAGGTCGTGCTTAATGTGCCTGCAAGCTGCTTTATGCCTCGTCCTAATGTTGATTCAGCGGTTATCCGTCTTGAACGTTTCAAGACTCCGCCTGTTGATGTTAAGAATGAACATCTTATGTTCAAGATAATAAGAGCATCATTTAACCAGCGCCGCAAAACTATGCTTAACAGTGTCGGCAATTCCGGCATCGGCATCTCTAAAGAAGCTCTCACCAATGCATTAGAAATTATGGGACTACCGCTTACAATCCGCGGCGAAGCCCTTACACTTGAACAGTTTGCCGAACTTAGCAACCTGCTGGGTTAGGGAACGTGATAACCGAACGCTTTTCCACCCGGATGTTTTGGAGTAATTATTCACGCAAAATAACGTGATACCTATAAGTAGTCGCATTTTCACTGCTTTAGTAGGTATTTTCATGACTTTAACGATAAAAACCACGTTAAAAGACCTACTAAATAGCCGTTTTATTATAATTTATAGGTTTCAGCCCAATTTACACAGGAGAAAGGGCTGCCCTGACGATAAATTGACAGACAAATCCACCGGTAAATTTCCCAACACCTTACTCCCCAAAAAGCAGCCTTCTCGCATTCTGGTTAGTGATATCAATAACCTCCTGCGTATCAAGCCCTTTAATCTGCGCCAGTTTTTCTGCAACATATTTTATATTGCGGCTGTCGTTTCTTTTACCACGATTAGGCTCAGGTGCCATATATGGGCTATCTGTTTCAAGAACAATCCTATCCATTGGTATATATGTGACTGCTTCCACAAGCTTCTTGGCATTCTTAAATGTAAGAACTCCGCCGATTCCTATAGAGAAGCCCATGTTAAGAAAATCTCTTGCTGCTTCTTTACTGTATGAATAACAGTGGATTATTCCGCCTGTATCCTGTCCATGATTACTCTTTAATATGTCGATTGTATCCTGACATGCATCTCTTGAATGAATCATTACCGGCATATGTGTGCGGTACGCCACATCCATCTGTGCCGCAAACCATTCGCGCTGCTGCTTCTTTTCAGCCGCCGCAGTATCGGCATCATCTGACACATAATAGTAATCAAGACCAATTTCTCCAAGTGCAACAATCTTTCTTGCCTTAGCTTCATTTAACATATTCTCCAGCCATTCAATATCCGATTTTTTCAATCTTACAATATCCTCCGGATGGAAACCAAGCACTGCATATACCTTTTCATACTGTGCAGCAAGTGCAAGGGAAGACTCACAGCCCTGACGGCTTGCACCTACATTAACAATGTAATCAAGCTCCCCTGTATCACTAAGCATGCTGCTTATAAGTTCATCTCTGTCCTCATCAAATCTTTCATCATCATAATGAGCATGAGTTTCAAATATCTTCATATCTATCAGCCAATCTCTGCACCTTCAATAATATCCTTCTCAAGTGTAAGAACTGATAAGTTGTCCTTATCGTCCCATGCTGAGATAATCATTCCCTGTGACTCAATACCACATATCTTTCTTGGCTTTAAGTTAGTGCATACAACTAACTTCTTTCCAATAAGCTCCTCTGGCTTGTAGTACTTCTGAATACCAGATACGATAGTTCTCTTCTCATCACCAATCTGAAGCTCGAACTTAAGAAGCTTTGTCTTCTTAACTGCTTCGCATGTAAGAACCTTGGCAACTCTGAACTGAACCTTTTCAAAATCGTCAAATGTAATCTCTGGCTTAGCTTCAACCCGTGGATACTCTACAGCGCCATTAGCCTTCTTCTGTGCTTCCTGAATAGCTTCAACCTTTTCCTTAAGGTCCTTCTCAAAGTCAAGTCTTGCAAAAAGAATCTCAGGAGTCTCAGTAACCTTAAGTCCAGATTCTCTTAAGCCAAATGTAGCAAGGTCGTCAAAATCTCTTACTCCTGCCTCTGGCTTCTCTGGATAAAGCTGTGCAAGAATCTTGTCTGTTGTCTCTGGCATGAATGACTTAAGAAGATTAGCACCGATTGTAATACTCTCAACAAGGTTGTAAAGAACCTCTGCTAATCTGTCCTGCTGTGCCTCGTCCTTTGCAAGAGCCCAAGGCATTGTCTCATCGATATATTTGTTACATCTCTTAAAGAGTGTAAATACCTCTGTAATAGCGTCTGCTACATGAAGTGTAGCCATCTTTGCCTGAACCTTATCTCTTGTTGCTGTTACAACTGCCTTAAGGTCGCCGTCAATTGCAGCATCCTCTACACCAGTCTTATTCACAACTCCGCCAAAATACTTGTTAGACATTGCAATTGTTCTGTTTACAAGGTTACCAAGTGTGTTGGCAAGATCTGAGTTCATACGCTCAACCATAAGCTCCCATGAGATAACACCATCGTTCTCAAATGGCATCTCGTGAAGAACGAAGTAACGTACAGCATCAACGCCAAAGAGGTCTACAAGGTCATCTGCATAGATAACATTTCCCTTAGACTTACTCATCTTACCGTCATTCTGTAATAACCAAGGGTGTCCAAATACCTGCTTAGGAAGCGGCTCACCAAGTGCCATAAGGAATATTGGCCAGTAAATTGTATGGAATCTGATGATATCCTTACCGATAAGGTGAAGGTCTGCCGGCCAGAACTTCTTGTACTGCTCTGAAGAATTGCCATCAGCATCATATCCAATACCTGTAATATAGTTAGTAAGGGCGTCAAGCCATACATAAACTACATGCTTGTCATCAAAGTCAACCGGGATACCCCATTTGAAAGATGTTCTTGATACACATAAATCCTGAAGTCCTGGAAGAAGGAAGTTGTTCATCATCTCATTCTTTCTTGAAACAGGCTGGATGAATTCTGGATGTGTATTGATATGCTCAATAAGCTTGTTAGCATATTTGCTCATCTTGAAGAAATAAGCCTCTTCCTTAGCAGGCTTAACTTCACGTCCGCAGTCAGGGCACTTGCCATCAACAAGCTGGCTCTCTGTCCAGAAAGACTCACATGGAGTACAATACATGCCTTCATATGAACCCTTATAAATGTCTCCCTGATCATAGAGTTTCTTGAAAATCTTCTGAACCTGCTTCTCATGGTAATCATCTGTTGTTCTGATGAACTTGTCATATGAAGTATTCATAAGATCCCATATTCTCTTGATTTCCGTAGATACATTGTCAACGAATTCCTTAGGTGTAATTCCAGCTTCCTCAGCCTTAAGCTCAATCTTCTGACCATGCTCATCAGTTCCTGTCTGGAAAAACACATCGTAACCTTCCTGTCTTCTGAACCTTGCAATACTGTCTGCAAGCACGATTTCATAAGTGTTACCGATATGTGGCTTGCCTGATGTATAGGCAATAGCTGTTGTCATATAAAATGGACCTTTGTTCTGTGGCATATCATTTCCTCCATAATCTATTATTCTCTAATTCATCGCTATAACGCAAATGTAGTGTAAATCCTTTATACATAAACTTTATCATAAAAAAATTTGCTATAAGTGTCAAGTACGTAGTGAAACTGATAAAATGTTTTATGAACCAAATTAAATTTCAAAATTTGTCTCGCTTTTGTCTACATCTGCATGTTATACTTATATCAAATGAAGCAAAACGAAGAGGAGAATCTACGAAATTATGACTAAGAAATTATTTAAAAAAATCATTCCAGCTTTGGGATTAATATCTGTAATAGCCCTGTCTGCGGGCTGTGGAAGCAAGGCTGCCAGCACTAAGGCTTCAGCTGCCTCTACCGAAGCGTCTGTTACATCTACAGAAGCTTCTTCTAAGGCTACCGAAAAAGCTTCTGAAAATGCCGCTGCCACCGAAGCCGCTGCCAAGAAGACAGAGGCTGCTGCTTCTAATAAAGCAACCGCTGTAACAAGCAGCTTTTCATTCAGCGACCTTAAGGATTTACAGTTCATGTTCAGCAGCGGTGCTGGTGCATGGTCTACAGAGCTTAATATCAATTCTGATGGAAGCTTTACAGGCTACTATCATGACAGCGAAATGGGTGAAAGAGCTGATTCTTACCCTAACGGCACTGTATATGCATGCAGCTTCAGCGGACAGTTCAGCCAGCCAGAAAAGGTTAACTCATATACATATGCCGTGACTGTAAAATCTCTTAACTATGACAAGAAGGTTGGCACAGAAGAGATATCAGATGGTATCCGTTATGTATACAGTGAGGCTTATGGCATGACTGATTCTAACCGTTTTCTTATATACCTGCCAGGTGCTCCTTTAAGCGAGCTTCCATCAGATTTCCTGACATGGATTGGATATTATGATTTATCAGCCACTAATGATACCGAGCTGTCTTTCTACTCACTCAATAATGAAAAACAGCAGCAGGGATTCACATCATATTCTAAATAAACATACATTTGGGAGGTAACATATTTGAATAAAAAATTAAGTATCGTATTAATCACTACTTTAATGGGAACAATACTTGTAACAGGCTGCGGTGGTAAGACATCGTCATCTACTGAAGCTACAACAAAGAACACTGCTTCAACTACAGCCACCTCAGCTTCAAATGTCTCAACAGCAGCCGTTGCCGATTCAACTAAAGCAGCTGCCAGCAACACTACAGCTGACACCCAGACAGCAGATACACAGGCTGCTGACACTACTGATAATTCTAAAGCATTAAAGTGTCCTTATTGTGATCTTGAGTATTCAGGAGATGATACAACTGCATACTATGCACATATTGCTGCTTGTGCCAGTGCCAACAGCGGAAGAAGCAGTCTTGCAACATGCCCTTATTGCAATGAATCATTTTCTACTGTAGTAGATGATCCGAAGAACCCAGGCGTATCTCTTTATGATTCACATATACAGAAGGAAGAAGCAGCTCGTCGTTAATTTTTCTACGGCCACCATACAGAATTATTTACAAAAGACCTCTTCGGAGGTCTTTTTGCTTTATAGCATTGCATAATGTTTAATAAGACAGAAATGAGGATTAATATGCAGAACAAACACATTTGCCATATCCATGAAATTCTTAACAGGGCTGCAAGCCTGCTGATAGTCTTTACCCTGGTAATTACCATGTCCGGCTGCAGCCTTCCATGGAATCACAGCCAGCCATCCGGCTCTGACACAGCTGCAGCAGAAGACAATACCAGTTTCACTGAATATATCAACAGTCTGTTCGCCGACCTACTTAGTGCCGATACTATATCACTACATGCCTATGTTGAACACCCACAGGATTTCGGTATTGATGATTACGATGTCACTCTTGGGCGCTGCGACCTTGACAATCCTGACAATGCCTCAGACTATTCAGACATAATATCAACTCTTAAAGCATTCGACAGAAGTGCTCTCTCCGCCAAGCAGCAGATTACACTTGATGAGCTTCTAATGTATATGGAAAATGCACTTGAATACAGTGATTTGTACATGTTTGACACACAGCTCAAGACGACAACAGGTGTCCATGTCCAGCTACCACTGCTTTTTGCCGAGTATACATTTGAAGAAACGAAGGATGTAGACGAATACATTGAGCTGCTCTGTGATGTTGACGGATACTTTGAGAATATGCTTGCATTTGAAAAAATGCGTTCTGACTACGGATACTTTATGGAAGATACTCTAGTGGATGAGGTTGTTGAAAGCTGCAATTCCTTCCTTGACACTGCCGGTTCTGATGAGGGCGTGATGATATCTACATTTAACGAAAAGATTTCTTCGGTAGATGGGCTTTCCGAACAGGATATCACTGACTACAAGGCTAAAAATGTGTCTGCGGTCAACGAACATGTAATTCCCGGCTATAAGGCGCTTGTGGACGGTCTTACAGCCCTGAAGGGAACTAACCAGTATGCCGGAGGCTTATGCAATTATCCTGACGGTTCAAGATACTTTGAATATATTCTGTCAGCAACGCTTGGCTGGAGCAAATCTGTTGATGAATACGACAAGCTGCTTGATTCGTATATCAGGAAATATATGCTGAAAATGCAGTCTCTTGCAGTTAAGGATTCAACTATCCTTGATAAATATGACACATTTACATTCAATATGACTGACCCGGTTGGCATACTTACCGACCTTAAGAAAAGAATTATTGACGATTTTCCTGAGATTCCTGATGTCAATTGCAACATCAAATATGTCTCGAAATCACTTGAGGATTACACAAGTCCGGCTATGTACTTCCTCCCGCAGCTTGATAATCTTGATGTTAATTCTATATATATCAACGCATCTGGTACTTCTTCTGGCGAACTGTATCCTACGCTTGCACATGAAGGATATCCGGGACACATGTACCAGACACAGTACTTTGCCGCCAGCAATCCTGACTGGATAAGATATATTCTTGCACCTGGCGGATATGTTGAGGGCTGGGCTTCCTATGTAGAGCTTCTTTCTTATAACTACGCACAGACAGGCAATGACGCACTTAACCAGATGTATAGTGCCAATTACGCAACAGTTCTGTGCCTGTATGCAAAAGGGGATATCGGAGTGAACTACTATGGCTGGAGTGAAGATGATGTCTACAGCTACACCAGCAAATATGGTTTTAATGATAAGTCTGTTGCCCATGAAATGTACTATGCATTTGTCTCCGATCCGGGCAACTACTGCAAATATGTTCTTGGAATGTTAGGCTTTGAACAGTTAAAGAACAAGGCACAGAGTGAGCTTTCAGATGATTTCAATCTAAAAGCCTTCCACCAGTATGTGCTTGATATGGGACCTGTGCAGTTCGATATATTATTCGATAATCTTGATGCATGGATAGAAAAAGAAAAGATGAATTAACTTGTTTAATTATATACTTCCCCCCGTATAGTAGCCGCCTGTTCCGCAGCAGCATGTCGGCATGCATATATTAGTGCACAGACATAATGCAACCCATGGTGTGCAGCCTGTACAGTATGTTGTTGAAGAAGGTCCCTCGTACTGTGTCCTTCTTCCGGCATACCAGCTTCCACCGCTTGCTATACGCTGATATAGTAACTGGTACTGCATATTGTCCGGGTCTGAATCCAGAGCACGCCTTGCATCCTCTAATGCTGTGGCTTCCTCGCCTTTTCCAAGATGTGCCAACGCACTGTAATAATACCATCTTCCATCACGGTCAGTTATATTATTCAGCACATTGATAGCTTCGTCATAGCTTGAATTATTGATATAATTAGCCGCTGCCCTTAGATGAACGGTTGTAGGGTCACTCCCATTCATATTATCATAACCATAGCCATTACCACCGTAGCCTCCGTTATATCCACCAAAGCCAAATGGTCCGAAGCCCCAGAAGCCTCCAAAATCTCCATATCCGCCCTGTGACTGGTTCTGATAGTCACCATCATATCCATAATGCTCTGAGCGTCCTGTGCCATAACGCGTCTGGCTGTATGACTGATTGCTATAGCCGCCCTCGCGTTCGCGGATAATTTGGTTGTATGCCTGCTGTACAAGCTTAAACATCTCCTCCGCCTGGTCTTTGTTCGGATTATTGATGTTAGCATCCGGGTGATACTTGCGGCTCAGTGTCCTATATGCTTTTTTCACTTCATCATCAGAAGCATCCCTCGATACTCCCAACACTTTATATGGATCTGTCATTATGTTCCTCCGGCTGCGTTCCGGCAGCATTATTTCTTTTCCTTCTGGCAGCATAGAACTTTGTCCATACACCTGAATATATAATATTTCTTAAAATTTCAGCATTAGCAATAACCGGAAGTCTCTCAAATGACCTCGCACAGCCTGCCATATATGCTTTAAGTACATTTTCGACAAATGTGTCAAAATCTTTAATCTCTTTATGATATTTAAAGACATTGTAATTGTCATTTTTTTCGTCTTTTTCCAAATCATCATATGCATCAAGCAGATATATGAATCTTCCGAGATTATTGCCAAGAATCCTTAATTCACTGCTCCATTCATCTTCTTTCATGGCAGCAATCTCTCCTAACAATATACCAAACTGTTCCGCCGGCTTATCAATGTTATTTTCCTGTGCCTTTTCATATTCTGATAATTTAGACAGGCTCGTCTTTATAACCTCTGCCTTCTTTGGGTACTTCTTTTCAAGCTTTTTTATATCACTTTTAAGCACTCCGGCGAAGGTTCTTTTTAACACCTTTTTCTCATCGTACCAGTCGTCCATACATTTGTAATATGTCAAAAGGACATTCATATCGGCAGCATAATCTGAGATTACGTTGCGCCTCACTGGATGTTTCTTTAATGGATGTGTGACGCAGCGTTCCTCAGAATATATAGTTTCCGGTTCATACAGACCTGTAAGAAGCATAACCAGAAATGTCATATCATAGCTTAAGGTAATCTGCCCTTTCAATCCATGCGCATCTGCCAGCGAATCGCACAGACCACAATAGTATGAGCGGTATTTATCAAATTCTCTGAATTTAAGTTCTGGCTGATCAACAACTATATACCCATACATACTAAACTCATACCTCCATTTTCGCTTATCATATAACATTGAAAATATTCAGTCAATCAGCCTTTCAAAGATTAATAAATTATTAATACTATTTTTAGATATTATTCTTATCGTCAAAATCAGTTCCCCACAAAAGGAAACTTGTATAATCATCAAGTGAATTGACAGGACGCATCACATCGCTTTCATCCATGTTACTTGCAAATTCATCTTCACCATCATCAAAGCCTTTGTCACCCTGTCCATCACTATATCCGTTTTTATATTCGTCTTTTTCATGATTATAGTCAAATACTGGAAACATATCTACCACCTCCTTTCGAAGGTAGTATGTTAAGTTTCACGATGTTTTATCCGATACTATATTCAGCTGATAAATGTGTAATTAATCACACTCCATATATAAGACTAACTTATGCGAGTTACATCTCAGATGCTGGCAGCTAACCAGCTGAAAGCAAGTATTGTGCCTTCATCAAAGACTCTGCTTGATTACATCCAAAGCGATGATAATGACAGTCTTTCAAGCCTGCTCACACAAAAAACTGACAGCACTACTTCTTCACTTACCAAAAAGTTACAGAAGAATGCTTACGAAGACATTAAAGATGATGCCGATTCTGTTGCAGAAAATGCAGCCAAATTCACAGACGAAAAATCAACTCTTTTTGAAAATGCTGAAAAGACTGGTGATTATTCTGCAATCTATTAAGAATGTATCATTGCATACTTACTATAGAGCTGTTCGTGTCTTTTGTTTATGGCTGTTTCAGGAAGGATTCCTTGATTGTGATATTACTCAGCGTATAAAGCTGCCAAAAGATGATAGTGAGATTGTAATACCTCTTACTAAAGATGAGGTTGCTGCCATTGATTATTATATTATTAATTCTGAACTGGCTTTGCGTAATTACTGTATCTTCCATTTGATGCTTGATTGTGGTTTAAGACGACAGGAGGTTATTAATTTAACATCTGATTGTATTCGTAAAAATACTTTGACAATCAGAAATTCAAAAAATAATAAATCCCGTATTGTTCTTTTGCCTGATTTTCTGCGTATGAACATTAATAATTATCTGGGTAATAGATCCGGATTTGTTTTTCTTGACCGGTACAATAAAGATCCAATAACAATTTGCACTATAAAAAAGCTCTTTGCAAATATAAAGAATCTCCCAGGAATGAAAAGAGTGCATGCACACCTTTTAAGGCATACATTTGCAACCAGTTATTTATATTATGGCGGCAATATGGAAATGCTCCGTCTGTTAATGGGACATTCTTCTTATACTATTTTACAAAACTATGTACATTTGGCAGCTCAAGAGGAGCTTATTGAATCCGGTCTTTATGAACTGGATGAGATATTTTTTAAGAATCGGAGAAAAAACTAATGAAAATTGTGTTTATTGTATTAATTCTGTTGGGAATGGATATTGTTATATTTTCTGTAACATATGGAGTTACGAAGAGATATACTCAGGAGCAGCGCATTATATCAGATAACTTGGAAAAATTAATAACATCTGTTGAAACAACTAAATTAGGTAGTTATTGTGTTGCTGTAAAAGATGCAGATGAGATGTATTTTGAAGAATATTATATATATCATGATGAAAAGTATAACCGTGATGTAATTGTTCCTGATAGTTTAAAAAGAGAATTTGATGATGATCTTCAAAGATATGAAAAGATTTTTTAAAACAATCTTGGACACCCTGGTTAAAAGGGTGTCTATTTTTATATAAAAAAATAAAAGCCTTACAACCTAGGATTCCCTAAATCATAAGACCTTCCAGTGCACCGCCAGGGGTTCGAACCCTGGACACCCTGATTAAGAGTCAGGTGCTCTAC
>CAVAPS010000016.1:0-52324 GCA_963590775.1 Desulfovibrio piger
AATGGACGGCATTGACACGGTGGCTGCAATCGGAGAAGAAAAGCTTGAGAAAGAGCCTATGATATTCATAAGTGCCTATGAATGGGGAGAGATTAAGGAAAAGGCTGAATCGCTCGGAATAGCTGGATTTATAAGCAAACCGTTCTTTCTTGCCAACCTTCAGGGCGGTATTGAAAATGTTATTAATAAAACAGAGCATGAGACTGAGCAGAATCATGTTCTTACAGGAAAGAATTTTCTTGTCGCAGAGGATAATGTTATTAATGCAGAGATGTTTAAAGAACTGCTTAATGCAGAAGGTGCAACATGTGACTGCGCAAGAGACGGAATGGCAGCAGTTGATATATTTAAACATTCTAAGAAAGGCCAGTATGACATGATATTCATGGATGTGCAGATGCCTAATATGGATGGCTACGAGGCAACAAGAACAATAAGAAAGACAAAGCATCCTGATGCAAAGGATATTCCGATTGTTGCCATGACAGCCAATGCATTTGCCAATGATGTGCGTGCAGTTCTCGAGAGCGGAATGGATGCGCATCTTGCAAAACCTATAGATTTAGACCGCATAAAGAACATAGTTGGAAATTTTACATAGATTTTACATAACTTACATAATACATTTTACAATGCTCATATAGAATACACATGATATGTGAAAAAGTCGAATGAAAAAAGGAGCTTATGTAAAATGGATATTTTTGGTGTATTAACGATGGTCGGAGGTCTGGCGTTATTCCTGTATGGAATGAATGTCATGGGTGATTCCTTAGCGAAACTTTCCGGCGGAAAACTTGAACAGATACTTGAAAAACTTACATCTAAAAGAATTATGGCGGTGCTGTTAGGACTGGCTGTTACGGCAGTAATCCAGTCATCTTCTGCAACTACAGTAATGGTTGTAGGTTTTGTTAACTCGGGTATCATGCAACTTTCACAGGCTGTTGGCATTATTATGGGTGCTAATATAGGTACGACAGTAACTTCATGGTTATTATCACTTACTGGTATAAGCGGTGCAGGATGGATTAATCTTTTAAAGCCATCTTCATTCTCACCTGTTCTTGCGGTTATTGGTATTGTGATGACTATGACATGCAAGGATAATTCCAAGAAGAAGGATATAGGTAATATTCTTCTTGGATTTGCAATTCTTATGTTTGGTATGGAGACTATGAGTGGGGCGGTTGAACCTCTTGCAGATAGCGAGAAATTCACTGGTATGCTTACGCTGTTTTCTAATCCGTTATTCGGACTTCTTGCAGGTACAGTACTTACAGCTGTCATACAGTCATCATCAGCTTCGGTTGGTATATTACAGGCATTATGTATAACAGGCGCTGTAAGCTACGCAACAGCTATCCCTATTATTATGGGACAGAATATCGGTACTTGTATTACTGCAATTATATCTTCTATCGGAGCTAAGAAGAATGCCAAGAGAGCATCTATGATACACCTTTACTTTAATATGATAGGAACATGTATATTCATGATTGTATTCTATTCAATTAATGCATTCGTACATTTTGGTTTCCTGTCTGATTCTGCTAATGCAGCGGGAATAGCAGTGATTCACAGTCTTTTTAATATCGGCTGCGTGATTATACTTTTCCCATTCTCTAATCTGCTTGTGAAGCTGGCAACGATTTCTATTCCTGATGGAAAGCATGAGGATATTATACAGACAGGCGTGGCAGCAGACCTTGCAGCACTAGATGAAAGATTCCTAGAGACACCTGCTGTTGCCATGGAATTGTGCAGAAATACTGCTGTCAAGATGGCACATTTGTCACAGGATGCACTGGATAAGGCACTTGGAATTATCAGCAATTATTCTGATGATGCATATGATGATGTTGTGATTATGGAAGAGGATGTTGACAAATATGAGGATAAGCTCGGCTCATATCTTGTAAAGGTTGGAAACTGTGATCTGTCAAGACATGATAATCATACATTTTCAATTCTTCTTCACTGCATGAGTGATTTCGAGAGAATATCGGATCATGCGATTAATATTGCGAAGTCTGCTAAAGAGATGAACAGCAGAGAGTCATCTTTTTCACAGAATGCAAGAAAAGAACTTGAAACATTTGCCAAAGCGGTACATGATATAGTTGATAACACAGTACAGGTTTTTGAGAATCAGGATATTGAGGCGGCAAAGCATATTGAGCCTCTTGAGCAGGTAATTGACGGGCTTAACCTTGAGATTAAGCAGCGCCATATCAGCAGATTAAGAAAGGGCAAATGTACTATTGAAACAGGTCTTATATTAGAAGATATAATGACTAACTTTGAGAGAGTGTCAGATCATTGCTCGAATATTGCTGTATGTATGATTGAGGTAAGAGATAATGGTTATGAGACACATGGTTATCTGGAACATCTTACGAATGAAGATAATCCTGAGTTTGCAAAGGAATGCAGACAGTATTATAAACAGTATCAGCTTCCGGAGTTAAAGAAGGCTGATTAAGGACAGGAGATGGGAATATGGCTCTTATATATATAGTTGAAGATGATGAAAGCATAAGAGAGATAGAGACAATCGCATTAAAGAACAGCGGACATATGGTAGGCGCATTTGGCAGCTCTAAGGAATTTTTCAAGAAGCTTGATGAGATTCTGCCTGACCTGGTGCTGCTTGATGTTATGCTTCCTGATGAAAATGGATATGATATTATTAAGAAATTAAGGGCAAATTCCGCAACGAAAAGACTTCCGGTTATTATGGTGACAGCCAAGACTACAGAGCTTGATATGATTAAAGGACTCGATGACGGAGCAGATGATTATATTAAGAAGCCATTTTCTGTCATGGAGCTTATCACAAGGGTTAAGGCACTTCTTAGAAGAACGGAGACAGACGAGGAAAGTGTACTTGATGTAGGAGAAATTGAGCTTAACCATGAAAGACATACGGTTACAGTTTCAGGAAAACCTGTCGAGCTTACCTTCAAGGAATATGAACTGTTAAGATACCTCATTGCTAATAAGAATATAGTGCTTTCAAGAGATGCAATTGTTCTTAAGGTGTGGGGAACAGAATTTGAAGGTGAATCAAGAACTGTTGATATGCATATCAAGACTTTAAGACAGAAGTTAGGTGATGCAGGCTCACGCATAAGAACTGTGCGTAATGTTGGTTATGTTATTGAGTAGACTGGCTAATTCTTACATAATTAGAAGATGAGGCAGGTAGATGTATGAAGCAGAAGATTAATTTAAGGCTTATTGGAATTGCTGTGATTGCAGTTCTTGCTACAGCCATAGGCATAACTCTTATATATTACGGATTGTTCAAGAAACAGGTTCAAACAGGACTTAGGACTAATGCAGAAGTCCTTATGGATACAGGCGTATTCGACAAATCATCTGATGATGTACGGGTCGGACTGCCTATTAATAATCTGAGAGTTACATGGATAGATTCGGATGGAACTGTACTTTTTGATAATGACAATAATATAGATTCTATGCCTAACCATAATGACAGACCGGAAGTACAGGATGCTTTCGAGTATGGTAATGGTCAGTGTGTGCGTAAGTCAGACACGATGAATATGAATACTTTCTATTATGCTTTAAGGCAGAAAGATGGAACTGTTATAAGAGTGTCATGCGATGCAAGCAGTATGTTAAGTGTATTTGGAAATGTGTTTCCGGCTGTAATAGGAATTCTTGCAGCGATTATAGCGGTATGTATTATTATATCACATCTGCTTACCAAGACACTTATTGAACCGATTGAGAGAATGGCTAAGAATATTGATTCTGTACAGGATAAGCCTGTATACAAGGAGATTGCACCATTTGCAGAGAAGATAAGGGTACAGCATGAGAATATTCTTGCTGCTGCAAGAAGCAGACAGGATTTTACTGCAAATGTATCACATGAATTAAAGACTCCTCTTACCGCAATTTCTGGATATGCGGAGCTTATTGAGAATGAGATGGTAAATCATGAGCAGGAGATACATTTTGCACATGAAATAAAGCGTAATTCAGAAAGACTGTTGTCACTTATTAATGATATTATCAGGCTTTCAGAGTTAGACCACAGCGAGATGCCTCGCCAGTATGACAATTTTGACCTGTATGAGTTCGTCAAGGACTGTGCTGAGTCGCTGCAGGTTAATGCACAGAAGCAGGGAATACATTTTTCTTATTCGGGTTCTTTGTGCATTATACGCGGTAACAAGGATATGATAAGGGAGCTTATTGATAATCTTGTCCAAAATGCTATAAGATACAATAAAGAGGGCGGACATGTTGAAGTGTTTGCCGGAATTGTGGACGGAAAGCCGCAGTTAAGTGTTACAGATGATGGAATAGGAATTCCTAAGGACCAGCAGGACAGGGTGTTTGAGAGATTTTACAGGGTTGATAAAAGCCGTTCCAAGGAAACCGGAGGAACAGGTCTTGGTCTTGCTATTGTAAAGCATATTGTTGAGCTTCATGATGCAAGAATATACTTGGAGAGTGAAGTAGACAAAGGTACACAGATACGTGTTGAATTCTAGAATAATTAAGAGCGAAAGATTTTTGTATTTTTTGCTCTTTTTTGTTATATTATATTTAAAAGAAAAAAGAGAAATAATCTTCAAAAGTGCGGAATATAATATATATTGAGTGATATTTATAATATACAATCAGCCAGAAATATGTTATATTTAAACATACGTAGGCAAAACTTGTTTGATGAGGTGAATGAATTGCTTAATGAGAATAAGATTAAAATGATGACTAAGATGGCAATATACGAGAAGAACGAAGGAAAAATCATGTTAAAGACTGCTAAGTATTTCAAAGGAGATTATATTGCATTTGGTGTATTAAAGACAGTGATTGCAACTACATTTGCCAGTGTAATACTTCTGGCAATGTATTTCCTGTGCAATGCAGAGGGTATGATTCAGGATATTAATAATCTTGATTATATATGGCTTGCCAAGAAGTTTGCATTGTACTATGTGCTTATGCTTATTGTATTCTGTACAATTGCTGGATTTGTATATTATTTCAGGTATGAGAATACCAGAAAAGGTCTTAAGAAGTATTTTTCAAGGCTTAATAAGCTGGAAAGATTCTACACAGGACAGAAGAAGAAATAATCATTGGAGGCGTAGATGGCATTTTTATTAGAATTAAAAGAAGGTTTTAAGAAGTTTTTTAACAGATATAATACATATATTGTTCCTGCAGTAAAGTTTGTTGTTGTATTGATAGCATTTATTATGATTAATGCTAGCATTGGTTATATGGACAAGCTTAAGAATCCGGTATTTGCACTGTTGTTATCGGTCATATGTGCATTTTTACCAGGTGGATTCACACTGATAGTTCTTTCAGTATTTATTCTTCTGCAGTTATATGTTATAGCACCTGAATTTGCACTGCTTGTTTTATGTATTATGCTTCTTATGTATCTGTTGTATTTCAGATTTACACCTAAGAAGTCATATCTGCTTATTATTACAGCGATGCTGTGTTGGATGAAGATTCCATTTGTTCTTCCGATAGCTGTGGGACTTTGTTCATCAGCTCTTGCAGCAATTCCTGTAAGTTTTGGTGTTATTATGTATTACATAATAAGAACTGCAAGTGATTATGAGGCGGCTATTTCTAATGATTCTTTATCAGAGAGCATGAAGCAGATTTCATATCTTATAGAGAGTCTTTTAAAGAACAGACAGATGCTTGTATTTATTATAGCTGCTGCCATAACTATTATTGTTGTATATATTATCAGAAGACAGAAGATAGACCATTCATGGAAGATAGCAATTATTGTCGGCGGTATAGTAGAGTTTCTCATTCTTGTTGTAGGACAGATTGCATTGAAGTCTGATTTTAACATTGTTCTGATAATTGTTGGTGTTATATTGGGTGTAGCAGTTGCATATGTATGCAATATTGTATTCTTTGCATTAGATTATAAGAGAACTGAATATGTACAGTACGAAGATGATGAGTACTATTATTATGTTAAAGCTGTTCCTAAGGTTAATGTTGCCAATGCAGATGTAAGAATCAAGCATATTAATGCCAAGAAGACTAAGAAGGCATCTGATATAAGACAGATGAGAACTAATGATACAGCTAAAGATAATGGATATGCAGCCTCTAATGAGGAAGAGGATGACATATTATTCTATGATGATGATAAGTAATAATTAGTAATGAGGATAATTATTGATTAAAGGAACGGAGGCGATATTACAGTGAATAATTTCATAAGAGATTATCTTGTCAAATTATATATTCCGCGTATAACATGGACTGATGTTATCGAGATTGTGATTATTGCCTTTGTTATATACAATGTCATGGTATGGATTAAGAATACCAAGGCATGGGTTTTACTTAAAGGAATTATTATAGTTATTCTGTTTGCTATAGTTGCATATATTCTTAACCTTAAGACTATTCTGTGGATTGCGGGTAAGACAATCAGTGTTGGAATTATAGCCCTTGTTATTATATTCCAGCCGGAATTAAGAAGAGCGTTAGAGCAGCTTGGACGAAAGAAGATTCTGTTCGGACTGTTCCGTTTTAATGATGGCAAGGATAAGGGTGAGAGATTCAGCAGCAAGACAGCAGAAGAGATTGTAAGGGCATGTTATGATATGGGCGCTGCTTATACAGGAGCACTTATTGTTATTGAACAGGACATGGTTCTTGAAGAATATGAAAAGACTGGAATTGCAGTTGATGGTCTGGTTACAAGCCAGCTTCTTATCAATATATTTGAGCATAATACGCCACTTCACGATGGCGCTGTTATTATAAGGGGAGACAGGGTTGTTGCTGCAACATGTTATCTTCCATTATCAGACAATAACAGCCTTAATAAAGCACTTGGAACAAGACACAGAGCAGGTGTTGGTATAAGTGAAGTGACAGATAGTATGACTATTATTGTATCTGAGGAAACCGGAAAGGTTTCTGTGGCTGTTGGAGGAGAACTTATTCATGATATTGATGCGGATTCTCTTAGAAACAAGCTGGAATACCTTCGCAGAAGAACTATAGATGTGAAGTCGTTCAAGATATGGAGAGGAAGGTTGAAGCATGAAGGAAAAGATGTTTAAGAACCTGAGCCTTAAGATTCTGTCGGCTATATTTGCGGTGGTTTTATGGACGGTTATTGTTAATGTGTATGACCCGACTACAAGTTATACATTCAGTAATGTATCTGTACAGCTTATCAATACAGAGAGTCTTACAGATAAGAATTACAGTTATGAGATTGTAGATGGCGGCAAGATATCTGTTTATGTAAGCGGTCCCAAGAGTATTGTTACGAATATTAAAGCGAGTGACATAGTGGCTACTGCGGATCTTAGTAAAATCAGTGCATTTGCTGATTATGTTGATATTCATGTGTCTGTCGTGAAAGATGGACAGGTACTGAATAATGTAGAGGCGACTCCTAAGACGTCGGCAGTAAGACTCAGCATAGAGAACAGGGATACTAAGACCGTTAATGTTGTATCAGAGGTTACCGGAACAACAGCAGATGGTTATGCTGTTATTAAGAGGACTCTGAATCCTACATCAATAAAGGTTACAGGTCCTTCGTCAGTTGTTGAAACTGTTGACCATGCAGGGGTATCATTTGATGTGACAGGAGCTACGGCAGATGTGACAGGAACAGCAGATATATATCTGTATGATTCTGATAATAACGAGATTAATGATTCATCTCTTGAGCTTACACAGACAAGTGTTAATTATACTGCACAGGTTGTAAGAACGAAAACTGTCAGCATTGAAGTGAGAACATCAGGCAGACCGGGAGATGGATACAGGGTTTCAGAGGTAACACTTAATCATGATAGTGTTGTTGTATATGGAGACACTAATACACTTAACAGCCTTGATAAGATTGTTATTCCGGCAAGTAATATTAATGTTGATGGACTTACAGAGAGTAAAGTATTTAAGTTTGCACTGTCAGATTACATTGATAAATCACTTTCTGTTCTTGACAATCCGAGAATAGAGGTTAATGTTAAGATAGAGCCTACAAGTAGTAAGACAATAACTCTTAATACATCTGATATTAAGGTTAGTGGACTTGAAGCTGGCATGAGTTACAGTTTCGAGGATAGAACATTTTCAATTGATGTAGAAGGTTCAGAGGCAGTAATTGCGGCACTTGATGCATCAGGAATTACTCTGACAGCAGATCTGTCGACATATACATCTTCAGGAACAAGAAGCATCACAGTGTCGGTCAGACTTCCAGATGGGGTTACGTTGAAGAGTACACCTGCAGTTAATGTATTGTTCAGGGATAACGCTGAGGAGACTACGAATGCGACACAGGAAACAACATCAGCAACAACTATAATTGAGAGGTGATTCATATGGTAAGTGAGAAGATACTAGTTGGAAGTGCATTGGGAATACATCTTCGACCAGCAGGAGCAATGTGCGATACTGCTGTCAAATTTGATTCACATATAACATTTACATTTGGAAATAAGACTGTTAATGCAAAGAGTGTTATTTCAATTCTTGCATCAGGCGTCGGCTGTGGTGATGAGATTACGCTTATGGCTGAAGGACCAGATGAAGAAGAAGCATTGAAAGCAGTTGCTGAGAGCTTTAGAAAAGCTTTACAGGACTAATATATAAAGAAAAGAGGTAAAGGGTATGGGTTATATGGATACTTACAAAGCGTGGTGTGAGAATGAATATTTTGATGAAGCCACACGCGCAGAACTCAAATCAATCGCAGGAGATGAGAAAGAGATTGAAGACAGATTCTACAAGGATCTTGAGTTCGGAACAGGAGGACTTCGTGGTGTTATCGGCAATGGTACTAACAGAATGAATGTATACATTGTAAGAAAAGCAACACAGGGTCTTGCTAACTTTATCATCAAGGAGAGAACACAGGATAAGGGTGTAGCAATCTCTCATGATAACAGAAGAATGTCAAGAGAATTTGCACAGGAAGCTGCTCTTTGTCTTGCAGCCAATGGTATTAAGGTGTATATTTTCCCATCATTAAGACCAACTCCAGAGCTTTCTTTCGCAGTAAGAGAACTTCACTGCACAGCTGGTATTATGGTTACAGCAAGCCACAATCCACCAGAATACAATGGATATAAGGTATACTGGGATGACGGATGCCAGATAACAGCACCTAAGGATACACAGATTATCAACGAAGTTAAGGCTGTTACAGACTTTAATGATGTTAAGACTATTGATGAAGAAGAGGCAAGAGTAAGAGGTCTTTATAATATTATCGGATATGATATGGATGATGCATTTATTGCAGCATTAAAAGAGCAGAGCCTTAACGGAGATATTATTAAGCAGGTTGCTGATGATATTAAGATTGTATATTCTCCATTCAATGGTACAGGCAATGTTCCTGTAAGAAGAATTTTAAGAGAATTAGGCTTCAAGAATGTATATGTTGTTCCAGAACAGGAGAAGCCGGATCCTGACTTCACAACACTTGAGTACCCTAACCCGGAAGATCCTAAGGCATTCACATATGCATTAAGACTTGCTAAGGAAGTTGATGCAGATATTATCCTTGCAACTGATCCTGATGCAGACAGACTTGGTGTATATTCTAAGGATACTAAGTCAGGTGAGTACAAGTCATTCACAGGTAATATGTCTGGTATGCTTATTGCAGAATACCTTCTTTCACAGAGAAAGGAAAAAGGACTTCTTCATGAGAATGGTGCATTTGTAAAGACTATTGTATCTACTAATTTAGCAGATCTTATTGCTAAGGAATATAACTTAAAGCTTATTGAAGTTCTTACAGGATTCAAGTATATCGGTGAGCAGATTAAGTTCTTTGAACAGAATAATACATACGAATATGAATTCGGTTTTGAAGAGAGTTACGGCTGCTTAGTTGGAACTCATGCAAGAGATAAGGATGCTATCGTAGCTGTTATGGCATTATGTGAAGCAGCAGCTTACTATAAGTCAAAGGGCATTACATTATGGGATCAGATGATTAATATCTTTGATAAGTATGGCTACTTCAAGGAAGGACAGAAGGCTGTTACTATGAAGGGTGCAGAAGGTGCTGTCCAGATTGCCAAGATGATGGATGATTTAAGAAATAATCCACCTAAGAAGTTTGGTGCGTGGGATGTTGTAGAGTTCAGGGATTACAAGAAAGATGAGTGTACAGTTATTGCTACAGGAGAGAAGAAGCCAACAGGACTTCCAGAATCTAATGTACTTTACTTTGAACTTAATGACCATGCATGGTGCTGTGCAAGACCTTCAGGAACAGAGCCTAAGATTAAATTCTACATGGGCGTTAAGGGAACTGGTCTTGAGGATGCTGACAAGAAGCTTGAAGAACTTACTCAGGCAGTATCTGAGGCAGTTGGACTTTAATCAGTTCAAACTTAATTAACAACAAAAACACAATATGAACACATTTCGTTGTTATATTACAGATAATGACAGTGAGATGTGTTCATTTGTTATGTATGGAATGTTCATTGTCATAATACAATGGTAAAAGGAGAGAATGATTATGTATAATGATAATAACGAGAATGATTCACAGTACCGTTACAGTGGCAGTGATATACCATATAACAATACTACTAACAACAACAGCGCATTTTCAAGTGCACCTTATGAACCTAAGAAGCGTAAGATGCACAGCGGCGGATTTGCCAAGAGAGCAGTATGTTTCGTACTTGCAGCAGTGCTTTTTGGAGTAATAGCAGGTTCTGTTATGTTTGGAGTTAATTATGCGGGCGGCAAGATTGTAGGAAGCAGCAAGTCAGATGCTACAGGTGTTAATATATCAACAGTAAGCAGCAACATTTCTAGTGTTTCCAAGACAGATTCTTCGCTTACAGAAGATACTAATCTTTCATCATCTACTAAGATGGATGTAGAAGCAGTTGCATCAGCCGCTCTTCCAGCAATGGTCGAGCTTAACGGTACAACTACAGTAACAAGCTCAAGCTATTTCGGATATGGACAGAGCTATGAAGCAACTTCAAGCGGAACAGGTATAATTGTTGGTAAGAGTGATACAGAACTTCTTATCGTAACTAATGCACATGTTGTAGATAATATTGATAATCTGAAATGTGTATTTTCTGACGGAACAAGTGCTAACTGCTCTGTTAAAGGTTCTAAGTCAGATCAGGATATCGCAGTAGCAGCAGTTGCATTAACAGATATTTCTTCTGATACAGCTTCTAATATTGCTATTGCAGAACTTGAGGATTCATCAGATATTAATGTCGGACAGCAGGTTGTTGCTATTGGTAATGCATTAGGTGAAGGACAGTCAGTTACAACTGGTATAATTAGTGCCAAGGACCGTTCTATCACAGTTAACAATGTAACATTTACAGGTCTTCTTATGACAGATGCAGCTATCAACTCAGGTAACAGTGGTGGTGCTCTTCTTAACTCAGAAGGGAAGGTTATTGCTATTAACTTTGCTAAGACCAGCAGTGATGGTGTAGAAGGTATGGCTTATTCAATTCCTGTTTCTAATGTTAAGGATATTATCGATTCATTAATGACTAAGCAGACAAGAAACAAGGTTTCATCAGATAAGGCAGCATATCTTGGAATTGCAGCAGTAGATATTACAAGTAATTATGCATCATATTATGGATATCCTGTAGGTATCCTTATAAGAACTGTAGCTGATAATTCAGCAGCAGCTAATGCAGGATTAGAGACATACGATATAATTGTCGGATTTGATGACCAGACAGTTACTACTATGTCAGGACTTACTAACATGCTTCAGTACTATGAGGCAGGTGAGAAGGTAACTATAGATTATTATCATATGGAAGGAAGCGAATACGTTCTTAAGAGCACAGAGGTAACACTTGGTTCTAAGAAAGCATCTTAAGGATATATTCTAGATAGATATTTATGGATAATACAAACAACTCTGATGAATATGAGAAGATATGTTTTGTGTGCAGAAGACCAGAGTCAAGGGCTGGTAAGATGATTGTTATGCCGAATAACATATATATCTGTCAGGACTGTATGCAGAGAACATTTGACTCAATTAACAGCAATGGTATCAATTATGAAGATATGATGAAGATGTCAAACATGCCTGGAATGGGCATGTTTGGCAATTTTGACACTATGGATTCAGATCCGGTTCCGGAAAAGCAGAAGCTTAAGAAAAAGAAAGAGGATAAGAAGGAATTCCCTGCTCTTGATGTTTCTAAGCTGCCTGCTCCACATGAGATTAAGAGAAAGCTAGATGAATATGTTATCGGTCAGGACTATGCCAAGAAGGTAATGTCAGTTGCTGTATACAATCATTATAAGAGAGTTTCAGCAGACGCACAATTGCTTGGCGATGTTGAGATTGAGAAGTCTAATATGCTTATGATTGGACCTACAGGAAGTGGTAAGACATATCTTGTTAAGACACTTGCAAGAATATTACGGGTTCCTCTTGCTGTTACAGATGCAACAACTATTACTGAAGCTGGTTATATCGGTGATGATATTGAATCAGTTGTTTCCAAGCTTTTACTTGCAGCAGACAATGATGTAGAGAAAGCTGAACATGGAATTATATTTATTGATGAGATAGATAAGATTGCAAAGAAGAAAGAGACAAGAAGCAGGGATGTAAGCGGTGAGTCTGTACAGCAGGGAATGTTAAAGCTGTTAGAAGGCAGCGAGATTGAAGTTCCTGTCGGTGCGACAAGCAAGAATGCAATGGTTCCACAGGTAACAGTTAATACGAAGGATATTCTGTTTATATGTGGTGGTGCATTTCCTGATCTTGAAGATATTATCAAGGCAAGGCTTAACAAGTCATCTTCTATGGGATTTAATGCTGATCTTAAGGATAAATATGATAACGAAAAGAACATTATGTCTTACGTTACAGTAGATGATTTCAGAGAATATGGAATGATTCCAGAGTTCTTAGGAAGACTTCCAATTGTGTATTCACTTGACAGACTTGATGAGGATATGCTTGTCAATATTCTTAAAGAGCCTAAGAATGCGATTCTTAAGCAGTATCAGAAGCTTTTAGAGCTTGATGAGGTTAAGCTTGAATTCACCGATGATGCATTAAGAAGTATAGCAAGAAAGGCAATGGAAAAAGATACGGGTGCAAGAGCACTCCGCTCTATTATTGAAGATTTTATGCTTGATATAATGTATGAGATACCTAAAGACAGCAATATTGGTTCAGTTACTATTACTGCAGATGTTGTTGAGAAGAAAGGCACTCCGATAATAACTATGAGAGCATAGAATCATATTAGAATAATACGCAACATTTCTGAATACATATAGCATGTACTCATTATTGCTTTATGTTAAGGAGATGTTATGGCGTGCGATTTTGATATAACCAAAGAGAATATATACGATTATATAATCGAAGATACCCCAGGGGCTAAAGAAGCAATAGAGGCTCTCTCAGGGATATGTTCACAGCGGGCTGATTCACAGTGGATTATAGCCCATGGCGAGCTTCCTGAGAACCGTCAGCTTAATATAAGCTCTCTGGGGTATTTTACTATTCCGAAGCTGTATGGACTTATGGCGGCAGATGTTGACATAAGTGCACTTGATGAAATTGGTGCTTTGAGGGTGCTTGGTCAGGAAAATCTGCAGGCAGACGGAAGTAATGTCCTGATAGGTTATGTCGATACAGGAATAGATTATCTTAATGATGTGTTCATGGATGAACTTGGAAATACGAGGATTCAGGCTATATGGGACCAGACAGATAAGAGCGGCACAGATGGTGTCAATATGTATTCACATTTTGGCAGGGTATATGAGAAAGAAGATATAGACAGGGCAATAGAGGCTGATAACAGTGGCGAGAATCCTTATACATACGTTGCAGAGCGGGATACGATAGGACATGGCACTATATTAGCGTCGATATCAGCCGGTTCATATGTTAATGGTTATGTCGGTGTCGCACCGAAATCAGAGCTTTTAGTTGTTAAGCTAAAGGAGAGCAAACAGTATCTTAAGGATTTCTTTCTTATAAAGGATGATGTGCCTGCATACGAGGAAAGTGACATTATGCTGGCAATGAGGTTTCTGGCAGACGAGGCGGTGCGTCTTGGAAAACCGCTTATAATAATATTCGGAATGGGAAGTGCGAATGGCTCAAGAACAGGTGCTGCACCGCTTGCTGAGATGATGGAGAGTCTTACTAAAAGACCCAATATATCGGTTGTCACCTGTATGGGCAATGAGGCTAATGACCAGTGCCACTACAAAGGCACTGTGACATCGGCACTTGTACCTGATGTTATGGAGGTAAATGTTGGCAGCAGCGGCAAAGGATTTACAATGGAGATATGGGCTGAAAGCCTCGATATATTATCTGTGTCAATAGAATCCCCTTCAGGAGAATATGTTCCGAGAATTCCTGCGAGAATGGGTGCAAGCATGGAATATACATTTCTATATGAGGGGAGTACCGTCACTGTAGATTATCAGATAACTGAAAATGTAGCTGGAATGGAAGTTATATTTATAAGGCTGAGCACGCCTGTTGAAGGTACATGGAAGTTCTATGTATACAGTCTTACCAATATTAAGGGAACATATAATGCATGGCTTCCATTAAAACAGTTCTCCGGTCAGAATATATATTTCTTAAAGTCTGACCCTGATACAACGCTTACAGTTCCTGCAGCGGCCAACAGGGTTATAAGTGTAGGGGCGTATAATCATTATACTGGCACAAGTTATTATGAAAGCGGACGTGGATATAGTGCTGATGGAAGGATTAAGCCTGATTTTGTTGCACCGGGTGTAGGAGTGTATGGAATTGCACCGTCTGGAGGTGTAAAGGTTACTGGAACAAGTTATGCTGCGGCTTATGCAGGCGGATGTGTTGCACTTCTGTATTCATATCAGGTAAATGTAAGAAATACGCAGATGGTTAATCATAATGATATTAAGGCGCAGCTTATAAGAGGTGCGGTGCGCTCAGAATATATGGTATATCCGAATCTGGTATCAGGTTATGGAAAACTGAATATATATACTACATTTAACATGATGAGAATATCTTAGGTTGAAATCACTGGTGTTATATGCTAAATTGTTCATACATGACGAAAAGAGGAGAATAGAAGAGTATGAAATATAAAGCATTAGCACTGGATCTGGATGGTACATTAACTAATAGCGAAAAGAAAGTGCCGTCAGGCAATAAAGAAGCGATTGCAAAGGCTATAGATGCAGGCATTAAAGTTATTC
Organism: Desulfovibrio piger; assembly: GCA_963590775.1. Taxonomy (GTDB): domain Bacteria; phylum Bacillota; class Clostridia; order Lachnospirales; family Lachnospiraceae; genus Lachnospira. The sequence continues at coordinate 15,265 of CAVAPS010000016.1, forward strand.
TTGCATCAGGCAGACCGCTTTTTGGAATAACACCAATAGCCAGAGAACTTGAACTTGACAAGAAAGGCGGTTATATACTGGCGTATAACGGTGGATGCATAATTGACTGTAAGACAGGAAAGCAGATGTCTGCAACAATAATGCCACAGGATTGTATAGCGGATATATGCAGTCTTGCAAGAGCTTACGGAGTGTATGCTCTGACATATGCAGATACACAGATAGCTGCAGAAAGTGATACAGATGAATATGTAAAGAAAGAAGCAATATGCAACAGTACTACAATCAAGAAAGTAGATGATTTGCAGAAATTTGTGGATTATCCGGTAGAGAAATTCCTTGTTGTAGGAGAGCATGAAAAACTTCTTCCAGTACAGAAGACCCTGTTGGATAAGCATGACGGAGTAATCAATGCATTTTTCTCAGAAAGTTATTTCTTAGAGGTGGTTCCTGCAGGAGTTGCAAAAGATGCGTCTTTGGATAAGCTTCTCACAATGCTTGATATAACAAGTGAAGAGCTTGTTGCATGCGGCGATGGAATGAATGATATTCCGATGTTAAAGTACGCAGGTCTTGCAGCGGTTATGGAGAATGCATATCCTGAAGTTAAGAAATATGCAGATGTCAATGCAACATCCAATGATGATTGCGGTGTGGCATACGTTATAGATAATTATATATTGTAATAGAGAGTTATAAAAAACCCGGCAGTCAGATATGACTGCCGAGTTTTTTATATGTGGTGTTGTTCACTTATTCAGCATTGTTATTAAGACTGTCAACATATTCATCTACATCGAATACATCACCATTCTGAATCTTGCTCATAAGCTGGATAGCTGTGTTAATACTGTCAGCGTAAGGATATACAACAGATGCACCTCTAAGTCCTGTTATCTCAAGGTAAGCAGCTGACTGTCCAGCAGGCGGCTGCGTTGTACCTTCTATACTGTATGTCTGGATATTCCATGCTGTACTGTCGCTTAACTGAAGCTTAACAAGATCAGATATTGTACTTGTTGGTATATTAGTAAGGAACATATCACTAACAGCATCAAGTACGGCTGAATACTTAGTAAGTATTGCAGGTGAAGTAGCTTTCTGCAAGATACCCTTGATTGCGGCTGTCTGGTTACGTCCACGCTGGAAGTCTCCGGCAGCAAATGCATGTCTTTCTCTTGAAAATGCAACTGCCATCTCGCCATCACATTCATTAGTTCCCTTTACAAAATGATATGGGATAGGAGAAGCATCTTCGCCGCATGTAAATTCTACTTCTGAATCAATTGTGATTCCACCAAGTGCATCTACTACAGCGATACATCCTGAGAAGTTAATCTTTACATAGTAATCAATGTTAACACCGTATAAATCTTCAAGTGTTTCCATAGAGGCTTCGACACCGTAATTGCCGGCATGTGTAAGCTTGTCATAACCCTTTCTTCCATCAGGACCAGTAATCTTAATATAAGAATCTCTTGGTGTAGTAACAAGAAGAATCTGCTTGGTTTCCGGATTGATAACAGCAAGAATATTAACATCACTAAGTGCATTATTCTGAAGCTGGAGGTCATCACCATCATCACTTGAGATACCGGATACATATATTATAAATGGATCTTTCTTTACGTTAACATTAGATTTCTGAACTGTAACGAGCTTCTTATACTCATATTGCTTAATAATCTTAACTTTGCTTTCGAAGTCTTCATATTGTGAAGAAACAACTTTTAACATTGTATCGTTCATTACAATTGCCTGAACTTCACTGTTATCATAGAATGCAGCAACGAGGTCATCCCAGGATGTGTATTCTGTCATGGCTAAATCATCCTTGCCAAGTTCTGACTTAACGGAGTTAAATGCCGTCTTGACGTTCTCATTGCTCGCTGATGAGTTATACGCGAACTTGTAATTGGCGAGATCACTGATAGAAGAAGCTTTATCATCAGCCAGTACACATATATTAACAACATCAGTGTTAATCTCAGGAAGATTAAGCTTGGTAAGAACAGAATCAACCTTTGCTGATACGAGATATATGAATACGATCACGCCAGACATAAGGACTGCCAGAATCTTTCCTATAATATGTGCCTTTGTAAACTGCGATGTGAAATCATACAGGAATATTAACAGTAAAAATGCATTGACTGCAATCAGATACTTCAATGGAAGAATATTTAACTTAAATATATTAAATAAAAGCAGTCCCGATACAACAAGCTGTATCAGAACTAATATAAGACCAATAAGAGTTCCCCAACCCCTTCGTTTTCTTTTTCGCTCTTTCTTGGAAAGAGTTTCTTTATTCTTAAACAGATATTTCATATCATCTTTACTTCTGGTAAAAAAATTGGACATAACCTACTCCTTAATACTTTAGGATTAAAAAATAACGTATATATTCTACCATGATTTTATCAAAAAGTAAAACTTAATTATCTTAAGTTTAGAAAACAGTAAACTTTGGAAGTAGGCTGATTTTAATTAATATTATTATAAACAACTTAAAGCTAATAGGCGAATGCTGTAAAAAACTTGCGGAAATTAATCAAAACGCATATAATAACGCTTGTATTGATGTACAGCAATGTACAATCTTAAATAATAATTCAAAGGAGTGTTTTGAGGTTATGGGGTATGTTGATGAAGTATTAGACATTGTGTCTAAGAAAAATGCAGATCAGCCTGAATTTTTACAGGCTGTAACAGAGGTTCTTGAGTCATTAAGACCAGTTGTTGATGCTAATGAGGAAGTTTACAGAAAGAATGCAATTCTTGAAAGAATTACAGAGCCTGATCGTCAGATAATGTTCAGAGTCCCATGGGTAGATGATAAGGGACAGGTACAGGTAAACAGGGGCTTCCGTGTACAGTTCAATAATGCTATCGGACCATACAAGGGTGGTTTAAGATTACATCCTTCAGTTAACTTAGGTATTATCAAGTTCTTAGGATTTGAACAGGTATTTAAGAACTCACTTACAACTCTTCCGATCGGTGGTGGCAAGGGTGGTTCTGATTTCGATCCTAAGGGTAAGTCAGACAGAGAAATCATGGCATTCTGCCAGAGCTTTATGACAGAGCTTTATAAGTATATCGGTGCTGATGTGGATGTTCCAGCCGGAGATATCGGAACAGGAGCAAGAGAAATCGGATTCATGTTTGGACAGTACAAGAGAATCCGTGGTACATTTGAAGGTGTACTTACAGGTAAGGGACTTACATATGGTGGTTCACTTGCGAGAACAGAAGCTACAGGATATGGTTTATTATATCTTACTAATGCTTTATGGAAGGACAACGGAATGTCACTTGAGGGCAAGACAGCAGCCGTATCAGGTTCAGGTAATGTTGCTATTTATGCTATCCAGAAGGCTAATGAGTTAGGCGTTAAGGTTGTTACATGCTCAGATTCAACAGGATGGATATATGATCCAGAGGGAATCGATGTTGCACTTCTTAAGGAAGTTAAGGAAGTTAAGAGAGCCCGTCTTACAGAATATGCTGCTGCTAAGACATCAGCACAGTATTTTGCTAAGCAGAATGGTGAGCACGGAGTATGGCAGTACAAGGTAGATCTTGCTCTCCCATGCGCTACACAGAATGAGTTAGATATCGAGGATGCCAAGATGCTTGTTGCTAACGGTGTTGTATCTGTAACAGAGGGTGCTAATATGCCTACAACATTAGAAGCTACTAAGTATCTTCAGGAGAATGGTGTTCTCTTCGTAGGTGGTAAGGCTGCTAACGCTGGTGGTGTTGCTACATCTGCACTTGAGATGAGCCAGAACTCAGAGAGACTTTCATGGACATTCGAAGAGGTTGATGGAAAGCTTAAGGGAATCATGGAAACAATCTATGCTAACATCTCAGATGCAGCTAAGAGATATGACATGACAGTTGGTGGAAAGACAGATTACGTTGCTGGTGCTAATATCGCTGGTTTCGAGAAGGTTGTTGACGCTATGCTTGCTCAGGGCGTTTGCTAATCATTACAATATAAATGTAATAAAGTCTTATTAATATGATTTAATTATGAGGTTCTGCAGACAATATGTCTGTAGAACCTTTTTGAGTTTTTTGAATTTATTTTTACTTGGCAGATTGCAAAAAATGATTTATATTATATGGTTGTAGAAGTATAAAATATGGAGGTCTGTATGAGAAAGAATATAGCAAGAGTATTACTGTACATAGCATGTACAGTACTTGTTGTTTTTTATATATTAGTATTATGGTGGGGAAAGAATCCTAAGGTTGGAATAGAATACAGAATGCACTATCTGACACATGAACTTACTGACTGGCCGGGATATGGCAATCTGAAGTATACATTTGGAACGAAAGAAATATGTACAGAGCATAAAGACCGTAATGGTAATGAATTAAGCAATGTCTGCAGCCGTAAAGGTCAGGGTTGGCAGAAATCAAAGAGATACGAAGGAACGAAGAATACAGCTAAAGATTCATATATATATTATATTCCGGAAGAATCATCTGATGAGGTGTATTTGGTATGCGATATTACTGAGTATAATACAGATTCCGCAGATGATAAGGGCATAGAAGTGTATGTGAATGATGAATTGATTGGTAATATAGACAGAAAAGGAACAGCTAAGCTAAAGATAGGACATGTCAGTGCAGATGAACTTCTGACAGTCAGATTTCATGCTGACAATGCAGAATATACGCTTTATAGCATAAGCCTTGATGAATGAGAGAATATCCAAAGATAACAGAATTTATGTAAATGTGTAGAAAGGTAGAATTATATGAAGAATTCAGAATCGAAATCATTATTACAGAGAATAAAACCATATGCCCTGCCAGGTGTCATAACTGGTCTGGTTGTGGTTGCAATACTTATACTTAAAGGTATATGGCCTTTTGGAAGCAGCAGAATAGATTATTTTGACAACATGCAGCAGGTAGCACCGCTTTATGCACATCTGTGGGACTTCATGCACGGTAAAGCATCAATATGGTATGACTGGTATACAGGTCTTGGAACTAATGTATCGATGAGTATATCAGCATTTTCAATGATCTCTCCATTCAATCTGTTATTATATCTGGTTCCGAGAGATTACATATTAGAGAGCATATCAATACTTACACTGGTTAAGATGATATTCATGTCAGTTGCAATGTATGCACTTATTAATAGGAAATACAACAATCTCGAATATGGTTTAAAGGTTACATTTGCATGTATATATGCATTCTGCGGTTATGTAGTCCTTTATGGTTCATGCTTTACACCTTGGATGGATATAGTTGCATTCTTTCCTCTTCTTATTATGGCATATGACAGAATGTTTGAGACGGGAAAGAAAATATTTTATATATGCATGGTTGCACTCTGCTTTATAATCAATTATTACTTAAGCGCAATGTCACTTATATACATATTCCTTATCTGTGGAATCAGAATGATTATCATGCAGGAGAGAAAGCAGTGGAAAGAAACTGCATGGAATGTCGGAATAGGTACAGTTGCAGGTATCGGACTTTCAGCATTTGTGCTTGTTCCTGTATTTGCACAGCTCTCATCTTCTCAGAGAACTAATGCGTCTAAGGGATTATTATCGCAGTATGCCGGCTGGATAACAAGCTCAATTGTAACAGATGGTGCAATGGCAGCACTCCAGCGTTGGATGATGCTTTTTGGACTTGCATTCGTAGTTGCGATAATTGTTGTTGGCATAAGAAAATACAAGTCAGACAGAAGAGAACTTATCTATACAATAGCAATGCTTGTGGTTGCATTAGGACCGGTGCTTATGGAAGCTACTAACCTTATGTGGCATTTTGGCTCGTATAATGGGTATACATTAAGAAATGGTTATATAGTATCGTTTACACTTATCTGTATTGCAGCCGGAATGGCAGAGAAGATGTTTACAAATGTGTCATTAAAGGGCTCATTTTATCTTAAACAGGCAGTGGTTGTGGCAGTACTTGGGGCTGTATATGTAATGATATATAATATATTACCAATTAATAATGAGAAGCTTGCAATGGTATTCTTTATAGTAGTATTTGCAGTGATGTTTGCAGTGTATATGTTCATCCTTGTGAGAAAGAAGAATGAATTTAACTGCAAATCAGTTATTCTTATTGTTGCATTTGAATTGTTTATTGGAGCATATGCGCTTATCGGACCACCTAAGTTCTATACATATGAGCCTTATCAGTTTGGTGATTATGTGCAGTATGCCAATGAGGTGTCAGACAGCCTTGATATAGAAGAGTCTGCTACAGACAGAATAGTGAATCCTGATATCAGTCTTAATGCCAATTATCCACTTTTATTAAGAAGGGGAGCTTTATCAAGCTTTACAGCGGCATTACAGGATGATACACAGAGCTATGCCAAGAGATGGGGATATTCCAAGTATTTCTGGTGGCTGTTAGACTCAGGTGGAACAGTATTCAGTAATGCAGTTCTTCATGTTACACAGGCGGTTAATATCAATGAGCTTGACAGCACTTTTTATACATTAGAGAAGAAGGCAGGCGATTACAGCCTTTATAATACTAATTATAATCTGCCATTCGGATTCTGTGTTGATAGCAGCTTCAGCAAGCTTGATATGACTAATGTTGACTGGATAACATACCATAACAGAATGTATAAGGCAATGACTGGGGATAGTGAAACATTTGTAACGAGAATATATCCACAGACAGAGACAGCAGGTAATATCAAATCAATGACTGTCAGTATTGGAAGCAGAAGTGCTATATATATGAATATTGCAGATGTCAAGAAGCCTAATGCGGATGCTAACGCGTCAGACCTTGAGAGCGGCATGCATATATATGTTAATGGGGAGGCAGTTGTTGTTCCTACACTTGGAGATGTTAATAATACAGCGTATTTTACAGATTACAATAATAATCTTATGTATCTTGGCATATTCGAGAATGAAGATGTTGAGATTAAGGTTGAATATGACAAGTCTAAGTATATGAAGCAGAGCAAGATGACTATCGGACTTCTTAGTATGGAGAAGATGGATAAGCTTTGTGAGGATTTTGCAGATAAGCAGACAGAAGTTTCATATACCAATAATACACTCACAGTTAAGATAATAAGTGATGGAACTAAGGATTATGCTCTTATACCAGTTATTAAGAGCGATAACTGGACTGTTACACTTGATGGCAATACAGTTAAGACTAAAGAGATTGCAGGATTATTTACAGGTGTACAGGTTCATGAAGGCGAGAATACTTTAGTATTTACATTTGTGCCAAAGGGCAGAAATGCAGGACTTTTTATAACACTTGTAACATTATTGATAATTGCGGCATGCCTTGTAATTAATCATAAGAGAACTATAAATGTTCCTGTATGGGCTAAGTATTGTGCGCAGTATATATATGTTGGATTATTTGCGATAGTTGTGGTTGCTATGTTTGCAGTACCTGTAATCAGTACAATTCCGGCAGCCATATATCATATAATTCGTATAATATTGAAATGAGGCATTAGATGAACAGACTAAAAGATAATGAGAATTGTAAGCTTCTGTTAAAGATTTTAATTATATTTGCAATATCAAGACTGATTATGCTTATCATGGTTCCTGTGTATAATGGAATCATGGGTACACACAGATCATTTCTGTTCCTTATGAACGAGTGGGATGCAAAGAAATATGCCTATATTATCAATCATGGTTATACACACCCTACGGATATTGACCCACAGGCTAACTGGGCGTTCTTCCCATTATATGTGATTGTGTGTGCAGCATTAAAGGCTGTGACAGGCGGGCTTATTAACACTTATGTTATTGGAATGATAGTGTCTAATATATGCATAATTATTGCAGCATTCTTTGCGGTTAAAGGACTTAAGAAGCAGACTTCAATTAAAGAAGAGCATGCTATGATTATGCCAGTGCTGCTTTTCATGGCACCATACACATTCTATTGCAGTTCTGTATACACGGAAGCAATGTTCATAATGTTCAGTGTGCTGTTTTTCTATTTCCTTTTTGAAAAGAAATACATGGCAGCAGGAATTATGGCAGCATGCTCAAGCGGTACAAGAATTGTAGGATGTATACTTGTATTTGCACTGGTTGTACAGCTTTATCTTGACATGGAAGGTGCTAAGATAAGCTTTGGAAGAATTAAGACATTTGTAACAGATATGTTTAAAGAACCTAAAAAGATGCTGTCAGTGCTTGTGTGCCCGCTCGGTGCATTTGCATATATGACTTTTCTTAATTTCTTCTGCGGTGACGCATGGGCGTATAAGAATGTCCAGATTGCATGGAGGGATGACGAGTATTTTCCAATTATAGGTGTGCTTTGGAAAGCTTGTACAGGACAGATTGAGCCAAGATACACATATATGGGATGGTTCTGTATTGCGACACTGATTCTTTATGGATATATGTTCTACAGAAAATATTATTCAATGGCAGTGTTCGGAATTATATCACTTCTTGTTCCGCTGACATCACATGTTATGAGTACATGCAGATTCACAGCAGGAACATATGTTGTATTTGTCGGGCTGTATGATATACTTTCAAGGTGTAATAAGGTTGTAAGATGGATTATTATGGCAGTTCTGATTGCAATAGAAATATATCTTTTGTTATTATGGTACAATTCGGACTGCTGGCTTATGTAACATAATGGGTGCAATATAAGCATAAAATTATATGGACAGGCATAAGATATAACAATGCATTTTTAATGCAGTATATGAAAGGAAGAGATGAGGAATGTACGACGAGATTGTAGACAGGCTTAACAGAATAAGCCAGTTTGCACCATCTACAGGAGTAGAAAGGGGCAGACGGGTATTACGAAATTGTGGCAATCCGGAGAAAGGTTTGAAGATAATACATGTTGCCGGAACGAATGGCAAAGGCTCTACATGTGCATATATTGCACAGATTTTGCAGCATAATGGTTACAAAACAGGACTTTTTACGTCACCTCATCTTGTGGATATCAGAGAGCGTATCAGGATTAATGGGCAGATGATATCCAAAAGCGATTTTGAGGAAGCATATAATGCTGTTGAGAACTGCAGAACGCAGGAGCTTGCGTATTTCGATTATATGCTTGTTATGGCAATGTACTATTTTGAGAAGCAGAATGTTGATTATGTTGTTATGGAGACTGGTCTAGGCGGAAGGCTTGATGCAACTAATGCAATTGAGAATCCTGTAATATCAGTAATAACAACAATTTCTCTTGAACATACTGCAATTCTTGGAGATACTGTTGAAAAGATTGCAGCCGAGAAGGCGGGAATTATTAAACCGGGAATACCGGTTGTATGCAGCGGTGTTGTCAGAGAGGCAGCACAGGTGATAAAGTCGCGTGCAGATTCTGTGGGAAGCGACTGTTATGTAGTCGATGAAAATACATTTGAACTGGTACAAAATACATACGGTTATATTGATTTTTTAATTCATAATGAGTATTATAAGAATGATTGTTTCCAACTGGCTACGAATGCACTGTATCAGATGGAGAATGCAAGTATTGCATTGACAGCATGTGCAGTTCTTGCCAATAAGGGAGAACTAATACTTAACGAGGAACTGGTCAGAAAAGCAGTTCTTGAAACACACTGGTCAGGAAGAATGGAACTGGTAAAGGATAATCTGTATGTTGATGGAGCACATAATCCGCAGGGAATACAGAGTTTTATTGAATCAGTGAACAGTCTTTATGAAAGCAATCCGACAGAAGATGCAACACTGCTTTTTTCTGTTGTCAGCGATAAGAATTATGACCAGATGATTAAGATACTATGCGGCTGTAAGCATTTCAGAAAATTCTATGTTACTATGACAGGAGGTCTCCGGAAACTTTCAGCCAATATAATAAAGCAGGCATTTGAAGCATATACAACAGGCGTTGATGTTGTTGTATTCAGGAGTGTGGAGGATGCTCTGGACAGATGGGATAACAGACTGATGTTTGCAACGGGTTCATTATATTTAGTTGGTGATGTAGCCCGTGCATTGGAAAGAAAGGAAAATAATCATGATTAATTTTGATGAAGAGATACAGAAGTTCCAGCCTAGTCTTGAGGTTGAGGATGCAGAAGATGCAATATACAACAATGATGTTCCGGATATCACGGATTTGATAACACAGATACTTAATGGTAAGAATTCAGACAAGTAGTGAGGGGTGGACATATGAAATGTTATAAATGTGGAAGCTTCCTTTCAGATGGTGATACATGTCCACAATGTGGCGAGTATGTAGGAATCTATAAGAGAACAGCCAGAGTATCAGATGCATATTATAATGCAGGTCTGTATAAGGCGAGAGTAAGGGATTTAACAGGTGCGATTGAAAGTCTTAAGATAAGTCTTATGATTAACAAGTACAATACTAATGCAAGAAATCTTTTAGGTCTTGTGTATTGTGAGATGGGTGATGTTGTTGAGGCATTAAGCCAGTGGGTTGTAAGTAAGAATTTTACACCAGAGGGCAATATTGCAGGAACTTATATCAAGAAGATTCAGACTAACCAGAACAGATTCGAGATGATTACAGGCACTATCAGAAAATATAACCTTTCACTTAATTATGCCAAGGAAGGTAATATTGATATGGCAATTATCCAGTTAAAGAAGGTAGTTGCCAATAATCCGCAGCTTATCAAAGCACATCTTCTGCTTGCACTTATATATATTAAGCAGGACGAGCTTTCAAGAGCTAAGAAGCTGTTAAATGCAGTGTTTGCAATAGATAAGAACAACACTCTTGCCCATATGTATATGGAAGAGATAGCACAAAGAAATGTAGCCAAGAAAGCGGAGACAACAGGCTCATTCCTTCCTAAGAGAAAGGAAAAGGAGACAGACAAGAAGCCGTTAAACGGCAATGATGTTATTCTTCCTAAGTCATCATATAAAGAGCCAACCAACGGTGCAATAACAATAATTAATGTTCTTATAGGTGTTGTGATTGGTGCGGCACTTATATGGTTTCTTATTATTCCGGCAAAGAATAAAGGGCTTACACAGGACTATAAGAAGAGCCTTCAGGAATATAGCGAGCAGTTATCTTCAAGTAATGTGGAACTCAATTCTATGCAGAAAGAACTTGAGGATGTGAAAGCACAGAAGGATGCACTTGAGCAGCAGCTCGGTGTTGTAAGTGGAACAGATGGAAACAACAAGCTGTTAGTATCTGTAATAGAGGCGGCAAGTGATTATATTGCCAATAAGCCTGACGATGCTGCCAATAAGCTTGTTGATATAGATGTCAGTGCACTTCCAAGTGAGTCAGCCAAGACTTTGTATAACACAATAGCGACAGCTACACTTCCGGCAGCAGCACAGAATTTCTATAACACAGGAATGACAGAGTATTACAGGGCCAACTATGAAGTTGCGGCAGAGAATCTCGTCAAAGCATACAAATGTAATAACAGTGCAGATTCAGCTTACTATGCGGCTAAGTCATATGTAGCCCTTGCAAAGACTGATGATGCCAAGAAATACTATCAGTATATTGTGGATGATTATTCGACAAGCGGATATTATAAAGAAGCAAGCGATTACGTTAATTCACATTGATAAGGTACTAGAAGATAAGCCCCCGGCAAAGATAATTCTTTGTCGGGGGCTTTGTCGTAGAATCAGTGAAGTGTAAGAACAGAGAGGAAAGAGGAGATTATTATGTCAAGACAGGGAAGCACTCGCAATTATTCCAAAGATAATATGATTGAAAAAAATGTAGCAGCACAGGACAATGCAGACGCTGAGCAGGATGAAATCCAGCATATGGATTATATATACATGGTTAACGAGGACAAGCTTATAATCCGTATGAATGCAGAACTTGACCATCATCTTGCAGAGGAGATGAGACAGGTCATAGATAATGTTATAGATAAAAGAGGTGTGACACATATAGTGTTTGATTTCACTAAAGTGGACTTTATGGATAGTGCTGGAATAGGTCTTATTATGGGACGTTATAAGAAAGTTATGGATAAAGGTGACATAACAATCGTGGGAGTCCGTGAAAGTGTTAAGAGGATACTTCTTATATCAGGACTTCATAAGATAGTTAAGATATATGAGCTTAAAGGACAGGAGGCATAAGTATGATAGAGAATAACAATGTTGAATTATTATTTGAAGCCAAATCGGAAAATGAAGCATTTGCAAGGGTTGTTGCGGCAGCCTTCGTTACATACTTAGATCCAACAATGGAAGAATTACAGGATATAAAGACAGCAGTTTCCGAGGCTGTAACTAACGCTATTGTCCACGGCTATGACAATGGACCGGGAAAGGTTAGAATGAGACTTAAGGGCATACAGAATCAGGTAATAATAGAAGTACATGATGATGGTTTAGGTATGGAAAATGTGGCAAAGGCAATGGAACCTCTGTATACAACCAAGCCCGAACAGGAACGCTCGGGAATGGGATTCTCGTTCATGGAAGCATTCATGGATGACTTAAGAGTTGCGTCAGCACCCGGTAAAGGAACAACGGTGCTTATGAGAAAGAAAATAGGGAATGACTGAAAATGTATGAATAATTAGAAATGGATAAATAATTAAGAATAGGGGAATAATTGATAGGATGTGATGCTATGGATCAGACTAAGGATTGTACCAGGGAGTTGATCGCTAAAGCACACAATAATGACAAAGAAGCCAGAGAAAAGCTGGTAACAGATAATCTCGGGCTTATATGGAACATAATAAAAAGATTTAAGGGGAGAGGAATAGAACAGGAGGATCTGTTTCAGATAGGATGTATAGGTCTTATAAAGGCAATTGATAATTTCAATCTGGATATGGATGTTGCATTTTCGACATACGCAGTTCCTATGATAACAGGTGAGATAAGAAGATTCCTGCGTGATGACGGAATGGTAAAGGTCAGCCGTTCTATAAAAGAAAATGCGGTAAAAAGTATGAGGGCAGCACAGCAGCTAAGGGACACATTAGGGTGTGAACCGACAATGGAACAGATAGCAGCTGCCTGTGAGCTGTCAGTTGAAGATATAACACTGTCAATGTCAGCATCAATGGAGGTTGAATCAATATATAAGACAATCTATCAGGGGGATGGAAGTGAGGTCATGCTGATGGACAAGTTAGAGGACAAGGCAGACATAGGCGAAACAGCATCAAGCAAGGTGGCACTTGCACAGCTTATGGAGACACTTTCCCAGCGTGAAAAAGAGCTTATCAGGATGCGCTATTATGACGACTATACTCAGATGCAGGTCGCCAAAGAGTTTGGCATATCGCAGGTGCAGGTATCACGGATGGAGAAGAAGATTTTAAGTGGAATGCGCAAGCGGCTGTTTGCGTGATATGTTCATTCGGTATATGACAACCCCGCCGCTATGTCCGACTATGGCATACGCTCTCAGGATTTCTGCATCTAGTGGGAGTAAATGCCGCCATCTGTATAGTTTATTACGGTGTGGATAAACAAACGCGCTTCGCTTGAACGAGTTTATCCACACCGCCCTTTTACAGACAGCGGCATTAACTCCCACACGATTCGAAAGCTTCATGAATAATTCTGCGGGCATGTACAATACTAGATTGTGGAGGGATTGTTATGTCAGAGAAGATATATTTGAAGATTGACCAGCTAAGGTATGTTAAGAAGCCGAAGGTCGCTATCGGAGATGTGATTACGGTTTATTGCAAGGATAAAGATATGATTGGAGAAATCGGACATTTAACACTTGTGGAATTCACACTGGGAAAGTATGACAGGAAGGTGTTTGATGCGCTTGATGTAGTGGGGATTATCCAGAAAGATTATCCTGACGCTGATATTGAATGTCTTGGAGAGTGCGACTTTATTGTTGAATATAAGAAGCCGGAGAAAGAAGATGCTATGCACTGGATAAAGGTTGCTGTGATATGCCTTATAACCATGGGTGGAAGCGGGTATGGAATTATCGCCTACAACAATGATGTAAGTACGACAGATATATTTGACAGGGTATATGAGCTTCTCGGGGCATCCGTATATGAACCGACTAATATAATGGAGATTGCCTATGCTGTCGGGCTGTTTGTCGGTATTGTTATATTCTATGACCATTTTGTAGGGCAGAAGCTGTCGAAAGCTCCTACACCTCTTGAGGTTGAGATGGACAAATACGACAAAGATGTATCGGAATCTGTTATTGACAGGAAGGGTGGAAAATGATTGCAGTTATTATTCTTATAGGGGTTATGTCGGGCGTGTTTACCGCTGCAGGACTTTTTGCACTTATAACAAGTGTCGGCGTCATTAACAGATATGCTGATGTCAGCGGAACGGCTGAACATGTATTTCTGTACGAGGAATGTATAATAATCGGAGCGACAGCCGCCAATGCTGTATATGTTCTTGGAATTCCGGTTAAAATAGGAATAGCAGGCTGTATTATATTCGGGCTGATATCAGGAATATTTATAGGTACATTTTTAATAAGCCTTGCAGAGACAGTCAAAGCACTGCCGATATTCGTTCACAGGGCAAAAGCCGGCACAGGGCTTGGCTTTATTGTGGCAGCGATAGCGGCAGGCAAGGCACTTGGACAGCTTGTGTATTACTTATATATGTATTGATTTTGCGTTGCAAAACAAGGAGGAGAATTTTATGAAGGACATTAATTCTGGCGGTGGTACTGAAACCGATATTGAAAAACGAAATGCAAGCTATAATGCTTATGTTGAAAATGTTACACCTAAGGGAAGCTGTGTGGCAAAATGCTTTAAGGCATTCATTGTTGGCGGCTGTATATGCGTTGTGGGGCAGGTTATTTTAAATGTATGTAAATCGATAAAAGTGTCTGATACGGATGCGGCGTCTTACACAACACTTATACTTGTACTTTTAAGCGTAATTCTTACAGGACTTAATATATATCCATCTATAACAACATTTGGCGGAGCCGGAAGCCTTGTGCCGATTACAGGATTCGCAAACAGCGTTGCCGCACCTGCGATTGAGTATAAGAAGGAGGGCAAGGTGTTTGGTATTGGCTGTAAGATATTCACCATTGCAGGTCCGGTTATTCTGTACGGAATATTTTTCAGCTGGTGTGCCGGGCTTATATACTGGGCTTTGAAGCTTATCCATGTGCTGTGATTCTTGATTAAGAAACAGCTGTATGGTAGAATCATAAGAACTGTTTTATAGAAATGCGCAGGATACGAGGTTAATATGGGAACTTTTTTAGAGGATTATTATAATAAATTTAATGAAGAGAAAAGACTGACTTCAAGACATGGACAGATTGAATTCCGTACATCGATGTATTATATACATGACTGTATAGAAGCGTTAAAGAATGAAGGCAGAGAGAACATTAAGATTATGGATATAGGTGCTGGAACAGGCAGATACAGCGTTGCGCTGGCTGACGAGGGATTTGATGTGACTGCAGTTGAACTTGTAAAGCACAATCTTGGAATATTAAAGTCCAAGAATTCATCAGTTAAGGCTTATCAGGGCAATGCACTTAAGTTAAAGCGTTTTGAAGATGAAACATTTGACATAACCCTGCTGTTCGGACCGATGTATCATCTGTTCGGACAGGAGGATAAAGTGAAGTCTTTAAAGGAAGCTGCCCGCATTACTAAGAAGGGCGGCTTTATTCTTGTTGCTTATGTTATGAATGAGTATGGCGTTATTACATACGCATTCAAGGAAAGACATATTAAGGAGTGTATGGAACAGGGCAGGCTCACAGAGGATTTCCACACAATATCTTCTGAGCAGGATTTGTACGATTATGTGCGCCTTGAAGATATCGCAAAGGTTAATGAAGCGGCAGGATGTGAACGCGTGAAGATTGTGACACCGGACGGACCGGCTAATTACATAAGGCAGTTTGTGAACCAGCTTGACGAGGATGAGTTTGAGATGTTCTACAGATATCATCTTGCAACCTGTGAAAGAGCTGATTTGCTTGGTGCTGCGGCTCATACGCTTGATATATTAAGAAAATAAGAGATAACACATCTGCATAAATAATACGTTTTCTGGACAGACTACTTAAAAAGACTAATGGCACATGGGTATGTGCGGAAATGAGGATTATGACTGGAAAGCAGAGTCTGTTATTTGACAGGGATGTATATGTGAGATGCGGTGCGACAGTTGTTGGAAAGAAAGAGTCTGACGGTCCGCTTGGTGAAATGTTTGATGTGGCAGTAGAGGACGATATGTTTGGCAAGAAAAGCTGGGAAGAGGCAGAGAGCCACATTCAGGAGATGGCGGTTGACAAGCTGCTTATCAAGAGCGGCATGGCTGTGTCGGATATAGATTATATCTATGCCGGCGACCTTCTCGGACAACTTATTGCAACGTCTTTCGGACTTATGAAGTATGAAATTCCAATGTTCGGGCTGTACGGAGCATGTTCTACGATGGGAGAGGCACTGTCACTTGGTGCTATGTGCGTTAATGCAGGATATGCGGAAAATGTGATTGCCCTTGCATCAAGTCATTTTGCAAGTGCAGAAAAGCAGTTCCGTTATCCGCTTGAGTATGGAAACCAGAGACCGCTTGCGTCTACGTGGACAGTTACGGGAGCAGGGGCATATATTGTCGGAGACAAGCCTCTTGATAAGAAAAAATGTGTTCTCATAAAGGGCATTACGACGGGAAAGATAGTTGATTACGGTGTCAAGGATTCCATGAATATGGGTGCATGTATGGCTCCAGCGGCAGCAGAGCTTATTGAGGCGAATTTTAGAGACCTTGGTGTCGATAAAGACTATTACGATGCAATATTTACAGGGGATCTGGGAGCGATTGGCAACAGAATATTGTCTGAGCTTCTGAAAGAAAAAGGCATTGATATTGCTGACAAGCTGTTTGATTGCGGAATGTTAATATACGAGGGCGAAACCAAATGCTCAGGAGGAAGCGGCTGTGGCTGCAGTGCGGTTGTTCTTGGAACTTATATTATGGATAAGCTTGTAAGAGATGAATATAAAAGAGTCCTGTTTGTTCCTACAGGAGCTTTGTTATCTACTGTAAGCTACAATGAAGGAAAAAGTGTGCCGGGCATAGCCCATGGTGTAATTCTTGAGGGAAAGGAGAGTTAAAGCCATGGATTTTGTTAAAGCATATATCTGTGGGGGAATAATATGCGTCCTTACACAGATTCTTATGGAAAAGACAAAGCTCATGCCGGGAAGAATAATGGTTATTCTTGTAACGACAGGAGTTGTGCTTGGAGCGGTTGGAATATATGAACCGTTTGTTAAATTCGCAGGTGCAGGCGCAACTGTACCGCTTACAGGATTTGGAAATGTCTTATGGAAGGGCATGAAGAAGGCTATAGACGAGCAGGGATTTCTTGGACTGTTTACAGGCGGATTTACTTCCTGCGCGGTCGGAGTGTCGGCAGCACTTATATTTGGATTTATTGCCTCGCTTATATTCGAACCTAAGATGAAGAAAGAATAATTTAATTGATAAATAAAAAGATGCGGCTGGGATTATTAACGTCCCGGCCGCATCTTTGCATTAATATTTAATTATTAAGGTCTTTTGCTTGATGAGTTTGATTCATTTGCCTTGGTTGATTCTGATGAAGATGTAGTTTCTGTGCTGTTCTTAGTGCCTGTAGAAACTGTTCCCGAAGGCTTTGTTGATGCACTGTGGATAGTACATAACTTTGATAACTCGGCATCTGTGATTGAGATATCAGCATCCCATGTCTTGAATTCAGAATCTTCTTTATCATCACCAAGCTTGTCGGCAGATGATTTCTTTCTCATAATCTTAGTTGTAACACTTGG
Organism: Desulfovibrio piger; assembly: GCA_963590775.1. Classification (GTDB taxonomy): domain Bacteria; phylum Bacillota; class Clostridia; order Lachnospirales; family Lachnospiraceae; genus Lachnospira. Next base: position 33,065 of record CAVAPS010000016.1, read on the forward strand.
ACAACCAGAAGTAGCAATGTCTCCTGATTCATTACATATTGAAACCTTAACATGTGTTGTACAGTATTCAGTAGGAACTGTATCCTCTGTGAAGTACTCTGTTATCAGGCAGCTTCCATTAGGATCCTGATCACACAGACCTTCAACAGGAAGAAGTCCTGACTTGGAGCATACGGTTGCTTCTACTATACCTGAAGGCTGGTCATAAGTTCCGGTTGGAAGATTAAGGTTCTCATGGATAGTCTGCATAATTGAACGCCATATAGTATTATGGTTAACAACATTACCAAGTGCCTTGGAATTATCATCATATCCAACCCAGATAGCTGCTGTATAGTATGGAGTAAATCCGCAGAACCATCTATCGCTGTCATACTGTGTTGTACCTGTCTTACCTGCTACAGGCTGACTTGAGAAGTTAGCTGTACGGGCAGTACCATCTGTAGCAACTGAACGTAAGCCCTGAATAAGAAGCCAGTCAGAATTCTCGTTCAGTACCTTATGTGTTTCCGGTACAGAATTATCAATAAGGACATTACCGTCCGAATCAAGTACCTTAGTGTAATAAATAGGCTTTGTATAAGTTCCGTAGTTGGCTATGGCTGCATAGGCTGCACACATATCAATATTGGAAACGCCTCGTGTCATACCACCAAGAGCAAGTGACTGTACAACATCATGTGCACCATTAATTGCATTCTTAGGAGAAACCAGTGTTGATATACCGAATTTCTCAAGGTAATTATAACCAACCTGAGGTGTAAGCTTTGTAAGAATCTTAACAGCAGGTACGTTCTGAGAAAGAGTAAGAGCCTCCTTTAATGTCATCAGACCTCTGTATTCACCTTTGGTAAAGTTAGTAACAAGCTTAGCATCAGTTCCTGAATAATAATAAGGAGCATCGTCAATAGCTGATGCAAGCGAATATGTTCCTGTATCGAGAGCTGGTCCATATACAGCAAGTGGTTTGATACTTGAACCAGGCTGTCTTGCAATATCATTAGAAGCACGGTTCAGACTACGGTTGAGAGTCTTGTCGCCTCGTCCGCCGACCATTACTTTAACCTGACCGGTAGCCTGATCCATTATTGTAAATGATATCTGTGGCTGTAATGTAAATGTAAGTGTTTCAGAATATACTTCACCGCCTTCTTTAAGAAGTTCTTCCTTATAGGCTTCAACATAATCTCTTGCTGCGTCTTCATCTGTCATTGTAAGACTGAAGTTCGTGTCGCCAAGAGTCTTGGTATACCATGTAGCCATGGAATTATGTGAGTAATATGAAAATGATCCGTCGGTCTGTTTGATTGTTAATGCATAGTTGATTGAAAAATGTGTATTATCAGCATAATTGCCCGGATCATTAATTACATCATCAGCAACTTCCTGCATCATAGTATCCTGGGTTGAATAAACTCTGAGTCCGCCACGGTATATAAGGCTTGTTGCCTGTGATTCAGTGTAGCCTTTCTGAGCCATAAGATCAGATGTAAGCTGGTTAATAAGTTCATCAACGAAATATGAATAGGTAGTAGTTGTAGTTCCGGCAAGTTCAATTCCTTCAAGCCTTGCATAGACATCATCGGAAACAGCTTCGTCATATTCTTCCTGGGATATATATCCCTGTTCTTTCATATTAAGAAGAACCTGACTCTGTCTGTCCCTGTTCCTGTCTGCGTGCCTTATAGGATTAAGACCGGTAGGACTTTTGGTGATAGATGCGATTACAGCACATTCACTGATTGAAAGCTCGGATACATCTTTATTAAAATACCCTTTGGCAGCAGCCTGTACACCATAATAGCCATTACCCAGGTTAATAGTGTTGAGGTAGTTCTCAAGTATGGCATCCTTAGACATTACAGTTTCAAGCTTTACTGCGAGATACTGTTCCTGAACTTTTCTTTTAATCTTTTCTATCTGGGATTCATTATAAGCATTAAATACGTTGTTCTTAAGAAGCTGTTGGGTTATTGTACTTGCTCCCTGTGACATCTCCCCAGAAGAGATTGCAATTGAGGCAGCTCGTAAGATACCTCTCATATCTATACCATTATGTTCATAGAAACGTTCATCTTCAATTGCTATAAATGCATGTTGAAGATTTTTAGGAATCTGGTCAATAGTAACATAGGTTCTGTTAGCTCCGGCAGAAGAGAGAGTCTGAATTTCATTCTCATCTGAATCATATATCTTAGTCGCAAAACCTTCAGGTGAAACATTAATGGATGCTATATCAGGAGCGTTCTCAATAATTCCCTGAAAAGAACCGAATATAAGGCATGAGCCAGCAACAACAATAGCTATAGCTCCGACTAAAGCCAATTTTATGAAAAATATACCTAATTTGGTGCCCAGCTTGGTAGTAGCTGAATTAAGCAGCTTTTTCTTTTGTTTTATGCCTTTACCACCATAATTCATATATTGTCCTCCTTAATAAAGTCATGATATTATAACATAAAAAGGTATTACAGGCAATCAATAAGGCTGTATAATAACTAACATACATATATTAAGAAGGAATCAGATAATGAAGAAGATAATATCATGTGGAACAGGTGAGTTTACAGATAAGAAATCAAGATTCATAGCTAACATTTATCATATAGAAGATGAAGATATGGCAATGAAAATAATAGAACAGCTTAGAAAGAAATATTGGGATGCACGACATAACTGTTATGCATATGTTTTAGGGGACAAGAGTGAAGTGCAGAGATTTTCAGATGATGGCGAACCGTCAGGCACAGCAGGTAAGCCGATACTGGAAGTGATTAAGGGAAATGAATGTGGAAACTGTCTGTGTGTTGTAACAAGATATTTTGGCGGAGTGCTGCTTGGAACAGGAGGGCTTATAAGAGCATACACTAATGCCGCCAAAGAAGCACTGGCTGCCAGCAAACTGGGAGAACTTACAGAAGGAGTACATGCATTTCTTGATGTTGACTATAATTATGTAGGAAAAGTCCAGTACCTGTGTGCCCAGAATGATATTACAATAGTCAATACCGAATATGCAGATGGTGTGACATTTGAACTTATGATGGAGAATGCAGCTAAGAATATTCTTGAGAAGAATATGACAGAGGTGTCATCGGGAAAGATAAGCTTAAGAGATGCAGAGAATATGCAGATGTACAGGGATGATACAGGAAGACTGTGTGTATGATGTACAGATTATGAATAAATAATTAACAGTGGTAAAAAATAACAATAACATGGTCAGATTTTGCTGAAATGAGTAATAAATATGTAAAAGTGATATAAAAACTTATAAAAAATTAAAACGTGATAGTGCATTTTTTACATAAAATTATGAAGATTATATGAAGAAAAACTATTCTCACAAAATGATTTTTGATAAAAAGTTCAAAAAAATGAAAAAATTATGAATACGGGAAACCGTATAAATACTGGGATTTCACAGAAAAAGCAAAAAAAATACAATAATTGTTAAAAATAGCCTTGTTAAAATAGTACAAAAATGCTAAAATATCAATGTCTAAAAAACGAAACGGGGTGTGAATCTCCGCGAACCAAATTAAGGAGGGTTTTAAGGTTTATGAAAAAGACATTAAAGAAGTTTGCTGCAGTAGGCTTATCACTTACTTCTGTTATGGGTCTCGTAGCTTGTGGATCTAACAGCACTACTCAGGAAACAACAAAGGCAACAGTTGATTGGGCTAATGTACAGAAGCCAGAGCAGTTTACAGTTATGGTTGATGGTACTGTAGTTAAGGAAACTAACGGAGCTCAGCAGTTCTATGATTATCTTGGCGAACTTACAGGTCTCGATATTAAATGGATTCGTCCAGAACATTCTAGCTACTATGATTCAGTCAAGAACGCATTCGCTTCAGGTGATATTCCTGATGTAGTTCTTCTTAGCTCAGATTACCTTGCTAACTTCGCTGCTAACGGATATCTTTGGGATATGACAGATGCTTGGAATCAGTCAGCAACAAAGAACTCAGGAAGACTTATCGATCAGGCTGAGATCATTGAAGAAGGAAATATGGTAGCTGGTCCAGACGGAGAGAAAGCTCTTTATGGATTCTCACCAGCTCGTGGTAACGGATGCTGTACATATATCAAGTCTTCAGCTTTAACAGCTGCTGGATACAATGCAGAAGATATCGCATCTAAGACACTTACATTTGATGAGTATTACAAGATGCTTAAGGATATCAAGGCTGCTTCAGCTAATCAGAACTTCGTTATTTCTTGTTCAGGTTTCGTAGCTGGTGGTAACTCTGGTACTCCAGAAGCTCCATATACTAACTATCTTCCAGAATTCTATCAGAATGCTAACTTCACATTCTACTATGATGAAGCAGCTAAGGAATACAAGGATGGATTTACTCAGCAGGATATGAAGGATGCTCTTGCAAGACTTAAGACTGCTGTTGACGATGGAATTCTTGATAAGGCTTCTCAGAACCAGACAACATCAGATGCTCGTAATAAGTGGAATGCTAAGGATGCTTCGACAGCTTCTTCAGTATTCACATACTGGGCTGGTACATGGGCTTATACACTTCAGAACTCTATAGCTGATAAGACAGACAAGGTTATCGCTATTAAGCCTGTTAAGGAACTTGGTGCATACAAGGAACGTCTTGCTACTGCTTGGTGTATTACATACAAGGCATATGAGAATGGTAAGGCTGAAGGAATCTTCAAGTACTTCATCGATACTATGCTTGATGGTGGAGATATCCAGATTGCATGGCAGTATGGTGCTAAGGGAACTCACTGGGATGACAAGGCTGAGACTGTAACAGTTTATAACTCAGACGGAACAGCTAACGCTTCTAAGACTAAGACATATGAAGAAGGTGTATTCCATTTCCTTACAACACCTGAAGATAATACAAAGCTTATGTCTAAGAACCACATTGATAAGAGCTTAGCTATCGCTACATTTGGTGATAACACAGACCCAGGTAACCAGAGTGTTGATCCAATCATCACAGAGAACTATGCAATGTTCAATGCTAACAGCAAACTTGAGACTCCACTTTGGAATACAGAAGTACTTAGCAACAATATCTCTGATATCAATACTAAGAGACTTGAAGTTGTTTCACAGATAGTTCTTGGTGAGAAGACATATGATGAAGCTATGGCTGATTACAAGAAGCAGGTTGGTGCTAAGTGTGATGCAGTTATTGAATCATTAAACGAAACAATTAAGAACAAGTAATTTAAACAATAATTATTAGATGTCTTGTACATCTGGTGTCATTACAGCGGCGCAGAGAAATCCGCGCCGTTTGTATTGGACAAAAGGATTTGCTTATGGAATTTATTTAATAGGCATACGATAATAATTAGGAAAGAAGGTAAAAAAATGCAGTGTCCATCTTGTAACACAGAGCTTCCTAAGAAAGCTAAAATATGCCCTAAGTGCGGAACAGCAGTAGGAAAGCCAAAAGGAAATATTAAATTGATGGCCATCATCGGACTCATTATCATGCTCATTGCCAGTCTTTTACCTCTTGTTCAGTCAGGAGAGAAGATTAAAGAAGGTGTATATCCTATAGCATATGCTTTCAGTTACATGAATATCAGTATGCCAGTATTATGGTATTTATTCATCGCATGTATCGTTGTTGGTATCATTCTCGTTGTAGCGAGAAAAGAAATTTTTTCTATTATTACAACAGTAATAGCAGCTGTTCTTACAGTTATTTCTGTATTTGCAGTACAGTTTACACTTGTTAATGGTAAGGTAGCAGGTGGTGGACTTAAGTATGTTAATGTTAGCCTTACTGATGTTCTTAGCAATGGATATAATGGAAACTCATACCATATTGGATGTGGTTTTGTAGTTCTTGCAATTGGTGTTGTTGTAGCAATCGTAGGTTGTTTTATTGATGTTGTTAAGCCTTTTAAGAAAGATCTTAAGGTAGATGCTAAGTATCTTTCTAACTCATTAAATCAGAGCCTCACTAATAAGATGTATTATTACAGAGGTTTCTACCTTATGTTCGTGCCAGTTTTCGTTATGATTTTACTATTCAACTACTGGCCAATGCTTGGTGTTCGTTATTCGTTCACAAAATATGTTATCGCTAATCCATACTACATTGGTCTGTATCATTTCCAGACAATGTTTACTAACGATATCTATTTCTGGCAGGCATTCAGAAACACATTAATTTTGTCATTAGTTAAGTTGTTCTTAAATACAGGCGCAGCAGTTATTATCTCACTTCTTCTTAATGAGATTACTAACATGATTTTCAAGAAGACAGTACAGACAATTATCTACCTTCCTCACTTCATGTCGTGGGTAGTTGTTGCCTCAGTATTTAAGATGTTACTGGCTCCATATGATAGTGCTCCAGTCAACTCAATTCTTATAAATATGGGTGTTATTAATTCACCTATCGATTTCATGAACAGTACAAGCTACTGGCGTGGAATGTTCTATGTCATGAATGTTTGGAAGGATACAGGTTGGGGAACAATCCTCTTCTTGGCTACATTGTCAGGTATCAGCCCAGACCTTTATGAGGCAGCACAGATTGATGGTGCTAACAGATTCAAGAGACTGATATATATTACATTACCAGCTCTTGCTAATACAATTATTACAGTATTCATTCTTAACCTTGCTAAGGTTATGAACCTTTTCGAATCTGTATTCGTATTACAGTCACCTATTACATATGCTAAGTCACAGGTTTTACAGACATATGTATATACTAAGACATTCAGTGGTGGTAACTCGGATTATGGTTATACAACTGCTGTAGGTTTATTTAAGTCTTTCGTTGGTATGATCTTAGTTCTCGGTTGTAACTGGGCAAGTAAGAAAGTACGTGGACGAGGAATTGTATAGGAGGGAATAGATAATGAGTGATAATCAGACACTAGTTTATAAAAAGAAAAAGAAAAAATTCAAAGTATTCCCAATTGTTAATGCAATTTTATTCATTATCATTGCATGCGCAATTATGATTCCTATTTACAGAGTAATTGTTACTTCATTAGATGCATATTCATCATATAATTTCACATGGCTTCCTCAGAAGTTCTCTTGGGGCGGTTATCGTGCTATTGTAACAAGATCAAACCTTTATCATCCATTCTTAATCTCAGTTATAACAACTGTTATAGGTACATTTGTTGGACTTTTAGTTGTTACACTTGGTGGTTATGTATTAATCCAGTGGGAGATGCCAGGAAGAAACTTCTTCGCTTACATGCTTCTCTTCACAATGATTTTTGATGGTGGTATGATTCCTAAGTTCCTTGTTATCAAGCAGTTAGGATTAATTAATACTTTGTGGGCAGTTATTCTGCCAATGGCTATTAACGTATATAACTTAGTACTTATGAGAAACTTCTTCGAAGGTATTCCTGAATCACTTTTCGAAGCAGCTCAGATTGATGGATGCTCACCGATGGGTATCTTCTTCAAGATTGTACTTCCTCTTTCAAAGGCAGCTCTTGCATCAATTGGTTTGATGTTCGCAGTAAGCTTCTGGAATGATTATACAAACTTCAAGTTATATATTAATAAGAACAACCTCTACAACTTCCAGATTCAGTTAAGAAGTATGGTTGTTGATAGTGATATTCCTAATGATGGTGCTGTTAACCCAACAACAATTTCTAATGCAGCAACTATCGTAGCTATCCTTCCTTTCATGATCATCTACCCATTCTGTCAGAAGTACTTCGTACAGGGTGTTAATGTAGGTGCCGTTAAGGAGTAATGTTAATATTTTGAATTTATCTGAGGCGGATCCATATGGATCCGCCTTTTTTGCGCGAGTAGTGATGAGAATGTACAGCAATAAAACTGTATTTTTATTCGGTATTACCAGTCAAATAGTAGAATAATACTGTTTAACATGTTACAATGAAACAAATGTTGGTTAGGAGGAAAAAGGCTTGGATAAGAGTTTTGAAATTAAAGGATACATTAATAATGTATTAAAAGAAATCGGACTTGAAGGAGCAGGTGCATTTGATAAGGCACTTCTTCTTAATGCTTTAGGAAAACTTGAAGCAGCAGAGTATAGTAATGAATATAAGGATGTTATTACAGCTGAATTAGATAAGCTTGTAAAAAATGATAATATCAACATAGGTGAGAATGACCTTGTTAATTTTATGTATGGTAATGCATGCTATAGTGTAGGAAAAGGTGATGTGGCTGTTAATATTGCAAAGCAGACAGAGACACAGCCAAGAACAGAATCAGGTTATTTTACAGAAGCTGAAGTTGGTAAATGCATATGCACAGCTTTTAAAGCATTAAGCTTCTATATGAATTATGAGACTAAGGATGGAGGCAAGGAGCATTATAATGACATAATTGCACAGTATAATGCGTTGTATGCTGACTGTTTTGAAGATGTAAGCAAAGTAGCTCATGATGGAGATACGAAAGCTGTAAGAGCAATTGCTTTATTTGCAGCAGGAGCAGTTGATACACTTGAAGTTATGGATCAGGCACTTTATGAGATATTTGCAAGAATAAGAGAAATATACAAAGCGGCAGTTGCAGCTCTTAACGAAACTATTGACAGTACAGATTCTGAGGCAGTAAAGCTTATATATGCATATGCAGTATTAAAAGGATGCCGCATGAAGCTTATACAGACTGAGAAATATGCAGCAAAGGCTGAAGAAATCTTTGGAAAGGCTACTGATAAGCATGTTGCAGACAAGAGCAGCGTAGTTAATACAGCGGCATATATAACAGCTTACAGTGAATATATGAGAAACAGAGATTATCAGGATTACGGACGCAGCAATGGAGGTGTATTATGGAGTTAAAATTAGTTATCAAAACAGGAAGAAGTGCAGTAGTGGAATTTGATGACGGTGGAAAGTATTATTCTAAGGAAGAATACACTCTTTGCGTTAATGGAGAAGAATACGGAAAGACTGATAAGATTGTTACAACAATCTATGGTCTTAAGCCTGATACAGAATACAAGGTAACTGCAGTATATGCAGGAAAAGAATACGGTCCTGTTGAATTCAAGACAGATTATGAGTATGTAACTCTTAATGTAAGAGAATTTGGTGCATACGGTGATGGTGAGCATGATGATACTAATGCTATCCAGTGTGCAATTATGGCGGCACCTAAGGATTCAAGAGTGTTAGTTCCAGAGGGAGTTTACAAGATATCAAGCATTTTTCTTAAGGATAATCTTAATCTTGAACTTGCTAAGGGAGCAGTGCTTTCAGCATTTACAGACAGAGAGAAGTTCCCTATATTACCGGGACAGATTGAGACATATGATGAGACAAATTATTACAATCTTGGTACATGGGAAGGCAATCCACTTGATATGTTCTCAGCGATTGTATGTGGAATCAACTGTTCTAATGTAACAATTACAGGTGAAGGTACAATTGATGGCTGTACAACACATGATAACTGGTGGAAGAACTGCAAAATAAGAAATATTGCATGGAGACCAAGATTATTCTTCATTAATAGCTGTAACAATGTTACTATGCATGGAATTACAGTACAGAATTCACCATCATGGACAATCCATCCATATTTTAGTAACCATCTCAAGTTTATTGATGTTAAGATTCTTAATCCTGCCAACTCACATAATACAGATGGACTTGATCCGGAGAGTTGCAAGGATGTTCTTGTACTTGGAACATACATATCAGTTGGTGATGACTGTATAGCAATCAAATCAGGCAAGATATATATGGCTCAGAAGGAAAAGACTCCTACGGAGGATATGACAGTACGCCAGTGCTGCATGAGAGATGGACATGGTGCAGTAACAGTAGGAAGTGAGATTGCAGCCGGAGTTAAAGATGTTCACGTTAGAGACTGTATGTTCATGAATACAGACAGAGGCTTAAGAGTTAAGACAAGAAGAGGCCGTGGTAAATTATCTGTACTTGATGACATTTCATTTGAGAATATCGATATGGATAATGTAATGACACCTTTCGTTGTTAACAGCTTCTATTTCTGTGATCCTGATGGAAAGACAGAATATGTTGGCTCAAGAAAGCCGCTTCCTGTAGATGACAGAACTCCATCTATCAAGAGCCTTACATTTAAGGATATTAATGCCAAGAACTGCCATGTTGCAGGTGCATATATATTCGGACTGCCAGAGAGCAAAGTTGAGAAGCTTACATTTGAGAATATCAACTTCAGTTACGCTGAGGATGCAAAGGCTGGTGTGGCAGCAATGATGCTTGGCTGTGATGAAGCAAGCAGACAGGGACTTATCGTAAGTAACGTAGAGAAACTTATATTAAAGAATGTCAACATTGAAGGCTGTGAAGGCGAGGCAATCGTTGCAGACAATGTTGATAAGATTGAGAGAGACTAGTTCTGAATACAGGAAATATGAGGGATAATGATGAATTTACATGCACCAAAAGGAATTGATGTTGAAAACTGGTTCATTGAGTGCTACAGAAGACATAAGGGGCATCCGTTAAAGATACTTATAGGGCTTTATAAAGGGAATTATAACAAGTTCTTTCTTGCTGTGTTATTCTTCTTTATAAAGCATGCTCCTGTATGGGTTCTGCCTATTGTTACGGCTAATATTATCAATGATATTACGAGTGGTTCACCGGACACAGTACAGAATATAATCATTCAGGCAATAATTATGGTTGGACTGGTTGTTCTTAATGTTCCTATGAATTATCTGTATACACGATATAAATCATTGGCAACGAGATATGCAGAAACAGGACTTAGAAAAGCCCTTGTAAGAAAGCTTCAGCAGCTTTCAATCTCATATCATAAAGAGACACAGTCAGGAAGGCTGCAATCTAAGATAATGCGAGATGTAGAGGCCGTGGAGACGCTTTCTACACAGATGTTTCTAAGCATACTTAATATTGCACTTAATATTGGTGTCGCACTTTTTGTTACAGTTTCAAAAAGTCTTATAGTATTCTTGTTCTTTCTGCTCACAACACCACTTGCGGCAGCAACAATGGTATTTTTCAGAAACATTATGAAGAAGAGAAATACTGAGTTTCGTAAGGAGATGGAAGAGACATCAGCAAGAGTTATGGAGATGGTTGAGCTTATTCCGGTTACAAGGGCACATGCACTTGAGGAGGAGGAAGTAACCAAGATGAGCGGACAGCTTTTTGCGGTTGCAGAGAAAGGATATAAGCTGGATGTTATTCAGGCGTTATTTGGATCAGTTGGATGGGCAATATTCCAGATATTTCAGGTTGTGTGTCTTGGATTTACAGGATTTCTTGCTTTAAAGGGAACTGTTGGTCCAGGGGATATTACACTTTACCAGAGTTATTTTGCAACAATAGTAAGTCAGGTATCATCACTTATGTCACTTATACCGGTAATTGCCAAGGGTGTTGAGTCGGTTAACTCTATAGGCGAGGTACTTCTTGAAGATGATATTGAATGTAATGACGGAAAAGAAGAACTTGATAATGTAGATGGCGAGTTTGATTTTACAAATGTTAAGTTCGCTTACAATAATACAGATAAACCGGTACTTCATGAGCTTAATCTTCATGTGGATAAGGGAGAGACAATTGCACTTGTCGGAGAATCAGGAGCCGGCAAATCAACGATTCTTAACCTTGTTATAGGCTTTAATTTCGCCACAGACGGAGTTGTTACGATTGACGGACATGATATGAGAGATATTGATCTTAGAAGCTATAGAAAGCATCTGGCGGTTGTACCGCAGACATCAATACTGTTCTCAGGAACGATAAGAGATAATATTACATATGGAATAGATGATGTTGATGAGGATACTCTTAACAAAGTGGTTGATGCGGCTAATTTAAGGGAACTGGTAGATTCACTTCCGGATGGATTGGACACAGTTGTCGGAGAGCATGGAGGAAAGCTTTCAGGCGGACAGAGACAGCGTGTATCAATCGCAAGGGCACTTATGAGAAATCCTAAGGTAATTGTACTTGATGAGGCAACATCGGCATTAGACAGTATATCTGAGAAGCTTATTCAGGAAGCACTTAATAACCTGACAAAAGATAGAACAACATTTATAGTTGCACACAGATTATCAACTATAAAGGGCGCTGACAGAATAGCAGTAATAGCAGATGGACATTGTGTAGAATATGGAACTTATGATGAGCTTATGGCTTTTAAGGGAGAATTTTACCAGATGAAATCAATTCAGAGTTAATTAAAAGAATTAAAAGGCGGCAGGAAAATTTCTTGTCGCCTTTGTTGTGCCATGGCGGGCATGGCTGAAAGCTATGAAAATGTATAATTACTTATTCTCAGCGAACCAGATTCTAAGTGTAGAGATAAGCTTCTCCTTAGAATCAACATCTAACTTCTGGACAATCTGCATGATTTCGTTGTCAAGAGCTGTATTCTGGTATGATTTATCAACGCTTCCTGCAAGGTAATCAAGAGATACTCCTGTAAGCTCTGCATAGTATGAAAGCATTCTTAATGTCATAAGATTACGACCGTTTTCTACGTTACTTATGTAACCAGGTGTAACCTCTAATGCTTTAGCAACGTCTTCCTGTGTAAGACCGTGTGCAATTCTTAACTTCTTAACTTTAGCTCCTAAATCGCTATCCATAATTGAAACCTCCTTAAATAATTACTTCTTGTTAGCTCTGTATCTTGCTGTGTGGTCAAGAATCTTCTTACGGATTCTAAGACTTTTAGGTGTTACTTCAAGTAATTCGTCTGTGTCGATATAATCCAGTGCCTGCTCCAAGCTAAGAATTTTAGGCGGAACAAGACGGAGAGCCTCATCAGCACTTGAAGAACGAGTGTTGGTAAGATGCTTTGTCTTGCATACATTAACCTCAATATCCTCAGTACGAGGATTCTCGCCAACGATCATTCCGGCATATACCTTCTCACCAGGTCCGATGAAGAGAGTACCTCTCTCCTGTGCATTGAAAAGACCATAAGTGATAGCTTCGCCGCTTTCGTAAGCGATAAGAGAACCATTCTTTCTGTAAGAAATATCTCCCTTGTATTCTTCATATCCTTCAAAAGAAGAATTGATAATACCATTACCTTTAGTATCAGTAAGGAATTCACCTCTGTATCCGATAAGACCTCTTGAAGGGATAGAGAACTGAAGTCTTGTGTAGCCGCCATTGATTGGTGTCATACCAAGAAGCTCCCCTTTTCTCTGACTTAGCTTCTGGATTACAGAGCCTGAGAATTCTTCTGGAACATCAATATAAGCAAGCTCCATAGGCTCAAGCTTCTTGCCTCTCTCATCTGTGTGATAGAGTACCTCTGCCTTACTTACAGCAAATTCATAACCTTCTCTTCTCATGTTCTCAATAAGAACTGAAAGATGAAGCTCACCACGTCCTGAAACCTTAAATGAGTTCTCAACGCCTGGTGTTTCTTCAACTCTTAAACTTACATCTGTATTAAGTTCCTTGAAAAGTCTGTCTCTTAAATGTCTTGAAGTAACGAATTTACCTTCTTTACCTGCAAGAGGGCTGTCATTAACCATGAAGTCCATAGAAAGAGTAGGCTCTGAAATCTTCTGGAAAGGAATGGCAACAGGGTTGTTAAGTGAACAGATTGTATCACCGATATGAATATCAGCAATACCTGATACAGCAACGATTTCACCGATTCCAGCTTCATTAACTTCTACTTTATTAAGTCCGTTAAATGTATAAAGCTTAGTAATTCTTACACGCTTCTTAACGCTTGGGTCATGGTGGTTAACAATCATAACCTCCTGATTAACCTTAAGGCTTCCGTTATCAATTTTACCTACACCAATTCTACCAACGAATTCGTTGTAGTCAATAGTAGAGATAAGCATCTGTGTATCTGCATCAGGGTCACCCTCTGGTGCAGGAATGTTATTGACGATACAGTCAAAGAGTGGCTGCATGTCTTTCTTCTCATCATTAAGATCAGCCATAGCATAACCTGACTTAGCTGAAGCAAAGATGAATGGACAGTCGAGCTGTTCTTCATTGGCATCAAGGTCAATGAAAAGCTCAAGAATCTCATCGATAACTTCTTCTGGTCTTGCTTCTGGTCTGTCTATCTTGTTAATACATACTATAACAGAAAGATTCATATCAAGGGCTTTCTGTAATACGAACTTAGTCTGAGGCATAACACCTTCAAATGCGTCAACAACAAGAACAACGCCGTTAACCATCTTAAGTACTCGCTCAACCTCACCACCGAAATCGGCATGGCCAGGAGTATCAATAATGTTAATCTTAGTATCCTTGTATGTGATAGCTGTGTTCTTAGAAAGAATAGTGATTCCTCTTTCTCTTTCGATATCATTGGAATCCATAACTCGTTCAGCAACTTCCTGATTAGCTCTGAAAGTTCCGCTCTGCTTTAACAGCTCATCAACAAGGGTTGTCTTACCATGATCAACGTGGGCAATAATTGCAATATTACGAATGTCTTCACGCTTTGTTTTCATTAATAGTATCCTTCCTGATTTAATTCAAAATATCTTCTATGATTAGCAACTTTTATATTCTATCACAATATTCTTAAAAAACAATACTAAATATATAAAAATTTTTTCATTTTTTGAACACAAATTATTCAAAAAGTTTTTGTAATATTTGCGAAAACGATATCATATACATATTAGAGAAAACAAAGCACATGCCATAACACATAAAAAGGTGGCAAAGAAGGGAGAAATACATAATGCTTGATAAAGTAATTGAAAACAACAGAGTGTGTATCATTGGTGAGATTGTCTCAGAGTTCACTTTCAGCCATGAAGTTTTTGGAGAGGGCTTCTATATTGCTAATGTGTCAGTGAACAGATTAAGTGATATGGTGGATGTTATACCACTTATGATATCTGAGAGACTTATTGATGTAACTAAAGATTATAGAGGAATGAAGATTGAAGTAGCTGGACAGTTCCGTTCTTATAACAGACATGAAGGAACCAAGAATAAGCTGGTGCTCTCAATATTTGTAAGAGAATTAAGATTCTTAGAAGAAGATGAGATGCCAGAAGAGCAGTCTAAGTCTAACCAGATATTCCTTGACGGCTTCGTATGTAAACCACCTATTTATAGAAAGACTCCATTGGGAAGAGAGATTGCAGATGTATTAGTTGCAGTTAACAGACCATATGGCAAGTCAGATTATATTCCATGCATTGCATGGGGAAGAAATGCAAGATTTGCAGGTGGTCTTGAGGTCGGTTCTCATCTTCAGGTAAGCGGTCGTGTACAGAGCAGAGAGTACACTAAGAAGATAGGCGAAGATGAGGTCGAGAGACGAGTAGCTTACGAAGTATCCGTAAGCAAGATTGATCTTGTTGAAGATGAAGAGTAATAATTCAGATTATTCTTATTTATAATTGTATTGACATAACATTATCAGAGTGATATAGTCACATTAACTGTAAGGGTTTCCCCTGCAGCAGGTAGAGGTCGCACGATTCAAGAGTAATTATCCCGATGTCCCGGAAGGCATATGAAGGATAATAAAAGGGGAAAGTGCCGAAGAGGATTGTTTCCGGAGCAGTCTTACTGGGCGTAGGATTAATAGTTTTACGACTGTCATCGGATAGATGGAGAGCTACTTAAAGGACTATTACTATGATTTCTTTAAGAGCCGGTCTGTTTGAGCAGATTGGCTCTTCTATGTTATCCGTGTAAAATCGATGAGAACAGACAGAAATCATGTACATAATAATAGCTGTTAACAGCGGAAAGAAGGATGGTATGTCAGTATTTACCGGAGCCGGTGTAGCGATTATTACACCAATGAAAGCTAATGGAGAAGTTAATTATGATAAGCTTGGAGATTTCCTTGATTACCAGATTAATAACTCAACAGATGCAATTATTATCTGTGGAACAACAGGAGAGGCATCAACACTTACACATGAGGAGCATGTAGAAACAATCAGATTTGCAGCTGATTATGTAAAGAAGAGAGTTCCGGTTATTGCAGGAACAGGCTCTAACTGCACAGAAACAGCTATATGGCTTTCACAGGAAGCACAGAAGGCAGGTGTTGACGGATGTCTCGTAGTTACACCATATTACAATAAAGCAACACAGAAGGGTCTTATCCAGCACTACACAGCAGTTGCAAAGTCAGTAGACCTTCCTATCATTATGTATAATGTTCCTGGAAGAACAGGATGCAATATCCAGCCAGAGACAGCAGCTAAGCTTGCCAAGGATGTTGATAATATCGTTGCTATCAAGGCTGCAACAGGTAATCTTGCGCAGGAGACTAAGACAATGGCTTTAGCTGAGGGAAGACTTGATATGTACTCAGGTGAAGACGGACTTATCGTTCCTCTTATGTCAATCGGAGCTAAGGGTGTAATCTCAGTATTATCTAATGTTGCTCCTAAGCAGACACATGATATCTGTGCTACATTTGCAGCAGGAGATGTTGCCAAGTCAGCACAGTTACAGTTCAAGGCATTAGAGCTTGTAGATGCATTATTCTGTGAGGTCAATCCAATTCCTGTTAAGCATGCACTTAACCTTATGGGATGGGATATGGGACCACTCAGAAGCCCATTATGCGAGATGGAAGAAGCTAACCTTGAGAGATTAAAGAAAGCAATGGTTAACTACGGAATACTTTAATTGACAGGAGAATGAACATGACAAGAATAATTATGCATGGCTGCAACGGCCATATGGGACAGGTCATTACAGGAATAGCTGCCAATGATGCTAATGCAGAGATTGTAGCAGGAATTGACCTCCGTGATGACGGACATAACACATATCCGGTATTTGCTTCATTAGAAGAGTGCAATGTTGAAGCTGATGTTATCATTGATTTCGCATCAGCTAAGGCAGAGGATACACTTGTTGATTATATTAAGAAGACTAAGATTCCGGCTGTAATATGTACTACTGGTTTAAGTGAAGAACAGATTGCATCAATTAATGAAGCTTCTGAGAGCGTTGCGATATTACGTTCAGCTAACATGTCACTTGGAATCAATACTTTATTCAAGCTTTTACAGGACGCTGCAAAGGTATTTGCTTCAGCAGGCTTTGATATCGAGATAGTTGAGAAGCATCACAATCAGAAGCTTGATGCACCAAGCGGAACAGCTCTTGCACTTGCAGATTCAATGAAGGAAGTGCTTGATGATGATTATTTCTACAGATACGACAGAAGCCAGTTAAGACAGAAGCGTGATCCTAAGGAAATAGGAATCAGTGCTGTAAGAGGCGGAACTATCGTTGGAGAACACGAAGTAATCTTCGCTGGAGAAGACGAGGTTATAGAGTTCAAGCATACCGCACATTCTAAGGCTGTATTTGCAAAGGGAGCAGTTGAGGCTGCCAAGTTCCTTGCAGGAAAGCCGGCAGGAATGTACGATATGAGAGATGTTATTGCAGCTAAGAATTAGCTGTCAGTACAGTTAATATAATGATATTCAATGCGGCTTGCTTCGGTAAAGCCGCATTTTTTATATAATGCGACAGCTGCCTTGTTGCTGCTTGTCACATTAAGAACGAGCGGAAGTGAGGCAATGTTAAAATAGTCTTTGAGAAAATGCTTCATAAGGCATGTGCCGATGCCTTTTCCGCGTAGGTTTTCGTCAACGAATACGCGGTATACATTTACAAATGTATTCTGTGCATCAAGATAAAGAAGTGCTGCAGGTTCTTCATATTCCGGCAGGTACATAAGATAATCCTCGCCCTCAAGATAATATTCTGCATTGTCAGGTTCTGTAGCCTGTATTGATTCTGGGTTAAAATGTGCTTTATCAAGACGGTACAGATATTCATAGAAACACACATCACCGCATAAAGAGCTGTTAAGCAGATCACCGCTTACTGGCGCAATAAGCTCTAAATCGCCCGCAGGGCTGTTTTTAAGTATATTGCAACAGATTGATAACATATTACGGAAATGTCCCATATGGCGGAAATCAGGTGCTACAAGACCTGAAACTTCAACATACCCACATTCATTATTAATAAGCAGTCCAGCGAAACCATACATTACAGGTGAATCCGCATTTTCATCAATAAGTGCACACTGGATAAAGCTGTCGTTATGGGATTCGCTGTAATAAGGCTCATAGCCATCACATTTGTCAATAAGTTCTTCAAGAGCATTCATAAGAATGCTGTCTAAATAGTCAATCTCAATATATTTCATAGGTTGTTCTCCCCGGAGGTTTATAAAAATATTACTTTGAAATAAGAAACATTTGTTTACAAAAGTGTCAAAATGCCTTACTATATAAAGGTATATACGAAAGTATAACAAAATAATTGATTTACCAGCAATAGGTTTTTGGGAGGATTTACATGAGTAAAGTTGCCATACTTACAGATAGTAACAGCGGAATTACACAGGCTCAGTCTAAGGATCTTGGAGTGAAAGTTATACCAATGCCGTTCTTTATAGATGGAGAGCAGTATTTTGAAGATATTAATCTTACACAGGAGGAGTTCTACGAGAAGTTAAAGCAGGATGCTGATATATCTACTTCGCAGCCTTCCATTGGTGAGATGCAGGATGCATTTGATGAGCTTCTTAAGGAATATGATGAGCTTGTATATATTCCTATGTCAAGCGGTCTCAGCGGAACATGCCAGACAGCTACTATGGTGGCTGATGATTATGATGGAAAGGTTCAGGTTGTCAATAACCAGAGAATTTCTGTAACTATGAGACAGTCTGTTCTTGATGCGAAGGAGCTTGCACGCAGAGGCAAGTCTGCGGCAGAGATTAAGGAGATTCTTGAAAAGCATAAGATGGAATCAAGCATATATATTACACTTGATACTCTTAAGTACTTAAAGAAGGGCGGAAGAATAACTCCTGCGGCAGCAGCAATTGGAACAGTGCTTAAGCTTAATCCTATTCTTCAGATTCAGGGTGAGAAGTTAGATGCATTTGCTAAGGCGAGAGGTAAGGCTTCTGCGAAGAAGATTATGCTTAAGGCAATGCAGGATGATTTAGATACAAGATTTGCAGAATTTGCAAAGGACGGAAAGATGCACATGGAGGTTGCTTATTCAGGCAATCCTGAAGAAGCAGAAGAATGGGCTGCGTTAGTTAAAGAGACTTTCCCACAGTTTGATTTTCATATGGATCCTCTTTCGCTTTCAGTTTCATGCCACATCGGACATGGCGCACTTGCGATAGCAGCGTCTGCTTATCTGCCAGAACTTGATTAATACGAATGATGAGCCTGTGACAGCGTGTGAGTTGTTGCAGGCTTTTGTTGTATCGGCAATAAAAATAAACCACCTGCTATGCAGGTGTGTTCCCAGAAAGCT
>CAVAPS010000017.1:0-51902 GCA_963590775.1 Desulfovibrio piger
CTGAAATATTGAATTTTCAAGGTGCGAAGCCCATTTTAGGTATGGGAAGTTTTAGAAAAGTAATATATAATGGTACTTTAATTGCAATCCTGTGAATAGGACGTGAACACAGGTTTTGGGATACATCCATTTATGAAAAACATAAATAAAGCCATATATGCAGTTGGGAGACCTGCATATATGGTTTTATTTTATTTCTTCTCTACTAATTCAGTTGTACAGAATGGACATCTTGTCGCTTTAATAGATATCTTACTAAAGCAGTATGGACAATCCTTAGTAGTTGGGGACGTCTCTTCCTTCTTCTTACCTATGCTCATCATCTTGTTCATTGCTTTAACCAAAAGAAACAGAACGAATGCCATAATAAGGAAATTAATAACTGCTGTTATGAATGCACCATAATCAAACACAACTCCTCTTATTGTAAATGTACCACCAACAGTAACTCCTTCACCGTTAGTACCACCAGTAACTACGGCAATAAGTGGATTAATAAAGCTGCTTGTAAGTGCTGTTACAATACTCTGGAATGCAGCACCGATAATAACACCGACAGCCAGGTTCATAACATTTCCTTTCAGAGCAAATTCTTTGAATTCGTGAATGAATTTTTTCATTATGTTTTCCTCCCGTATATTAATGATTAATCTTTGGATTGATTATAATGTCTTTAGTTTTCCCCTTATATCCTCTACAGTTTCAACAATATAATCTGCTCCTGCTATCTCAAGCTCCTGTTCTTCTGCAAAACCATATCTTACTCCCATAGATTCAATTCCAGAAGCTTTAGCACCTAGTATATCATCCTTTCTGTCGCCTATCATTATAGCCTTAGATTTAGCCATAATGATATCGTCAGTTCCTGTTAATCCAGCTTCAGAAAGTCTTACGAATACTTCGTCAATAACCTGATTCTTATGACGTCGTTCTCCGCCTTCCAATTCACTTCCTACTTCAGCATCGAAATATCCGTCTATATTAAAATGCTTCAGTATTCTTGGAACATATATCTCCGGCTTACATGTTGCAAGTGCAACAATATATCCGTCATTCTTTAAGGCTGCAAGCAGCTTGTCTATTCCGTCAAATAATACATTCTCATATATACCTGTATCAGAATATCTCTCACGGTAATAATCTACTGCCTTAAGTGCAGTTTCTTTATCAAGGCCATAAAACTTTTCAAAACTCTCATCAAGTGGCGGTCCGATAAATCTTCTTAACATAGCCTGGTCATTCTCTTTAATTCCAAGCTTATTCAATGCATGCTGCACACTCTTAGTAATTCCTTCGCTTGAATCTGTAAGTGTTCCATCCAGATCAAACAATATATACTTCTTAGTCATATCTGCTCCATTATCTCATTAGTTCGCTGTAATTCATAATATTATAATCTGCCACATCACATATCGTGTTCCAGTCATCCGCAGATGCCTCATCATATATCGCAGCAACTGTGAATCCGCCGCTTTTAGCACCCATTGCTGCCGAAAGAACATCTTCAAACACAATACAGTCCTCTATATTACATCCGACTTTGCCAGCTGCCTTGATATATACATCAGGGAATTTCTTCCCCCTCTCTACCTCATTGGTCTGTGTAAATGCATCAAAGTAATCATATATTCCGTTACGTCTTAAACACGGCTCAAAAAGTGCCCTGTCTGATGACGTTGCTGAAACAATCTTAAGACCGCTGTTATGCATTTTTTCAATAAATTCTTTCACATACGGCTTCAATATAACTTTATCAGTATACGCTTCAAGAGCCGCATCAAACCATTCCTTCATTATCTCATCTGTTGATTCCGGAAGGTTATATTTCTGTTTCGTGTATATTGAACCTGATTCGAATGTGTGTGTCTTGATTTCCTGCATGTATTCTTTAGTAACAGGAATTCCTCTTTTTCCAAGAAAATCCATGTCAACCTTAGCCCATACCTGCGTAGAATCAAGTATCGTTCCATCCAGATCGAATATAATACACTGATAATTGCTAAGATTTAACATGAACATACCCTCCAATATTATCTGTAAGTAAATCTCTTTTCAACATCAACTGTATACTCATCTGTATACTTATTGATATACTCTGAATACTTCTGGTTAAAAAGTGTTGACTTAATTGTATCATCATCTAAACCATCATATGATCTGCTTATGTAATATACAATATAGAAGCATGAATTATCATCATCCTCAATAACTGTAAGGTCGCCTTCTTTTCTGTCTGAAGAAGCAATCCAGTCTGCACATGCTTCTTCAACATTGCTCTTCTTAGTCTCAGAAACTAATGATGCCTCATCATCAGCATATGTCTCATCACCTGCTTCTGCATATACTCTGCACTGGCTGATGAAATCTAATTCTGTACTTACACCTGCTGCAAATGCATTGGCTTTATTCTTAGCTACATCCATATCGTCTGAATCAGAACTGTCAGCTTTTACTGTAAAGATTCTGTACTCGAATTTATCGTATGTATCCTTATTGTCCTCATAATATGCACTTACCTCAGAATCTGTTGCAGCAAGAGTTTCTGTTAAATGCTCCTGATATGCTGTACTCTTAAGATAATCCTTTAAGAACTCCTTAACTCTCTTTTCTGTAGCTCTCTTACCGAATATCTGCTTAAGGTAATCTGAATATGATGTATCTGCCTCACTGGCTGCATCCTTAATCTTGCCTATAAACTCATCATAATCTGCATCTGCACTGTCATATGTAAATCCGTTGGTATCTGCATCCTCTAATAAAGCCTTAGTCTCTTTAATAGTTGATACTGCAGAGTTGGCAAAGAAATCATACCATGTATAATCTGTTGAATATTCCTGACTCTTATCTGACTGGCTTGTCTTATAACCCATATAAGATGTGTAATAATCACCATAAGTCATTGAACCATATAAAGTTGTATTAAGATTGTTGCTCTTGGCAATTCCATAATAGAAATCGAACTCAATCTGACTTATCTTATCATCATTAACCTTAATATAATTATTGTAAATACTGTTAAGCTTAAGTCCTGCTGCTGTACCGCATCCAAGTATTATTCCTGCTGCAATTGCGATACACACCCATTTAGTAATAAATCTTCTCTTAGCTTCTTTTCTTTCTTCTTCTTTTCTTTTCTGCATCTTACGGTCGTATTTAGTAACAACCTTCTCTGACGCTGCATTATTGTTTGCCATAATGTCCTCCCTATTCATATCCGTTAATTTCTTTAATTCTGTCTAACTGCTTCATCCATTCATGTGAACTTGCATCACTTGGCATTCTTAAATCACCTCTTGGCGATACTGCAACTGAACCGACCTTAGGTCCGTCAGGCAGACATGAACGCTTAAACTGCTGTGCGAAGAATCTCCATGTGAATGTTCTTAACCACTTATAGATAGTCTTATCATCATATTCTCCTGCAAATGCATACTTTGCAATTCTGAATATCTTCTCTGGTTCTGCACCGAATCTTAACATATGATACATAAAGAAATCGTGCAGTTCATATGGTCCTACCAGATCTTCTGTCTTCTGCGCAATAGTACCGTCTTCCTTTGGTGGAAGAAGTTCAGGGCTTACCGGAGTATCAAGTACATCATTAAGTACTGCTGACTGCTCTTCATTACCGCATGTATCTGCATAGAACTGTACCAGATGTCTTACCAGTGTCTTAGGTACTGATGCATTAACGCCATACATGGACATATGGTCTCCGTTATATGTTGCCCAGCCCAATGCAAGCTCTGACATATCACCGGTTCCTATTACCATTCCGTTAGTCTGGTTGGCTATATCCATAAGTATCTGTGTTCTTTCTCTTGCCTGTCCATTCTCATAAGTTACATTATGAACATTCTCATCATGTCCGATATCTTCAAAATGCTGTCTTACAGCCTTCATGATATTGATTTCCCTGAGTGAACAGCCAAGCTGCTTAGTAAGTTTGACAGCGTTATTATATGTTCTGTCTGTTGTACCAAAGCAAGGCATTGTAATACAGTGTATTCCGCTTCTGTCAAAACCACACAGGTCAAATGCCCTTACAGTCACAAGAAGTGCCAGTGTAGAATCAAGACCGCCTGATATTCCGATTACTGCATTCTTACAGTTCGTATGCTCAAGTCTCTTCTTAAGTCCATATGACTGGATATTAAGAATCTCCTCACATCTTGAGTCTCTTTCCTTCTTATCAGAAGGTACGAAAGGAGCTTTATCAAAATATCTAATAAGCTCTAACTCTTTATTGATAAGTCCCTGCACCTGTGTTTCTGTGTATGTGCTGTTCCCGTCAACTGCATAAGTTGTCATTCTTCTTCGTTCAGAGCATATTCTCTCTACATCAATATCAGCATATACTGACTCATCCGCAAACTTGTGTGCCTCAGCAAGAACTGTACCATTCTCACATATGAGATTATGTGCTGAGAACACTATATCCTGAGTAGATTCTCCACCACCTGCACCTGAATATATATATCCGCATACAAGTCGTGCAGACTGTCCTGAAACAAGCTGCTTTCTGTAAGTGTCTTTGCCGATTGTCTCATTGCTTGCAGACGCATTAACAATAATTGTTGCACCATTCATTGCATGCTTTATGCTTGGAGGCTGTGGTGTCCACAAATCCTCACATATTTCAACACCGATCTTAACCTTTCTGTTATTGTCAAATGTAAATAATAATTCACTTCCAAAAGGAACCTCCTCACCATCAACATCTACATATACACATTCATTAAATCCAGGTGTAAACTGTCTTCTTTCATAGAATTCTCCGTAATTAGGAAGATATATCTTTGGTACCATTCCAAGTATCTGTCCATTCATAATACTTGCAACAACATTATAAAGCTTCCCATTCATCTCATATGGAAGTCCTACAAAGCTTATCATTCCCTTCACAGTTTCTGAAAAATGCTTTAATGTAACAAGACCTTCCAATGCTGCATCTAACAGTCTGTCATGTAAGAACAGATCATTACATGTATAACCTGTTATACACATTTCCGGAAAAACAGCTATCGCAGTATCTTTCTTATGAGCTTCACTCATAAGTGTCTTAATATTCTCTATATTATACTCGCAGTCAGCCACTTTAATCTTCGGAGTCATGGCTGCTGCTCTTATATATCCGTCTTTCAATTTGCCCTCTCTTTCAATATATGTTCTTTCTGTCAAACATTAAAATTATATCAGACAAGGTCTATATTTACAATAAAGGTCACAAAAAAGTCACTTTTCTGAAAGCCACCTTTCATTATATGTTCTTCATAAACAAGTGTCACGCCGCTTTCCTGCTCTTTATGCTCATCACAGCCTGTCAGAGATGCTATCATGCTTATAATAACCACCAGAGCCAGTAATCTTGCTGTCACCTTTTTCTTTATTCCGTCTTCCAACATAAAAAAACCTCCACCATTCATAAGTCTTATTATGAACCAGTGGAGGTTTTATTATTCTTTATATGTGCTTATTCAATTACGGCTGCACTAACCTTTATTACTCTGTGTCCTGCTAAGAGCTTGTTCTCAATCTTGTAGAATGCAACTACCTTAAAAGGCTTGCCATCTTTAGCAACGAACTCCTGAACATAGCTTACATATCTCTTATCTATGAACTTTTCTCTTAATTCTGTTATTACTTCCTCATACTCAACGCTTGGTACGAACTGCTTAAATACAATTCCTGCCTGAAAATCATCTTCTGAGTATCCAAGAAGATCTGTAAAACCGTCATCTATATCGATTATCTTACCACTTCTCATCTCCATAGAAAACTGTGTAAAAGGAATTGCTCTCATTACTTCTGCCATAATTATTCTCCTTATCCTGAAAACTACTTAGAAAGTGTTGCAAGACGCTCAGTTACCTGTTCCAGCATCTGTGTATATTTTACCAGCTTAGCCTTCTCCTCGTCAATCTTTGCCTGAGGTGCTTTTGATGTGAATTTCTCATTGTTAAGCATTCCGTTACATCTCTTGATTTCGCCCTGTAATCTGCCTTCCTCTTTCTTAAGTCTCTCTATTTCCTTGTCGATATCAACAAGCTCTGCAAAAGGAATATAGATAACAGCATCAAGTATAACTGTTGAAACAGCATCATCTGGTATTCCAGCCTTATCTGACTGAACCTTGACATCACTTGCGTATGCGAGTGTTCCGAAGAATCCAAGTGAATTATTGAATATGTTCTTAACCTCATCACTTGCTGAAACAACATATACAAGTGCCTTACGGCTAGGAGCAGCATTCATGTCTGCACGAAGATTTCTTATATTGCGGACAGCCTCTTTGATTGTCTCAATAGCCTTTTCCTCTGCTACGAAGTTATTAGCTTCATCATATACAGGCCATGAAGAAATCATAATTGATTCCTCTTCATCCTGAATATTACAGAAGATTTCTTCTGTAATGAATGGCATATATGGATGAAGTAACTTAAGAGCATCAATAAGAACTGTCTTTAATGTCCAGATTGCTGCACTCTTAGTATCATCTGCATCATTGTAAAGTCTTGGCTTAACCATCTCAATATACCAGTCACAGAATTCTTCCCAGATAAAGTCATTAAGCTTGGCAACAGCAATACCAAGTTCGTACTTCTCCATATTATCTGTAACTTCCCTGATAAGTCCGTTCATCTTAGAAAGAATCCACTTATCAGCATCTGTTAAATTAGCAGGTCTTTCATCTGTAACCTTAATCTTATTGTCAGGATCATTCATCATAATAAATCTTGAAGCATTCCATACCTTATTGGCAAAGTTACGGCTTGCCTCAACTCTTGACCAGTAGAAACGCATATCGTTACCAGGTGCATTTCCAGTGATAAGAGTATATCTTAATGCATCTGCACCATATTTATCGATAACCTCAAGCGGATCAATACCATTTCCTAATGACTTACTCATCTTTCTTCCCTGGTCATCTCTTACAAGACCATGAAATAATACCTTGCCAAATGGCTTCTTACCCATATGCTCATATCCTGAGAATATCATTCTGATTACCCAGAAGAATATAATATCATATCCTGTTACAAGCACATCTGTAGGATAGAAGTAATCAAGCTCAGGAGTCTTATCCGGCCAGCCAAGTGTTGAGAACGGCCATAATGCTGATGAGAACCATGTATCAAGTGTATCAGGATCCTGCTCTACATTAGTGCTTCCACACTTAGGACATGTGCATACAGACTCTCTTGAAACTGTCATCTCACCACAATCCTTGCAGTAATATGCAGGAATTCTGTGTCCCCACCAGAGCTGTCTTGAAACACACCAGTCTCTGATATTATCTGTCCAGTTGTAATATGTCTTATCCATAGACGCTGGAATAAGCTCAATATCACCATTCTTAACGCCTTCAACAGCTGGCTTTATAAGCTCATCCATCTTAACGAACCACTGCTGCTTAATCATTGGCTCAACAGTTGTCTTACATCTGTCATGAGTACCAACATTATGTATATGGTCTTCAACTCTTACTAAAAGGTCAAGTGCGTCAAGGTCATCAACCATAGCCTTTCTTGCTTCATATCTGTCCATACCGGCATACTTGCCGCCAAGATTATTGATTGTAGCATCATCATTTAAAATGTTAATCTCTGGTAAGTTATGTCTCTTACCAACCTCGAAATCGTTAGGGTCATGTGCTGGAGTAATCTTAACTACACCTGTACCGAATTCCTTATCAACATAAGGGTCGGCAATAACAGGTATTGTTCTGTCTGTAAGAGGAAGCTCAACTTCCTTTCCTACAAGGTCTGTGTATCTTTCATCATCTGGATTAACAGCTAAAGCTGAATCTCCAAGTAATGTTTCTGGTCTTGTTGTTGCAATCTCAACAAATCTTCCCGGTTCACCAACTACAGGGTAGTTAATGTGCCAGAAATGTCCTGCCTGCTCCTCATGCTCAACTTCTGCATCTGATATAGAAGTATTGCAAACCGGACACCAGTTAACGATTCTTGAACCTTTGTATATAAGGCCTTTCTCGTAAAGCTTGATAAATACTTCCTGAACTGCCTTAGAACAGCCTTCATCCATAGTGAATCTTTCTCTGTCCCAGTCACATGAAGAACCAATCTTCTTTAACTGGCTTGTGATAGTTCCACCGTATTCCTTCTTCCATTCCCATGTTCTCTTTAAGAAGCCTTCTCTTCCAAGCTCATGCTTGTCAATTCCTTCTTCCTTAAGAGCATTAGTAACCTTAACCTCTGTTGAGATTGAAGCATGGTCAGTTCCAGGAATCCAGAGAGCTTCATAGCCCTGCATTCTCTTGAATCTGATGATAATATCCTGCATAGTGTTATCAAGGGCATGACCCATATGCAATTTACCTGTAATATTAGGTGGTGGCATAACAATAGTAAACGGTTTCTTGTCTCTGTTTACTTCTGCATGAAAATACTTTTTCTCAAGCCACTTGTGATATAATCTGTCTTCGATTTCGGACGGATTATAATTCTTTTCCAATTCCTTGCTCATTATTAATCTCCTTTTTCAATATTCCGGGTTGTTTCACAATTATGCACGAGCAGCTCATATGCCAGAATTTCATTCTGGCATTGTCGCGGTGCTCCTCGAGAACCCATACAAAGTTCTCAGTTCGTGCAAGCACGACTGCGAACTTTCCATGACTTCTCTCATCGCTGCTCGCGCAAAAAAGCCCTTTGCAGGGCATATAACTCTGCAAAGGGCGTAAATAAACTTATTAACGCGGTACCACCTTTGTTTAATTATCTTGTGATAATCCTCATTACTCCTTAACGCGGAATACGTCACAGCCTACTGATGTTCAACCATGCAGCTCCAAAGCTACCTTCCATACCATTATTACCCGAACCGTCTTCCAGCCAGTGAACAGTTCTCTCTGTTGGATAAGGATATGTACTCCTCTTCTTCATCGCATTTAAATATAAAATTCTATTCCATCTTAATATCTGATAGAAAAAAATGCAAGCATTTTATTCAGGAACTTCTATCTGCTTAATGCTGAATTCATTTCCCTGTAAAAGATAAGTATGCTTACTTCCACAATGCGGACAGACCTTTGCGTATTTCACAGTCTCATAAGTTTCCTTACAGTCTTCGCAGTAAGTTACCCCCGGAATTGTCTCAATCTCCATCTCACAGTCCTTAACAAACTCTTCCCTGCGGCATACCCAGTTCCAGCAGTCTGTAAGATATTCTTTTACGACACCTGATACCTCACCAAGTTCAATTATAACTTTGGATATGCTTGTCACATCATTTTCCTGAGCAACAGCCTTAAGGTCATCTATTATGTGAAATACAACACCTAACTCATGCATACATTACTTATCCTTTTTCTTAGTAAATTTAATCTTAATTGCCTGCTTTGCTCCATATGGAAGAATGTATTTAAGCTTATCTTCACTCTTTCTCATATTAGAGCAGTCTGGAAGGTCTCTCTGAAGATGTATAGCATCAAATTCGCACTTCGTTGTACATATACCACAGCCTATACACTGGTTAGGGTCAACAATAGATGCACCACAGCCTAAGCATCTCGCTGTTTCTTTCTTGACCTGCTCCTCTGTAAATGTAAGCTTATAATCCCTGAATGACTTCTTGCCAGCTCCCGGCTTCATTCCCGGATGCTGTCTTCCTGTATTATCATAATTCTCAACAAGGATGTCATCCTTATCAAGTTCTTTATAATAATTAGGATCTCGTCCGATTGTAAGACTGCTGTGTGGCTGTACATATCTGTGAATTGATATAGCACCCTGCTTACCTGCTGCAATAGCATCAATAGCAAACTTAGGACCTGTATATACATCACCACCAACGAATATATCAGGTTCTGCTGTCTGGTAAGTAACAGTATCTGCCACAGGACCATTGCCTCTTCCAAGTTCAACCTTAGTTCCTTCAAGAAGGCTTCCCCACTCAATAGACTGACCTACAGAAAGGATTACATTCTTACAAGGAATGGTCATAGTCTCATTCTCATCATACTTTGGATTAAACTTGCCAGTCTCATCCTTAACAGAAACACATTTCTTAAATACAATTCCAGAAACCTTTCCATCTTCACTTAAGATTTCCTTAGGTCCCCAGCCGCCTTTGACAATAATTCCTTCAGACTCTGCAAGTTCGATTTCCTCTGGTGAAGCAGGCATAATATCTCTTGTCTCAAGAGAAACCTGTGTAATCTTTCCCTCACCGCATCTTTCAGCAGTTCTTGATACATCAATAGCAACATTACCGCCACCGATAACTACTGTATCTCCTTCCAGCTTATAATTCTCATCATCAGTTGTTATATGAAGGAATTCAACACCTGTCGTGACACCCTTAGAATCTTCGCCAGTAACTCCGGTCTTTCTTCCTCCCTGGCATCCGATTCCAATATAAAATGCTTTATAGCCCTGTTCTCTTAACTGCTGGATTGTAATGTCTTTGCCGACTTCAACATTACATCTGATTTCAACACCCATCTCTCGAAGGACATCTATCTCTGCCGCAACAATATCTTTTTCAAGAACAAATGAAGGAATTCCATATACAACCATTCCACCCGGCTTGTCATTCTTCTCGAAAATAGTTGGCTTATAGCCTTTCTCTACAAGATAGAATGCACACGAAATACCGGCAGGTCCTCCACCGATAATTGCAACCTTTTCTTCAAAGTATCCCTTAGTGGCAGGAACTACCTTAGGTGGAATATAACGTGTTGCTGAATCCAAATCCTTCTTTGCAATAAATTTCTTAACTTCATCGATTGCTATTGCCTCATCAATCTTTCCTCTTGTACAAGCGTCTTCACAACGCTTATTACAGACATGACCACATATAGCAGGAAGTGGATTGTTCTTCTTGATAAGTGCAAGGGCGTCTGTATATCTTCCCTGTGCTGCAAGCTTTAAGTAACCCTGAACAGCTATGTGTGCCGGACAGGCTGTCTTACATGGTGCAGTACCAGTCTCATGTGTATTAATTCTGTTCACATCTCTGTAATCTTCAGTCCAGTCAGCACTTGTCCACTTCTTATCTGAAGGAAGCGGTTTAACAGGATATTTAATCTCTGTTCCGTCCTTCTTACATAACTTCTGACCAAGAGTAACTGCTCCTGCCGGACAATACTCAACACATCTTCCACATGCAACACAATTAGCCTTGTCTACATGTGCAACATATGCTGATCTTGACATATTAGGCGTATTGAATAGCTGTGATGTCCTTAACGCATAACAGACATTGACATTACAGTTACATATAGCAAATATCTTATCTTCTCCATCGATATTAGTTATCTGATGTACGAATCCGTTATCCTCAGCTTTCTGCAATATCTCTAATGCTTCTTCCTTAGTTATGTATCTTCCACCTTTATTAGTCTCAACTACATAATCTGCCATATCGCCAACTGCTATACACCAGTCAGCAGGATCATCTGCACATCCCTCGTCAAATGTTTTTCTTGACTTACGGCATGAACATGGGCTGGCAGCATATTTGCCATCATATTTATCAAGCCAGTGTGATATATGCTCAATGGAAACAGAATTGTTCTCCATTGAAATAGCCTTCTCAACAGGTATAACATGCATACCGATTCCGGCACCTCCTGGTGGCACCATTGGAGTTACCTTCTCAAGTGGAAGTCGGCTCATTCTCTCGAAGAATCTTCCAAGTTCAGGGTTCTTCTCAAGCATATCAGAATTCATATTAGAGAACTCTGCACTTCCCGGAACGAACATAGGAAGCACATACTGCTTCTCATGCTGCGGATTCTCCCAGTTATACTCAATAACACCATTAACAGACATCTGCTGTAAGATATCCTCAAGATAAGCTTCATCTTTTCCTGTAAGCTTAACCATATCCTTTAAAGTTCTTGGCTTTCTTACACCCATCTTAAGGGCAATCTCTGCCATCTCATCTGTACACATTGCTGCAAGTCCCCAGTATTCAGGGTCATCAGCAGTAAGCTTTTCCAATCCAAGCTTGATAGGAATTCTGTCTGTAACCATCTTTCCAAGCTTAAGAATCGGTTCTCTTACAGGAAGCTCAGGATGTGGATTCTTAAATTCAACATTCTTAGTATTCTCTGCCATAAATCATCCTCCGTTATTCTTTCCTCTGGCAAATGCCGGATTCTTTATTAACTGCACAATAAGTGGAATAACCATCAGTACCCATACAATAGGTTCTGAAACAATAACGCCCCAGTATCCCATGAATGGAACAAGTGTAAATGTTATAACAACCTTTCCAACAAGTTCAATTCCACTTGATATAATAGGAGTAAGCCTGTCTCCTATCCCCTGCAGTGAGTTTCTTATAATAGTTATCATCGCTGTTACAAAATAAAGCAGCGAATCCACTCTTAAATACAGCGTTGCCGTATCTATTACTTTTTTGTTATCCGAACTTATAAGCATTTTAACAAATGCCGGGACTACCGTATAAGATGTGATTATGCATAACACACACCATACCCATCCCATAAGAATAGATGTTAATATGCCCTTTCTGATTCTTTCGTACTTTCCTGCTCCAAGACTCTGACCACAGAAGGTTGCCATGGTAGTTCCAAGCACACCGAACATCATCATGAAAAGCTCTGAAATTCTTCTTGCCGTAGTATGTGCAAGTATTATATCCTGTCCAAATGAATTGATTGCACTCTGCAATGTTACAGAACCTATAGATACAAGGCTGCTCATAAAGCCCATTGAACATCCTGTAGACATAAGCTTTCCACACAGGCTGCTGTCAATCTTAAAATCTTTCTTTCCAATCCACAGTATATCGTATCTCTTAAGCGAGTATATAAGACAGGCAATAAGTGCGATTAACTGTGAAAGCACTGTTGCAACTGCAGCACCTCTTACTCCCATTGGGATGACCTTAAGGAAAAACAGGTCTCCGCCAATGTTAAGTACTACTGATATTCCTAAGAATATAAGCGGAGTAAATGAGTCTCCTATCGACCTTAACAGGGCTGCGCAGACATTGTAAAGCATAAGTACTGTCATGCCCGCAAATATTATAAATATATAGTCATAGGCTTCTTTTAATAAATCCTGTGGAGTATTAAGGACTTTTAGAAGAGGTCGTAAAAATATCAGCACAACCACTGTAAGACCTGCTGATATCATAATTCCGTATTTGAACGAACCTGCTACTGTCCTTTTGAAATTAGCAGTATCCCCCGCACCAAAAAACTGGGCCGCTATAACTGCAAATCCATTAGTCAGTCCCTGCAAAAAGCCTATAACAAGGGTGTTCACTGAATTGGTAGAACCTACTGCCGCCAGTGAACTCTCTCCTAATACATAGCCTATAATCTTGGTATCCACAAGATTATAAGTCATCTGAAGCAGCGAACCTATAAACACCGGTAATGCAAACCAGAATATAAGCTTCGTTATACTTCCCTTAGTTAAATCTTTCATACAAATATTCCTATATAATTCTTAATTCCGTCCGATTAATCTACTGATAAAAATGCATCCATCTCTTCCGCAACTTCATCAAAAGTCTGATTATAGATAGCCGCAAATTCACCATACAGAAGCTTTCTTGCTGCAAGTAACATTCTGCTGTCTGCTGATTTCATCTTTCTTAAATCCTTAGCTCTTTCATTCTTAATAACATATAATGCACGAATCAGATGCATAAGCTTTAAAGCATCCTGAGATTTCATATATTCATCATACTGCATAGCTGTAACTTTCTCTGAGAACTCTGAATCCTTCTTGCAATTTCTTGCTCTTTCCTTTAACTTGTCACATTCCTTAACAGTCATAATACTTCTTATCATAACCTTATTGCTGTCAACGGGTGAATATATAATTCCCTTGCTGTCAAACACTGGCTGAAGAAAATAATAATCACCTGATATTCCCTTAATAGGTGGTGTATCAATCTGCTCAACCTCGCACACTCCAACAACTCCGTATACTACCTTATCACCAATCTCAAACATGCTTTTTGTACTTCCTTCCAATTCTTCGTTAAATCCGTATCAATTATTTATTATTATATTACATTTTAAAAAAATTTTCAAAGCATATTTTTGCTGGAAATTTCACATAGAATCCCGTTAATCTCAGACATTATACATAAAAACGCCGTTTCAATGACTTAATCATCAAAACGGCGTCTTAATAATCTATTAGCAATCTGGTTCAATTAGAATAAATCAACTCTTCCTGCAACCTTGCCATCTGCTACATAATAGCATGCTCCATCCTGTGGCTTTATGTATAACTTAATATCTTTAGCTGTAACTTTCTGTGCCTTAAGGTCAGCTTCAACTTTCTTTAATACAGCATCCATATCTGTCTGCTCATCATTGTACTGGATAAATGTCTCAATCTTAACTTCCTTCTTGACAACAGCCTTCTTAGCTGTAGTCTTGACAGCTGTCTTCTTAGCTGCCACTTTCTTTGTTGTAGACTTAGCTGCTTCCTTAACAGTCTCTTTAGCTTCTTCAACCTTAGCTTCTACCTTAGTCTCAGCCTTAGCTGCTGCAGTCTCAACGACCTTCTTGGCTGTCTCTGTCTTAACTGCTGCTTTCTTAGTAGTCTTCTTAACTGTTGTCTTAGCTTCTGGAGCCTTTACCTCTGCTGTCTTTACAGCATCTCCGCCAAATACCATGTTTTCCTTCTTATCACTGTTTGCCATGTTTCCATCCTCCTTAATAAAAATACTACTCCCCAATAAGAAACTTCTTGATTGTTTCTACAGCTTTATCCGCATCATTGCCTTCAGCTGAAATAGTAACAGACATTCCGTCTCTTAATCCAAATGCCATAATCCCCATTAAGCTTTTAGCATTGATATTCTTGCCTTCTGATGAAATATCAATATGGCTTTCGAACTGGCATGCTGTCTGAACAAGCTCCGCAATTGGATTCTTATGTACTTTATCAATGTTAGCAACGTTGATTGTCTCAGTCATTACAAATTACACCTTACTTTCGTTAAATTTCAGTTACTTTTGTAAATATACCCTAATAGTAAATATAAGTCAACATCTGCATTTAGAATTTAATTAATATTCCTTTATCATTCAAACGTCAGATTAATGCTTTTGTCTACATAACCACCGTTATACAATCCCATCATCTGCTCATCAAAGATATCAGAAGGTTCATAATCACACAACAGGGAAACCAGCTTTTTTATCTGCTCATTATCAGAAGATAATGCTTTATACTGTGGCTCTATTTTGTTCTTTAATTCCACAAGATTAGTAACATTCTCCTCTTTAGGAATTGCCAGTGCCCCTGACACAACTCCAAGGGCATAGGCACATTCATAATTACCTGTCATCTTTGCATTAGGAAATTCGCATTTGCGTGCAAGTGCCTGCTTCGCTAATATAGGTACCATTATGCATTAAGCTCCTTCTTAAATGTTGCAACATAATCTGCTGCAGCTTCCTCTGAATAATTATTAGCTTCAAGAAGCTTGATAAAATGTGAACCAACAATTGCACCATCAATAATATCTTCAAGTGGAGCAACATCTGCTGCTGTTCTTATTCCGAATCCCATCATCACTGGAATCTTAGATTCTTTCTTAACTTCTGTAAGATATTCTCTTATCTGTGAATGGAAGTTAGCACCCTTACCTGTAACACCCATCTGTGAAACACAGTATACAAAGCCTCTTGCATTCTCTAAAAGCATAGGAATTCTGCCCTTAGATACAGGAGAAACAAGCTGGATAAGAATTGGAGAATTCTCGTTCTTCGCAAGAACAGCCTTAATCTCACCCTGTTCCTCGAATGGAAGGTCAGGTATAATAAGTCCGTCTACTTCATTCTCAATACATTTGTTTACGAAATTCTCAACACCATAATGATATACAGTATTATAGTAAAGCATGAATACAACCGGACTTTTAAGACCAGCTTTTCTTACTTCACCCATCATTGTAAATGTGCCTTCAAGTGAAGCACCATTCTGGATAGCCTTGTATGAAGCATCCTGAATTACAGGACCATCTGCAATAGGATCTGAGAATGGAACACCGATTTCCATAATATCAATTCCTGCCTTCTCCTGTGCAAACATAAGCTTCTTAGTTGTATCGTAATCTGGAAGTCCTGCTGTTGTATATGTAATAAATGCTTTCTTTCCTTCTTCCTTGAGTACTGCGAGTCTTTCTTCTATTCTATTCATTACTTGTTAGTCTCCTCTCCGTTAAGATACTTCTGAACTGTATTAACATCCTTATCACCACGGCCTGAAAGACACATGATAATTGTCTTGCCCTTATATTCACCCTGTGCCATCTTAAACACATGTGCAAGTGCATGTGCACTTTCAATCGCTGGAATAATTCCTTCCATTCTACATAGCTCCATAAGTGCATCCATACATTCCTTATCTGTTACTGAAACATATTTAGCTCTTCCAGAATCTCTTAAGTAAGCATGTTCTGGTCCTACACCAGGGTAATCAAGTCCTGCAGAGATTGAATGTGCAAGCTGGATATTACCGATTTCATCCTGTAAAAGATATGTCTTCATACCATGAAGTACACCAACCTGTCCAAGTGCCATTGCTGATGCATGCTTTCCTGTCTCAATACCAAGTCCACCTGCCTCAACACCAATAAGGTCTACATCTTTATCATTGATGAAGTCTGCAAACATTCCGATTGAATTAGAACCACCACCAACACAGGCAACAACTGCATCAGGAAGCTTTCCTGTCTTTTCAAGAATCTGATTTCTTGCCTCTGTACTGATAATTCTCTGGAACTCCTTAACCATCTTAGGATATGGATGTGGTCCTACAGCAGAACCGATTATGTAAAATGTATCCTCTGCCCTTTCAGCCCATGTTCTGATAGCCTCGTTAGTTGCATCCTTTAATGTTGCACTTCCTGTTGTTACAGGCTGAACCTTAGCTCCAAGCATTTCCATTCTGAATACATTAAGCTTCTGTCTTTCAATATCCTCAGCACCCATGAAAACTGTACATTCCATATTAAAAAGTGCTGCACCTGTAGCTGTTGCAACACCGTGCTGTCCTGCACCTGTCTCTGCAATAACCTTAGTCTTGCCCATTCTCTTAGCAAGAAGAATCTGTCCAATAACGTTATTAATCTTATGTGCACCTGTATGGTTAAGATCTTCTCTCTTAAGGAAGATATCTGCACCATACTTCTCACTGATTCTCTCTGCATAATAAAGTGGTGTTGCTCTTCCAACATATTCCTGTAAATAATAGATGTAATCCTTAGCAAACTCAGGATCTCTTATTGCCTCTTCAAATGCTTTCTCAAGTTCTGCCAGTGTATTCATAAGTGACTCTGATACATACTGTCCTCCGAACTGTCCGTAATACTTGCTTTCTGCCATTTTCTCTTTACCTCTTTTTCTTAATATTTTGCATTCTGAATAAATGTTTTTACCTTATTCTCTTCTTTTCCATTAACAAATATATCATCATACTCAACACCTGAACTGATATCCACAACATCCGGTCTGACAGCCTCTATCGCTGTTCTTACATTGTCAGGTGTAAGTCCTCCTGCAAGGAATAACTTTTTATTACCGCAATCCACTTTTTTCAGACTGTTCCAGTCAAATGTTTTACCGCTTCCCGGAACTCCTGCATCAAAAAGCAGTCCCTTGACTTTATCAAGGCTTCGCCATCGCTTAGTCTCCAGATATATATCATCCTCGGACTGCTGTTTAATATTAACAGCCCTTATAATACCGATATTGCATCCGTCATACACATCTTCACTTAATTCTCCGTGAATCTGTATATAATCAAATCCTGCATTCTGTATTGCTTCAAGCTGTGATATATCAGGTGACACAACAACCGCAACAGTTTTGATGTCCGATTTTTTCAATTCCGTGACAAATATCTCTGCCAATGTGATATCAATATTGCGTCTGCTTTTCGGATAATATAGTACCATACCTGCATAATCTGCACCACATTTTTCTAAAATCTGTACATCTGCCTCACTTGTAAGTCCGCATATCTTAACTTCAACTAAAGAATTATTCTCTTGCTGCATTGTATACCTCTTTGAATTCTGATATCAATTCTTCCGGCTTAGGTGCTTCCATGAGAACTGTTCCTATAAGAAGTGAATCTGCACCGCTCTTTGCCAACACTTTAATATCATCTGTTCCTGCAACTCCGCTCTCTGATACAAGGATTTTGCCAGCCTTTCTCATATCAGGTGTAACCATACCGGCAAGCTTTCTTGTAGTTTCAAGATTAACTTCAAATGTCTTAAGATTACGGTTGTTAATTCCTATAATCTTAACATCAAGGTCAAGCATACGCTTCATCTCTTCTTCATCATGTACTTCACATAAGACGTCAAGTCCTAAGCTGTATGCAAGATCATATAACTTCTTAAACTGTTCATCATCAAGAATAGCTGCTATAAGAAGAATTGCATCTGCTCCTATAACCTTGGCTTCATATACCTGATATGGATCAATTATGAAATCTTTTCTAATAATTGGAAGGTCTGTCATCTGTCTTATCTGCTTAAGATAATCTGTGCTTCCGTTAAAATGGTCTTCCTCAGTAAGACACGAAATCGCATCAGCACTTATTCCATACTGCTGTATTCTGTCTTCTAAAGAAATCTTATTATTCATCTTTCCATGACTTGGTGATGCCTTCTTAAACT
Source organism: Desulfovibrio piger (assembly GCA_963590775.1). Classification (GTDB taxonomy): domain Bacteria; phylum Bacillota; class Clostridia; order Lachnospirales; family Lachnospiraceae; genus Lachnospira. Next base: position 18,664 of record CAVAPS010000017.1, read on the forward strand.
CACTTATAATTGAAAGTCCGTCCTTTGCAAGTGCATCATAGAAGCTGACTGATGTTCTTTTGCTTTCTTTTGCGAGCTTAATCATCTCTTCTTCGCTTACTCTGCTCTTATGCTCTGGAAGTCTTTTTAATTTATCCTGTACAATAACATCTAATATCATTAAATCACCCCATTGACGAAATTCTCTATCATTCTCTTGCCATGCTCTGTATATATTGACTCAGGATGGAACTGTAATCCAACTACCGGATATTCTTTATGTCTTACCGCCATAATCTCTCCATCATCAGTCTTGGCAATAACCTTTAAATCATCTGGAAGAGTCTCTTCAATTATAGCCAGTGAATGATATCTTGCAACCTTTACAGGTGAATCAAGTCCTGTAAATATTCCTGTACCATCATAATATATCTCTGACTGCTTTCCATGCATAATATTCTTGGCATATGAAACAGTTGCTCCAAATGCTTCTCCTATGCACTGGTGTCCTAAGCATATGCCAAGTATTGGCTTCTTTCCTGTAAAATGCTTTATTACATCAACACATATTCCAGCCTCCTTAGGACTCTTTGGTCCGGGAGACACAACAATTGATTCAGGATTAAGCTCCTCAATCTCCTCAATTGTTATCTTATCGTTTCTTACAACCTTGATATCACTGTTAAATATTCCAATAAACTGATACAGGTTATATGTAAATGAATCATAGTTATCAATCAGCAGAATCATAAATGTTCCTCCTTAACAAGTGTCTTGGCAAGTGCCATTACTTTATTGCAGCACTCCTGATATTCCAGCTCCGGCTTCGAATCAGCAACAATACCTGCGCCGGCCTGAAGATATACTTTATCGCCCTTCTTAATCATAGTTCTGATTGTAATACAGAAATTCATATTACCACCAAAATCAAGATATCCTGTAGCTCCGCCATACAGTCCTCTTCTTACTGTTTCAAGCTCATCTATAATCTCCATTGCTCTTATCTTAGGAGCTCCGCTTAATGTTCCGGCTGGAAGGAATGATGACACAAGATCAAGTGGATGATACTCTCCATTCTTTCTTCCCTCAACAAGTGAAACAATATGCATAACATGTGAATATCTCTGTATATTCATGAACTGGTCAACTTTTACAGTTCCTATCTCACTTATCTTTCCCATATCGTTACGGGCAAGGTCAACTAACATTACATGCTCTGCTCTTTCCTTCTCATCTGCAAGAAGCTCTTCCTCTAAAGCAATATCCTGTTCCTTAGTTGCTCCTCTTTTTCTTGTTCCAGCAATAGGACATGTATATACACGGTTATCTGACTGTTTTACAATCATCTCAGGCGAACTTCCTATAATCTCGAAATCCCCGAAATTAAAGTAATACATATATGGTGATGGGTTAAGTTCTCTTAACTTCTCATACAGATTAAAACCGCTCTGTCCTGTCTGAACTGTCCACCTCTGTGAAAGTACTGTCTGGAATATATGCCCCTCTTTAATGTAATCCTTAATCTTATTAACCTTCTCACCATACTCTTCAAGAGTGTCCGATTTCTTCAATATCACTCCATCCAGTGTCATGTCCGGTTTGTCATCTTTATATTTCTCAACACCTTCTCTTGCGGTCTTTATAAGCTCGTCTGCTTCCTTTAAAGCATTTATCCTGCCTTCCTGTGAATCCTCGCCAAGAACAACTGCTGTAAATGTCTCTGCTGTATGATTAATAGCAATAAACTTATCTGCAAGCATAAGCTGTATTGTCTCAATTCCTATCTCATCAGGATTATCATCAGGAAGCACCTCTGTATATCTTATATAGTCATATCCTAAGCTTCCTACCAGACCACCGATAAAATCAAGTTCTCCAGGTTCTTTTACTATCTCAAATTCATCAAAATACTCTTTAAGTCTTACAAGAGGATTTCCCTCTCTTACTTCCTTACTTCCATCTTTTCTTGTAATAACAAGGCTGTTCTTATCTGACTGGATTATCTCATTAGGTTCAACACCCATAAATGTGTACTGACCACTTTCTTTGTCAGTTCCTTCAAGAAGAAATCCTTTCTTTTCAATTCCAAGTCCTTTGTAAAGTTCAATAGCTTTCTCATTAACAATACTTACTGTCTTTTTATAAGCTCTTAATCTTCGTTTCATAATTCCTCCCTGTCCTTTGTTGTTCATTACTGGCGTTCGCTGCTCTCTATTTTTTGTAAGCCAAGTCTTTCCGTGTCTTCGACACTCTCAAGCCTTGGTAATTCACAACTCCCGGACTTCGTCCTCCGTTGTTCATTACTGGCGTTCGCCATATGAACAAGAGCCAAAGCAAGCTTCGCTCTTGTTCGCATGGCTCACTGCTTACAAAAAATGTCCCTGACCGGCATCTGTTGTTCTACAGATTCTGGTCAGGGACGAATTATCGTGGTGCCACCCTTATTTATGAACATATCTATGTGTTTATTAGTCAGGTTAATTACTAATAAAAAAGGTGGCTTACCCAAACCGGATATGCCACCTGTATGTTCAACTCATTATCAGATACATTAATATATCCTTCCCCTGTAACGCGAGGCCGCGTCGTAAACTACTGTTAATTCATCTACGCATCTCACAAACCCATTCCTTACGGCTCTCCATACTGACTTTCCACCATCGTCAGCTCTCTGTGATGTACCTTCCGAAAGTACTCTTTTGATCATCGACTTTAAATATTTAACTGCCACCTATAATAGCACTATGTTTATTAGGCGTCAAGCACATTTATAATAATATTTTCTTAAGTCCGGAAAATGAATCTATCTTAGCAACGTACCTGTCCTCTGATACTTCTCCAAATCCATATGCTGCATAGATAAAATCTATTCCTGCATCCTCGGCAGACTTTGCATCTCCTGATGTATCACCAACATATACCGGATTCTTAAGAGCATTTCTTTCTATGAGTATTTTGTTGGATTCTCCCTTTGGCAGAAATGTTCTTCCCCAGCATTCTGTATCTTTGAAAAAATCGGACATAAGATGTGCAGTAAGAAAACTTTCTATATAACCGTCCTGACAGTTGCTTACAATGTACAATGGATACTTCTTGCTAAGAGCATATAATGTTTTTGAAAGTTCCGGATAAAGAATTCCTCCTCTTTCCGCAAGATATCCGTTCTCGAATGTACACAACTCATCCATAAGCGCATTTCTTACAGACTCAGCCTCTTCAGGAAAAAGCTTCGCTGCAATATCATACATAGGAAGTCCCATACAGTCATTAAGATCAGCTTCCACTATTGGTGCACTGTGAATATCAGCATGACGCAAAAGTATTATATTCCACGCCTCACATATCGGTTTTCTTGTATCCCACATAGTTCCATCAAGATCGAATATTATTCCGTCATAAGTCCTGTTAAGCATTATTAACCTCCAGCTCCTTGTCAAGTTCATCAAGCAGATTCTTTAACTGTCCTTCCTGAGTTATGTCATATACAATCGAAAAACAGTCTCTTGCCAGCTTATAATCTTTATCATTCATCATTATTTCGCCAACTCTGTATATAATACCGATTGTCTTGGAATCAGGTCCAGGCTCAACTTCATTCTTATCAAGAACCTGCTGCATCTCCTTAATTGAATACTCTGGTGTCTTATCATTAAGTGCCTGCTCAAGATACTTAAGTTCACTGTCTGCATTGTCTGTTTTATAATAAATGTTACTGTATGTATAGCACACTCTTGCAGCCTCAGTATTATACTTTGCTACAAAGTAGAATCCCATATTTCTATAATATCTTGCCATCGTCGCACGGCTGCAGCAGAATCTGTATGCCTGCCTTGTAATATCAAGATATCTTGATAACATATTAAGATTCTTATAACATTCTGCAAGTCCAAGATATGAATCAAGGTCTACAGGATTCCAGCATATTGCCTTCTTAAATGCATCCTCTGCCCTGCGGTATTTGGAAAGTTTAAGACACAGATTTCCATAAGTTCTGTAATATTCACCAACAGGAAGCTCTGTACATAAAACCTCTGTCTCCGGTTCAAAATAACACGCATACAAATAATATTCCATAACATGATTAAGGCTTATATATATTGGTCTTTCATCCATGTCCGATTTCTTCACTAATGTGTCTTCCATCTTTCCGGCTTTACGCTCGTCTGAACATTCTTCTATTCTTTCAAGTATCTCAGACAATATATCTGCAGACCTTTCGTAATCACCAGAATTAAATATCTTTTCGTAATCTGCAAATCTATCTTTAACATCTGCTAATTTCTTGTAATCCATTATTTCTCCTTCTTTACAGGAAGTCTGTATGTTCCGGTAAGTATAGCAATGCTTCTTGGCTCTACAATAACACTTCTGTTATCATCATCAATCACCGCTCCTGAATCATTAGAGCTCATCTTGGTCTTCCATGTACCGTTAATCTTAGGAAGTGCAAAGCTGTGAGTTTCCCAGTGCATATTATATGCAACATATATCAGGCTGTGGTCTTTCTCATCTCCATATACGCAGGAATACATAACGCCTATATGTCTGTCATATGTATTCATCTGTGCATACCATGCATTAGTTCCATGATATGATATATCAGGATAACCACATGATACCCTGTCGCTTAAAGTAAGTGACTGTGGCATATGAAGTATCTTATTATTCTGTCTGAACTTTATAAGACTCCTGGTCCATTCAAGAATCTCCCGTCCTTCTTTAGTTTCCTTCCAGTTAACCCATGAAAGTTCACTGTCAACACAATACGGATTATTATTACCGTTCTGTGAATTGCCAAATTCATCTCCTGCCAGTATAAGTGGCGTTCCTGCCGATAAAAGAACAATTGCAAGCGCATTTTTAATCTGACGCATTCTTAATTCTTTAATCTTTCTCTTTCTTGTAGCACCTTCCTCACCACAGTTCCAGCTAAAATTAAAGTCCTCACCATCCCTGTTGTTCTCTCCGTTAAGCTCATTATGCTTTCTGTCAAAGCTCACAAGGTCGTGAAGTGTAAATCCGTTATTATTGGCAATATAATTAATACTTGCACTGTTGGCTTCATTCTTTCTTGATATGGCAGCAAATTCCCCCAGCATATTCTCATCGCCTTTTAACAGACGTCTTGCAATATTCTGGAAGTCATTATTGTAACCTGCCATATGCTTTCTGCTTCCTGTCTTTCCACCCCAGTAAACAGTTATAATCTTTGTATCAGACAGAAGCGCATCCTGTGAAAGTGCCTTAAGTGCTGACTCATCACAATATACATGTACACCATCAATATGATATTCTGTAACCCAGTGTCTTACACACTGCAGAATAAATCCTGTGCTTTCATCTGTAAAAAACATCTCCATAACAACTTCTATCCCATTCTTATGGAGAGCCTTAACCATATCCTTAAATTCAACGGTATAATCCCTGTATACTCCCTGATGTCTGGAAGCTGTGGATGAATATGATGACTTAGGTGCGAAGTAAAATCCTCCGACATATCCCCAGTAATTAACTTTTCGGGTATTCTTATCCACTCTATAGTGCGTTCCTACTCCGTATTTTGACATAATAGTATCAGTTAATTGTGGAAAACGTCCTATTTCATCAAATTCATATGCCGGCTGTAACTCAAGAGTTGTAATTCCAAGTTCCTTAAGATATGGAATCTTGTTGATTATTCCTGAAAATGTGCCTTTATCCTTAACTTTAGAGGTTCTGCTTTTAGTAAATCCTCTTACGTTCATCTTGTAGAACACACAGTCGCTGTAATCATAATTAAGCGGTCTGTCATCTTCCCAGTCATAGTCTGCCACATCAACAGCAGCAAGAAACTTATCATTCTCATCTGCCTGTCCAAATCTTCCACAATCTGTAACAGCCTTGGCGTATGGGTCAAGATATGTCTGTCCATCAATCTCATAGCAATAGAAACATTTGTCCAGTTTCCTGTCACATACATATACTGAAAATATGTTGCCGCATTTCATCGATGAATCAAGTTCTATATGTTCTTTAAGCTTCATATGAGCATCAAAAATAAGCAGAGCTGCACTGTCACATCCTGCCTCATATGTAAAATTATATCCATCCTTATATCTGCTGCATCCCATCAGCATTGGATTACCTTTATTAATAAGCATATTCCACTCTCCACTCTATTTCTTATACAAGCCCCTCATAGTATTCTTATCCAGCTTATAGAATCTCATTATAAATATTGTCACAATCCATCCAATTATCGGAATTATGCAATAGAAAAATATTGTCAGAAACTTAAGCTGTGGTGTCAGTTGGTCCTCCACCTGCGGAAAAACTTTAGAATACCCCGCTATCGCAAGTGCAATTCCTACAAATCCTGTTCCAAGTGCTGAAAATGATTTGTCAATGAATGAAAACAGTGCACCCATTATTCCTGGTACAAAACGTCCGCTCAGTGTATATTCATAATCAGTACAGTCAGCAATCATAGGAACAACTATATTATTAGATATTGATTTCACTCCATTAAGCAGCGTAAATACAAACAAAAACGCCACTGTTATAAAGTTAATATGCTTTAGTGATACATTTGTAAGATCTGTAAATATCATCATGAACATAAGTATCGCCTGAAAAATAATTGCAAGATATGTTGACCTTACAAGTGTCTTCTTCTGTCCGCATCGCTTGGCATGTTCAATACCAATATATATTATTCCAAGATTCGGAATACCTACAATTATTCCAATTATACCAGCAAGCGGATAATTCTGCATCAGAATTCCATAAAGCATTACAAGAACTGTTGAATTGCCATATACCATCTGTGCGAATTTGTTAGATGCAGCCGCTATAACAAGCATTCTGATTGGCTTGTTGTGCTTGATTATAGTGGCATAATCCCTGAAATGTATCTGCTGTTTCTTGTCTTCATCCAGCTTGAAATACTTAACATTATCCTTGCTCCATATTCCGACTACAGCAAGTGCAGAGCATATTCCGGCTACAATCACAACAGTAATAACAAACTCTGAGAAAAGTGCCTGTGACTGGAATGTCTTGTATTTCTCAATAAGATACACAGAAACATAGAACGCAACCAGACCATGTGCGAACATTATAAATGTTGAGTCAAAAAATGTTATCATAGGTCTCTGCTTCATGTCATTGGTAATTACTGACTGTCCCGACTTTACAACTGCCGTCTGAAATGTGTATCCGATTATATATACTGAATACACAATTATAAAATACAACGGTCTTATAAATACCGGAACAAGGCTTGTTGTAAAGAACAGTACCAGACAGCTCACCGCCATAAGAATATAGCCTATTACTATATATGGTCTGAATTTGCCATATTTCCCATTGGTTTTATCTATAAAAAATCCTATCACCGGATCTGTTACGCCATCAAATATCCTCATTCCTGTAAGAATAACTGAGATAAGGACAACTGAAAGTCCTGCTATTCCGTTAGCATAATATGAGACATAGCCCATCATGGCAAGAAACAGATTCGTTGATGTATTATTAAGAGAAAACAAGCCTATCTGCCATATTCTGGCGCTGTTTTGCTCTATGTGCCCATGCTTATTTTCCATATATTAATCCCGCCAATACACAATACATTTGTAATAATTCTGTTACGATTATATAATCATATTCCATCATAGTCAAATTCAGGGATGAAGCTTTCCTCTGCCACATCGCCTTCCTGAATAAATCCATTATTGATTCCGCAGTCTATCGCATAATCTACCACAGAATCATATTCCTTTCTTGTCACTTTACGCGACAGGAGTGGATGATTTTTCAGTCTCTCAAATGGCGTATACTGGCTCATAATGCTTATGTATATATCATCACCGTATGTATCAAGAAGATACTTTATAACTGCCTTGGAGTCTTTAGTTGTTCCCGGAAGTACAAGATGTCTTACTATTACACCTTTTTTCATAATTCCAGCTTCAACTCCTTTGCTCTTCACTAGTTCATCAGCTTCTGTAAAGAATTCCGGTTTCCCGGTCTGTCTGACCATCTCCTGAATTGCAACCTTAGCTGTATCAGCATAATCAGGTGCTTTCGAGTACTCCGCTGAAAGCCTGCTGTCAATATATTTCATGTCTGGAAGATACACATCCACAAGGCCGTCAAGTATCCTAACAGTGTCCACATTCTCATATGCACTGGAATTGTATACAACAGGTATAACAAGTCCTTTATTCTTTGCCTTAATTAGTGCCTCTGCGACCTGTGGCACGAAATGTGTTGCAGTTACAAGATTGATATTGTTGGCACATTTGTCCTGAAGCTCAAGAAAAATGTCTGAAAGTCTTTCAACTGTTATCTTCTTTCCAACCTGTGCTGCAGCAATCTCAGAATTCTGACAGAATATGCACCTTAATGTACACCCTGAAAAGAACACTGCACCGCTTCCATGTTCACCTGATATGCATGGTTCTTCCCACATATGTAGTGCGGCCCTGGCCGCATATATATCATTAGTCATTCTGCAAAAGCCTTTATCAATATTCCTGTCAACATTACAGGCTCTCGGGCATATATTACATTTCATAATTTCCCCTTATTATATATTCACAAGTTGCATTATTGTTCATCAATCAGGGAATCCAGCCTGGCAAGTGCATCACTGATTCCACCTACCTCACATATTAAACCTTCTTCAACAGCCTGTCTACCCACCAGCACTGTTCCTAAGTCTTTAGAGAGTTGTGTGGTATCCACCATCATTTCCTCTACTCTTTCTTTACTTACACTGCTATGGTCTGCTATAAATGATGTTATTCTGTCAGAAATGCGTTCAAAATAATGATATGTCTGCTGCACTCCGATAAGTGTTCCATTCATCCGCACAGGATGTATTATCATTGTAGCAGTTGGCACTATAAATGAATAATCTGTACTTACTGCCAATGGCACACCGATGCTGTGTGAATCTCCTATGATTAATGAAACGGTCGGCTTTTTCATTGAGGCAATCATCTCTGCCAGTGCAAGTCCCGCACTGACATCCCCTCCAACCGTATTCATTATAAAAAGTACACCTTTAATATCTTTATCCATCTCAATCTCTGCCAGTTTAGGAAGCATATGCTCATACTTGGTCGCTTTGCTCGCTGCCGGAAGATTATCGTGTCCTTCTATCTCGCCAATAACCGTTATCACCTGAACAAAATTCTTAGTAACTGCACCATCTTTATAATCGTCATCTGTTTTTTCTTCTTCAGATTTGCCCATATCCGCCTCCTGATTATAATTTCGGTATTAGGATTGGCGGATGGGTGGGATATTATTCGCCAAAATCTAAAAAAGTCCGCGAAGCCAGTATTTATCTAGCTTCGCGGACTTTTTAATTCAAGCCACCTGCCGGAATCGAACCGGCGACCTTTTCATTACGAGTGAAACGCTCTACCGACTGAGCCAAGGTGGCATTATAGCCGCAGTTAAGCGGACAATTCTGTATTTATTATATATATTAAACGTTTTTTTGTAAAGCCGTTATTTTACTAACACCAGGGCAGTCCTTCGAATATTCTATATTAGAATATTATATGAGAGGAGATGTATGAATGAAAAGAATCATCAGAATATATGTTGCAATTATTGCTTCTGTATGCCTTTTCATGTCATTTCCGGCAGATATATATGCTGTCGTAATTGATGTGAGCAGCTACAACGGCTTTATACAATGGGATAATATGAAGAACTATATTGAAGGTGCAATTATCCGTATCGGATATGGCAACGACAGTGAGTCACAGGACGACACTACTGCCATAAGAAATATGGATGAATGTGAACGGCTTGGAATTCCTTACGGTGTATATCTATACAGTTATGCTTTGGATTATTACGATGCAGCAAGCGAAACCGCCCATGCTTTAAGACTTCTTAAAGGCAGGACGCCTCAGCTTGGTGTATGGTTTGACATGGAAGATGCTGACGGATATAAAGCAAGAAACGGTCTGGATGTGTACTCTGAAGGTGAACTGCTTTCTGATTTCTGCGAAATATTTGTTAATGCCATGCGTGTCAGCGGATACAAAACAGGTGTGTATGCCAACTACAACTATTTTACCAACGTGCTTGACCTTGACAGGCTGAAATCTATTCCTGAGATGAATATATGGCTTGCACACTGGGGAATTGATTCCCCTAGTCTTGACTGTACCATGTGGCAGTTTGGTGCAGTAGAAATTGAAAATATAGAATATGATGGCAATATATATTACTCAGATTATTCTGTAAAAAAAGATGACAATACTGGTGAAACTATCCGTACCGATGATAGTTCATCCAATAATATAAATGTTTACTATCAGACAAAGCTTTCAACAGGCCGTTGGCTTCCTGTCGTTAAGAATAATGAGGACTATGCAGGAATAGCCGGTCAGAATATTACCGGTCTTGCAGTCACAACAGATGCCGGCTATATAAAATACAGAGTCCATGTGAATAGTGGCTGGCTTGGTTTCATAGACAGCCGCAACACCGATATTAACGATTACTATAATGGATATGCCGGCAATGACACACCTGTTGATGCTGTTGAGATATATTATTACACACCTGATGATATTATTAATTCATCAGGATATCATTATGCATTCTACAAGGTAAGCCCTGTAAACAGTGGCTATTACAGTTTGCAAAGAGACAACTCCACAGATAACGAAATGGACGGATATGCAGGAATATTCGGACATTTCATAGACAGAATACAGATTGATATACGATAAATATTAATATAAGCTGTAAACCAGACCAATGTGAAAAACCGTCAGCCTGAACATTCTCAGACTGACGGTTCATATTAATTCCATGTCTCTCTTATATGAATCTTTCTTTAATCTCTTTCTCAAGTCTTGCGATATCTGCCTCGCTTACTTTTCCGTTATCGTCTTTTCTGTATGGAACATAACCGCCTGCCATATTATCATGGCCTCCGCCTGTTCCTATGCCTCTGAGAGCGTTAACTGTCATTACTCCTGACAGATACTTACCACCACTTCTTATTGACATCTTGATTCCATCTTTCTTAGGCGAATATACAATAGACAGATTAATTCCATCCAGAGTTAAAGTAAAGTCACATATTGCCGCTATAAGCGATTCCTTGCACTCATAACCTGCACATGCAAAACATACATCTTCTCTTATATCTATCGTGCTGAGTGCGTCCTTGTATGCCTTAATATCATCAAAATGCAGTACACTGCTGTCAAGATCTGCAAGAATTACCCTGTCAGTGTTCATAAACAGCTTATAAAACATATCAAGATCAAGCTGTGAAACACCTCTCCGCATATCAGCAGTATCCATCTTAATTCCATACAATAAAGCTGTTGCAACATTCTTTGACATCTCGATATTATTGTCAAAATAATATGACGCAATAATTGAAGCACATGCACCAACTTCTGGTCTTATATCTGAGAATCTGTAATTAATGTGTTCATACACAGGATGATGATCTATGCATATAATTTCCTGTCCATTCATATCTACAATGTTGGAATTACCCTTCTGGGCATCAACAAGGATTATCTCATCTTCCTCACTGAACTCATCTGCACTCATGTATTCTTTAACTGTAATATTAAGCAGCCTTACCATCTTGGCTGTTACTGTTTTATCAATACTTCCTTTATAACAGATCTCTGCATCTACCCCTTTTGCTTTAAGCAGTTCTGATAATCCATATGCACATGCGATTGCATCCGGATCCGGGAAATTATGTGTCTGGATAAACACTCTTTTTGTGCTTATGTTAGCTATTATCTCCTCTAAACAGTTCATAATGTACCCCTCATATGACCTTAGTGTTTTTATTATATTCTTTATATCCGTCTAATTCAATCTTCACTATCACTTTTTTCAATATTTTTCATAAATTATATTAACCATAGTATGGGAGTAATCTATTGGAATCAATTCTGTCTTTGGATCACATATATTATTCTTATCATGACAAAAATGGAGAGACTCCGGTAATTAACGATTTATCATTTGAAATCGAGCCTGGAAGCTTCACCTCGATTGTCGGTCCATCCGGTTGTGGCAAATCCACACTGCTATCTCTTCTATGCGATCTTATAAAACCTGAAGCAGGAACCATATATATAAGACCGCCAGAGAATAATCCGGACTCCCGGATGGGATATATGCTGCAGAAAGATAATCTGTTTGAATGGCGCAGTATCTATAAAAATGTTATGTTAGGTCTTGAAATAAATAACAAAAAGACGCCTGAAAACATTGCTTATGTTAATCATCTCTTAGAGCAATATGACCTTGCAGAATTCAAATCAGCGAGGCCATCCCAGCTATCCGGAGGTATGAGACAGCGTGCAGCACTTATCCGCACACTTGCTCTGAAACCGGATATTTTACTTTTAGACGAACCATTCTCTGCCCTTGATTATCAGACAAGACTCGAAGTAAGGGAAGATATATGTAATATATTAAGAAGCGAGAAGAAAACCGTAATACTGGTAACACACGATATATCTGAGGCGATTGCAATGACTGACCGTGTACTAATACTCACAAACCGTCCTGCAAAGCTTCTGAAAACAATCAATATAGAATCAAGAGATACTCTTTCTTCCCAGAAATATTTTGATGAAATAAGGGAGGTGTTAAAATGAATATTAGTCCATTACAGAAAAAATTCTTAATAAAACAGCTTTTGTATACTATATCAGTAACACTCTCCCGCCTGATATTATTTTTAGGATTCGTCGGTCTGTGGGAATTCTCTGCTGACAAAGGTACCATCAATGCATTTATATTCAGTTCACCGGTGAGATTATACCAGACATTCATGGACCTTGCCAAAGACGGGGTAATATTCATGCATATATGGGTAACACTCTATGAAACCATAGTCGCATTTGCAATAATTACGGTTGTCGGAATTATATTTGCAATACTGTTATGGTGCTTCAAAGGACTGTCTGACTGTCTCGAACCTTTTATGGTAGTATTAAACAGCCTTCCAAAGTCAGCACTTGCGCCTATGCTCATTGTATGGCTCGGCACCAACACTAAAGCAATTATCATAACTGCTGTTTCAGTCGCCATATTTGGCATGATAATTAATCTGTACACCGGTTTCCTTGGAATTGACAAAGAAAAAATCACCCTGATACGGACTCTCGGCGGCAATAAATGGCACATACTGTGCAAGCTTATCATCCCCGGTTCCAAGAAAATCATTATAAGCAACATGAAGGTCAATATCGGACTTTGTCTTGTAGGTGTAATAATCGGAGAATTCCTGGCTGCCAAGAAGGGACTTGGTTACCTCATAATATACGGAAGTCAGGTATTTAAGATGAGCTATGTAGTTCTCGGAATCGTTATCCTTTGTATTATATCAACGGTTCTTTTTGCTATTATAAATACAATTCAAAAGCTGTTTCTAAAAGACTGATTTTATATTATAATTAATATACATTTTGCAAAACAAAAAGTACTATAAGGAGGATTTATGCTCTCTCTTACAATTAAGGATTTAAAGCAATTTATGAATAAACTTCTGATAGGCGATACATTTGATAATATGTGTCTTTCAGAAGCCTATATATGCACAAGCTGCAGTTATACTATAGACGGAAAGCTCAACACTCACTTTTACAATGAAGATGAACTTAAATCCATGCCTTCTTCCAGATATACTTCATGGAAGAACATTAAACCTTTCGCATTCAGCATAATTAAAGGCAGGAAAGTTCCCGAACTTTTAAAGATAACATTTGTACTGCCTGAAGCAGTAGTTGCAAAGCTTATACTTGATAACGACCTTAACTTCGACCCTGACTGTGTCAACGGGTTATTTCTTAATGTACGCTATCAGAATGGCACAGTTACTATGACAACAGCATCCTCTCTTAGTACTTTCACTCTTGACCATTCACTTGATGAAACATTTGATCGATATATTCTTAACTTCCTGTCAGATGCTGATATTCCCTATGAAGAATAGTTTAGAATTATTTAATAAATGCCGCAAAGTCGCCTGTTTACACGCACAGGCGGCTTTTTGTTAGCACTCTTTATCTTCGAGTGCTAATTTTTACTTGACTTCTGTTTATTGATGTATTAAATTAACACTTAGTTTAATACTATATAGATTGGAGAGTGAAATATTATGTCAAAAGAACATGGTAATTTATCTATTAACAGTCAGAATATTTTCCCTATCATCAAGAAATGGATGTATTCTGACCATGATATCTTCTATAGAGAGTTAGTTTCTAATGCATGCGATGCTATCACTAAACTCAAGAAGCTTTCAATGATTGGAGAATACGAAGCTCCAGACGATATTGATTACAAGGTTGAGATCAAGCTTTCTGCTAAAGATAAGACAATCAAGATTATTGACAACGGTATCGGTATGACTAGGGAAGAGGTTAATGAGTATATCAACCAGATTGCTTTCTCTGGTGCTGAAGCATTCCTTGAGAAATACAAGGATAAGGCTAATGATGACCAGATTATCGGACATTTCGGTTTAGGTTTCTACTCAGCATTTATGGTTGCTGACCAGGTTACTATTGATACTCTTTCATTTAAGGACGGAGCTGAATCAGTTCACTGGTCATGTGACGGAGGAACTGAATATGATATAAGTGAGGGAACTAAAGCAACTCCTGGTACGGAGATTACTCTTTACCTCAATGAGGACAGCTATGAATTTGCCAACGAATACAAGGCTAAAGAAGTTCTTGATAAGTACTGCTCTTTCATGCCTGTTCCAATCTTTGTAACTAACGAAGATGCCGGTGAACAGACGGAAGAGATTCCAGAAGAAGAGGTTACAGAAAAGGATACAGTTCTTGATACATTTATAAAGGACGCTGTAACTGAAGAAGTTGAGAAAGAAGATGGAACTAAGGAAACTGTTGAGAAAGTTCCAGCCAAGAAGATGGCTAAGATTGTTAAACGTCCAGTTGCAATCAACGATATCCACCCACTCTGGACAAAGCATCCTAATGAATGTTCAGATGAAGATTACAAGGAATTCTACCGCAAGGTATTCCACGATTATAAAGAACCATTATTCTGGATTCATCTTAACATGGATTATCCATTCAATCTTAAGGGTATTCTCTACTTCCCTAAGATTAACACAGAATATGAATCTATCGAGGGTACTATAAAGCTTTATAACAATCAGGTATTCGTAGCAGATAATATCAAAGAAGTTATTCCAGAATTCTTACTTCTTCTTAAAGGTGTTATTGACTGTCCGGACCTTCCACTTAATGTATCGCGTTCAGCACTTCAGAACGACGGATTCGTTAAGAAGATATCTGATTACATCACTAAAAAGGTTGCCGACAAGCTTTCAGGAATGTGCAAGACAGATAAAGAAAACTATGAGAAATACTGGGATGACATCAATCCATTTATTAAATTCGGCTGCTTAAAGGATGAAAAATTTGCTGAGAAGATGAATGATTACATCATATTCAAGAATCTTGACGGCAAATATTTAACACTTAAGGAATGTCTCGAAGAGAATAAAGAAAAACACGAGAACACAGTATTCTATGTAACAGATGAAGTTGAGCAGAGCCAGTACATCAATATGTTTAAGAAAGAAGGCATTGATGCCGTAATTCTTACTCATAACATTGACCAGCCATTCATCACTAACATAGAATCTAAGAACGAGAATCTCAAGTTCAAGCGTATCGATGCTGATCTTTCAGACAGCTTTAAGGAGGAGACTTCAGAAGACGAGTTGAAGGACATGACTGAAAAGCTCTCTAAGACCTTTAAGGATGCTCTTGGCAAAGAAAATTTAACTGTTAATGTTGAGAAATTAAAGAATGCATCTATATCTTCAATGATTACTCTCTCAGAAGAAAGCAGACGTATGCAGGATATGATGAAGATGTACGGTATGACAGGTATGGATCCTAATATGTTTGGTGCTGAAGGACAGACTCTTGTACTTAATGCCAACAATGATCTTGTTAAATATGTTGCAGAACATGCAGACGGAGAAAATACTAAGATTATATGCGAACAGCTCTATGACCTCGCTATGCTTAGTCATGCTCCACTCTCTCCTGAACAGATGACAGGATTTATTGCAAGAAGCAATAAAATCATGGAATTACTTGCAAAATAACACTATTTAAACTATCATTGTCTTATATAACAATAAGGAAATATATAACATGACTAATTTTAATTACAATGATTATGACAATGATACTAAAGCAAAATATGATGACGGTATAGAATTCTTAGATGATATTGATGATGATTTTTCTTATGACGATGATTCGGATTATGACGATTATGATATTCCGCGTTACAGCGATGAGCCTGTTGCTTCTGCTGCCCGCAAGAACAATAAAGAAAGTATCGTTCAGGAAATATTAAGCTATGTTAAAATTCTTGCCGTTGCCATCATAGTTGCATTTCTATTTACAAGATTCATTATAGTTAATGCACAGGTTCCTTCCGGTTCAATGGAGAACACTATTCTTACAGGCGACAGACTTATAGGTTTCCGTCTGGCATATCTGTTCCATGAACCTGAACGCGGCGATATTGTAATATTCAAGTACCCTGATGATGAATCACAGAACTTTGTTAAAAGAGTAATCGGTGTTCCCGGGGATGTTATTAATATCAAGAATGGTCACGTATATGTTAATGGAGAGATGCTCGAAGAGGATTATATCCGTGAGCCGATGAACAGTGATGGAGAAGACCTGACATATGTTGTACCTTCCGGTTCGTATTTTATGTTAGGTGACAATCGTAATAATTCAAAAGATTCCAGATACTGGACTAATACATTCGTATCTAAAGACAAGATAATTGCTAAAGTTTCTTTCAGATACTTCAATGTCAAGACGAAGAAATTATCATTTTCTTTTATTAAATAATTACCCTGCATAATAGATAATATTCAGGGAACAATAATATGGCCGCTATGTTAATTGCAACATGGCGGTCATAATTGTTTTTTGAAAGGAGATATATTATGGGTAATCTTAACTGTAATGCTGCATCCTGCATGCATAACTGCGACAACCAATGCTGTCTTAATTCAATCTGTGTAGAAGGAAGCTCTGCATGCAGATGCGGTGAAACATGCTGTGGTGACTATGAACATCAGAAACCGGGTGCAACTAATATGTGCCATCTTCCCAAAGATTCTTTATCTATCTCATGTGAAGCAACCAACTGCATATATAATACTAATAAAAAATGTGATGCTGACCATGTAGACATATCAGGTATAAAGGCTGTAACTGAGGATGATACAGTCTGTACAACATTCCAGGCAAGAGGATAGTCTGCGGCTATTCTCATCGTTACCAGTGTGCCGCATACGGCACACCGCAAAAAGGCTGCCATGCATCTGCATGACAGCCTTTAATAATACATAATAATTATGCTCTTGATGTGTACTCTCCTGTACGAGTATCAATCTTAATCTTATCGCCCTGGTTAACGAATAATGGAACCATAATCTTAGCTCCTGTCTCAACGATAGCTGGCTTAGTAGCACCTGTTGCTGTGTTACCCTTGATACCTGGCTCTGTCTCTGTAATCTCAAGCTCAACTGAAATAGGTGGCTCGATTGCAAATACATTACCATCATGTGAACAGAGCTTAACGATCTCGTTCTCTTTAACGAACTTAAGAGAATCACCAACCTGGTCAGCACTTAATGCGATCTGGTCATATGTCTCTGTGTTCATAAAATTGTAAAGATCGCCATCAGCATATAAATACTGATACTCAGATCTGTCGATGTGTGCAAGATCAAACTTCTCAGTTGGTCTGAAAGAATTCTCTATAACACCACCAGAAATAATATTCTTTAACTTAGCTCTAACGAAAGGTGATCCCTTACCAGGCTTAACATGCTGGAATTCGATTACCTGCCAAATTCCGTTCTCATACTGAATTGTAATACCGTTCTTAAAACTACCTGCATCTACCATTCTTTGGTATACCTCCTAAATAATCAAATGACTTCTAATATTGTATAATAAATATAAACATTTGGCAACTACTTTTTCATCGCAAGGTCAACATCGCAAGGTCAACAACTGCTTCCATTGCGTATAAATATCCCTTAAGTCCAAGCCCTACAACCTGTCCGTTACATACAGGAACTGTTACAGATGTATGTCTGAATTCCTCTCTTGTATGTACGTTGGATATATGAACTTCAATCTTAGGAATAGCTGCAACAGATGCAAGTGCATCTCTTACTGCATAGCTGTAATGTGTGAATGCTCCCGGATTGATAACAATTCCATCAACATCATTGTAGTATGCCTCCTGAATCTTATCTATTATAGCACCTTCGTGATTGCTCTGGAATACCTCCACATCAACTCCAAGCTCTTCTGCCTTCTTCTCAATCATTGAAACAAGAGCTTCATAATTCTGTTCGCCATAGATGCCTTTCTCTCTTATTCCAAGAAAATTAATGTTAGGTCCGTTCATTACAAGTATCTTCATATCAATCCTCCATTATTCCCATATTAATCGCTGTCACAACATCTGCATACATATCTTCAAATCTTCTGCCATCAGTCTTAACAATAACATCAGCCGCATCCTTATAAAGAGCTTCTCTTGCAGCCATAAGGCTTTCAATCTTCTCTCTCAAATTGCCTCCTGCAAGAAGCGGTCTGCTTGTGTCCTTGGACAGACGCTTTACCAGCTCATCAACAGAAGCTTCAAGATATACAACAATTCCAAGTTCCTTAAGAAGCCTTCTGTTAACCGCTCTTACCGGAAATCCTCCACCAACAGATATAACACAGTTATCACATACCTGTGCAAGCTCTTTGACAGTCTGTGTCTCCATATCCCTGAATGTCTCTTCACCGGAATCCCTGAATATATCCTTGATAAGCTTGTTGTATTTGTTCTCTATATACTCATCAGTATCAAGAAAATCCATGTTGTGGGTCTTGGTAATCCATCTTCCAAATGTTGTCTTGCCACTTCCCATAAATCCAATGAGAATAATATTATTGTGTCCACTATTCATTAATTCCAAGCTCCTTCTGAAGACATTTATATACCTCGTCAGCCTCTTCTTTAGTAATCTTACAGTCGTTCCAGAGCTCATATGCACTTACGCCCTGATACAGAAGCATCTTAAGACCATTATAAGCATTCATGCCCTGTGCTTTGATAAGCTTCATAAACTTAGTCTCAGCCGGATTATATATAATATCAACGCCAACTGCTGCCTTCCTGTAAAATGCTTCATCATCAATAACAACAGCATCATCATTCGGATGAAGTCCAACGCTGGTTGTCTGTATAACAACATAATCCTCTCCTGGAATATCTGCATAATCAGCAATATTCATAGGGATAACCTTGTTATTGTTAAAATGTGTATTAACAGCCTGTGCAATTGACTCTGCCTTATCAACTGTTCTGTTCAGCAGATATACACACTCTGCATTCTTACTTGAACACAAGAATGTTATGGCTCTCGCTGCTCCTCCTGCTCCAAGAATAATAACCTTAGAATTCTCAAGCTCAATGCCCTCATCCTCAAGCTCCCTTGCCAGTCCAAGAATATCAGTGTTGTATCCTTTGAATCCTCCGTCAACCCTTACAAGAGTATTAACAGCTCCTATAGCCCTGGCAAGCGGATCAATATCAACAAGAGTATCAATAACCTCTGACTTGTGTGGAACTGTAACATTAAGTCCAAGAATATTAAGGCTGTATGCACCTTTAACGGCTGCCGCCACATCACCCTTCTCAACTTTAAATGTGGTATACACTATATCTTTTCCTGTTAACTGTGCAAGATTATTGTGAATTGCCGGTGACACAGAATGTCCTACCGGATTACCAATAAGTCCGCATACTCTGGTTGTTCCTTTGATGTCCATAACTTAAGCTCCTTTAAACAATTACTGTTTTCTTCTTTTATAAAAAAATAATACAATCCATTCCAGTCTTCTCTTAAGAATAATCTGAATCTCTTCATGCTTATCAATAGGCTTAACAAGAATAGACATGATACCAGCCTTGTTAGCTCCCCATACGTCAGTAAAAAGCTGGTCACCAACAAAAAATGTATTGCCTGTATCAGTTCCCATAATCTCCATAGCCTTAATATAATTAACAGGTGAAGGCTTCTTTGCCTTGCTTACATATCTTGAACCACAGGCATCTGCCAGAGGCTTGACCCTGTATTCCTTATTATTAGATATAATGCATGTCTCAAAGCCAATACTTCTTAATCTGTCAAACAGATCACTGCAACGCTTTGTAACAGGCGCTCCATGCTCAACAAGTGTGTTATCAATATCAAACACAATTCCTCTGTAGCCCTTGTCATAAAGTCCCTGATAATCAATGTCGTAAGCTGAATCAATATATATATCAGGATAGAATCTCTTAAACATAACTTAAATACTGCCTTTCTTTAATCTGCTTCTGATATATTACTTAAGAATCTTCTTAATCTCTTCCATAAATGAATCAACATCCTTAAACTCTCTGTAAACAGAAGCAAATCTTACATAAGCAACCTCATCAACATTCTTAAGCTTGCTCATAACTATTTCACCGATAGTCTTAGTTGAAATCTCTTTCTCTCCAATATTGAATATCTGTGTCTCAATCTCATCAACCATGTTGTTAATCTGTGAGATAGAAACAGGTCTTTTATGGCACGATCTAACTATGCCGGCTGCTATCTTCTCTCTGTCATAAGGTTCTCTGTTATTATCTTTCTTAATAACAATAAGTGGCATAGATTCAATCTTCTCATATGTAGTAAATCTCTTACCACATTCATCACACTGACGTCTTCTTCTTATTGAACTGTCATCAGTTGGTCTTGAATCAATTACCTTAGTGTTATCTTTACCACAAAACGGACACTTCACGCTATCTACCTCCGAATTAAATATATAAATTAATTATGAATAAGCCCAGCCAAAATGTCAATCCTTTTAATGTTGATAAGTCGAAAACGATAAGCCAGAAAGCAAATATGTTATTCAAGGAGGGATTATGGCTGGATACAAAGTTGAAATATGCGGAGTCAATACAAGTGACCTTCCTCTTCTTAAACCGACTCAGTCAAAAGAGCTGCTCGCAAAGATAAAATCAGGAGATACACAGGCAAGAGAAACATTTATAAAAGGGAACTTAAGACTTGTATTAAGCATCGTCCAGCGTTTCAGCCAGAGCAGCGAGAATCTTGATGACCTGTTCCAGATAGGCTGTATAGGCATGATTAAAGCAATCGACAACTTTGATATATCTTTAAATGTACAATTCTCAACATATGCTGTTCCAATGATAATCGGGGAAATCAAACGCTTTCTGCGTGACAACAGTACAATTCGTGTAAGCCGTTCATTAAAAGATACTGCCTACAAAGCAATAACAACCCGTGAAAACCTTATGAAAAAGAATCTGAAAGAGCCCTCAATCACAGAAATAGCCGAAGAAATCGGCATATCCAAAGCAGATATAGTTATCGCTCTTGAAGCCGTGACGCCTTCAATCTCGCTATATGAACCGGTATTTAATGACGGCGGCGACACACTCTATGTAATAGACCAGGTTAAAGACAAGAAAAATACAGAAGACCGCTGGGTCCGTAATATTGCACTTAAAGAAGCCATCAACCGTCTGTCGCCAAGAGAACGCCAGATAATAACCCTGCGTTTCTTTGACTGCCGCACCCAGACAGAGGTTGCCAAAGACCTTGGCATATCACAGGCTCAGGTAAGCCGTCTGGAAAAATGTGCCCTGCACAATATGAAAAGACACCTTTGTTAACCAGTGCAATATAATAATATAAGCACATAATAAGGTGTTCCTATGCGTCTATGTGAACTTAAAGGAAAAACAGTTATCAACGATACTGACTGCTGCATCTTAGGATTTGTTATTGATATCGACTTTGACCCCGTATCCGGATGTATACTTGCAATTATTGTTCCTGGACCGGCAAGATTATGCGGTTTTCTTGGCAGGGATTATGAATATGTCATTCCATTCAAATGTATCCGCACAATCGGCCCTGATATTATACTTGTAAGTATATGTCCTGATAAGGTTAAGCAAAAATGTATCTGACCAGTATTGAAAAACCATGCCTCATGCTATAAAATAGTAATATATATGTTTTACGGAGGCGGATAATCATGGATAAAAAATATGTAGCTTATGTCGGCAGCTATACACACGAGAGCAGTAAAGGTATCCATATATATGACTGTGATGTAGCTAAAGGAAGAATAACAGAACGTGGAGAGGTTGCAATTGATAATCCTTCTTTCATTACATTTTCCTCAGACAAGAACTTCTTATATGCAATATGTGACCAGGGTGTCTCAGCATATGCAATATTAGATGATGGCAATATTGAACTTATGAACGTCGCATCAATCAACGGCATGCGCGGATGTCACATATGTATAACTAAAGATAACAGATTCCTTGTAGTATCAGGTTACCACGATGGCAAGATAACAGTTATGCATATCAATGCAGATGGTTCTGTGGGATTTATAGCTGATGAAGTATTCCACAAGGGAATCGGTAGCGTTGCCGAAAGAAATTTCCGTCCACATATAAGCTGGAGTGCATTCACACCAGATGAAGAACTCTTATGCGTATGTGACCCTGGAATTGACCAGATAAAGCTTTATGAATTCAACCATATAACAGGCAAGTTAAAGTTATATGATATAATCCGTTCACAGCAGGAATCTGCACCAAGACAGATTGAATTCAGTCATGACGGAAAGTATGCTTATGTTGTATGTGAGATGAAGAACTACATCAATGTATACTCATATGATAAGAATTCAGACAAGAACCGTTTCGAGCTTGTACAGAACATATTCACTGTAAGACGTGACCACAAAACTAACAGTGCTGCAGCTAATATAATATTCGACAGTACAGGAAAGCATCTGCTCTGCTCTAATGCAGGCGACAACACAGTGACACTATACAATGTTGACACTAAAACAGGAAAGCTTTCTAGTCTCAACTCTCTTCCAGTCAGCGGAGACTATCCTAAGTACATAAAGCTTTTCCCTGATGATAAGCACATAATGTCTATGAACAATGAAGGCAATTCTATAACAATATTCACTGTAAAGTATGACAGAGGTCTTATCATAATGAATGGTCCTGAGCTTAAGATTTCAAGACCTAATAACATGATAGTCAAAGAGCTTAATTAAATGTATCTTTAAATATATATTTAGTTGTATCTTATTACACACATAAAAATGGCTGCCGTTTAATAACGACAGCCATTAATATTTATGAATATTTCTCTTCACAGTACTTACATCTGTAAACCTGCTTCTCCTCATCAGCAAGTACAAATACCTGCTTTAATCCCTGCTCGATAGATGTGATACATCTTGGATTCTTACATTTGATAATATTAGTAACCTGCTTTGGAAGAGATAATGTCTTCTTCTCTACTATCTCACCATTCTTAATAATATTAACAGTAATGTTATGATCAACAAATCCTAAAACATCAAGATCAACAAGATCAAGACCACCTTCAATCTTAATAATGTCTTTCTTTCCCATTTTGTCACTTCTTGCATTCTTGATAATGGCAACCTGACAGTCAAGCTTATCAAGTCCTAAGTAATTGTATATCATCATGGCCTTTCCTGCTTCAATATGATCAAGAACAAAGCCTTCATTAAGTTCGCCTACATTTAACATATCATTCTCCTCCTTATGCGTCTAATGAATCAAGTACATGAACTAACGATGGATTAACTGCTGTATCCAGACCAAGTAATGTAAGTATAAGCGCCATTCTTACATATACACCAAACTGAACCTGCTTGAAATAAGCTGCTCTCTCATCATTATCAACATCAACTGATATCTCATTAACTCTTGGAAGTGGGTGAAGCACATACATATCAGGCTTTCCAAGTGCCATCTTCTCTTCATCAAGAATATAGAAATCTTTCATTCTTAAGTACTCATCTTCACTGAAGAATCTTTCTCTCTGAACTCTTGTCATATAAAGAATATCAAGTTCAGGCATAGCCTGTTCAAGATTCTCAACTTCGACAAAATCGCAGTTATTAGACTTAAGAACATCATCCCTGATATAATCAGGAACTCTTAATTCCTTAGGAGATATAAGTACAAACTTTACATTCTTGTATCTTACCAATGAACTTATAAGTGAGTGTACAGTTCTTCCGAACTTAAGGTCACCGCATAAACCTATAGTAAAGTTATCAAGTGAACCACGGAGTTCTCTTATTGTCATAAGATCTGTAAGTGTCTGTGTAGGATGCTGATGTCCACCATCACCTGCGTTAATAATAGGGATGCGTGAATATTCAGAAGCTACCATTGGAGCACCTTCCTTTGGATGACGCATTGCACAGATATCTGCATAACAAGAGATAACTCTTATAGTATCTGCAACACTTTCACCCTTTGACGCTGAGCTTGAAGAAGCCTCAGAAAAGCCTAACACCTGACCACCAAGGTTAATCATGGCAGCCTCAAAGCTTAATCTTGTTCTTGTGCTTGGCTCATAGAACAATGTGGCTATCTTCTTACCATCACATACATGGCCATACTTTGATGGATCCTTTGAAATATCTCTTGCAAGGTCTAATAATCTTGCCAGTTCATCAACGCTTAAATCAAGCGGACTAAGTAAATGTCTCATAATAGAAAAGCCTCCGTGTGTATATTTAATTAAAATAATTACTCTGTTCTGCTGTATTTCTCTGACTGAACCTTAATAAGTTCTGCATCATTAAAATAATCAATCTTCATAGCAACCTTGACATCTTTAAGAGTCTCCTCTGCAACTGCATAAGCTGCCTCAGTACCTCTCTTAAGGATATTGTAAACTTCTGGAATATCCTTTTCGTATTCATGTCTTCTTGCTCTGATTGGATCAAGCTCCTTGTTGATAACATTAAGAAGGAACTTCTTAACCTTAACATCTCCAAGACCGCCTCTTCTGTAATGATCCTTTAATTCATCAAGATTCTTATAATCAGGAAGGAATTCATCAAAATCCTCATCACTGCTGAAAGCATCAAGGTAAGTAAATACTGTGTTGCCCTCAACCTGTCCAGGATCAGATACCTGAATATGATTAGGGTCTGTGTACATACTCATAACCTTCTTCTTAACTTCCTCAGGAGTATCAGATAAGTAAATACAGTTTCCTAATGACTTACTCATCTTAGCCTTACCATCAGTACCAGGAAGTCTTAAGCAAGCCTTGTTATCTGGAAGAAGAATCTCAGGTTCAACAAGAGCCTCTCCATATACAGAATTAAATTTTCTTGCAATCTCACGGCACTGCTCAATCATAGGCTCCTGATCTTCTCCTACAGGAACTGTAGTAGCCTTAAATGCAGTAATATCCGCAGCCTGGCTTATTGGGTAGCAGAAAAATCCTACTGGAATACTTGCCTCGAAATTACGCATCTGGATCTCAGATTTAACTGTAGGGTTTCTCTGAAGTCTTGAAACTGTAACGAGGTTCATATAATAAAATGTAAGCTCTGTAAGCTGTGGAATCTGTGACTGAATAAATATATTAGACTTAGTTGGATCAAGACCAACTGAAAGATAATCGAGTGCAACCTCGATAATGTTCTGTCTTACCTTTTCTGGATTATCAGCATTATCTGTTAATGCCTGTGCATCCGCAATCATAATAAAAATCTTATCGAATTCACCTGAATTCTGTAATTCAACTCTGCGCTTTAAAGATCCAACATAATGACCTAAATGAAGTCTACCTGTTGGTCTGTCACCTGTTAATATAATCTTAGACATAGACCATCCTTCTTTCATCCCAAAATTGTAAGAATTATATCATATTTTTACTCAAATAGCAAAATGTAAAATCCATATTCATCAATTATTTGCAACAATAATTGAAACCCTGCAATGCTCAATATCCTTATCCATTTCGCTCTGTATCTCATTCCGGAATCTTCTGATTTCTTCAAATGTGGTGTCAGGGAAGAAGGTGACTGTGATATCGACATCCGCATACATTCCGTTATAATGCGACTTAATACTTTCAAAGCTGCTGTATTCATCACTGTATTTTACTAATACCCTCATGATTTCAAGCTGGTCCTTCTCCGGAAGTGTACGGTCTGTAAGCTCATTTACAGCATTTCTTACATTTCTCAGGCAGTACATAAGAAGCCCTATTGCAATCGCAATACTGAATAACGGAGAAACAAACCATGAAACCGGATTATTTCTTAAAAGCCATACAATCAGAATTGACAGCAGTGTTGTAATATCAAAAAAAAGTACACCTACGGTTGCAAGATATTCGCCATTGGCAACACTGGACGGATTTGCATTCTTTATCTTTCGCTGTTCATGTTCAAATGCAATATCTACCAGCACATTTATCGCTTTAAGAACGACTACGTATATCAACAGATCACTTGGTCTTTTCAGGTTAATGAGCTGCATTATAGATATAACCAGAATAACTAACAATCCACCAATCTCTATACTCTGGCAGAAAAATGTTGTCATTGCTTCAAGCTTTCCGACTCCGTAATTATATTCATAACGCAGATCCTTACTCATCTTGCGTGACTGCACAACCACTATGGCATCACTTACAATATTGCCAAGAGAATCAACAAAATCCAGCCATGTCAGAATAGAATGCGACATCATAGCCGCAATTGTCACAGCTATAAGATTAGGTAACTCTGTCAAAAAAGAAAGAGAGCTTAATTTTTTCTGACTATTATATGCTTCCTGCTGTTCCATAAGTACACCTTCCTGTTCTGTCTTAATTGTCCCCATTGCTTTTCTTTTTGTCTATGAAATACTGTACCGGATGTGAAATTCCATATATAACAAGCATTCCAATAACAGCTCCACAGCTGTCAATCAGCACATCCTTCACCTGGGCGCTTCTTCCCGGCACGAAAAGCTGGTGAAATTCATCTGTCGCCGCATATAATATCGCTATAAAAGCTGATATAGCAACACATCTTATGTTAATTACACCTGCTGTAACCGTACCTAATACCAGCCCGGCAAGCAGTGCATACTCCGTTGCATGTGCAGTCTTTCTTACCGGATAGTCAATTGTCTGAGCCATATGAACCTGTTGTTCCTCACTCATATTATCAAATCCTGGAACAAATATATGACACACAACCATTCCTGCTTTAATGCTCTGGTCTTCTGATTCTTCTCCCGGTCTTGCAGAAAAAGAAAATATAACAACCATCCATATAACTGCAAGTATTGCAAATATAATTCTACGGATATTACAATCTCCTAATTTATCCATATCTGATTATTCTCTATATCCATGAGGATTATGACTTTGCCAGTTCCATGCATCCCTGCACATATCTTCTAATGTTCTTTCAGCATTCCATCCTAATACTTCATGTGCCTTAGTCGCATCTGCCCATGAATCAGGAATATCACCAGGACGTCTGTCACCAATCTTGTAATTAACCTTAACTCCTGTAGCATTCTGGAATGCATTAACAATTTCAAGAACACTATATGGAGTACCAGTTCCAAGATTAAATATCTCAACCCCCTTGTGAGTATCTGCATATTCAACAGCCTTAAGATGACCACATGCAAGGTCAACAACATGAATGTAATCTCTTCTGCATGTTCCATCAGGAGTTGGATAATCTCCTCCAAATATAGTAAGCTGCTCTCTTACACCTGCAGCAACCTGTGACACATATGGCATAAGATTGTTAGGAATCCCCTGTGGATCTTCTCCAATCTTACCAGATGAATGTGCTCCGATAGGATTGAAATATCTGAGTAATATAACTGTAAGCTCAGGATCTGCCTGTGCACAGTCTGTAAGAATCTGCTCCATCATTGACTTAGTCCATCCATATGGATTAGTGCAGTCACCCTTATGCATTGTCTCATTATATGGCGGCTTCTGGTCTCCATATACAGTTGCTGAAGATGAGAATACAATCTTAGTAACTCCTGCTTCCTTCATGCACTCAATAAGAGTAAGTGTTGTATCAATATTATTGCGGTAATACTTGGCTGGTAATTTTGTCGACTCGCCTACAGCCTTAAGTCCTGCAAAATGTATAACACAATCTATATGATTCTCTACAAAAATCTTCTGCATAACTTCTTTATCTTTAACATCTGCTTCATAAGAAACCACCTTCTTGCCAGTAATCTCTTCAACTCTCTTTATTGATTCCGAACAACTGTTACTATAATCATCAACAATAACAACTTCATGTCCTGCATTAAACAATTCAACTGCTGTATGTGAGCCTATATATCCAGCTCCACCCGCTAATAAAACAACCACTATATCCTCCTCGGTCTATATACATAATAAAATTTCATTCCAAATACTACCACAGTATTAGTCATATATCAACAATTATCTGTCTCTCCTGCCGATAAATGACTCGTATAATCTATAGTCGCTATTTACAATCAGTTCATCTGGAAATGCTGTCTCTTCAATAACCTTATATGCCCTGTCAAAATCACATATGCTCTCTTTAATATGTGCATCACTTCCGATAGAAATGCTTACTCCAATCTCCTTGCACAGATTAAGCATATGCACATCATTCTCATATGCGCCCTGTCTTGGTCCTGTAGGATTAAGAGAAGTATTATTAAGTTCAAGAAGCACATGCTTCTGCTTAGCAGCTTTCACAAGACGCTCATAATCCACCGGATATCTAGAGTCATCAGGATGCCCTATAATATTGACATATGGATTATCCATTGCCTTAATTAAAGCATTGGTATTCTGCTCAATACTTCCCGGCTTGATGCATGGAATATGAAGGCTTGCTATAACAACATCACAGCCTTTAAGTCCATATTCCTTAAGGTCAATATTACCGTCATAATCCATGATATTGGCTTCACAGCCCATATATATCTTCACTCCACATTTCTGTCTTGGAATTATTCCCATGTTAGAAAAATATAATATACCTGCACTTCCTGGCATTTTAGGTGCATGGTCTGTTATCGCAAGATGAGTAACTCCTATGCCTGCCGCATACGCCGCCATCTCATCTATAGTGTTATACGCATGTCCGCTAACCAGTGTGTGAGTATGTGTATCAATTGAACATTTCATAAATATTACCCGTCTTTCCTTATTCATTCCACATATTATCACACTATTTTTAATAATTCACCATAAATATTTCACATTTTACTTCTATCATCGTTAATATAGAAAACCAATCTGTCTATGAAAGGACGTGTTTATTATGTCTCATATTTTCAAAAAACACTGGTGGGGAATAGTATTCGGAGCTACACTTCTCGGATACAGTACCTTCTGTATCCTTGATACATTTTTAATTCCTAAAAATGTTGTTTCTATTAATAATTACAATGAATATCCTGATGGACTTACCAGCTTAGGAAGCAATGATAATGGCAATAACAGTGACGACAATACCGGCAATGTAATTGCGACCGACACAAGTTATACAAGTGATTCAGTTGCTATTAATATAACTAAACTTCGTGAATACAATACCGATATATACGTTGCAGATGTTGTAATTAAAGACATCTCATATCTTCACGCCGGACTTGCCAATGGAGTATTTGGAAGAAATATAACTGCCAGAACGTCAGATATAGCCAACGACTGCGATGCAATACTTGCAATCAACGGTGATTACTATGGTTTCAGGGATTATGGACCTGTAATAAGAAATGGCTATATATACAGAAGTTCTGCCAGAGATTCCAGCAGTGAAGCGCTGGCTATATACAATTATGGAAACATGAAAATATTGAAAGAATCGGACATCAACACCGACTCACTGTTATCAGATGGCGTTCTGCAATTATTCAGCTTCGGTCCCGGACTTGTAGAAAATGGTGAAGTTGCCGTATCTGCAGGACAGGAGGTTGACCAGTCCATGACAAGCAATCCGCGTACAGCAATAGGTATGATTGAACCACTGCATTATGTATTCATAGTTTCAGATGGCAGAACTTTAGCAAGCTCTGGTCTGTCACTTCTCCAGCTTGCCAGTGTTCTTAAAGACCTTGGCTGTGAAACAGCATACAATCTTGACGGAGGTGGCTCTTCAACTATGTACTTCATGGGAAATATAATAAATAATCCGACAACTAACGGAAAAACAATCTCTGAAAGGAAGGTGAGCGACATTGTATATATCAGATAAAGCTCATAAAAAAGCTGAATTAAGACGCATGCTAATATGGCTTGGAATATCTGTATTCTGCCTTATATTCTATCTTATATATAACCAGTTCTCACACGGTGTACAATCTGCATATATGACATATCTCTTTGCATGGCCACTGGTTCTTGGCTTCCTGCCATGTGCTGCACTATATATCATACGCAGATTAAGAAAAAGCACTATCCGGATATCTTCGATATCCGATAATGCTTACTGTTCAGGTGTTGCAACCCTGACTGTAAGCAGTCTATTAAGGGGCATATTCGAGATAGCTGGAACTGCCTCCATATATCAGACAGAGCTTACATACGCAGGACTAACCCTGATTATTATTGGAATTATTACTGGTATAGCTGGTATTATCCATACTAACTAAAACAATAACTAAAATTCAATATCAACTGTATCGTTAGCGTGCTTCATATAATCAAAAAGCTTAGGTGCTGTAAGAAGTGTAAGTGTATCTTTCTCTGTATCATCCTCTTCTAATCAATTCTTTTTCTAACTTACTCGGTACGTCCTGTATAGATTACCTTACCGGTGTTCCATAACTCTGCTGTTCTTCTTGCAGCTTTCAGTCTTTCATCATCGTTCTTAAACTCAAATGTTGCTGACTGACACCCGCAATCCAGACATGTTACATAATAACCATGGTCCTCTTCTTCAAGTATAGATGGTCCGAAGCATCTCGGACAATCCTGCAAATCAATCATCTCGTAAATCTCCATGTTATACGTCCTCTCTTAATGTTTTATATATTGGAAAATTAATGTGTTGTTCTGGCGACATGGATGATTATAGCACATTTGAGGGGGAAAGGGAAAAGAATGTTTCCCTTCATTTTATGTATTATACACCTCCAGAAGATTCATCAAATCATTAATCTCCTCGGCAATCTGCTTACCATTATCAGTATCCTTTACGAACACACGCTGCTTTTCTACATAAACAACCTGCGACTCTGATTCTATGTCTCTGTTGCTATTAATTGCCATGTTAATACTCATAAATGGATGATGCTCTTTAATCTTCATTCCGTGAGAATTATAGATAAGCGTATATCCGGCTATTCCTGTGGCATCATGATATCCTTCGCAGAAACCGCCATCTATAACAATCAGTCTTCCATTAGCCCTGACTGGATGCTGCCCTTCTTTTGTTCTAACAGGAGTATGACCATTGATAATATGTGCATTCTCGTTGTAGAGATTAAACTCCCTTAAAATCATCTTGCAGGTTCTCTCTTGTTCATACTGGGCATAGTATGGATTCTTATCTTCTTTAATTGCGTCTTTATAGTCAGCATTTTTCTCCTTATCGAGGAATGTTCTTTCAAATGTTTTAATACACCTTCCAGTTACCGGTGATAATATATTGCTCCATAAAAACCACATAAAATCCACTGCGTCTGAATCACCAGTTCTTGCCTGTCTCACCATTGACTCGCAATAGTCAAGATACTCACGACCTGTATATGACTTGCCATCAACAACAATTCCATCAAACACCCCTTGTTCATCAAGTGGCACACAACCGTGAAACAGAAGATTTCCATTATGAATCTTATAAATGTTACCTTTGTCATATAGAAAATTAATATGTCTCTCAAGCACTGTGCTATTGATGAAATCTGCTCTGAATCTTCCCATCAGAAACATTTCTTCCATAGTCAGCTCATAAGGGTTATTCATATCAATTGTTGGGAACTCAGTAGTGTTAAGAAAATATTCCTTATCACCAATTCTCACAATGCCCTTATCCAAGTCCATCTTATCTAACAGAAGTCTTCCCTCCATTTTATACTCTGGATGTCTCTTAATAAGCTGCCCCTCTAGTTTAAATAAAATCACAGAAATAGCCTTATATACTGCATCATCAACATTTTTATCTGAATACGTCTTAACTGCAAACTGCAGAAGAAATCTAAGGCTTATTCCATAGCCGTTCTCAAGTATTGACATAGTCTTATACTTTATATTATTTCTGACTACAAGCGCCATGCACACCGGATTGCCGCAAAATGCTCCCATCCACAATATGTCATGATTGCCCCACTGGATATCAACACTATGATATTCCATCAGCAGATCTAATATCTTATCCGCATGCGGTCCCCTGTCATATATATCGCCCAGTATATGAAGATGATCCACAGCCAGTCTCTTAATCAGATCTGTCAGTGCAATAAGAAATTCATCACCATTGTGGAGACTGAGAATTGTTTCCATAATCTGTCTGTGGTAAACACTTCTGTTGTCATCCTCATCTTTCTGTGCATGTATAAGCTCATCAATAATATATGCAAAATCCGCAGGCATTGCTTTTCTCACCTTAGATCTTGTGTATTTTGACGACAGCAGCTTTGCTATCTGAATCAGCTGACCAAGTACATTTCTATACCATTCATCATTAACCTTATTCTCATCCATAAGCTTTGAAAGCTTCTCTCTCGGATAATATATAAGAGTGCACAGCTCCTGCTGCTCAAATACAGTAAGCTCATCTCCATACAGCATCGCCACCTTCTCTTTAATTACTCCCGAACAATTATTAATTATATGGTAAAATGCATCATATTCCCCATGGAGGTCACTCATAAAATGCTCTGTACACTTCGGCAGATTCATAATTGCATTCAGATTAATAAGCTCGCGGTAAACTGACTGCTTTGTGGGATATTTTTCTTTTAAAAGCTTTAGGTATTTATCGTATTCTTTCATGGGACCTCCTTTTCGTCTGGTTCTCATTGCCTACTATTTATTGTGTTATCTAATACAAAAAAGTCCGTGATAAAATTTCACGGACTTTCTTTACATCAACTATATATTAAAAAAGTTCTGTTCCTCCAGCATTCATAATAGTACCTCCTTTCTCCATTCAATATTAGTATATTCTTTTATACCCAAAAGTCAAATATTTTCCATGTTTACAATTGTGCCTGAAAATTGCAAGGTTTTTTTGCAAATTTTTTAAAATTTTTTATATTCATTTAGT
>CAVAPS010000018.1:0-47898 GCA_963590775.1 Desulfovibrio piger
GAAGCAGGCACTTTTAGACGGGCTTGTAATGAAGATAGAGGACGTCAATGCAGTTATTGAAGAAACTGTTGACCTGGCCTATGAGAAGGCCTGTGAGGTAGTCACAGAGCGGGTAAAAGAAGAAACGGTCAAGCATGACATTGATACAGTTAAGGATTATGGCCAAATGTTGCAGAAGAAGCCTAAGGATAAACTCAATGATAGTCATAAGGCTATTGCAGTCAAGGTGGTGAATGCTATTGTCTCCCGGTTGGATAAAGCATCTCAGACGCTTTTGGGAAATATTGTGGCTGCCCTGCATGAGCCAAAGACCAAGGAAAAGGCCAAGGAGCAGATCAAGGAGCAGGCTAGAGCTTCTATTCGTGAGAAGTTGCAGGCCATTCAAAAAGAGATCAGGGAAGCGGATCAGAGTCGAGAGTTTGTTAGCAAGAAAAAGGATATGGAGCGATAGAGAGCATTTGTTGTCCAGGGATTGGAAAGCAGATGCTTTTTCTATTTCCGGAAAGGATGTTATGGGAATATTTGACGAAGTAAAGAATCAGGTGACTACCAGGGCTGTCATGGAGCAGGCTGGCATAGTTTTTAACCGGAGTAACATGTGCAAATGTCCTTTTCATCAGGACAAGACGGCCAGCATGAAGGTAAAGCCTAATGATAAGAAATATTTTTGCTTTGGATGCGGAGAAAAGGGAGATGCTATAGACTTTGTGTCAAAGTATTATGGTTTGTCTCCACTGGATGCAGCCATGAAAATTGCAGAGGATTTTAGCATTGCTTACGACGATAAGATGAGGTCTCCGCCTAAGCCTCTTAAGCGAGAGAAGTCCCCGGCACAGATATTGGCGGAAGCCAGCACAAGGACATTTCGTGTGCTGTCTGATTATCTGCATCTGCTAAAAAAGTGGAAACGAGATTTTCCGCCCAAAATTGCAGATGACATTGATGATAGATACATAGAGGCTGTGCAGACCATTCCAAAGCTGGAGTATCAGCTAGATATTTTGCTGTGTGGAGAAGATGAGGAAAAGAAGGAATTACTGAATGAATTAGGAAAGGTGGAAAATGAAATTGAACGAAAAATTAATGAGTATAGAAGAAATCAGAGGACAGCTGATTACAACAGACAAAGGGGCTGTGAAGCAGTGCATTAGAAATGTGGTGACTGTCCTGGAGCATGATCCCAAATTCAAGGGTGCAATCCGTCACAATATGATGACAGACAGAAATGACATTGTAAGGCCTCTGGGCTGGTACCGTGAGACAAGGGTTCTAACAGACTCGGATATAGACCATATCATGCTGTATCTGGAAGAAAATTATAGCCTGACAACGGAAAAGAAAATCAAATCGGCAATCAATGTTGTTGCTATGGAAAATAAGTATCATCCAATTCGTGATAAGTTGGATTCACTGAAATGGGATGGGAAGGAGCGTATTAAGGACGCCTTGCACCACTTCCTGGGAGCAGATCAGAATGACTACGTTTATGAAGCTATGAAGGTATTTTTGCTGGGAGCAATCTCCAGAGTCTTTCGCCCGGGAACCAAGTTCGAATATATGCTGATTCTTGTGGGTGGTCAAGGTGCAGGCAAATCAACTTTCTTTAGATTTCTAGCCATGGATGATGCCTGGTTTACGGATGATTTGAAGAAGCTGGATGACGAGAATGTCTTCCGCAAGATGCAGGGGCACTTGATTATTGAACTGTCGGAAATGATAGCAACGGCTAGTGCCAGGAGCATTGAGGATATTAAATCCTTTATCAGCAGGCAGAGTGATATTTACAAGGTACCCTATGAGACACAACCTAAAGACAGGCCCAGACAGTGTGTGTTTGGCGGTACATCCAATGCTATGGACACGCTGCCTCTTGACCGCACCGGCAACAGACGTTTCATGCCGGTTATGGTTTACCCTGACAGATCAGAATGCCATATTTTAGAAAATGAAGAAGAATCCAGGACCTATATTGAACAGGTGTGGGCTGAGGCCATGGAAATATTCAGATCAGGCAAATTTAAGCTTATGCTCAGCAAGAAATCAGCGGAATACCTGAAGGATTATCAGAAGCAGTTTATGCCGGAGGATGCGGATGCAGGCATGATCCTGTCTTTTCTTGATAGTTTCAAGGGGGACAAGGTCTGCTCCAAGATGCTATGGCGGGAGGCTCTGCACAGGGATTTTGAGCCTAAGAGGATCGAGCTGAAGCAGATCTGTGATATCATGAACAACTCTGTAACAGACTGGGTGATGAGTGATGGTGCCATGCACTTCGGTCAGTACGGCAAGCAGCGGGGCTGGGTTAGGGTCGGCTCCGCTCAGGAGATTCCCGACAAAGCGGATGCTGATGGATTTATCAAGATTCCGGAACAGATGCAGCTTGAGATACCATTTTAGGTAACAAAAAATTCTTGTTACCTTCAAGTTACCTCTTTTGTTACCTGTCTTAGCCCTTGATTTTACTGGCATTTTTATAAAAGGTAACAAAAGTAACAAGAAAATAGAAAAATAAATAAAATACAGGTAGCAGATACAGGTAACGTTGATTTGAGAAGTCTTTTCGGTCAAGTTACCTTTTTTGTTACCTTCCCTTTGTAGGGGATTTTGGAGAGGAGGAAGAATTGAAGAACAGAATAAAAGAAAAGGAAATTATACCAGCATTACTGAATATGAAAGAATTTTGTGCGTATCTGGGCATCGGAGAGACAAAAGCCAGGGAATTGCTTCATGATCCGGGGAACGGCTTCACTGTGAGGATAGGAAATCGGCTATATGCACATAGGGGCAAGGTGGATCAGTGGCTGTTAAAGCAGCTTGTTGCCTGAAATACTATCTGAAAAGTATAGAAAAAGAATGATAAACGCGTTAAACTTATGGAGATAGAACATACATGTTTTTTCCATAAGTTTTTTATTGGAGGAAAACAAATGGGAAAGACAACTAAAGGAAAAGAACTGGGAAATGCCATCTATCAGAGAGCAAATGGCACATACGAAGCGAGATATATAGATCGCTTTGGAAAACAGCGAAGCGTGTATGGCAAAACAATCACAGAGGTAGGAAAAAAACAGAGAGAAAAGATCTTTGAAAATGAGAAACAAATCAACATCATAGACACAAAAATTACATTGGATGAATGGTATGACAAATGGATTACCGTATGCAAAAAGCATTGCCGTACCACTACTAAAAGAACCTATGAGATACAATATAACAGATTAAGAGAAAGTCTTGGATGGAGGAAACTGACAAGTCTTAATCTGATCGTGTTACAGGATGCTTTTAATGAATTGGGTTCAGATAAATCACGAAGTGACTGCAAGGCTTTGCTTGTGGATATTCTAAATCGTGCCGTAGAAGCAGATCTTTTGCTAAAAAATCCTGCCCTAGGTATCAATCCTATCATTGATGGCAAGATGAAATCAGAAAAGCGTATCTTATCAAGAGAAGAGGTGGAGATTCTTCTGGAGAACTCCAAAGGCGGGATGATGTATCCGATTTTTGTAGTGGCCCTGGGCACAGGGATGCGTATTGGTGAAATCCTTGGTTTAACATGGGATTGCATTGATTTTGATAATCGTATTATTACGGTCAAACAGACCCTTGCCTATCTTCCGGGGGATGGACACAATGCACAGTATGAGTTTCATCAGCCTAAGACACAGGCAGGATTTCGCAAGATTCCAATGATTAAAAAGGTCTATGATGCGCTTGTGTATCAACAGAGATATCAGAAAGATATTGCTACTCGTTTTTCCCCAAGGGAAGGCTTCGAAAATCTGGTATTTACTTCTAAGACAAATAACCCTATCAATGCGGCGAATGTCAAGGAGGCTATCAATTATATTGTTGACAGGATTAACAGAGAAAATCCGGATCAGTTTTTTGAACATCTGACACCTCATGGATTGCGTCATACCTTTGCAACAAATTGTATCGAAAATGGAATGGAACCAAAGACATTGCAGAAAATATTAGGACATAATTCTTTGAAGATGACGATGGATCTGTATTGCCATGTACGAGAAAGTACGCTGACGGATGAGATGGAACGAATTGCTAATTTTATGTAGAAAAAAATGAGTGGTAAGCAAGTGGTAAGTTAAGAAATCCAGGGTCAGAAAACCCAGTAAAATCAAGCATTTATTCAAAATATACCTGAAGTTCATCATTTTCCAGGTGGTTGATGAGCGCTAGGAGTTTGTCAGGAGAAACAGATATTAAATCATAGAAAAGACAAAATGGGTCACATTCAATCTCACATTTTGAAGGAATAATAAACATGAAAATGCAGAAAAAGATTCTTACAATTGACGGCATGACATGTATCAATTGCCAAAACAGAATAGAGCAGGCATTAAAAGAGACAGCGGGAATACATACTGTGAATGTTTCCTTCAGCAAGGGGCAGACAGAAGTTGAATTTGATTCTGACACAGTGACATTAAAAGAGATTGCTGTGATAATACAGAACCTTGATTATAAAGTGGTGGATAATGACGGTAAGAATTACAGGAAGTTCATAAGACCAATAGTGATATGTGCAATCATCATTATATTGTATTATCTGTTGCAGCATTTAGGAATCCTTAATTTACTTGTTCCATCATTGCTTGCCGATTCGAAGATGAGTTATGGGATGTTGTTCGTTGTAGGATTGCTTACATCTGTCCACTGCGTAACAATGTGTGGTGGAATTAACCTTTCACAATGCATACGTCCGGTGGATTCAGATAATGAAAATGTATCAAAATATAAAGTCTTAATGCCGGTATTTCTGTACAATGCAGGACGTGTTGTTTCATATACAGTAATAGGTTTTCTGCTTGGCGGAACCGGCATGTTAATAACAGGTGGTTCGGGAGCAGGGGTTCCGGTGTTATTGCAGGGAATATTTAAAATAATTGCAGGAATTCTGATGGTTGTAATGGGAATTAATATGCTTGGAATATTTCCGGCATTAAGAAGATTTCAGATAAGATTTCCGAAGAAGTCTGTCATAAGAATCAATCAGAAGAAGAGGACAGAAAAAAGACCATTTGTTGTCGGTCTGCTGAATGGTTTAATGCCGTGTGGTCCTATGCAGTCAATGCAGATAATTGCATTAGGTTCAGGCAATCCATTTGCAGGAGCAGCTGCAATGCTGATGTTCAGCCTTGGTACAGTTCCGCTGATGTTAGGACTTGGAAGCCTTGTGTCTGCTATCGGCAAGAAATACACAAGAATTGTTATGCAGGCGGGAGCTATACTTGTTGTTGTTCTTGGACTTGCCATGCTTACTCAGGGAGCTGCGTTGTCAGGAATTAAAGTTGGCAGTATTAATGTGTCATCATCTGATATCAAAGAATTAGATGTGGCTGAGTTATCGGAGACAGGCGATATCCAGTATGTGGAGAGCAATCTTGATTTTGGAAGTTATCCGGAGATTACTGTCTATAGCGGAGTTCCTGTTAAGTGGACGCTAAATGTGCCAGAAGAGGTCATAAACGGCTGTAATTATAAAATGATAATGCAGACATATGGAATAACCCTTGAATTCACAGCAGGTAAAAATGTAATTGAATTCGTTCCGGGAGAAGCTGGAACAGTGCAGTACACATGCTGGATGGGAATGATTTATGGAAAGATTAATATTATTGACAGATAGGAGAACTGAATAATGATAAAGAAAAGACTCATAAAGAATAAAACAATCAGAATTATATCAATGGTGCTTGCAGTATTAACATTAACAGCCTGCGGAACAGGCAATGTTAAAGAAGATAATACTACAGCTGCTAAGAAAGAGGCTGTCAGTACATATGTAACTCCTGCGGTAGAGAATGGAGAAATAGTAATTGATTCCGGCAGCCTGTCTGAGCATCCGCTTTATGTTAATTACGATTCAAACGGAACTAATGTACAGATGATTGCTGTAAAGGCGTCAGACGGAACACCAAGGTTATCACTTAATACATGCCAGACATGTAATCCTTCACCTAAGGCATATTTTGTGGAGAAAGACGGAAGATTAATATGCCAGAATTGTGGAAATGTGTTCACAATGGACAGTGTGGGAAAGACTACAGGTGGCTGTAATCCTATGAATATCAGCTATCAAGTTGTGGCTGGTAATCTGACAGTAAAGACTGCGGATATAGATAAATATGCAGGCAAATTTACAACATGGAAGGGAACTGTTGAATAAAAAATGGCGGTGTCTTTAACGGTTAAATCCGTAAGACACCGCTTTTTAGCGTAAAACATTTATCTGTGCATATAATCTCTCATCTTATCAAGCAGCTCATAAGGAACGAATAGATGTCCCATGCCTGTTCCAAGCTGGATATGAGACTTATTCTTTCCATGATAATCAGAACCGCCAGATATAAGCAGATTCCTTTCAGAAGCAATCCGTCTGATTGATAGTTCATCACCCATCTTGTATGTTGAATATATAGCCTCAATTCCGTCAAGTCCGGCAGAGCATATATGGTCTAACAGCTTGTTCATCGGGGCTTTGCCAAGATGATATAGAATCGGGTGGGCTAAGATTGCAATACCGCCGGCTTTGTGAATCCTATCAATAGCTTCTGCGGGATCAACTTTCGCTCTTGGCACAAAACAAGGCTTTCCCTGACCTAAATATCTGTCAAATGCTTCATTTCTGTCTCCGACAGCTCCAATTACAACAAGTCTGTCTGCAAAATGAGCTCTTGTGATTACAGCGTCGCCGTAAGTCTTTATCAGATCTTCATATGTAATATTAATTCCAATATTCTGGAATCGTTCACATACCTGCTTATTTCTTTCATCTCTCGAACTTAACTGCTTGTTAAGAAATGAATTAAATTCGTTGTCGTTATAATCTATAAAAAGCCCGACAACATGTATCTCAGTATTATCAAAATTGGTGCTTATCTCAACTCCGGGAATAATCTCAAGTTCGTGACCGTTGTTATTCATATTTTCACATGCAGCTAGAGCTTCCTTAACTCCCTTGGTAGTGTCATGGTCAGTAAGTGCAAATGCAGCAAGCCCCTTTTCGACTGCCTTGTCAACCAGAACAGCAGGAGAATCCGTTCCATCAGAGCATGTAGAATGAACATGTAAATCAATCTGTTTCATAATTCCTCCTTATAATTCATTATCGGAAGAAGCAGAATCCATGTGCTTTTACAACACATTGTATCAAGTGTCTGTAAAACACAATCCCCAATGGTGAGAGGGAAAAACCGCTTCGTTATATTTTAAACATAAGCATATTTTAACACTTTCAAATGCCTAAATAAAGTGTAAAACATGTAGAGAACTCTCTAAAAAATGTTGTAAGAGACGGCATTGTGCGATAAAATAACAGTATATTTTTGGAGGGAGGTTTACGGATGGAAAGACAGTTAGTACCAGGCGGATTTTATAAGCATTTTAAGAATAAGCTTTATCAGGTAAAATGTGTTGCGTATCATTCAGAGACCAAAGAAAAAATGGTGGTATATCAGGCTATGTATGGCGAATATGCTGTTTATGTAAGACCATATGATATGTTCATGAGTGAAGTGGACCATGTGAAATATCCGGATATAGTGCAGAAATATAGATTTGAGCAGGTTGACCCACTGACAATGCAGGATATATCTGACAATTTAGAGTCTGACAATTCACAGGCAGTTAAAGTTAATTCAGACAATAACATTGATGAAGCATACACTTTAAAAGAAGATGTGGATAACTCACAGGTTCAGCCAGAGCAGCCTGTTGTAGTTGAGGACAGTGTTCTTGACAAGTTTTTAGATGCGAGAGGTTATGAGGAAAAGCTTGATGTTCTTATAAGATACAAGAGCAAATTCACCGACCCTATGATAGATATTATGGCTGAATCACTGGAGATAGTTGTTCCAGAGGGTGAACTTTCTGGAAGAATTGATTCATTAAGAAAGGTTTTACAGGCACACACAAAGTATGAAGGAAGCCATTTAAGACCGTAATAATTCACACAGAGTCTGCATAAGAATATGTGAATTATGCAAATATATTACAATTATCTGACAATTTTACCCCAAATTTACAATTAACTAAAAATGTGAATAACTTTGTGGATATTGTTGAAAAGTTTAAGGAAAAAGGAGAAATTATGAGAATAGTAGTATTAGCAGGTGGAACAAGTTCAGAAAGAGATGTTTCATTAGTTACAGGATACAGGGTATGTGAGAGCCTTAGAAGAAACGGACATGAAGCAAATATGCTTGATATCTTTTTAGGTGTTGATGACAGTGAAGCTAAAACATTTTTTACAGAAAAGAATGATTTGGGAGAATTGTCTGATAATTTAAAGAAGAAAACAGCTGACATTCCAGCAGAGATTAAGAGAAGAAATGAAGCAAGAGAAAGCTTTTTCGGACCTAATGTATTAGAATTGTGTAAAGAAGCTGATATGGTATTCATGGGACTTCATGGAAGCAATGGTGAGGATGGTAAGGTTCAGGCTACATTTGATTTGTTAGGAATCAGATACACAGGTACAGATTACTTAAGCAGTGCTATATCAATGAGCAAGGAACTTGCCAAGAAGGTACTTGTACCAGAGGGAATTCCTATGCCAAAGGGTGTAACATTACATAAGGGACACAAGATTGAGTATGTTCCATTCCCATGTGTTGTTAAGCCTTGCTGTGGAGGCTCAAGTGTCGGTGTTTCAATAGCACATAACGAGAAGGAGTTTGAAGCTGCTCTTAATGAAGCATTTTCTTATGAAGATACTGTACTTGTTGAGGAATTCGTTGATGGCAGGGAATTCTCTGTTGCAGTACTTGACGGAAAGGCACTTCCTGTAATTGAAATTGAGCCGCTTGAAGGCTTCTACGATTATAAGAACAAGTACAAGGCAGGTTCTACTAAGGAAACATGTCCGGCTGATATTCCAGAAGATATTGCAAGTCAGATGCAGTTCTGGGCAGAAAAATGCTGTCAGGCAGCAGGAGTTACAACATATGCAAGAGTTGATGAGCTTCTTGACAAGAATAATAATATTTTCTGCCTTGAGATTAATACACTTCCGGGAATGACAGATACAAGCCTTATCCCTCAGGAAGCTGCGGCAGTGGGAATTTCATATGATGACCTGACAGAGAAGATTATTGAGGTATCACTTGCAAAGTACGAACCGAAGAATTAAAGCATGAATAGAAGAAGCAAAAATGTATATAAGACATGATGAAATACATTTTTATAAAATGAGGTTACTAGAATTATGATTGAAGAGCTTGTTAAGAAAAACAGGTCATACAGAAGATTTTATCAGGAAAAGAAGCTGACAAAGCAGCAGCTTATGGAGCTTGTTGAGATAGCAAGACTTACTCCTTCAGCAGCCAACAGACAGCCGCTTAAGTATAGAATTGTGTGTGATGAAGAAGAAAATGAGAAGGTTTTCAGACTATTAGGGTTTGCAGGATATTTAAAGGACTGGGATGGACCGGAAGATGGAGAGAAGCCGGTGGGATATATTATTATAACCTGTCCTGAAAATGTCAATGATGAGGTCGGTGCGGGAATTGTTGGACAGACTATGCTTTTAGCAGCAACAGAAGCCGGATTTGGCGGCTGCTTCTTTGGTAATATTAAAAGAGATGAATTAAAAGCGCAGTTAAATATACCTGCTGATTTAAAGATTGTGTATGTCATTGCATTTGGTTATCCTAAGGAAAAAGTGGGGCTTGAGGATATCCCGGCAGATGGAGATATCAGGTATTACAGAGATGAGAATCAGGTACATCATGTGCCTAAGAAAAGAATTGAGGATATTGTGTTATGAAGGGAATGACCTTAAGAGCCATGACAGAAGCCGTTAATGGCGTATATCATGGCAATGGAAATGATTATGATAACGATAACGAAATTACTGCCATTACAATTGACAGCAGAAAGGTGTCAGAAGGCGGACTTTTTATTGCCATTAAAGGCGAGAGAAGTGATGGACATGATTTCATAGGTCAGTGCTTTGAGAAGGGCGCAGCCTGTGTAATCTCAGAGAAGGAGCTTCCGGGAGAGGAACATTCATACATACAGGTTGAATCAAGCCTTCAGGCATTGAAGGACCTTGCGTTTCTTTACAGAAATAATCTTGATGTTAAGGTGGTCGGAATCACTGGAAGCGTTGGCAAAACAAGCACCAAGGAAACGATAAGCTCTGTTCTTTCTGAGAAATACAGAGTGTTAAAGACACTTGGTAATTTCAATAATGAGATTGGTTTGCCGCTCACTGTTTTCAGACTGACAGAGGAAGACGAGGTTGCTGTTCTTGAGATGGGAATCAGTGATTTTGGCGAGATGGACAGATTATCTAAGATTGCGCAGCCTGACATATGTGTTATTACTAATATTGGTCTTTGTCACCTTGAAAATCTTGGCACAAGAGATGGTATTCTTAAGGCTAAAACAGAGATTTTTAATCATATGAATCCAGATGGAATTGTTATTCTTAATGGAGATGATGACAAATTATCAACAATCAGCCAGGTGCATGGCAAACGTCCGCTTGTACTCGGAATAAGCAACAAAGACGGTGTATACGCAGATAATATCAGGAACCTTGGACTGGATGGAACAAGCTTTACAATTCATGGAATCAAAACATCAGATAACTATTCAACATTTGATCTGACTGTACCTGTACCGGGTCACCATATGGTAT
Organism: Desulfovibrio piger; assembly: GCA_963590775.1. Lineage (GTDB taxonomy): Bacteria > Bacillota > Clostridia > Lachnospirales > Lachnospiraceae > Lachnospira. The sequence continues at coordinate 10,667 of CAVAPS010000018.1, forward strand.
ATAATGCGATGGCAGCAGCCCTTGTCGGTTCTGTGCTTGGACTTTCATCTATTGAAATTGAACGCGGGGTAAAGAATTTAAAGACGATTGCAGGAAGAAACAATATAATTAAAGAGAATGGCTTTACAATAATTGATGACTGTTACAATGCCAATCCGGTTTCAATGAAGGCATCTCTTGATGTTCTCGATACAGCAATCGGAAGAAAAGTTGCTATACTTGGAAGCATGTTCGAGCTTGGCGAGAACGAAAAACAGATGCATTACGATGTCGGAATGTATCTTGGAACCAAAGATATTGATGTGCTTATAACAGCAGGCGACCTTGCAGTGCAGATAGCAGATGGAACAAGAGCATATGTAGAGGCTAATTATAATGCACACGGATGTGAAGTTCATGATTATGCCACAAGAGATGATATGTTAAAATGTATTGGACAGATACTTAAGAAAGGTGATAACATACTTATAAAGGCTTCCCATGGCATGGAGTTTGGCAAAGTGGTTGAAGCAGTAAAGACAATTAATATCTAGTGGAGGTTATATGAAATTACTTAGAAGAATAAGCGTTCTGGTTATGATGATTGCGGTTGTTGTTGCATTTGCAGGATGTGGCAAGGAGGCATCTGTTGTTGGAACATGGGAAGGTGATGATTATACATACACTTTCAATTCTGATGGAACGGGAACACAGCAGATAGGAGAGATAAGTGTTCCAATCACTTCGTACGAGACGAAGGATGGAAAGCTTAGCATAACAATCAGTTTTCTGGGAACGGAAGAAACAGATGAGTACACATACACAATCAAGAAAGATGTGCTCTCTTTAAATGATGGTGATAATACTGTAGAACTTAATAAGAAATAATATTCTGAGACTTTTGTATTATATTTTGATGCAAAAGTCTTTTTTTGGAATTTTTATATTTTTACGCTTTACAAACTATTGAATATGTGATAATATCTACAATATAAAAAGTACTTTTTAAATAATTTAATTCGGAGGAGGAATTGTATATGCATGATATTATCGAACATTATGGAAAGGTTGTTATAGCACTTGCGGGGGTGCTTGCTGCAGTATTGCTTACAGCAGCAGTTGTTACTATTGTTACAGACAGAACCAAGGGGGCAGTAAGCGATATCTCGTACAAGGAGCATATATATGATGCTATTGATGCGAGCAGACCTAGTGATGGGGAATAGTATGAGGAAATAATATGGAGAAAGAACAGCTTCAGGAACTCATTGAGAATAACAAGGAAGACCTATTCTCAGAGATTAAGGAAGAGATATCCGATGAGACTGTAACTGATATCGAGTGGGATGGACATAATCTATGGATAACACAGTTAGGCAGAGGCTGCTATATTTCCATGAAAGAACTAAGCGACAGATATATGGATAATCTGTCTATAAGGCTTGCTAATATTATGGGTGCATCTTTTAACAGGATGCATCCGATATTAGAGGCGAATACTGAATCTTTAAGAATTTCTATATGGCATGAATCAAGATGCGGCAGAAAGAGTATGGCGATAAGAAAGATACCACAGAAGCTGCGATTTGGTCATACCGATCTTGTCAGATCTGACTACGCTCCGGAAAGTATTATTATATTGTTAGAGAATTGTGTGACAGCACATCTTTCTACAGTAATAGGTGGACAGCCACATGCGGGAAAGACAGAACTGCTCAAGTATCTTGCTACTTTTATACCTGCTGAGGAGAAGGTGGGAGTATATGAAGATAATCAGGAGATTCATTACAGACAGATTAATCCTCATAACAAATGTGTTGAGTTTTTCGTGGATTCGAAGGTTACATATCAGGATATTATCAGGGCAGGACTGCGTCATAATATCGACTGGGTACTTCTCTCTGAGTCGAGAGGACCGGAGGTAATGGAACTGCTTAACAGTCTGTCTACAGGGGCATATTGCATGACAACAATGCATCTTGATGATATCAGGGATATGCCTGACAGAATGTATTCCATGCTTGGCAAGGGGGAATCGTCAGACAGATTTATCAACAGTATATACAAGTATATTGATCTAGTTCTGCTTGTTGACTGTGACAGATTTGAAAGAAGGCATATAAGTCAGGTTGGCTTTTTAAGCAGATACCACGGAGAGAATATATGTACAGTTATATATGAAGACGGGGAGTTTCTGGATAATGATCTCCCACCGGATATTATGGATAAGTTTATTAGGTACGGAATAGATAATCCGTATACATGGAGGCATGATTGAAGAAGGTATTAAGATATTTATCTGTTACACAGCTGATGGAAGATGTAAGAGATATGAATGGGGTTATGCCAGTAAGAAGATTCGTTATTACTACAATAACAGCAGGTGCCGGAGTGTATGGCGCCTGCCTGTTATATAGAATTAATTATGTACTGGCTTTTGTTGTAATGCTTGTTGCGGTTGCCATGATTCCGGGACTGGTAAGGAATTATTTCAGGGAACGCAGTGAGGCGGCGAGATTTGCTGATGTGGATGTATATCTTCATCAGATGACGTATTCATTTATAAGAAATCCCAAGGTCAATATGGCACTAAAAGATGCTTATGCGATTAGTACGGGCAGGCTTAAGCGGTGCCTTTCAAGAGCTATTGAAGAACTTGAGTATGGGAGATATCTATGCTGATACAGATTTCACAACATACAATGAAGTAAAAAGACAGCAGATATTAACAGATCTGATGCAGGAATTCTGTACTGTTTTAGGTGAAAGAGTAGTGTCTGACGGTGATATAGAAGTCAGACTGATAGCATCCGATCTTGATAAGGGATTGTTCCAGATAGGAGTAACAGAGGAGTATAATTATCCTTTTGGTGGAAGAAAAGGTAAATGTTACTATGAAAAAACATATTCTTTTAATTGACAAATGTTTTCTTATATCATAGAATATTTAGGTATGCCTGAAATGGAGCATATTAGAATGATATGGTAAGGAGACAATTATGGAGCTTCAGATTTTACGTTGGTTTGAATCGTTACATAATCCTGTAACAGATCCAATTATGTATGCTATAACCTGTCTGGGTAATGCAGGAATATTCTGGATATTATTATGTGCAGTATTCTTATTTATCCCGGTATTTAAGAAAGACAGAAAGTTAGGACTTAGTATGGCAATCGGACTAATTCTTTCACTTATTATGTGCAATGGAATTATGAAGAATCTGTCAGCTAGAATAAGACCATTCAATGCAGATCCGACATTTGAGAATCTGTACGGAATATTTAATAGTATTAAAGACTGGTCTTTTCCATCAGGACATACATCAGCCTCATTTGCAGCGGCATTAGCTATTATATTGTGGGACAGAAAGAAAGGAATTCCCGCAGTTATACTTGCAGCTCTGATTGCAGTTTCAAGATTATACCTTACAGTTCATTATCCGACAGATGTACTTGCAAGTCTTGTATTAGGATCACTGTATGGAGTAATAGGTTATTTTGTCACTAAGCTTATTATGAAGAAATCAGAAAAAGCAAGAAAGGTATTCTCAGGAGAAGAACCTTATAAGAAGCTTTTTGCCAAGGCATAATGAATATGTAACTATGTGACTGTTTTTAAGAAAGGACGATTGTATATCATGATGGATGTGGTATTTGATACTATCATTGATAGTGTTAAACTGTTGCCGTTTCTTTTTCTGACTTATCTTGCTATGGAGTATCTTGAACATAAGACAAGTGCCAAGACTAAGAGGTTTGTTAAGAATTCTGGAAAAGCGGGTCCTGTTATAGGTGCTTTACTTGGAGCTGTTCCACAGTGTGGTTTTTCTACAGCGGCATCTAACCTGTATGCAGGTAAAGTAATTACTATGGGAACACTTATTGCTATCTTTATGTCTACTTCAGATGAGATGATACCAGTATTCTTATCTGAGCATGTTAATGTGTTAGTTCTTTTACAGCTGATACTCATGAAGGTCATTATTGGGCTTATAATGGGTCTTGCAATCGATATGATTGTAAGAAAATCAAAGAAGAGCTATAACATGGTAGAAAAGATTGGACATGTATGTGATCATGACCACTGTGGCTGTGAGACAAGCATATTCAAGTCAGCATTAAGACATACGGTAACAATATTTGCATTTATTGCAGTTATCTCATTTGCACTTAATACTTTAATTCACTTTGTTGGTGAAGATACACTGGGAAATCTTATTCTTAATAAGCCTGTTATCGGACCTGTGATAGCGGGAGTGGTAGGTCTTATTCCTAACTGTGCATCATCAGTAGTATTAACACAGCTTTATATTGAAGGTGTGCTTGGACTTGGCTCTCTTATGGCAGGACTGCTTGCTGGTTCAGGAGTAGGTATTCTTGTATTGTTCAGAGAGAATGATGACATGAAGGATAATTTAAGGATTCTCGCTATTCTTTATGTAAGTGGTGTAGCATGGGGAATTATTATTGATGCATTATCAAGAATTATAATGTAATACAACATAATAAGAATATTTAATCTTCGGTTATCAGGAGTGTATCTGTTATAAAGATATATTTTTGATAATCGGAGATTTTTTGTTGAATTAAAGATAAAACAGTGATAGAATAACTTTTAGAAAGAAACTTTATAAAAGTTATTGCTTAAGTTATAAAAGGAGGTATAATTTTGCAGAGTGTATTGGATGCTGGATTCAGGAAATATGGCAGAGTTATTGCTGATGTTGATACCAGTGGGATAGTGAAACTTATGGAATCGTATGATATGCCTGAAGATGTTGTGTATGTTGCAGGTGATGAAAAGCTTGAAAACACACAGATTCATAAGGTGATGGAAGAGAGTATATATGGAGGAAATCCAGTACAGACAGGTTACTGTAATGGACATAACCAGAAGCTTAACGCTCTGGAGTATCACAGAAGTTCAGAAGTAAATATTGCTGCAACAGATATGATTCTGCTGCTTGGCAGTAGAGAAGATGTGGAAGACGATTTTACATATGATACATCTAAGGTTGAAGGATTTTTTGTACCTAAGGGGACAGCCATTGAGGTGTATGCAACAACTCTGCATTATGCACCATGCGGTGTGGATGGTCAGGGTTTTAAGTGTGTAGTTGTACTTCCAAAGGGAACTAATCTTGATGTGGTTAATACTCATGTAACAGCAGAAGATAAGCTGCTTGCGGCATCTAATAAGTGGCTTATAGCCCATGAAGATGCACATATAGATGGAGCATTTAACGGCTTAAGAGGAGATAACATAACGGTTTAGACAGCAGGATATAAGTCAAGACCAGATGTAAGATTGGATATATAAGAATCAGGAATATCAAAAAAGGAGATAATTATGAATAATACACCAGTTATGAAAATCGGTATTGTTGCAGTTTCAAGAGACTGCTTTCCGGAATCACTTTCAGTTACCAGAAGACAGAATCTTGTAAAGGCATACGAAGCAAAGTACGGCAAGGGAGATATCTATGAATGTCCTGTATGTATTGTTGAAAGTGAGATGCATATGCTGCAGGCGCTGGAGGATATCAAGAATGCAGGATGTAATGCACTCTGTGTATATCTTGGTAACTTCGGACCTGAGATTGCTGAGACAATGCTTGCAAAAAATTTCAACGGTCCTAAGATGTTCATTGCGGCAGCAGAGGAGACATCAGCTAATGGAGGACTTGTTCAGGGACGAGGCGATGCTTACTGCGGTATGCTTAATGCAAGCTACAATCTTAAGCTTCGTGGGGTTAAAGCATATATTCCAGAGTATCCTGTTGGAACAGCAGAAGAATGTGCAGATATGATTCATGAATTCATACCTGTAGCAAAGGCTGTATACGCATTAAGCAATCTTAAGATAATCAGCTTCGGACCAAGACCTAACAACTTCCTTGCTTGTAATGCACCAATCGCAGGCTTATATAATCTTGGGGTTGAGATTGAGGAAAATTCAGAGCTTGATTTGTTCGAGAGCTTCAATAAGCATGCAGGGGATGAGAGAATTCCTGAGGTTATTAAGGATATGGAAAAAGAACTTGGTGCAGGTAATAAAAAGCCTGAGATATTGAGTAAGCTTGCACAGTATGAGCTTACATTAACTGACTGGGTTGAATCACATAAGGGTTCAAGAAAATATGTTGCAGTAGCAGGCAAATGCTGGCCGGCATTCCAGACACAGTTCGGATGTGTGCCTTGTTATGTCAACTCAAGACTTACTTCAAGAGGAATACCTGTATCATGTGAAGTAGATATATATGGCGCATTGAGCGAATTCATCGGAGAAGTTGTAAGTGATGACATTGTTACACTTCTTGATATTAATAATACAGTTCCGGCAGATATCTACAATGAAGATATTGCAGGCAAATATGCTTACACACAGAAGGATACATTTATGGGATTCCACTGTGGTAACACAGCTTCAAGCAAATTATCATTCTGTGAAATGAGAAACCAGATGATTATGGCACGTTCACTTCCTGAAGAAGTAACTAATGGTACACTTGAGGGAGATATCGTTCCGGGAGATATCACATTTTTCAGGCTCCAGAATTCATCAGATAATAAGCTTGCTGCTTATATAGCACAGGGTGAGGTTCTTCCAGTAAGAACACGCTCATTTGGTGCAATAGGAATATTTGCAATCCCGGAGATGGGAAGATTCTACAGACATGTACTTATTGAAGGCAACTTCCCACATCATGGAGCTGTTGCATTCGGACATTTTGGAAAGACACTTTTTGATGTATTTAAGTATATCGGTGTTGAGGATGTGTCATTCAACCAGCCTAAGGGCATGCTTTACAAGAGCGAGAACCCATTTGCGTAAACAGATGCAGCTATAGATATATGATTGTGGAAAGGAGTCTGGTATGAATTATATAGGAATTGACCTTGGGACTTCATCGGTTAAGCTTGTTCTTATGGATACAGCGGGACATATTATTGCAAATGTGTCTAAGAGTTATCCGATTGATTTTCCGAAGGCTGGCTGGTCAGAGCAGAATCCTTATGACTGGTATGATGCCTGTATAGAAGGCGTGAAGGAGCTGCTTGATGGACAGGATGAATCAGCTGTTGGTGGTATCAGCTTTGGAGGTCAGATGCACGGACTCGTTATTCTTGATAAGAATGATGAGGTTATAAGACCAGCTATTTTATGGAATGACGGAAGAACAACTAAGCAGTGTGAGTACCTTAATGAAGTGATAGGCAGGGATAAGTTATCAGAATATACGGCAAATATTGCATTTGCAGGTTTCACAGCACCTAAGATATTGTGGGTGAAGGAGAATGAACCGGATAATTTTGCAAGGATAGAAAAGATAATGCTTCCAAAGGATTACATAGCATATCGTCTTACAGGTGTGCATTGTACAGATGTTTCAGATGCTTCGGGCATGCTGCTTTTTGATGTGAAGAACAGGAACTGGTCTGGTCAGATGCTTGATATATGCGGTGTGACAGAAGCACAGATGCCACGCATCTTTGAAAGCAGTGAGTGCGTTGGTACTGTAAAGAAAGATATTGCAAATGAACTTGGAATAGGCAGTGAAGTGATTGTTGCTGCGGGTGCAGGCGATAATGCGGCAGCGGCAGTAGGTACTGGTACTGTCGGTGACGGACACTGTAATGTTTCTTTGGGAACAAGCGGTACAATATTCATTTCAAGTAAGGAATTCGGAGTTGATTCCAACAATGCACTTCATTCTTTCGCGCATGCGGATGGAAAATATCATCTCATGGGCTGTATATTAAGTGCAGCTTCGGCTAATGGCTGGTGGATGGACAAGATACTTGGAACTAATGATTATGCAGGGGAGCAGTCACAGATAACAGATGATGACCTTGGCAATAATAATGTATATTTTCTGCCATATCTGATGGGTGAGCGTTCACCGCATAATGACGAATTTGCAAGAGGTACATTTACTGGAATGTCAATGGATACTGAGCACAAGGATATGACACAGGCAGTTCTGGAAGGCGTTGCATTTGCAATAAGAGACTGCTTCGAGGTTGCAAAGAGTCTCGGTATTAAGGTAGAGTCAACCCGCATGTGCGGTGGTGGAGTCAAATCAGAACTGTGGTGTAAGATAATGGCTAATGTACTTGGAATTCCTGTGGAATTGTTAGAATCAGAGGAAGGTCCAGCCATGGGTGCGGCAATGCTTGCCATGGTTGCAGCCGGGGAGTATAATTGCGTTGAAGATGCGTCTAAAGCTCTCGTTAAAGTACGAAAGACAATAAGACCAGACGAGAAGATAATAGAAAGATACGAGGATAAGTACAATAAGTTCAGATGTATCTATCCTGCAATGAAGAATGTATTCAGAACAATTAATATGTGATTAATAAGGAGGATTTTGTTATGAAGTTTTTTATTGATACTGCAAATGTAGAGGATATTCGTAAGGCTAATGACATGGGAGTTATCTGTGGTGTAACTACCAACCCATCTCTTATCGCAAAGGAAGGAAGAGATTTCAAGGAAGTTATCAAGGAGATTACTTCTATTGTTGACGGACCTATAAGTGGCGAGGTTAAGGCTACTACAGAGGAAGCAGAAGGAATGATTAAAGAGGGAAGAGAGATTGCAGCAATCCATCCTAATATGGTTGTTAAGATTCCTATGACAGTTGAAGGCCTTAAGGCTACCAAGGTATTATCATCTGAGGGAATAAAGGTTAATGTTACGTTAATATTCTCAGCTAATCAGGCACTTTTAGCTGCAAGAGCAGGTGCTGCATATGTATCACCATTCCTCGGAAGACTTGATGATATATCACAGCCGGGAATTAATCTTATCCAGGATATTGCAGATATATTTGCTAATTATGATCTTCAGACTGAGATTATCTGTGCAAGTGTAAGAAATCCAATACATATTACTGACTGTGCACTTGCAGGAGCTGACATTGCAACTGTACCATACAAGGTAATTGAGCAGATGGTTCACCATCCACTTACAGATGCAGGAATTGAGAAATTCAAGAAAGATTATATTGCTGTATTTGGCGAATAATATATCTGACACACAATTTAACCGGAATCAGGCGAGAGGTAATGGATGCATTCATCACAGAAATTAACTAACACAGATGTTAAAAAACTTAATAAAAACCGAATATTCAGACTGATATACAATTCTGATAAGATATCAAGGCAGGAGATAGCAGACAAGTTAGGTCTGTCACTTCCGACTGTCAATCAGAATCTTAAGATGCTGATGGAGGAAGGTCTTATAGAATATGTTGGCAATTTCACTTCAACGGGTGGAAGAAGGGCTCAGGCTATCACTATTAACAATAATGCAAGAAAAGCTGTAAGTGTTAATGTTAAAGCTGACCATATTAATGTAGATGTAGTCGGACTTAAGGGTCAGATTATATACAGTATGGTTGTTAAAGCACATTTTAACAAAGGAAGTGCATATATTGAGAAAATGTCTGAAGCAGTAAGACATGCCGTGGATTATGTAGGTTCGGGTACAGATGACATTCTGGGAGTTGGAATTACAGTTCCGGGAATACTTGATGATGATAAGCAGATTCTTATCTCAGCCCCTCCATTAAAAGTAAAGAACTATGACCTTACAAGGCTTACATCAGCTATCGGTTATCCTTCAATAGTCATGAATGATGCAAGGGCAGAAGCTTATGCATACTACTGGCTTAATGGAAAACCTGAGGATGAGAAGATATATATCATGCTTGGTGAAGGTGTCGGAGGTGCATATATTAATGCTTCTGCAATCCGAAGTGGTGTTCATAACCGTGGCGGTGAGTTTGGGCATATGGTTATTCATCCGGGAGGAAAAGAGTGTCTGTGTGGCAAGAAGGGCTGTTTCGAAGCATATGTTTCAGAAAAGGCGTTATCATCAGAACTTGATATGACGCTTAATAATTTCTTTGAGCTGGCAGCGCAGGGGAATAATGACAGTGTAAATGTCTTAGATGAGTATATGGACAATCTGGCACTTGGAATTAATAACATATACACAGTGATGGACTGTGATATTGTTCTCGGTGGAACAGTTGCACCATATCTTAAGCAATATGAGGATAGTATTAAAGAACGTCTTATTGATGACTATTCATTTGATACAGATGCAGAATATTTAAGAACATATGATGGCGGCGGCAGAAAGTCAGAGCTTGGCGCAGCATTGAGCTATGTCGCCAGATTTATTGATGGGGTGGAGTAATTCTGGACAGTGTTGTATTAAGATAGACATAAAATAATGATGAAAATACCTATAAGTGTCTACTTATTCTTCTCCTTCTCTTCATAAGTCCTCTCATTGATAATAAACCTCGGTCTGTTCTTGACCTCCATATATATCTTTCCGATATACTCCCCTATAACGCCAAGGCACATAAGCTGTATGCCACCCATGAAGCATACGATACATACAGTACTTGCCCAGCCGGTGACAGTGTTGCCGAGCAGGTTGTCAACGACAGCCCATATAACACCGATAAAGCTGATGATTGAGACAATAATGCCGAGTGACATAACGATTCTTAGAGGTTTAACACTGAGGCTTGTTATGCCGTTTAAGGCAAGATTAAGCATTTTGCTGAAAGGATAGTGGGACTTTCCGGCAAGTCGTTCACTTCTTGAATAATATACGCTTGTACTCTTAAAACCGACGAGCGGGATAAGTCCGCGAAGGTAAAGGTTAGTCTCTTTGAATTGTGCCAGTTCATCAATAACACACTTTGATAGAAGTCTGTAGTCTGCATGATTATAGACAGTTTCTGCACCAAGCTTTGCCATGATTTTATAGAAGCCTTTGGCTGTGTTTCTCTTAAAAAATGTATCAGTAGAACGGTCGTTACGCACGCCGTATACAACATCACAGCCATCGTGGTAGGCGTCAACCATATCCTCCATTGCATGAATATCGTCCTGTCCGTCACAATCTATAGATATAGTCAAATTGGCATACTTGGAAGCCTCCATAAGACCTGCAAGTACGCTGCTCTGATGTCCACGATTGCGGCTTTGGCTTATTCCAATAAAGTGTTCATCTTTCTTTGATAAATCCGTAATGATATCCCATGTACTGTCCGAACTTCCATCATTGACAAACATTATCCTGCTGTCAGGACTGATTTTGCCGGATTTGATAAGAAGATTAAGCTCATCAAGAAACATACCCGAAGTAATAGGAAGAACCTGCTCTTCGTTGTAGCATGGAATTACGATATATAAACAATCAGGTCTGTTCATAAAAACCTCCGTTAAAGTTTTTGCTGTTCTATAGTGTACTCCCTGTACTGCCTGTAACTCTTATTATCCTGATTAAGAATAATAAAACGATTGAATACAACCGTTATGAATAAAAGAATGACAGCGAATACACCACATTTGTATAAATGCTTTGCTGTAATGTCAGAAAGCTTCTTAGCCATGCTGTAAAAACCAATAATGCCAAGAGGCAGTAACAGCATGAAGTACGGAAGCGTGTACTGGCATTTGCCTTCCCAGAACAGGTGGAATATGAATCCACCAATGAAAGTAAGCGGAAGCACCGTAGCTCCTGCGAAAGTACCGCCAATAAGGGCATGGACAGCATAAAGCATGCTTCCAAATAAAATTATACTCTGCATTATATTAAGAAATGCAATAAATGGGGTGCTTCCTTCTAAAGAAAGTATCTCTGATATTATAACACTTTTCTCAATGTTACTGCTTCGCACATTAGTTATCCAGAAACACTGGAATTCAGGGTTGTTCCACTGTGAGGCAACCTTCTTGGAAAGAAAAGATACTAATGCCTTGTGGTCACTCTTGTAAGTGTCGATATAGCCTTTAATCTCAGCTTTAGCGGCTTCAGCCTCTTTTCTGGTATCATAATCGTTATTCTCATAAAATGCAGCAATTCTTCCACTGTACCAGCCATCCGCGTAGACATTACTGTCAGATTGGTGAAGCCCCATAGCAATCCATGTCCAGCTTGAAGCACCGTTTCCAAGACTGCAGCCGGAAATCTTTTCGACAACAAGCTTTGGGACAACAGCCTGAATTGCAAATCCGGCAATTACGGCACATGTGATAAGAATAATCTGGATATTTTTATGTCGTAGAGCTTCTGCAATTGTATAGATTATAAGTGCAATCATGAATATAAGATAATTATTCTTAACCATAACGCTTAACGCCATGGAAACAGCACTTATAACAATATATGAAATCTTAAGGCTGTTAAATTCTTTAATTCTGTCAATAAAAAGCATTGTATATTTGAATGCGGCAGAGGCAAAGAATAATCCTGCAACATTGCCATATATGAATACGCTGTAAAGAGTCCATGGGAAAAACAGAATTCCCAGTATAATAGTGGACAGGCTTGCAATACACGGAAGCTTTAAAAGTCCGAGTATGTCAGAAAACATCTTGTAAGTAAATACTATCATCACGACATTAAGAAGCTGCCAGAATAAGTAATTATAGTCACCAACGATGAATCCTATAATGTATTCAATGAACAAAAGCCCAATCTGGTTAGTGTATTTTGCAATATAACCATTGTACTGGAATGCAGAATAATCGCCGTTCCTGAGTCCCCTCGCAGCATCAAGTACATAATACTGGTCAGCACCTGCATTACTCTGTGTAAGCAGAACCCAGGCAGCACCGCTTATACCAATTATTATAAGGAGTATATTGCGGATTTTAATAAATGCTTTCACGTTATTGGTAAGATAGCTGTTAAATCTGGTGAAAATGTTCTTCCTCACAAGATAAAAGACGGCAGCAATAAGAACTGCAAGTATGATTACATGAATCCAGATATTGTCTCCTGTGTAATAAGTCCGTTCACTTGCATCAGATGTCAGTCTGCTTGTACTGAAAATGCTTAACAGAAACAGCCAGATATTAATGATAAGAAACAGACCTAAAACAATATATCTGTAAATTGAATAAAGAGCTTTAGACATGATATTCCTCCCCCGTTGGCATTAATGAAATACTAATCTAAATAATAGCATATGATTATATCTATTGAAAGTTGTAAAATTAAATGAATTTGATTATAATGTAGTCATATTTTTTTGGGAGGATGTAAACGATGATAGCTGATTCAATGGTTTCTTTTGTAAAAAACAGTTCGGTAATCCGTGCAATGTTCGAGGAAGGCAACAGACTTGCCAAGATATATGGAGCAGAGAATGTATATGATTTCTCACTTGGTAATCCTAATGTACCTGCACCGGCAGAGGTTAACAAGGCGGTTAAGGATATAGTTGATAATGAAGAGTCAACATTTATACATGGATACATGAGCAATGCAGGATATGAGGATGTAAGACAGACAATAGCAGAGTCACTTAATAAGAGATTCGGAACACATTTTAACCATACTAATATTGTAATGACTGTTGGAGCAGCAGGCGGACTTAATACAATATTCAAGACTTTACTTAACCCTGGCGACGAGGTTATGACATTTGCACCATTCTTTGGTGAATACAGAAATTATGTGAGCAATTATAGTGGAAAGTTAGTAGTTGTTTCACCTAACACTGTTGATTTCCAGCCTAAGCTTGATGAATTCGAAGCTAAGATAACACCTAAGACTAAGGCAGTTATCGTTAACAACCCTAACAATCCTACAGGTGTTGTATATTCAGAGGACACTATCAGGAAGATGGCTGCTATAATGGACAAGAAGCAGAAAGAGTACGGAACAGAGATTTACTTAATCGCAGATGAACCATACAGAGAGCTAGCTTATGATGGCGTTGATGTGCCTTATCTTACTAAATATTACGACAATACTGTTGTTGGTTATTCATACAGCAAGTCACTTTCACTTCCGGGTGAGCGAATCGGATACCTTGTTATTCCTGATGAGATATCAGATGCAGAAGATGTTAAGTCAGCAGCTTCTGTAGCTACAAGAATATTAGGATTTGTTAATGCACCTTCACTTATGCAGAGAGTTGTTGCAAAATGTGTTGATGCACAGGTTAATCTTGAGGCATATGACAAGAACAGAAAGGCAATCTATGAAGGTCTTACAAAGTTAGGCTTTGAGTGCGTAAAGCCAGAAGGTGCTTTCTATCTTTTTGTAAAGTCACCTGTTGAAGATGAAAATGTTTTCTGTGAGATAGCTAAGAAGCACAATATCCTTATGGTTCCTGCATCATCATTTGGATGCCCTGGATATGTAAGAATCGCATATTGTGTATCTTATGAGACAATTGTTAATTCATTACCACATTTTGCAGAAGTTGCTAAAGAGATGGGCTTATAATTAATTCGTGAAAGAAGAGGACGTATATATGAAGACATGGGAGAAGAATATCAGAAGAGTTGAGCCATATGTGCCGGGAGAACAGCCTAAGGTTAAAGACGTTGTAAAGCTTAACACTAACGAGAATCCATATCCTCCAACACCTAAGGTGCTTGAGGCAGCAGAGAGAATGAATATCAGCGATTTAAGACTTTATCCGGACCCTGAGGTTACAGATCTTGTTCATGCAATAGCAGCTTATTACGGAATGAATGATAATCAGGTGTTTGTTGGAGTCGGTTCTGATGATGTATTGTCAATGTGTTTCCTGACATTCTTTAATTCAGACAAGCCTATACTGTTCCCTAATATCTCATATTCATTCTACAGTGTATGGGCTGACCTTTACAGAATTCCATATGAGAAGCAGACTCTGGATAAGGATTTTAATATTGTTCCGGAAGATTATTACAAGGAGAATGGCGGTGTTGTATTCCCTAACCCTAATGCTCCTACAGCACTTTACATGGAACTTGATAAGGTTGAGGATATTATTAAACATAATCAGGACGTAGTTGTTATTGTTGATGAGGCTTATATTGATTTTGGCGGAAAGTCAGCAATGGAGCTTGTCAACAAGTATGAAAATGTGCTCGTTGTCCAGACATTTTCTAAGTCACGTTCAATGGCTGGCATGAGAATAGGCTACTGCTTTGGCAATCCTGAACTTATCAAGGCTCTTAATGATGTCAAATTCTCATTCAATTCATACACAATGAACAGAACTTCAATAAGCTATGGTATTGAGTCTGTCAATGATAAGGAATACTTTGAAGAGTGCGTGGGTAAGATAGTTAAGACAAGAGAGAATGCCAAGGAAAGACTTACACAGTTAGGCTTCTCATTCCCAAACTCTAAGGCTAATTTTATATTTGCAACACACAGGAGCGTTCCGGCTAAGGATATATTTGAAAAGCTCAAAGAAAAGAATATATTTGTCAGATATTTTAACCAGCCGCTTATTGACAATCATTTAAGAATTACTATCGGAACTGATGAACAGATGGAGAAGCTTTATGCTGCATTGGAAGAGATAACAGGACAGGTTAAGTAATATGGGTATACCTTTTGAACAGAGAAATTTTCAGAAAGAGCTTGATAAGAAGCTTGAAGGCTTCCAGAGGGACGGAATTGTACCTGCACTGCTTTTGCATAGCTGCTGTGCACCCTGTAGCAGCCATTGTATAGAGTATCTTTCTGATTATTTCCACATAACTGTATTCTACTATAATCCGAACATATCGGTTGAAGAGGAATATAGAAAAAGAGTGGAGGAACAGAAGCGCTTCATCAGTGAATTTCCGGCAAAATATAAGGTTTCTTTCGTAGAGGGAGATTATGATACTAAAGAATTCTATGATATAGCGAAGGGCTATGAGCAGTGCAGGGAAGGCGGAGAAAGATGCTTTAGATGCTATGAGTTAAGACTGCAAAAGACCTGTGAGACTGCGAAGACCGGCGGATTTGATTATTTTACAACAACGCTTACGATAAGTCCTTTAAAGAACAGTGTAAAACTTAATGAAATAGGCTTAAAGCTGTCAGAGGAATATGATATGCCGTATCTTTTATCTGATTTTAAGAAAAAAGAAGGATATAAGCGTTCTATTGAGCTGTCTCATGAGTATAATCTGTACAGGCAGAATTATTGCGGATGTGTATATTCGCGTTGATTTTTAATTGGACAATATGATATAATCACATTAATTATGTTTGTGAAAGCAAGGAGGAGATAACATGTCAAAGAAAAATGGCTTAGTAAAGGTTGTATTAGGAGTTGGAGGTGCTGCTGTAATAGGAAAGGTGGCATTTGATAAGCTTAAGAAAACTAAGGAACAGTATGTAAAGGAAGAGAATGACAGCTACGATGACGAAATCCGTAAGTATAATGCTATGGGAGAGAAGAAGGTTATTGAGGTTGAGGATGAAGCATTCGTTGGCTGCGAGCTTAAAGCAGTAGCTTCTAAGGTAGTACTTGACCTTGGGCTTGCTGTATTTGAGAAGGATGTATATATTAATTTTTCAAGTAATGCAAGCTCTGTTACTATAATTCTTCCAGAGGGTGTTAATGCAACATGTGACATTTCAAGAAAGATTGCAGGTGTTAAGAATCTTGTTGATAATGTTGATGAGGAAGGAATCCATACAGTATACATTATTGGTAAAGCTGTATGTAGTAATGTAGAAGTTATACCAGTTAATTTCTATGTTGACGAAGAGGATGAAGAAGATTCTGATTTTGTTGATGAGGATGATTTCTTAGTTTCAGATGAGGATGACTTTGATGATAATGTAATATTTGATGAGAAGGACGGAGATGTTGAAGTTGAAGTCAAGGTAATCAATGAGAAAGAATTATCAGATTCAGAAGCTGCTGAGGAAAAAGAAGCCCAGACAGAAGAACCTGAAAAGGAAGAAACAGATAAAGAAGAGGCAGAGACAATTAATCTTGAAGAAGTGTAAATAGCTTCACCATGCTAAAGAATTATGAAGAACAGAGATAAGATATTAGAATACTTTGATAATGTGGCAGATGGCACTGTCGTGTCAGCTAATGAAATGTATGAGCATGGATTTGAGAGAATGAAACAGGAAGCATTCTTCAGGGCAATCGAAAGACTTGCTGATGAAGGTGATATAATCCGTGTTGGAAGAGGAATGTATATTAAGAAATCAGACGCACAGGGTGATATTACTGAGCTGTTGCTGAATTATTTCTTTGGAGAGGATAATTCAAGCGGAATGTTTATAGGAATTCACCTGTATAATAAGTATGCGCTTACGGTTGTGAAGTCAGAAAGCATAAGTCTGTATTCTAATGTATGCAGGTCCGCAGTATGCCATATTGGTAATATTGAAGCCAGAAGACCGGCAGTAGAGCTGGATTTCGATAATACAAGAATTATTGAAGCAATGGAGATATTCCAGAATTATTCTGATATTCCAGAACTTGATAAAGCCAAGTTTGCAAGATATGCGAAGCAGTTTGCAAGAGGTTATGATGATGAGGCGGCTGTAACTGTACTGCGAAGCATGAAGTATAAGAAAAGATCAATTGCTTTTATGAAGAAGGTGCTTGATACATATAAAGTTCCTAATACTTTATCGCAGTTTTTAAGCAATGCTTCACATTATAAAGTTCCAACATTTAATAAGCTTGCAAGATAAGTTTATCATAGCATTTTGAGATGTTTTTCTGATTAGGTCTTTACATTTATTATAATCGAATATATAATGTCACCATTAAATAAAACAAAAGCAGAGTAGAGTTGTGTGCGTTAAGTGCCAGATGGACAGGGAGTTGCCATCCGGACGAAAGGGTAGAACTTGCGGTACACATTTCGCATCCCGCTGCTACATACTGTGGATGACAACCGGCAACGGTTATTAGAACCTCCTATGTAGAAAGCGAAACTACTGCAAAGGAGGTCTTTTTTATGAAAAAATCAAAAACACTACAGATGACAGTTGATGCAATGCTTGCCGCCCTGTGTGCGGTACTGGGCTATATTGCCCTTGATCTTGGTAACATCAAGATTACATTTGAAGGAATTCCGGTTCTTATATCGGCATTACTTTTTGGTCCTGTTGATGGTCTTATTGTCGGCGGGCTTGGTACATTTGTTTACCAGATATTAAGATATGGTTTTACAGCAACAACTTTCCTCTGGATTCTTCCATATGTTATATATGGTTTCCTGATGGGCACTTATGCCAAGAAAATAAAGTTTAAGTTCAATTATGTACTTACAGGAATAGTTATTATTCTTGGTGAGCTTATGATTACAGCACTTAATACAGGTTCGCTTGTTATTGACAGTAAGATATACGGATATTACACACCGGTATTTATCTTTGGTTCATTAGGAATCAGACTTGTTATCTGCTTTGGGAAGGGAATTGTGTTATCAGTTGTTCTTCCGGCTCTTATGAAGGTTGTAAGCAACATTAAGGAAGTTTCAATATTAAGAGGTGAGAGTAACTAATGACTGAACAGGAAGCTCTTGAATATATTGACAATGGCAGATGGAGCAGCATGAGACTTGGACTGGAGCGCATACAGGAGCTTATGGACAGGCTTGGTAATCCTGAAAAACGCCTTAGATATGTTCATGTGACAGGTACTAACGGAAAGGGAAGTACATGTGCAATGACAGCATCAATTCTTAAGGCGGCAGGATACAGGGTTGGAATGTTCACATCTCCTTATATTGAGCATTATTCAGAACAGATGATGATTAATAGTGAACCAGTAAGCGCTTATGATTTCACTGAAGCTGTAGAGATTGTAAAGAATTCGGCAGATTCGATGTCTGACCATCCAAGCAGATTCGAGCTTATAACGGCAGTGGCACTTGTGTATTTTGAAAGAAAGCAGTGCGATATTGTTGTTATGGAAGTCGGTATGGGCGGTGCAACAGACAGTACTAATGTAATTCCGACATCGGAAGTAGCTGCTATGACTAATGTTGGGCTTGACCATACTGAGTATCTTGGAGATACCCTTGAGAAAATCGCAACAGTAAAATGTGGCATAATAAAGTTTGGCTGTGATGTTGTCTGCTATGACGGGGTTTCTGTGGTAACTGACGTTGTAAGGAAAAGATGCAATGATACAGAAGCAAAAGGACATTTTACTGATTTCACTGATATAAAACATGTGAAGTCTGATATATATGGAGAAACATTTACATATAAGGGAATTACTTATCATATTCCGTTATGTGGCGATTATCAGACGAAAAATGCAGTTGTTGCAATCGAGACTGTACAAGCTTTAAGAGGCAGAGGATATAAGATAACAGATGATAATGTAGCTGAAGGGCTGGCAGCAGTCAGATGGTCTGCAAGATTCGAAGTGTTAAGAGATAACCCGTTATTCGTACTTGATGGCGGACACAATCTTCAGTGTGCGCAGGCACTTGAAAGTAACATAAGAAAATACATGTCAGGCATGAAGATAACATTTTTAATGGGAGTTCTCAGGGATAAAGACTATAGGGATGAGGTAAGACTTCTTATCCCATATGCCAAAGAATTCATCTGTGTGACACCTGATAATGAGAGGGCTCTTCCGGCAGAAAAACTTGCTGACATAATTATGCAGCTTGGAGGGCAGGCTAGGGCTATGCAAAATGTATCGGATGGTGTTATTATAGCAATGAATAATAATAATCCAGTCATAGCATTTGGTTCGCTTTATATGAGCGGACAGATAAGAAGGCTTGTGCTGGGAAAGGACAGAATATGAAGAAGATAATGATTGCATCAGACATACACGGTTCTGCATATTATTGCAGAAAGCTGCTTGAGAGATATGAAGCAGAGAAATCAGACAGACTGGTTCTCTTAGGAGATATTCTCTATCATGGTCCAAGAAATGACCTGCCAAAGGAGTACGCACCTAAGGAAGTTATCGCTATGCTTAACCCTTTACACAATGAGATTATATGCGTAAGAGGTAACTGTGATACAGAGGTTGACCAGATGGTACTTGACTTTAATGTGCTTGCAGAGCAGGCATACCTTAATTTCAACGACAGATCAATCGTTCTTGCACACGGTCATAAGCTCGATGAGAAGAATATACCTGCATTAAAGGAAGGAGATGTCCTTCTTTGCGGACATACTCATGTGCCTAAATGTGAGAAGAGAGATAATTATATATACATGAATCCGGGTTCTGTTTCAATCCCTAAAGAGGGTTCAGAACACAGTTATATGATACTGGAGGATAAGTTCTACTGGAAGAACCTCGATGGAGATGTATATATGGAATATTAATATGTCAGATGGACGAACACTGTGACAGCGGTGCCTATCCCGATATATTATATTTATTTTATACATTTTTAATTGCTTTTATCTGGTTGTGTGTTACCATATGTATGTTGATGTGAATTACTTCAATATATAGAAAGGGAATGTTTTTATGAACCGATTTAAGCAGAGTTTTTCAAGATTTATGTATGGAAGATATGGCATGGACCAGCTTTCAAGATTTTTATCATATGTAGTTCTTGCTTTGATTATACTTACCTTCTTCTTAAGAAACAATGTGATATATACAGTAGCACTTCTTGGAATTGTGTATATATATTTCAGAATGTTTTCAAGAAATATATCAAAACGAAGTGCTGAGAATCAGAAGTACATGAAGTTTCACTATAAGTTCATGAGCAGGTTTAATAAGATAAGAGCAAGAATTAAGGATAGCAAGACACATAAGATTTTTAAGTGTCCAAGCTGTGGACAGAAGATAAGAGTTCCTAAGGGAAAGGGCAGAATTAGTATCAAGTGTCCTAAGTGTCGTATCGAATTCATTAAGAAAACATGATATTAAAGAGATTAGCGGCTGGTGCATATGCATCAGCCGTTTTCATGTTATGGCAGATATCAGCATAGATATTATGTGAACTTAAACGGAGTATTATGCATGAATCCTAGAATTGAAAATCTATTGCAGATTAGTGCAGATACGAGTGAGGATATAAGGCAGCAGGTTCCTGACATGGATTCGGGTTTTGATGATTCTGAAAGAACATGGGAGATAATTATCAAGACGGCTGGAAGTCTTGACAGGATTAGAAGCATTTATACAAATGCAGAGTTTACACAGCTTCTGTGTGGGTACTGGATTGTAAGAACAACGATTGATAATATAGAAAGACTTGCTACAGAGCCTGAGATTATATTTATAGAAAAAACTAAGGCACTGTATTTCGAGTTGTATGCTGCAAAGTCGGAAGCGTGTGTTAATCTTGCCAAAGCGTCAGAGACTGCATATGGAGGAGTTACTGGTAAGGGAGTGCTTGTTGCGGTTATTGATTCAGGAATTGATATAAGAAGCAATGAGTTTCTTAATGATTCTGGCAAAACCAGAATTAAGACACTGTGGGACCAGACAACGAATCTTACATATACAGCCGGTGAAATTGACAGTATATTGGCGGATTACAGGAATGGCGCTGTCAGGGTGCTTCCGGGCAGGGATACAACAGGACATGGCAATGAAGTTGCCGCGATTGCATGCGGAAGGAGCGGAGTTGCTTCAGATGCAGACATTATGGTTGTGAAGCTGGGAAATTCAAGAGGAGATGCATACATAAGGACAACACAGATTATGAGGGGAGTTGATTACTGCATAAGAAAAGCCATTGAATACGGTCAGCCGGTTGCAGTTAATATAAGTTATGGGGGAACTTACGGCAATCATGAGGGCAGCTCCATATTTGAAATGTTTATAGATGACTGCTGTTCAACATACAGATGCAGTATATGCATAGGTGCAGGTAACGAAGGAGAGGGAAGAACTCATTACTCAGGCCAGCTTGTTAGTGGGAATGTGCTGGATGCGGAACTTGCAATAGGAGATTATGAGTCGCAGATAAGCATACAGATATGGAAAAGGGCTATGGATGATGCAAGGATTGAACTTATTACACCGACAGGAGAGCGGATAATTATAAGTGACAGAAACGCAGAAGTTGTGCAGCAGAATATTAAGAATATGCGTGTGGTATCAAAGGCGTACGGACCGGGACCGTTCTATATGGGTGAAGAAATATATGCAGCCATAGTTGCAACAAGTGGATATATTACTTCAGGAATATGGGATATAAAATTTACAGCGTCAAATGTGTTAGACGGCTTCTTTAATATGTGGCTTCCTCCGGTTTCTACATTAGGCAGTGCAACGGGATTCTTAAGACCGTTGCCTGAGTACACATTTACAATACCGGGAACCTCGAGGCGGGCAATATGTGTTGGGGCTAATGGTCGTGTTCCGGGAAGTGCGGCGGTGTTTTCCGGTCGTGGAGTTAATGTAAGAAGCGGACTTATGCTGTATGCAAAGCCGGATATAACAGCACCGGGAGTTAACATAAGGATTCCTGACAGTCAGGACAGATTCGTTACAGGTACATCCTACGCAACTCCTATGGTTACAGGTGCAGCGGCAATGCTTATGGAATGGGGAATAGTAAATGGTAATGACCCGTATATGTATGGGGAAAAGGTTAAAGCATACCTTATAAGCGGAGCAACAAGGGTTGGCGGGACATGGCCAGATTCTGCAAGAGGATGGGGAGAACTATGCGTTGCAGCGAGTATCCCTGACAAATAAATGCATTTAACACTTGAAATATATATAAACATTGTGGTAAAGTATGTTTAACATACAGTATTAATGTGTTATTAGAAATGAGGTTATATATATGAAGATTTCAACAAAGGGAAGATATGCACTCAGGGTCATGATTGATCTTGCAGAGCATAATACAGGAGAATACATTCCGCTTATGGATATTGCCAAGAGACAGGATATTTCAGAGAA
The DNA here is from genome assembly GCA_963590775.1 of Desulfovibrio piger. Lineage (GTDB taxonomy): Bacteria > Bacillota > Clostridia > Lachnospirales > Lachnospiraceae > Lachnospira. The sequence goes on from CAVAPS010000018.1 coordinate 33,295, forward strand.
ATATCTTGAAGCAATCGTGGCAACATTAAGCAAGAATGATTTCCTTATTTCATTAAGAGGTAAAGGAGGCGGATATAAGCTTGCACGTAATCCTGAGGATTATACAGTGCTCAGCATACTTCTTGTAACAGAAGGTTCGCTCGCACCAGTTGCCTGTCTTGAGAAGAAGCCTAACAGATGTCCTAAGGTGGCAGAGTGTAAGACATTACACATGTGGGAGGATTTCGAGAGACTGGTTAATGATTTCTTTGGAAACATTACTATCGCGGATTTGGTTAATTCTAATGTAGGAATAGACAGCTACATTATATAGTAAGCGTTAATTATAGCGCATGGCTGCCTGATAATGTTCAGGCAGTTATATTTTTTTCTAAATAACCTATTGACATACTAGGTAAAAGGGTTTAATATATGAGCAAGTCAAAGGAGGAGCACATGAGTGGATTTAACACATCTCTTCTGCATGATGGCGTAGACGATTATCCTAATGGAGCAACGCTTGTTCCAATATATCAGTCAAGCGCATTTAAGCATGAAAGTGCAGAAGAATTAGAGAGGATTTTTGACAACAAGGCGATGGGATTCTCATATACGAGAATCAACAATCCAACGATAGAAGCATTTGAGAAGAGAGTTACCAAGTTAGAAAAGGGATTTTCAAGTGTAGCGTGTTCTTCCGGTATGGCAGCGATATTCAATGCAATAGCCAATGTCGTAATACAGGGCGATGAGATTGTTGCATCATGTGGATTGTATGGTGGAACAGTCGAACTGTTTGAGGACCTGGAAAGCTTTGGCATTACAGTGAAATATGTAGCTGATAATAAGCCTGAGTGTTTTGAAGAACTTATAACAGATAAGACAAGAGTTGTATTTGCAGAGACAATAGGTAATCCTAAGCTTGATGTAACAGATATTAAGGCGGTTGCTGAAGCTGCACATGCACATGGAATTCCACTTATAGTTGATAATACAGTATCAACACCATACCTTATACAGCCTATTACACTTGGGGCTGATGTGGTAGTTAATTCGTCATCAAAGTACATTAACGGAAGTAGTGACGCGATAAGCGGAATACTAACTTTTAATGGAAAGTTCAAGTTTGATAAAGAAAAGTATCCGGGATTAAAACCATATTTGAAATTCGGTCCAATGGCATATATAATTAAACTTCGTAACGGATTATTCAGAAACACAGGTGGATGTCTTTCACCACAGAATGCATTTCTTAATAATCTGGGACTTGAGACATTAGGGCTTAGAATGGAGAGACACTGTTCTAATGCGTATGAACTTGCCAGATACTTAGACACATTTGAAGGAATTACTGTTAATTATCCGGGACTTGAGAGCAGTCCGTACAATGAAGTAGCTGATAAGCAATTTACTAAGGGCTATGGTGCGATAATAACATTCAGGGTTGGAAGCAAGGAGAGAGCATTTAAGATAATTAATGCATTAAAGATTCCTAATATTGTTTCTAACATAGGAGATACCAAGACACTGGTTATCCACCCTGCTTCAACTATTGCACTTCATCTAAGCGACAAGGATAAGGAAGCTTCAGGAGTGTATGACGATCTGATAAGAGTCAGCGTAGGAATAGAGGATATAGATGATCTTAAGGAAGATTTCAAGGCAGCCTTAGAGTCTACTGATAATGAATAGTGCATGGCACGGAAATGAGGATATTATGGCAGAGAAAGTTGATTATGGAACACTTAAGAAGGGCGGCTTTATGAGACAGAAGCAGAAGAATAATTTTTCGCTTCGTCTTGCGGTTGTAGGAGGATATCTTACAGCAGAGAATCTTACCAAGATTGCTGAAGTTGCAGAAAAATATGGAGACGGACATGTCCATCTTACATCAAGACAGGGCGTTGAGATTCCATTTATTAAACTTAAAGATATAGATGCTGTTAAGGCAGAACTTGCAGAGGGCGGCTGCAGACCTGGTGTATGTGGTCCGAGAGTCCGTACAGTCACAGCCTGTCAGGGTAATACAATATGCCCTAGCGGTAACATAGATTCATATGACATAGCGGTTAAGCTGGACGAAAGGTATTTCGGACGCGAGCTTCCACATAAGTTCAAATTCGGTGTTACAGGATGTCAGAACAACTGTCTTAAGGCAGAGGAGAATGATGTCGGCATCAAGGGCGCTGCTGATGTTAAGTGGATTGAGGACAAATGTATTGGCTGTGGCGTATGTGAGAAAGCCTGTCGTACAGGCGCAATCACAATGCAGGACGGCAAGGTTGCAGTTGATTATGACAAATGTAATTACTGCGGCAGATGTGCTAAATCCTGTCCAACAGATGCGTGGGACGCACCTTCTGCATATATCATATCATTTGCAGGAACATTTGGTAATTCTATAAGCAAGGGTGAATCACCACTGCCGCTTATAAGAAGTGAGGAACAGTTATTCCGCGTATGCGATGCGGCAATCCAGTTCTTTGCAGATAATGCAAAGCCAAGTGAAAGATTTAAGTTCACACTCGACAGAGTTGGAAGAGAAGAATTCTATAAGAAGATTAAGGAGGCATACAATGGCTGATTTTGAAATTGATGATACAGTAGATATCACTGATGTGGTCTGCCCAACTACATTTGTCAAGGCAAAGGTAGCACTTGAGGAGCTGGATGACGGACAGATTCTTGCAGTCAGAATGAATGACGGTGAGCCTGTACAGAATGTTCCAAGAAGTATTAAAGAAGAGGGACACCAGATATTAAAGCTGACAGCTAATGAGGATGGTACATACACACTCATAGTCAGAAAGGTAGAAGATGAGGAGTAGGGAAAGGAGAGCCTATGGCAGCCAGAGCTAATGCAGAGAATTTCGAGGAACTGGTTCTTAAGTCAGAGCTTCCGGTTCTTGTGGATTTCTATTCAGATTCATGCATTCCTTGCAAGATGATGGCAGGGATTGTAGGAGACATCGAAGATGATTACGAAGGAAAGCTTAATGTTTACAAGGTAAATGTTAACTTTGATGAAGAACTTGCTTCTAAATATGAAGTATTGGCAGCACCTACATTTGTTGCATTCAACAAAGGCGCTGAGACAGGCAGAATTGCAGGAAAGACAACAAGGGACGCACTGCTTGGACTATTTGATGGATTAAATTAATGTAATAAGTGTATGAAAATGTGCACAGAAAAGAGGATAACATGAAGATTACAGTTGCAGGAAACAAGAAGGAATATGAAGACGGAATTACAGTAGCAGAGCTTATTGTTAAGGAGAATGTTGAGAATCCGGAGTATGTAACAGTTACTGTTAATGATGATTTTGTTGAGAGAGATGATTTTGAGACAACAAAGTTAAATGAAGGCGATGCAGTTGAGTTCTTATATTTCATGGGAGGAGGAGCATACTAATGGCGTTTACTAATGAACAGCTTGAAAGGTATTCGCGCCACATTATCTTAAAGGAAGTTGGAGCTAAAGGCCAGAAGAAGCTTCTTAATGCGAGCGTGCTTATAATCGGTGCAGGTGGACTTGGTGCTCCTGCGGCTATGTATCTGGCAGCAGCCGGAGTTGGAACAATCGGTATAGTTGATGCTGATGAGGTGGATTTATCTAATCTTCAGAGACAGATTATCCATTCAACAGCTGATATCGGCAAGGCTAAGGTTAAATCTGCCAAAGAGACAATGGAAGCAATCAATCCTGATGTAACAGTCAAGACATACAGAGAATTCGTTACATCTGAAAATGTTATGGAGCTTATCAAGGATTATGATTTCATCATTGATGGAACAGATAATTTCCCAGCAAAATTCCTTATCAACGACGCATGTGTTATGGCTGGAAAGCCTTTCTCTCATGCCGGTATCATTAGATTCAAAGGTCAGCTTATGACTTATGTACCGGGTGAAGGACCTTGCTACAGATGTGTATTCAAGAATCCGCCACCAAAGGACGCAGTTCCTACATGCAAGCAGGCTGGCGTTATCGGAGCAATGGGTGGTGTTATCGGAAGCCTTCAGGCAATGGAAGCTATCAAATATATCATTGGAAAGGGCGACCTTCTCACAGGAAGACTTCTTACATATGATGCTTTAAAGATGGAATTCCATACAATTAAGCTTCCAAAGGATCATCATTGTGCTATATGCGGAGATAATCCTACAATTCATGAGCTTATTGATTATGAACAGGCTGAGTGTGATATGCATAAGTAATAAGAGAAAATATATGTGATGGCAGAATAATGGGATAATCATGTGCCGGCACGCTTTCGCTACTATCTGAATCTTTGATTCAGATTTAGTTCGCAGCGGTACTAAGCTTGCTAAGTGCTGGTGACTCCAAAGTGCACTGCACATGGTTATCTCATTATTCTGCTTATATATGTTTTCTCTGCCGGTGCGTGTGCACGGGGCTTACGCTGGATAAGTATGAAAGGATAATTTTGTTTTGGAGGACAGGTATGGTTATACGAATTAATAAGGTGGATTATGATTCAATTGTACGTTATTGCTTAGATGGGCTTCCTAATGAATCTTGTGGGCTTATTGCGGGATTTGTTGATGGGGATGTTAAGTCTATTGAGAAAGTGTATTTTCTTACTAATCTTGATAATAATAATGTGCATTTTACTATGGATCCTAAGGAACAGTTTGCAGCAGTCAAGGATGCAAGAAGTCTTGGCTTAACTATGCTTGGTAATTTTCATTCTCATCCGGAGACTCCTTCAAGACCTTCTGAGGAAGATAAAAGACTTGCATATGATTCAACTGCGGTATATATGATTATGTCGCTTATGGATAACGACAATCCCGTGTTTAAGGCATTCGGCGTTGATAAGGATAAGAATGTTACTGAACATGTACTGGAGATTGTGTAGAAAAAACCTCTTTGCTTAATATTAAGTGAAGAGGTTTTTCTTTTTTTAAACTTTATAATCTTCTGGAAATATCTGGTCATAACTGATGTTTAAAATCTCTTTTATTGCTTTGATTTCATCAGGATATATATGTCTTTGACCAACTTCAATTTTAGCAAGAGCACTTCTTGTTATATCTATAGTGAAGGTAAAACATTGAATGTATCTGATAAAGTAGGAACAGGTTGTACAATTCAGTCTATCCAGAACGGAAAAGTTGTTGATACAGCAAAGGTTGTTGTTAAGGGAGACATAGATGGAACAGGAACAATAGATGTTCTTGATATGGAGGCAATCCAGAAGTCAATACTTGGAATTGGTGACAAGCTGTCAGGAGCATACAAAGAGGCTGCTTTATTATCAGGTGGCGAGGATATAACAGTACTTGATATGGAAGTAATTCAGAAAGATATTCTTGGTATAGAGAAGATTAATTAAATTATAACACAAGAACTAAAATGTGCAATTCACGCAGAATAAGCTGCATTTGGGGAAGGTTTGCACCAAATGCGGATATAATCTGTTACAATACATATGAATTCATCTGACACATGTCTGAACCGTGTGTAGAGAAAATGATTTCATAAAAGATATACATAGCGGACAGGGGAATGTTGCCAATAGTCATGGAACATTCCCCTGCTTGTTATTATATAAATGTTTTATTTTGGTGCATTCTCCAGCAGAGCCGGTACAGAGCTGTTGATAATCACAGAAAAATACTCTATAAGCTTCTTGCGGTCACAGTGTCCGGCAGGGTGGTCAGGCGAATTGATATTCTGGAACAGATTGATAACCATGCCAGCTACAGCCTCGGTATAGAAATTAACTATAAATGTTCTGAATTCATCAGTGATTGTAATATTAAGACTTTCCTCGTATTCATCAATTATTTTGCCAACAATACCAACGAAATCATTATAGAAGAAGCGCTTTAATTCATCCCTGCCGACTGAGTCATATATGCAGTTTAAGAAATAGGCGTTTTCCTGTACATAGTCAATTACGAAATTGAAAGCCTCCTCATGGTCAGTGATAAGGTCGAACTGTTTAACGATATTTATCGCTTCCTGCTCAAGCATCCATTTTAATAATCCATATATATCTTCAAAATGATAATAAAAAGTCTTTCTGTTAAGGTTGCAGTCCTTGATAAGCTCGCTGACTGTTATTTTTGAAAATGCTTTGTGCTTCATTATTTCTTTTAATGAGGTGCAGAGCATTATTTTTGTCTGTAAAGAAGATTCTTCATGTGTCATATCTGTCACTCCTATCGTAAAGGTTAATGTTTTGTCCCTGAATATATTATACATTTGTCCATCAAATTGACAAATGTTTTTGTACCACATTTGACCATCAAATCATCAAATCTGTGTATATTTACACAAATCACGCGATTTGTCCATAGAATTTGCCCCACACTTATCCGTATAATCACCATGCAAAGGAAAAAGAACATTTAGACAGAGAGAAAGGATGGATGGTATGAAGAAGTTTTATACATGGGTAGTTAATCATACGAAACTTGTGATTGCCGTATTTACAGCAGTATTTATCGTATGTGCAGTATGCTGGCAGTTCGTGGCGGTAGACTACGATATGAATGATTATCTGCCAGAGGACAGTGCTTCAACAGTGGCACTTGACCTTATGGATGAGGAATTTGACGGAGGAGTGCCTAATGCGAGAGTTATGGTCAAAAATGTGACTATACCTGAGGCACTTGAGTATAAAGAAAAGATTGCAGCAGTAGACGGAGTTACAGATGTCACATGGCTTGATGATGTACAGTCAGTTGATATCCCGCTTGAGACAATGGATTCAGATACAGTGGAAACCTATTATGTTGATAACAACGCACTGTTTTCCGTAACAATAGAAGAAGAGAAAACAACAGAGGCAGTAAGTGATATAAGAGACATAATCGGTGAAGACAATGCAATGACAGGAAGTGCGGTATCGACAGCGGTTGCGACAGAAAGTACAGTAAGCGAGATTTCACATATCTCAGTAATCGCAGTAATATTCGTTATCCTTGTGTTGATACTTACAACTACTTCGTGGTTTGAGCCGGTAGTTGTAATGATAGGGCTTGGAACTGCAATTGTTATAAATGCGGGTTCTAACCTGATATTTGGAGAGATTTCATTTGTAACTAATGCAGCCGGAACAATATTGCAGCTTGCCGTTTCCATGGATTATTCAGTATTCCTGATTCACAGATTCACAGAAAGCAGACGCGAGACAGACAATCCTAAGGAAGCAATGGTAAATGCACTTACAATGTCCACATCTTCAATATTATCAAGTGGACTTACAACAGTAATCGGCTTCCTTGCTTTATGCCTTATGCAGTTCCAGATAGGACCTGACCTCGGAAGGGTGCTTGCCAAGGGAATTGCAATAAGTCTTATTACAGTATTTACATTCATGCCATGCTTAATACTTTCAACATACAAATGGCTTGATAAGTTAGAACACAGACCATTCGTGCCATCATTTGGCGGATTCGGAAAAGTGGTATTAAGAGTTATGATTCCGGTTATGGTTATATTTGCAATAGCGATTGTTCCATCATATCTGGCATCTAATTCTAACAGCTTCTACTATGGTGCTTCTAAGATATTTAATGAAAAGACCAAGACGGGAGCTGATATAGCAGAGATTGAAGATATATTTGGAAAGAGCGACACATATGTGCTGATGGTTCCAAAGGAAGATAAGCCGATCCAGAAAGAGCTTTCAGATGCGTTACACGATATACCAAAGGTTAAAAGCATAATTTCCTATGTTGATACAGTAGGAATGGAGATTCCAGAGAGTTATCTTGATGAAGAGACATATTCAAAGCTTTGTTCAGATACTTACACGAGAATGGTAATTACAGTTGATGCAGAGTTTGAGGGCGATGCAACATTTGCACTTGTAGAAAATATAAGAGATACAGCGCAGGAATATTTCTGCGACGAGTGGTATCTGGCAGGTCAGGGAATATCGACATATGACCTGATGGATACAGTAACTAAGGATATGGTCAAGGTTAATCTTGTAGCGATTGCGGCAGTATTCATAGTACTTCTGTTCACACTGAAGTCAATAACACTTCCGGTACTTCTTGTACTTGCAATTGAGACAGCTATATGGATAAATCTTTCAATTCCATATTTTTCAGACCAGAGGATATTCTACATTGCGTACCTGATTATCAGTTCAATACAGCTTGGTGCAACAGTGGATTACGCAATACTTATGACAGAAAGATATAAGGAATTAAGACAGCAGTACAACAAGAGGGATGCAATAGTAAATACGCTGTCAGCCGTTACAGTTTCAATACTTACATCAGGAAGCGTCCTCACAGTAGTAGGATTCCTGCTTGGTGCATTTTCGACACACGGTTTGCTTTCACAGCTTGGATACTTCCTCGGAAAAGGAACGCTCTGCTCACTGTTTATAGTGCTTTTTGCACTGCCGGGAATGTTGTACACATTTGACAGAACATTTATTAAGAAAGAAAAGGTAAAGAAATATGAATAGACAGAGATTATTAGCAGGAACACTCGCATTTACAATAGTAGCCGGAAGTACAGCAGTTTCAGGTGTAAATGCGTACGCAGCCACACAGGGTAACAGTAAGGAAGAAGTTGTATATATCATGACGGATGCTGGCGGAAACACTGAAAATGTCAATGTTGTTAATATATTTGGCAAGGGTAACATCACGGACTATGGCAGCTACAGTTCAGTAAAAATGCTTAATACCAACGATTCTATTAATAAGAATGGAGATGTTATTACATTTTCAACAGACAAGGATAAGGTATATTATCAGGGAACTATGGAAAATGTGCAGATTCCGTGGAATATAACATTTACTTATACACTTGATGGAAAGACAATTAAGCCGGAGGAGCTGGCAGGTAAGTCGGGCGCTTTAAAGATTAATATTAAGATTGAAAAGAATGACAGCTGCAAGACTGATTTCTATGACAGCTATGCTTTGCAGGCGGCACTTACACTTGATACTGACAAATGTAAGAACATACAGGCAGAGGGTGCGACACTTGCCAATGTTGGCTCTGATAAGCAGATAAGCTACACTGTTCTTCCGGGCAAGGGGCTTGACGCACAGATAAGCACAGATATAACTGATTTCGAGATGGACGCTGTATCAATTAATGGCGTTAAATTAAACTTAAATGTTGATATTGATGATGAAGAGCTTATGGATAAGGTGAGAGAAATCACTGATGCAGCAAAAAGCATTAATGATGGTGCAACAGCAGTATCAGAAGGAAGCAGTGCGTTAAAGGAAGCAGGAGGCAGCCTTGCAGATGGAGCAAATACATTGAATTCAGGAGTTGCAGATTTAGACAACGGAATTAATTCTCTTAATACCGGAGTGCTTGCATTGCAGGAGGGGCTTAACACACTTAATTCCAGGTCCGGTGACCTGACAGGCGGGTCAGTACAGATGTATAGTGCTTTAAGGACACTTCAATCAGAGCTTGCAAATGTGTCTATGTCAACAGAGCAGATTTCACAGCTTACAGAAAGTTCGGCAGCAATAAAGAGCGGAATAGCAGATATATACAGTGGAGCAGAAGCACTTAAGCAGAGCATAGCATATGACAGCTATAAGGCTGCAATGAAGAGCAATGGTCTTGATATTGATGAGCTTTCAGCAGGAAATACACAGGCAATCAATACTCTTGGAACACAGCTTCAATCACTTAATGCAGCGCTTGCACAGATAAAGCAGATTTCAGGGTATGAAAATGACGCAGAACTTGTTAAACAGGCGACAGAACTTGAAGCACAGATTGACAGCTTAACTACAATAGTTACATTACTTAGTGGTAACAATGCAGCAATTATGGGAACTGAGCAGTACTATAATGCAGTATATGCTGGTGCTGACGAACTTGTAAACGGCATAGCAAAGTTACAGGAAAATTACGAGAACTTCGATAAGGCAATCGTTAATCTTGCAGATTCACTTATCAACCTTTCTGTAAATGTATCGAAATTAGGAGCAGCTGTTACTCAGCTTACAGAAAGCTATGGACAGCTTGACAGTGGAATTAATGAGTACACAGACGGAGTTGCAGTGGTTGTGTCAGCGTATTCACAGATAGCTGATGGAACATGTGTGCTTGTATCTGGAAGCAAGGCACTGGCAGCAGGCTCAGATACATTAAAGCAGGGAACAGTTGATATGTATTCAGGAATCACATCACTTGATGATGGTGCTAAACAGTTAAATGACGGAACAAAAGAATTCTACAAGCAGACAGACGGAATGGACACCAAGATAGAAGATACTATTAATGAAATGCTTGATTCAATATCAGGCGGGGATTCAGAGACTGAATCATTCGTATCAGACAAGAATACAGATGTAAAGGCTGTTCAGTTCGTAATAAAGACTGCTGCTATACAGAAGCAGGAGATTACAACAGATACAGCCGACACAGCAAAGAAGCTTAATTTCTGGCAGAAGCTGCTTAAGCTGTTCGGATTATACAAAGAGTAATAATAATAAAAAAATGTGGTGCCATATCGGTTAAAATGTGACACCACATTTGTATTATACATGAAATATCTCAACAAGAAATATCATTGCAAGTCCGTAATAAGTTACAACAGCAACAAGGTCATTCACAGTTGTGATAAGCGGACCTGACGCAACAGCCGGGTCAATGTGAACCTTGTGGAAGAACATAGGAATAATAGTTCCAACAAGGCTTGATACAACCATCGCAACAATAAGAGATAATCCGACACAGCCAGATATTAAAAATGCTGACATCCACGCATATTTCTTGAATACCTGAATATAAACACCTAAGAATACAAGTGCCATAATTCCAAGGCTTGCACCATTAAGAAAACCAATCTTCATCTCTTTGAAAAGAAGAGATAACTTCTTCTTAGCACTTAAAGTCTCATCCATAAGTACACGGATAGTTACAGCAAGTGACTGTGTTCCGACATTACCAGCCATGTCAAGAACGAGAGACTGGAAACATATTACAATAGGAAGAACAGCAACTACTGACTCAAATATTCCTACAACTGATGATACTGCCATTCCAAGAAACAGCAGTATAATAAGCCATGGTAGTCTCTTCTTGATGCTTACAAGAGTCGGCTCACTTAAATCATCCTCAGAAGTAAGACCGGCAAGCTTTGCATAGTCATCACCCATTGCATCGTCAACGAGTTCAACGATATCTGTTGCAGTAAGGATACCGCATATCTTACCATCTTCAGTAAGTACTGGAATAGAATCTTCTTCGTAATCAGCAATCTTGTCAACACATTCGCTGATACTTTCATGTTCATATACATAAGGATAAGAGCTGCTTATTATGTCGGCAAGATTATCATTCTGCCTCGCAATAATTAAATCCTTTAAGTCAATTGCACCGGCAAATTTGTCAGCACTGTTAACCACATATATAGTTGATATATTGTCATGCTCGCCAGCCTGCTTGACAAGTGCACTCATGGCTTCTCTTATAGTAAGATTATCTGGTATGCATACGAAATTGTTAGTCATGCAGCTGCCAATCTCATCATCTTCATAAGAAAGAAGCTTCTGGACATCTTCCTTCGCATCAGCATCTAAGTGTTCAACAATTTCATTTTTCTTTGATTCTGACAAATCATCAAGTACATCAACAGCATCATCAGAATCCATGTAAGAAACAACTCTCGCTGCTTTCTCCAAAGACAATTCTTCAAGATACATTTTCGCATCATCAAGATAAGAGAAAATCTCAGCAATCATATGTTCATCAAGAACATTATATATATGCTGTCTTTCAGCAGGTGTAAGAAGAGTGATTGCTTCTGCAATATCTTTTTCGTGATACTTAGAAAGTGACTTGATTAACTTCTGTGAATTCTTAGATGACTTGAAAATCTTAACAAGTTCTTTTACATAATCTTTCTTTGGGAATAATACTTTGTTCATTGTGACCTCCTTCTTGCCTCATTTGGGCATAAAAATACATCGCTGCAGATGATTGTGATAGTAAGGATTCTCTGATGCGATGTATAAAAGGCACAATTTATTAGAATGCGGCTATGAGATTCTCACAGACAGCCACATTCCGAGCCTACACTTATAGTATACACCGCAGTTCTTACTTCGTCCTATACGATCGCAACTATCCATGAAAATCCACCTCCGTTCATAATCAGATATTTTTACGGGCTGATTGTATCATAATATTTTTTAAAAAACAACAAAAATGTGTTACAATATTTTAAAAATTTATACAATAATTTTGCACAGCATTTGAAATAATATTCATGGCAGGTATGATACAATAAGTACATGTAATTAAGACTATAATTAGCATATGAAATTAGGGATATTAGCATATGAAATTAGCAATATTAATATATGAAATTAGGAATATTAACATATGGAATTAACAATATTAGGGGGAATGATATGACATTACAACAGTTAAGATACATCGTTATGGTTGCAGAGACAGGCACTATTACTGAGGCGGCGGGGAAATTATATATTTCACAGCCAAGCCTTACCAATGCAATCCATGAGCTTGAGAAAGAGATGAATATTACAATATTCAACAGATCTAATAAGGGTATAAGTGTGTCTAAGGAGGGAGAGGATTTTCTTTCGTATGCAAGACAGATACTTGAACAGACTGCCATACTTGAGGATAAGTATAAGGGAGGCAATGGTGGAAAGAAGCAATATTGTGTATCGACACAGCATTATTCATTTGCAGTCAACGCATTTGTTGATTTAATTAAGCAGTTCGGACAGGATGAATACGATTTCAGCTTAAGAGAAACGCAGACTTATGAGATTATCGAGGATGTTGCAAGGTTAAGAAGTGAGATAGGAATACTGTTTATTAATGATTTCAATGAGGCTGTTATCAGAAAGATTTTAAAGTCATATGAACTGGAATTTCACGAGCTTTTTACCGCCAAGCCACATGTTTTCATAAGCAGAAAGCACCCGCTTGCAGAGTGCAGTGTCATTCATAACGAGCAGCTGGAGAAATATCCGTATCTGTCATTTGAGCAGGGTGAACATAATTCATTCTACTTTTCTGAGGAAATATTCTCAGAGACAGCAAGAAAGAAGAATATAAGAGTCCGCGACAGGGCGACGCTTTTTAACCTTCTGATAGGTCTTAACGGATATACAGTAAGCAGTGGAATTATAGATAAAAAGCTTAACGGAAAAGATATTATAGCGGTACCGCTTGCAGACGAAACTGATATGCATATTGGTTATATAACTCATAAAAAGGGGATGATTGGCAGGCTTGGAAGCACATATCTTGAGGCAATAAGGAAGTATCTTAAGTAGCTGGCAATGTACTAGGTTAGGCATAGCTTTAAACTATGCCTAACCTGTTTTTATGCATTATACAAATACTTTCTCCAAATTTATAATGACAGCATCAAATTATATATCAATTATTTACAAAACGGTGTACTACACGCCACTATAAACACTATATCCACCATCAACAGGTAAAACTATACCATTGACGAAGCCGGCAGCCGCATCATTTACAAGAAAGAGTGTTGCACCAATAAGCTCCTCTGGGTTACCAAAGCGTCCCATAGGTGTTCCAGCAATGATTTTCTTAGCACGGTCAGTATATGTTCCGTCTGCGTTGAATAAGAGGTCATGGTTCTGCTCAGCAGCGTAGAAGCCGGGAGCAATTGCGTTGCAGCGGATTCCGCTTTCACCAAAATGTACAGCAAGCCACTGTGTGAGATTAAGAATAGCACTTTTGGCATTGCCATAAGCCATAACCTTAGTAAGAGGAAGAATAGAAGTAACAGAAGCAATATTAATAATGTTTCCACTTCTCTTTTCAACCATATCCTTAGTGAATACCTGGATAGGAAGAAGTGTTCCTATATAATTAAGATCCATGACATCACGGATTCTGTCCTCATCAAGATTCCAGAATGAGTAGTCAGAATCCTCCTTGTCCTTCTTTAACATCTCAATAGAAGTAATTGCACCAGGCTGGTTGCCGCCTGCACCATTGATGAGAATGTCACAGCTTCCGAGCTCGCTTTTAATAATTTCATAAGCTGAGGAAAGCTCATCCTTATTCATTACATTACAGCTATAGCCTTTAACTGTAACATCCCTGCTATATTCATCAAGAGCATTTTTAGTAAGCTTTTCAGAGATAGCAGCAAGCTTTTCTTTGTTTCGTCCGATTATTGCAACCTTAGCACCGCATACAGCAAGTCCATATGCCATAGCTGAGCAGAGAGTTCCGCTTCCTCCGGTTACAATAGCAGTCTTACCGGACAGATCAGTATTAAAAGGTACCTTCATAAATCCAATCTCCAATCTTTTTATTATTACAGTGTTTCATAAATAATAACCAGCCCAAAACGCAGAATGTTTTTTGATGTGTGTAGTCAGAAAACAGGCAAGTTATAGGGATAGTTATTTCGAAAAAGAGTATAACAATTTTTCCTCACAATATCAACAGCCTTGAAAATATGAAAGAACACATTTATAGTATTAGATGAAAAAGCCTTTATGAAGCAACAACGGGAGGAAGTTATGAGTGAAAATTGTTCAGGAAGCTGCTCCGGCTGCAGCTCAGATTGTGAGAAAACTAATAATAAGTGCTATTATGGTTGGTATATATACTGCACTTATGGCATTA
>CAVAPS010000019.1:0-47192 GCA_963590775.1 Desulfovibrio piger
AAACGCTGTAATTCCTTGATTTATCAGGCTTTTTTAATTACTACTTAATTTTTAAGATTTTAAAATCTAAATTTACTCTTGACGAATGTCATTATATTGTGTACTATCTTATGCGGTAATATTAATTGAATATTTTATATCCCTTATTAAGAGCGGTGGAGATACATAGGATCTATGAAGCCCGGCAACCCCTTTTGAGGAAGGTGCCAACCTGAGCGATATTAGTCGAACAATAAGAGGATTTCGATACAGTCTATCGGGTCCCCTTGTCGGGGACCTTTTTTTGTGCAAGTAGCGATGAGAATACACTCTCGAACAGCGATAAAATCATGGGATAGACATATTCACGATAAAATCAAAAGGAGATAACATGGAAAAAAGATTATTTACTTCAGAATCAGTAACAGAAGGTCATCCTGACAAAATCTGTGACCAGATTTCAGATGCAGTACTTGACGCTCTCTATGAGCAGGATCCTTACTCAAGAGTTGCCTGCGAAACTCTTACTAACACAGGTTTCGTTATGGTAATGGGTGAGATTACAACTAAGGCTAACATTGATATTCCTTCTATAGTAAGAAAGACAATTACAGAGATTGGTTATGATAGCTCTGATAAGGGATTTGATGGTAACACATGTGCAATTATGGTTGCATTAGACAAGCAGTCAGCTGATATTGCTATGGGTGTTGATAAAGCTCTTGAAGCAAAAGATGGCGAAATTGATGATTCAGAAGGTGGTGCTGGTGACCAGGGTATGATGTTTGGTTATGCAACTAACGAAACTCCTGAATTCATGCCTTACTCTTCTGCACTTGCACAGAAGCTTTCTAAGCAGCTTACAAAAGTTCGTAAGGATGGAACTCTTTCTTACTTAAGACCAGACGGAAAGACTCAGGTAACAGTAGAATATGATGAGAACAAAAAGCCAATAAGACTTGACGCTATCGTTGTTTCATCTCAGCATGCTCCTGAAGTATCTCAGGAACAGATTCATGAGGATATTAAGAAACATGTTATTGATGCTATCGTTGATCCAGCTATGATTGACGCTGACACTAAGATATATATCAACCCAACAGGACGTTTCGTAATTGGTGGTCCTAATGGAGATTCAGGTCTTACAGGACGCAAGATTATCGTTGATACTTACGGTGGAGCTGCAAGACACGGCGGTGGTGCTTTCTCTGGTAAGGACTGCACTAAGGTTGACCGTTCTGCTGCATACGCTGCAAGATATGTTGCTAAGAATATTGTAGCTGCCAGACTTGCTGACAGATGTGAGATTCAGCTTTCATATGCAATCGGTGTTGCAAGCCCAACATCTATCATGGTTGATACATTTGGTACAGGAAAGCTTAATGAAGATAAAATCGTTGAAATCATCCGCGAGAACTTCGATTTAAGACCTAACGGAATCATCAAGATGCTTGATTTAAGAAGACCTATCTACAAGCAGACAGCTGCTTATGGTCACTTCGGACGTACAGACCTTAACCTCCCTTGGGAGAAGCTTGACAAGGTAGATGTACTTGCTAAGTATCTTGCTTAATTAAGATTCTGACCTGTTTATGTATAATTAAATACATTGATAAATTTTAAAGCCTGCTTTTGTTTGAAAGCAGGCTTTTTTGTTATTTCAATCATAACCCACTAACTATTTATTAGTTTCCAATTTAGTAGGTTTATTCTTACTCTCTGCAATTCTACGCAAAATCCCAGCTTCAATGTTACTTTAAAATCCGCACATTTAACACTTATTATATTATCTATTATCCCACCTTCTTCAGCCACTTCTTCCGCTCCATACGCACAAGGAATATCGCACCCCTGAAGCAAAGCTCTGCAGCCATTGCAATCCACACACCAACAAGTCCATATCTGCCGACAAGCAGGAATGAAAGGACAACGCGGACAGCCCACAGGCTGAAGAAATTCATAAGGCTTGAAACAAGAGTATCTCCTGCTCCTCGAAGCACACCGGTTACTACAATTGACGCACCATACAGCGGTTCTGCAAATGCTTCAATTCTAAGTATCGTCACACCAAGTTCTCTTACTGTCGGATCTGGTGTAAGAATTCCAATCATAAACGGTGCAAATATAAACATCAGAAGTCCGGTGAACGCCATTATTCCCATTCCGAAAGCAACAGAAATTCTTCCAAAAGACAATGCAAGCTTTCCTCTGCCTGCACCAATACTCTGTCCGACAAGCGCCGTTGCAGCTTCCTCAATTCCATAAGCCGGCATATAACACAGGCTTTCCGCAGTTATTGCAAATGAGTTGGCAGCCACAGCCACAACTCCTAACGGTGCAACAATTCTTGTTATAGTAATCATCGCCCCAAACATAACTACATTTTCAAATGTAACAGGAAGTGATAATACAAATGACTTCTTAATGGTTGCAAATCCTGCCTTCTCATCAGAATCTGTTCCATAGCCTTTTGATAGCATAGGAGTTCTGAACATCAATACATAGAACATAATAATTGTAGTGACAATCTCTGCCGCCGTTGTTCCAAGCGCCGCACCCATAACACCAAGGCCGAAGCCAAAGCCGTGCCATCTGAATATGAATATAAAATTGAATATAACATCAAGAAAACAATTCATTGAATTAAGAATTCCCGGTGTTCTTGTATTGCCGCAGCTCTGTAACATTCTGGTACCAAGACGGTTAAATCCAAGTGCCGGCATAGACAATGATGTTATAAGAAAATACATTGACGCATCTTTCTGTATTGACTCTTCTCCGCCAAGCCATGCCGGGAGTCCCCAGCTTATCGCAACTCCGGCAGCACCAATAATAATTGATATAAGAAGCACAATTCCAAATGACTGTAAGAATACTCTTCTTGCCCTGTTAAACTTCTTTGCCCCGACAAGCTGCGCCACCTGAATTGAAAATCCCAGTGACGGCGCAGATGCAAGGCTTCCAAGCAGCCATGTTGTTGTCGATACAAGACCTATTGAAGCCGAACAGCCTGCTCCCAGTCTTCCAACCATAGACGCATCAATATATTGCATGATAATTGATGACACCTGTGCCAGAATCGTAGGCAGACTCAGCATAATTACAAGTCTTATCTTCTGTTCAAATGTAATCTCTTTATTATCTCTTATATAGGAAAGTGTATCTTCCTTCATTAAACATTACCCTTCTACAATATTTTTAGCATGCTCAAGAGCTGCATCAATATTGGCACAGAAATTATCTCTTCCAATCTCATCCGCAAAGCCTGCATGCTCCATAACTGACATAGGCTGCTCGTTAACATGAGAAAGAATCATGACAGCACCGTGTCTCTTACATACCGCATGAATATTTCTTAAAGATCTGAGGGCAGTAACATCCATTGCAGGAACGCCTCTCATTCTTACAATAACTGCCTTAGAACCTGACACTGTCTGGATATCAAGGAACTTGTCCGCAGCTGCAAAGAACATTGGTCCGTTAATCTCATATACAAGTGTATCCTTAGGAACCTGCTTAAGATTAATACTGTCAGGATCATTATTCTCATCTATATTATCACCAATATATTTCCAGCTCTTAACTTCAGTAACATCAGCCATTCTCTTAAGGAACAGAAGTGCTGTAAGCACAACACCAACCTCAATCGCAACAACAAGGTCAAATACAATAGTAAGTACTGCTGTTGTAAGAAGTACAAGAATATCACTCTTAGGTGAAGTCTTACACAGAGAAACCATTTCTCTCCAGCCACTCATGTTATAAGCTACCATGAAAAGAATTGCCGCAATGGCTGGCATTG
This sequence comes from Desulfovibrio piger, assembly GCA_963590775.1. Classification (GTDB taxonomy): domain Bacteria; phylum Bacillota; class Clostridia; order Lachnospirales; family Lachnospiraceae; genus Lachnospira. The sequence goes on from CAVAPS010000019.1 coordinate 3,782, forward strand.
GAATCCATGCTGCATATGGCATAAGCACAACAAGAATAAGAAGAAGTGTTACTGAATGAACCATACCCGCGATTGGTGTACGTCCGCCATTCTTAACATTAGCTGCTGTTCTTGCGATTGCGCCTGTTGCTGGAATTCCTCCGAATAAAGCTGACACAAGGTTACCTGCGCCCTGTGCAACAAGTTCCATATTAGGCTTATGTCTGCTTCCAATCATACCATCAGAAACAACGCATGATAAAAGTGACTCGATACCTGCAAGTACCGCAATTGTAAATGCATCCGGTAAAAGATTCTTAACCATTGTTATATTAACATGTGGGATGCTGATTCCCGGAAGTTTACTTGAAATTGTATATAAATCTCCGATAGTCTTAGCCTGCATACCAAGTTTAACCATAATTACAGAAACTATAACAGCAATTAAAGATGCCGGTATCTTCTCTAACTTCTTAAACTTAGGCCATATAATAAGAATTGCAAGTGAAACAACACCTACAACAAGTGCCTGCCAGTTAAATGTGTTAATACATTTGAATACTGCCTTTAACTTGTCAAGTGTCTCAATTGTTGGACCGGTATACGCAGAAGTATCAAGACCTAAGAAATCCTTAATCTGACCTACAAGAATAGTAACAGCTATACCAAATGTAAATCCGGTTGTAATTGTATAAGGAATAAATCTAATAAGATTACCAAATTTCAGGAATCCCATGATAATAAGGATGATACCTGCCATAATTGTTGCGACAATAAGACCGTCCATTCCGTTCTGTGCCACAATTCCAGCAACAATAGTTGCAAATGCGGCTGTTGGTCCGGCAATCTGAACTCTGCTTCCGCCAAGGAACGAAATAACAAAACCAGCAAATATAGCTGTATAGATACCCTGCTCAGGACCTACTCCCGATGCAAGCGCAAGTGCGATAGATAATGGCAACGCGATGATTGCAACAATAATACCTGCAATAACATCATTAACAAACTGCTTTTTAGAATAGCCTTTCATCACATCGAAAAGCTTTGGTACAAATTGATTCATTGTTCTCCCCTTATGTGGTTTTACCACATTTCTCATATTTTATAGAATTAATAGAAAAATGCAGGTCACATGCCTGCAGATATATGTAAATTCCAGTCTTAACACCAGAAATAATAAGAATAAATAAGGTTGCACACCCATTAATAGCTGTGCAACCTTAGTCCTGTCAAACATTCAATATTAAGTTAATCACGAATTATTCTGCTGTATCTGTTGTATCATTAACTGTAACATTCTCGCATACGAGATCAACAATCTTCTGGTAAAGAATCTGATATCCAATCTCTGCATTCATAGTCTTTCCATAAGTATTAAGGATATCATTGTAATCATCATAACCATAGTATGAAGCAAGCTCCTCACCTGTTGAGTTAATATCATCTGCAGTAACAGTGATATCATTGTCAGCAGCAATCATAGTAACAATCATTTTCTGTAAAAGATACTGCTTAGCATAAGTATCTGCATATTCGTTAAATGCATCAAGTGAATCGAAGTTATATACACCCTTAAGATATTCTTCCTTAGAAGAGTATGATGAGCTGTATGACTGATACTCAGCATCAATATTACTATTAAGTGTATTCAATAAATCTGTAAGCTCTTCGCTTGGATAATCTGAAACATCAAGTCCGTCAGACATCTGTGTATAAGCTGCCTCAAATATAGCACTTGATCTGCTTGATGATGCCTGCGATTCAAGGTAAGTTTTTACATATGACTTTAACTGCTCAACTGTAGTAACTGAATCATCCTCAAGACCTAGTGAAGCTGCATTAGAAGCAACCCACTCATCTGTAAGTTCTGGAACAACTGATTCATCAATTTCATTAACAGTTACTGTGAATACTGTTGTCTTTCCAGCAAGGTCTGAATTGTAATAACTTTCTGGGAATACACATGTAATATCAGTTTCCTTACCTACTGTAAGTCCTACGAGTCCCTTATCAAGATCATCAATGAACTTTCCTGAACCGATTGTATAAGTTACATCAGTACCTGTTCCGCCTGAAAATGCTGTTCCATCGATTTTACCACTGTAATCAAGCTTAATTACATCGCCAGACTTAGTTGTTCCTTCTGTAATAACATTAGTTGTAGCCTTTGATTCAAGCATGCTCTGAATATAATCTTCAATATCTGAATCAAGAACAACATAATCAGACTCATTAAGATCTACTGTCATTCCCTTCCAGTCTGAAAGATTAACAAATGTCTTATATACTTCTGCATTAGAAGTGATTGTTCCTGCATACTCATCTGCATTTATCTCTGTGTTAACTGTAGAAGCCTTAGCTTCTTTCTTGTCTGTTTTACCACATGCTACTAGAGATGCTGCGAGTGCACCTACAAGTAACACACTGAATAACTTCTTTTTCATATACTTCCTCGTTTCTATATACATAAACATTCCTGCTTAATAGCAAGCCTTATATTTATAGCACATTTCTGAAAAAAATAAAAGTAATTTCACACTAATTTCACTTTTTTATACAGCATTAAACTGTTATAATCTCAATGTGATAAAATGTTTTGGAGGACGCCGGTTCATTCCGGTAATTATTCTATGAAGAAATTTAATAAAATAAGGTGCTTTTCATATGTGTTTACTGTCATTCTGGCTCTGGGCTTTCTGATTACCGCCTGTGAGAAACCTGCGGTTACATTGACAACTCCTGAGTCTGTGAACGGATTTAAATTAAACACATTTGTACAGATTGACTCATACACAAGTGTTTCTAAGAATACGCTTACGGAGGCTCTTAATCTGTGTGATTACTACGAAAACATTTTTTCAAGGACTAAGGAAGACAGCGAGTTGGCAAAGGTTAATTCCAACCAGACAACGAGCATATCTAAGGAGCTGTATGAATTAATCAGCGCCGGGCTTGAATATGCTGCTTTAAGTAATGGCGCATTTGACATTACAATAGGAAGTGTTTCAAGTCTGTGGGATTTTACAGCAGAATCACCAAAAGTTCCCGACAGTGAACTGATTGCTGAGGCTCTGACACATGTTGATTACACCAGAGTAAATGTTTATGATAACGGCGATGGTACTTATTCAATCAGCAAGCCTGATGATGTAATATTAGACCTCGGTGCTGTTGCAAAGGGCTATATTGCTGACAAAATCAAGGATTTTCTTGAAGACAATGGCGTAAAACGTGCTATAATCAATCTTGGTGGCAATGTTTTATGTATCGGTAAGAAAACTAACACAGACAACTTTGGAATTGGTGTAAGGAAGCCCTTTGCAGCCAATAATGAAGTACTTGTTGCTCTTTCTGTTGATGATTCCTCTGTTGTATCATCTGGAAACTATGAGCGGTATTTCTATGCTGATGATGGCTCATTTTACCATCACATACTCAATCCGGCTACAGGCTACTCTTATGACAACGACCTTTCCGATGTTACTATTTTATCAAAGGATTCGCTCACCGGAGACTGCTTAAGTACAACTTGCTTCTGCCTTGGACTTGAAGACGGCATGAAGCTTATTGAAAACCTTGACGGAATTGAAGCCATATTTGTGACTAATGAAGGTGAGATTCACTATTCAAGTGGTGCTAAAGCTTATGTAAAAAGCTGAGATTCATATAATGCGGCGGCATCTAGATATGGTATTCCTGCAGTGCTGCTTTCATTAACATCAAAAATATATAAAATGAAATGGAGAACATACAATGATAAGACTTATATTAATAGTTATATTTGCAATAATAATATTCTTTGCCAGCCTTATAATGCTTCCTGTATTCTGGCTTATCGGCAAATTCAATCAGGACGCTAAGGACCGCGGAAGTCTCCGATTTGTGCAGGGCGTTTTCAAGATTGTGCTTTTCCTTTCAGGTGTTACAACCACTGTAAAAGGTCTTGAAAATCTTCCTAAAGATGGAGAAACTGTACTTTTTGTAGGTAACCATCATGGTTTCTTTGACACAATTATTTCTTACACATACATGAAGCCAAGAACAGGTTTTGTTGCCAAGAAAGAAATTGAAAAAGTCCCACTTCTTAATATATGGATGAGATATCTTTACTGCCTCTTCCTTGACAGAAAGAACATGAAGGAAGGTTTAAAGACTATCCTTACCGGAATTGACTATTTAAAGGCTGGAACTTCAATTGTTATATTCCCTGAGGGAACAAGAAACAAAAGCACCGATGGTGTCCTTCCTTTCCATGCCGGCAGTTTTAAGCTTGCTGAGAAATCAGGATGCAAGATTATTCCTATGGTTCAGAACAATACTGCTGCTGTATTAGAAGACCACCTTCCATTCTTTAAAAAGACTCACACTGTCCTTGAATTCGGCAAACCTATTGATGTTGCCAGCATGGATCGTGAGCAGAAAAAGACTCTTGCAAAGGATGTGCAGGATCTTATTGAGAAAATGTATGATGAGAACAAGGCGCTTGTGTAGATTTGTGTGAAGAACGGGCGGTCATGATGAAGGTATGGTGTATTTTCAGACACGCTTCCGCTCGTGAAAAGGCGCAGCGGTACTAGGCGCACTGCCTCACTTTGTGAGGTGCGTTTGCCAAGTGCCGGTGCCTTTCCAACGGTCTGAAACTGCACCATACCTTCATCATGACCTTACACTTCTCTTAATTTACTTTGCGCTTTGGTTTCCCTTTGGGAAACCTTGCTTGCTGTGGCTGTGCCGCTTTTTTATGGGTTAGTGGTCTGAGGTGTGGATATATATTTTTCTGGACCGTAAGAAAACGTCGGCACTTAGCAAGTGCAGTCGCATGAAATGCGGCAAGCGAGCTTAGTATCCGCTACGTTTTCGCCCGAGCGGGAGCGCGTCAAGAAAAATATATATCCACACCTCAGACCTACATCCAGTACATAAAAAAAGACCACACCAGCAATCCGCTGATGCAGCCTAATCTTCTTACTTATCTTATTACTTATTCTTCTTGAAAAGTCCCTTCTTTTTCTTCTCAGGAACTACAATCTTTCCGCCTCTTACAGACTTGATACCTACAATATAGATACCACTTACTTCTGCCTTAACTTCAGCCTTAATTGGAATCTGGTCAAATACCTTAGGGTCACACATAAGTGACATAACTCTTGGTCCAATCTTTGCCTTAACGATTGGCATCTTACGATTTCTGAACGCTTTAGGTGTCTGATCTAAAACCATCTTAGGAAGTCCGGCATCCTTCATCTTCATCATCTTCTTATCAATGACAAGCATCGACATAACCTGCTTTGCAGCCTCTAACTGGGCATTATTAGCTTCCTGCTTCTTCTGAAGCTTTCTACCTACAATAGTAAGTGCAACAAGTGCTGCTATAAGAACAGCAATAACTATCAATAAAACAATACTCCAAACTGGCATATTTACTACTCCTTCGTTAACTTTTCATATACTAGTCAATTATAACAAAACAATTTGTAATTGCAAGTGTTTTGTGTTGGACTGTCGGTCGGATTGTGTGGGTATATGTCATTTCCAGACACGCTCCCGCTCGTGAAAGTGCGTAGCGGACACTAAGTTCACTGCCTCACTTCGTGAAGTGCATTCACTAAGTGCCGACGCACTTCCAACGATCTGAAAACAACATATACCCACACAATCCAACCGCTTCCCCGCCAAAAAACGCCCGGTGCCTCCGGCACCACACCATCTACAAGAAACGCACTTTAACACCGGCACACCCCGCCTCCGCCAAAGGCGGACAGGGGAAATGACAACGTAAGGGTGCAGGGTGTGCATATGCTGCAGCATAAGACTGTTGGAAAGGCGCCGGCACTTGGCAAACGCCCCTCACGAAGTGAGGAAGTGCGCCTAGTACCGCTACGCCTTTCCACGAGCGGGAGCGTGTCTTACGATGCAACATATACACACCCTGCATCCGTCCGTTCGCCACTCCCTTAGTCCGTCAACTTGTGCAGAAGCGACATCTTCATCTCATAATATGCAGGGCTCATATCAAGATAGTGGTTATGAGGATTCTCAAATCTCTGTTCCTCTTCCCATATATTGTTAGTGAGCTGATCCTGAACATATTCCTTAATCTCGTCAATAGATACTCTGTCCATTACACGCTTGCCGTCTTTTACAACAAGCTGCTGTAACTCTACTGCTGTGCAATTTTCAAAATATCTGTTCTTCCATGGCTTTACAGGGTCTACATAGCGGTAAGGCTGTGAAAGATCGACACCCTCGTCAGCACCTGCTATAAGATCAGCTATTGCCTTCTTATTTTCATCATATATTCTGTAAACCTTCTTAAGACCCGGGTTGGTTATCTTCTCAACATTTTCAGAAATCTTAATTCTTGGCTGGAATACGCCGTCCTCTTCTACTGCTGCAATCTTATATACAGCACCAAATACAGGATCAGACTTGGCTGTTATAAGTCTTTCACCTACACCAAAGCTGTCAATGCAGCCACCCTGCTCTAAAATTGACATAATAGTCCATTCATCAAGACTGTTGGAAACAACAATCTTGCAGTCAGTAAGCCCTGCATCGTCAAGCATTTTTCTTACCTTCTTAGAAAGATAAGCAAGGTCACCGCTGTCAAGGCGGATACCCTTAATGTGCTTGCCCATTGGCTCAAGCACTTCCTTGGCACATCTTATGGCATTAGGAATACCTGATTTAACAACATCATAAGTATCTACAAGAAGCACAGTTGCATCCGGATAATTCTCAGCATAATGTTTGAATGCTTCAAATTCATCACGATAGAACATTACCCAGCTGTGTGCCATTGTTCCGCTGATTGGAATATCAAACATCTGACCGGCAAGAACAGTAGCTGTTCCAACTGCACCACCGATGTAAGCTGCTCTTGCACCGTATACTGCTGCATCCATATTGTGTGCTCGTCTTGCACCGAAATCTGATACAGCACGTCCCTTAGCTGAACGCACGATTCTTCTTGTCTTAGTTGCGATAAGAGACTGGTGGTTAACCTGCAGAAGAATTGCAGTCTCTACAAGCTGTGCATCAAGCAGAGGTGCAACAACAGTAATTACAGGTTCATTAGGGTACATAATAGTTCCTTCCGGGAATGAATATATGTCTCCTCTGAACTTAAAATCAGCAAGGTACTTAAGGAATTCTTCTCCGAAAAGTCCCTGACTTCTGAGATATTCTATGTCATCCTCATCAAAATGCAGATTCTCAATATACTCAATAATCTGTTCAAGACCTGCAAATATAGCATATCCGGCATTATCAGGATTCTTTCTGTAAAACACATCAAATGCAACCTTTCTTTCCTTGTCCTCATCCTTAAAATAGCCGTTAGCCATCGTAAGTTCATAAAAGTCCATTACCATTGTAAGATTTCTCTCATCAAACTGTTTCTTCATAACTACTCCTTTTTCACCGAAAAATGTATTATTCCTCAATTGTTAGTTCCTTAGTTGTTATTGTTATATGCATATCGCAATCCGAAAGATGTTCGCAATTCACTTCCATGCCATACACAAGATATATGCTTATTGTATCATCTGTCCGCTCAATCTCAAGTTCCTTTGTTATAATGCCAATACTCATGCTTCCATAAGGTGTATCATAATAAGACATGATTTTTCTGCCTCTGGTAAATATCATCTTGGTAGATACAACACCCTTCTTTGTCACTTCGATGCTGTCTCCATCAATCTTAATCATGCTGTTTGAACGTTCCTGCGAGTCATCATATACCTCTTCATACCTCACATACTCTTTTCCATTGACAATCGAATACGTTCCGACATTAATAACTTCAATTTCATCACCCTGAGTCTCAATTTCCTCAATATCTTCCCCGTCACTCTGAATTTCCTCTTCCATCGTTCCGGTATATAAACCTTTAATCTTAATAAAGACCTTATCCTTATTATTCAATAGTACTTCCTCCACTATCTGCCTACAATCCAAGCAGCTCATTAATAAATGTTAAATACTTAAATCTGACTTTACAGCCCTTATCGGTTACTGCCTTATATTCTTCATCTGTAAGAACTCCTGCGAGCCTCTCCTTAGAATCCTCTGGAACTACGCCATATACCGCATCCACGAAACAAAGTGGCGGATACAATACACACCACCAGTTCTTCCCCTCTGCATCACCTATATCAACTCTGAACGCCTCATAGTATCCTGCTGGAAATGTGACATCTCCGTATGATTTCACTGGAAAATAACTTCTCTCAAAATATACACTGACATCCTCCATGAATCCGTTATCTCTTAAAGTCTGAATTGCAACATTTCTGATGTTGTCACTTTCTGCCTCTAATATAGCTCTTGACTCCGAAATAGAACCTGACTCTGAAAAAGCCGGTCTTATGTAATCAACCACAGCTTCTTTGACCTTAAGCTTAACTGCCTGATCTTCCTCGGAATCACTGTTGGCTCTTACATGGAATCTGATTATACTCTCTGATATTCCTTCTGTCACTGCCTCCATATTACCGGCATAAGACATTCTGTAATAACCAACCAGTCCACTGACTGCAATAATAACAACAAGTAAAACCCAAAGTTTCTTTTTCATGTAAATATCTTCCTCTCTTATATATCTTCATATCAGGGAGTATATCCACATATTTCGAGCATAAACCAACATTTACAATATTATAAAACTCAATACAATCAGAACTTATACTACAGCCACAACTTATAATACGACAAAAGGCTGGCAAATACAGCCAGCCTCCATGTAACTTTAGTATTATTTGTTAAGAAGTCTGATAATGCCCTTTTCCTGATTAGTGATATGCTGTCTTATGACAATCTTAGTATTCTCTTCATCTTTCTTAGAAAGCTTGTCAATAATATCATTATGCTCACTGATAAGGATAGAATGAGCTCTTGCATCCTTAACATATTCAAGTCTGTATCTGTACATCTGCTCTCTTAGATTGTTAATAATCTGAATAAGTCTCTGATTGTCTGTCATCGCATATATAATGTCATGGAAATTAACATCAGCATCTACAATTGCAACCACATCCTTAGATATAATTGCCGCTTCAAATCTCTTATTAGCCATCTTAAGCTCTTCGATTCGCTCCGGTGTAACATTGCAGCATGCAAGTGTTGCTGCAAGTTCCTCAAGCGCTGCTCTTACCTCAAGAACATCTCTCATGTCCTTCTCTGTTATATGGGCAACCTCAGCGCCCTTTCTTGGAATCATAATAACAAGGCCCTCAAGTTCAAGCTTTCTGATTGCCTCTCTGATAGGAGTTCTGCTTACTCCAAGCTTCTCAGCGAGTTGTATTTCCATAAGTCTCTCGCCTGGTTCCATCTCTCCACGAAGAATCGCCTGTCTTAAAGTGTTGAAGACTACATCTCTTAATGGAAGATATTCATTAACATCCATCTTAAGTTCACCTCTCATATAAAACCTTACCTTTCTCTATTATGATAAATGTATATTATTCTCTATAATCATCTGTTATTATGGAGTAAATGTTTCCGTTGTATACACCTGTCTTGCTTCGCCCTTCTGTCTTAAGAACTGCTGACAGGCTACCATAGACTGTTCGTCAGGGAATATTCCGAATACTGTCGGACCACTTCCGCTCATCATTGCATTAATAGCCCCATGCTCCATCATATCCTTCTTGATATTGTCAATAACCGGATACAATGGCACTGTAACTGACTCTAATACATTGCCCATTCTTGAAGCAACAAGTGCAACATCCTTTAACCTGATAGCTTCAATTATTCCATCTATATCAGGATGTGACTGAATCTGCGTACTGTCAAGATTCTCATAGACAAGCTTTGTTGATACATTAACCGGAGGCTTGGCAATAAGAATATGACAGAATGGCATATCAGGAAGTCTTGTAAGCTTCTCGCCAATTCCTTCAGCCAGCGCTGTGCCTCTCATAATGCAATAAGGAACATCAGCTCCTATCTCAACCCCCATATTCATAAGCTCTCTCATAGGAAGGTTAAGATCATAAAGTCTGTTCATTCCGAAAAGCGTGCTTGCCGCATCACTTGAGCCGCCAGCCATTCCAGCCGCAACAGGAATGAATTTATTAAGGTCAACCTCTATTCCACCTTTAAGATTATACTTATTCTTCATAAGCATAATTGCTTTATAAACAAGATTGTTCTCGTTAACAGGAAGAAATCCTATATTAGTCTTAATCCTTATATCTTCCTCTGGAATCTTCGTCATAATAATACGGTCATACAAGCCAACAGTCTGCATAACCATTCTTACATCATGATAACCATTCTCACGTCTTCCAATAACATCAAGTCCAAGATTAATCTTAGCTCTTGCCTTTAATCTGATACTGTCCATATATTACCTAACCTTGTATACAAAATCCATTTTTCAAGACTATTATATTAAAGAAATTGTATAAAATCAAGTACAATCTTCTAATTACAAGCCTAAAATGTTTCATTCTTCCGGTACTTATGAGGCGAAATACCCTTTGCTTTCCTGAACGCATCGCCAAAATAATTGCTGTCATTAAAACCGCACTCAAATGCAATATCAGTAATCGATCTGTCTGTCTCAAGCAGAAGTCTGCATGCATTCTGGATTCTTACGTTAATAATATATTCTTTAAATCCAAATCCCGTAGCAGTCTTAAATTTCTTAGACAGATACGACCTGCTTAAGTTGAATTTATCTGCAACATTTTCAAGTGACAGATTATCCGCATAATGCTCGTATATATAAGTGGCAACTTCCTGAATTATTCTGTTATCAACATCAATTTCTTTAATAACATTTTCCTCATAATTCTTACAGCGGATAATAAAAAGCAGAAGCTCAATAAGTCCGACCTTGACAAATGCCGGAGACAGCTCATCTGGCGATTCATTCTCGAATATAAGCTTGTCTAACAGCGAAATAACGTAATCCCTTCTTTTCTCAGGAATATTGACTACTCCCGGCTTCATACAGTTTGCCATCAGTTCTTTACCCGTCTCGTTCTGAATCCATTCAGTCGCTTCATTCCTGAAACTTATAACAATTCTTTCATGCATACCTTTTCCATTGTAAGTTGTCCTGTGAAGACAGCCGCTTGGAACAATAACAAGGTCACCTTTTCCGAACTTATAAATGTTGTGGTCAATAAAGCTCGTGCACTCCCCGCTTGAAAGATAGAATACTTCATTAAATGGATGCACATGTGCCTCTAACCCTATCGAACTGTCTGTATTACTCCTCTTAATTCTCTTAATATCAAAATCCTTCGACATATCCTGAAACATATACTCCACCCTCTCATTCTAGCATTTCACAATTATTATAATAATATTTCTGTATTATCTTGATTTTTTATTAGTTTAATTGTAGAAATTACTGTTTTTTATGCTTATATTATGTATAAAGGGTTTCGAAATGTCAACAAATAATCAGTGTTTTGAGAATTTTTCTGTAAAACCAAAGTTTTTTTATGAATTTATATAATGAAAGAAGGTCTACTATGGCAAAACCAATAAGCGAAGACAAACGTAATATGATTCTTAACGGTAATCTTTTCCACGCAATTCTCATGCTGGCAATTCCTGTTATGATTAACAGTTTTATCCAGTCAATGTACAATCTGACAGATACTTTCTGGCTTGGAAAGATAGGAACTGAGAACCAGTCCGCTATCACGCTCGTATCTCCATTCCAGAATATTCTGATTAATTTCGGTAACGGTATCACAACTGCCGGATCAATTCTTATATCGCAGTACCTCGGTGCAAGAGAGGATAAACAGGCTAATTCTATGGCTAACCACATATGCCTCACTTCGCTTGGCTTCTCTGTATTGTGTTCACTTATATGCTGGATTGTCTCTCCGGGACTTGTACGATGGCTCGGTGCAGAAGGCAGCATCTACACATACGGACTCACATACATAAGAATTGTTGTTCTCGACCTGCCGTTTCTGTTCACAATTAACCTGTTCACTTCAGTAAAACAGTCACAGGGCGACACCGTAAAACCTATGCTTCTTAATATACTTGGTGTTATTATCAACCTCATATTAGACCCGTTATTCCTTATGGTTTTCAAATGGGGTATCGGAGGTGCAGCATTTGCCACCATGCTCGCCAAGATTCCATGCGCAGTTGTCGCACTTATTGTTCTTACAAGACCGGGACAGCTTATAAGAATTAATTTCAGGGGATTTAAGTTTGAAGGTAATAAGATGGGCTCGATTGTAAAAATCGGACTTCCAACAGCAATCGGCGGAAGCACTATGCAGCTTGGTTTCCTTCTTATGACTAAAAATGTTAATGCTTACGGCTTCATTGCTACAAGTGCTTACGGTATTGGCAACAAGATTAACAGTATCATTACAATGCCTGCAAGCGGTATCGGCTCTGCAATATCAACCATTGTAGGTCAGAATATAGGTGCCGGTCAGCAGGAAAGAGCAGACAAAGCCTACCATTATGCACTCCGCATGGGAGCGTTGTTCCTGTTGTTCTTCGGTCTGATTCTGTCAAGAAGATTCATCTCACAGGCTATGGTAACATTCTTCTCGGCAGATGAAAGAGTTATCCCGCTTGCAACAGATTTCCTCTCACTTATGGCTTTCTGGTGCTGGAGCAATGCATTTTACAATGTCACACAGGGACTTTTTCAGGGAAGCGGTCACACAATGATTACAATGATTATCGATGCATCAAGAATATGGATATTCCGTCTGCTTACTCTCTGGGTATGTGCCAATGTGCTTAACATGGGCGTTGAATCTGTATGGTACGCTGTTGTAATCAGTAACGGAACATCCGCCGCCATACTTTATGCACTGTACTGGACAGGAATATGGAAGAAATCCACAATCAAGATTGAAAAGGCAGAGAATTAATGATAATAATTATCATATAACAAGTTAAGGGGTACATGTAATTTCCACATGTACCCCTTGTTTATTAAGACTCTTTGCTTTAATACACTCTAAGCTTTCATTCGCTCCTGTTTTCATCTGCCTACGCTTTCACTAACAGAAGCTTCGTCTTTCTTGGTATAACCACCGACTCTGACAATCCATCAGCACATTTAGGATTACTTTCCTTTATTGAATCCGCTGTTGTGTGATACATTTTGGCAACATCCCATAATGTCTTAGTTCCATCTGCAATATATCCGGTCATTGATGGCATCTGTGAAAGGTCACATTTTTCTTCTGACATATATGCGCTCTTGATTCCACAATACTTGAAATTTTTAAAAACAATCACATCTAATGAAACTGACGCTTTGACCTCTATTACACCAGCACTGTTTATTGTGGCTGAAAGCTGCTGTATTGAGGGTTTTATATTATATTCAAGTGCATCAGGGCTTATCTCGGCAATCTTAACTGTGCTTGCAAATGGAATAATCGTATGCACACTGCCAAGTGGCTGGCTGTCACTTGAAGTTATGTAGAACACATTTGCACTTACGACACCTTCCGCAACAAGCTCACCTGCCGAATATGTAACATCATCAAGCTGCACCGTTGCCGTACAGTTGCATATCTGCATGAGGTCAGCATAATTTTCAAGCTGCAGATTACCTGATACGCGACTTGACACATTGTTACGCACAACAAGACAACGAAGCTGTGTATCAGAAGTCTCTATCTCCATATCATATGACGGTGAATATATATCCGCTATCACGTCTTTCTTGCACTCCTCATACGCCTTGACGTCCATATCAAGCACCACTTCAACTGCAATATCGCGGTTTTCGCCATCAAGGTCTGGTCTTTCTTCTATTGTCTTTCCGATTATCTGGAAATTGACATATGGTATCATATCTGCATTACATCCACTTATATCCAGATGCCCCTCAAATGAGGCGGTTGTCTCATACCACTGCACATTGTCTGTATCACCGTTTCCGATATACATCACAAATATGTCTAATTCCCCTGTCAGTGAAAGACCGTCATCTGCAAGCCTTGTATTCAAATTTCTCGCATCGACATCATCCCAGATTATCTCCTGTATCTCAGGTTTACCTGCCGGAAGTGACACATTTTCCCTGATTCGGAAATTGTCGCGCTGGTTGACAACAAGCTGGACGAATTCAAGTTCCTTTCCAAGCTGCTGTATATCTGTGTTCTCTGTCTCTTCCATGCCAGTTATCATCTGGATGTCCTGAAGATTCTCACATATAAGTTTAAGAGTCACAATCGCTTTAACACTTATCTTTCTTGAATTAATTGCTTTGATGCTAAGATCCTCTATCGACGCCTGACATGTTATATAATCACCTGTACAGTCACTCGAAAGATTTACATTTTCACTGAAGTTCATCCGCCCATCCATCTTCACAGGATGCATGCGTTCTGAGCTGGACGTGGCACCGATATACAGCAGTGCAAATCTTAATTCTCCGTCCACTGTTGCTTTATCCTTATTGACTTTAACGCTGTCTGTCTGGACATTGCCCCATTCCTTAACAATGAGTTCAATATCATCTTTCGTGTCCGGTACATTAAAATCATCATCCAGTGTAATCTGTGCCACAGTATTACATTTTAATCTGTATTCATGAATATTTTCTGTTCTGAGTCTCACAGACTGACCTCCCATACATTCTACATTTTAAATACGACGCTTTCTTCCCGCCGTTCCATCTTAAGCACTATTACCGGATATGTCTCCACCTCATTAACAGCTTCGCCAGCAGCAGGTCCTATCAGGTTAAGGTCAATATACAGGGCATTATCGCCTGTGTAGACATTATTAACCTTAATTGAATATCCACTGGTTTCTCTTGTTCCATAACCGGCCACAACATATGTATAATCCTTAGTCGTATATGTAAGCCTCATCACTTTATCTTTTTTGCTTTCAATAAGCTTCCTAAGTTCCTCCGGCAAATCCACATTTTCAACCACTGTATAATCAACACTGGTCTTATTATCCGGCTCTTTGCTGCCAGAGCACCCTGTCATGGCGCATACAGGCATAATTATCAACAATGCCACCATGGCAGCCACAACTTTTCCCCATACTTTTCTACACATAAAAACACCCCCACAATAAGACCTAATTAATCTTATGTAGAGGTGTTAAAAATATTCATATAAATTTATACTGCGTATCCTTTGCTCTTTATAACATCTATAACCTGGTCGACATACTTCTCACACTCTTCTGTGCTTCCAGCCTCAACCATTACACGCACAACCGGTTCTGTTCCGCTTTCGCGTACAAGAATTCGTCCGTCTGTGCCGAGAGCATTGGCAACTGTCTCAACTGCTGCCTTGACATCTGCATCATCCTGTGCCTGTGTCTTATCTGTGACTCTGATGTTCTTAAGAACCTGTGGATAGATAACAAGTGGTGCCGCAAGCTCAGATAATGTCTTCTTCTTAGCAAGCATAACTTCCATCATCTTAAGAGCTGTGATAATTCCATCACCTGTTGTTGCATATTTAGAGAATATGATATGTCCTGACTGCTCTCCGCCTATCCGGTAGCCGTTCTCTGACATACATTCGTATACATACTTATCACCAACTTTAGTCTTTTCGTACTCAATTCCAACTGCATCAAATGCTTTGTAAAGTCCGAAGTTAGACATAACAGTTGTTACAACCTTGTTGCCTGCAAGCTTATCTCTGTCCTTCATGTAGCATCCATAGATATAGAGAATATGGTCACCTGTTATGACGTTCCCCTTTTCATCTACACAGAGACATCTGTCTGCATCTCCGTCAAATGCGAATCCGACATCGAGATGTTCTCTTCTTACTAAATCCTCAAGTCCTTCAATATGTGTAGAACCGCAATTCTCATTAATATTAGTTCCGTCTGGAGCTGCATTTATAACATATGTCTTAGCTCCGAGTGCATCAAATACAGCCTTGGCAAGTGTCCATGCACTACCGTTAGAAGCATCAAGACCTACTCTGATTCCCTTGAATGAATAGATTGCAAGACTCATGAGATATCCCATATATCTGTTACGACCTGCTGTATAATCTACTGTGCAACCAATCTTTTCTCTTGTTGCGTATGGAATCTCTCCCATCTCACCATCAAGATACTTCTCGATTTCGGAGATAACATCCTCTTTCATCTTCTCTCCGGCTGCATTAATAAGTTTAATTCCATTGTCATAAAAAGCATTGTGGCTTGCAGAAATCATAATTCCGCAGTCAAAATCTTCTGTTCTTGCTACATAAGAAACACTTGGTGTAGTTGTAACATGAAGCAGATACGCATCTGCTCCTGATGCTGTAAGACCAGCTACCAAAGAATACTCAAACATATAACTGCTTCTTCTTGTATCCTTACCAATAACAATCTTAGCTTTACCGTCCTCATGATTCTTGCCGTAATACCAGCCTAAGAATCTTCCTACTTTAAATGCATGGTCAACAGTAAGAGTCACATTAGCCTCTCCTCTGAATCCATCAGTTCCAAAATACTTACCCATAATATTATCCTCTTCTAAACATACGCACAATTATTATGCCATCATTTTCTCAGTTGACCATACCTCAACTTCATACTTATTGCTCTTATTGTATCTCTTTCTGAGATTCTTAAGCTGCTTTAAGTACTCTAATGTAACCTTTCCCGAAAGCTTTGACTCACCCTCAGTTCTCTGCTGGAACTTATAAGGAATCTCAACTACCTTGCTGTATGTTCCCATAGCAAGAACCTCAACCATAATCTTCCATCCGATTGGCTGAAGGTCAGCATTCTCGATAACCTCTCTTCTGAACATGAAGAGTCCGCTTGTAGGATCAGATATCTTTCTAAGACATGGTAACATAACCTGTCCTATCTTTCTTGCTGTTCCAGATACGAACTTTCTATACCAGTTAAGTCCACCATCATCGCCACCTGGAATAAGACGGCTTGGTATACAGAAATCTGCACCGCTTTCCATAGCCTTATACATATATTTAAGAACAATTGGTGGGTGCTGTAAATCCGCATCCATACATGCCATATACTCGCCCTTTGCAAGCTTAAATCCATCAAGAACAGCTGTTGCTAATCCTGTTCCATTCTTTCTGTGTTCCATTCTTACCTGTGGATATTCTTTAGCAACTTCCATAATTACATCAGGTGTATTGTCCTTACTATCATCAACAAAGACAATTTCATAATCAACACCTTTCAAAGCAACATCAATCTGTGCAACCAGATTTCTGATATTCTTGCTTTCGTTAAATGTTGGTATTACTACTGATAACATATTTTTATCTCCTTTTAATAAAGAATTCTCTGGTCATTATACATCAAAATCCGTCAAGAGCAAACATTTTTTATACTCTGGTAACAATCATTGTCGCACAGCCCTTAACAACTATGCCTCTCTGACCCGCACTTATAAAGAAACTTTCTCCTGCCTTGAATGGCATTACCTTCTCATAATCATCTGTTTCGATAGTTCCTTCTCCACTGATAAACAGCACTGAGACAAATGATGCTTCATCCACAGCTATCTTAACTTCATCTGTAACATCATACTTGAATACTTCGAAATATTTGCACTGTACAAGTCTTTCTTCTGTAAAATGTTCATTTCTTGCCAGAACTATCTCTGTCTTATTATCTTTGACATACTTATGATTATCCACAACATCAAGTGCCTTCTTGACATGAAGTTCTCTCGGGTTGCCAAATTTATCTCTTCTGTCATAATCGTACATACGATATGTACAGTTAGAATTCTGCTGTATCTCGCATATGAACACTCCGGCACCAATCGCATGAATTGTTCCTGCTTTAACCATAACAACATCACCGGCTTTAACCTCAATCTTGTTGAGGACGTCAGTAATTGTATTGTTATTGATTCTTTCAAGAATCTCTTCCTTGGAGGCATCTCTTGAAAGACCGCAGTATAGGTATGAACCTGGCTCGCTGTCCACTACATACCACATCTCGTTCTTTCCATACTCGTTCTCATTCTCAAGTGCATATTCATCATCTGGATGAATCTGTATAGAAAGTGCCTGCTTGGCATCTATGAACTTAATAAGTATAGGGAATCTGTCCTGTGCCTGACATTTCCAGCCAAGCGCATCCTTACCTATAATATTAAGATAATCATTAAAGAGCATTCCCTTATATCTGCCCTCAGCTATACGGCTCTGTCCGTCAGGATGTGCTGAAAGCTCCCAGCTTTCACCTATAACATCATAATCACATTTCTTGCCATATACATCACGAATCTTGGTTCCACCCCACAGATTATCCTTAAATGCAGGCTCAAGCTTTATAATCGGGCTCTTATCAAGTCTTACATAACTAGATACCGGCTGATTATCCTGATTATATATCTTTACAAGGTCGTTATCAGAAATGTTGTCTCCAATACCAACTTCGATAACAACTACATTCTTATCGGTCTTATTAGCTATCTTATGCTTAGCTCCAACAGGTATGAATACACTTTCATACTTATTATAATCTGTTGTCTCATTACCAACTGTAATTGTTGCAACGCCTTCGACTATCGACCAGTGCTCTGTTCTCTTCTCATGCTGGTGAAGAGCCATTGACATTCCAGGGAATACCGTAATCTTTCTTACTTTATAACCCTGTGAATAATTAAGTATCTCCTGTATTCCCCACTCCTTGTAAGTGGTTCTGTTATAATCGAAAAATGCTTCATATGTATCCATGTTATCTTTCATAATCTGCTTGATATTATCAGCAGACTTCTTGGATGAAACATATGTTGCATCATCTGTATTAACAACAACAAGATCTCTTAAATCATTAGCTACAACAAGTCTTCTCGGTGCATTATTAATGATATTAACATTATCACAGTCATATTTAATAACACATTCTGACTTGATATTATTACCAAATTCAGCCAGATCACTGGCATTACCTACATCAAGCCACTCAAACTGTGCCTCCACCACTTTGATTGAATCACATTTTTCAAGAAGAAGTGTCTCGATACTTCCATGTGGCATAGGCTGCATTATATTCTCAGAGAAACGCACTGATCTTCTGATTGCAGGAACTTTTCTCTTGGCTGTCTTACATGTTGTATAAAGTTCATGCGACAATTTTCTTGCTGCATTAGTCATATCTCCGGCTGTGAACACAAGAATTCCGCTGTTCCAGAGATATCCCTCGTCATAACCATAGCCTAACAGCCCCTCTGTCTCATCCTCGTCAAAATCAATTCTCGCAATGAATTTCTTTACATTCTCTTTGTCACGAAGTATGTATCCATAAGTTGAGGACTGCGACTGCGGTTTAATTCCCAGTACTGCAAGATAGCCCTCTTTTGCATATTCTTTAGCAGCAATAACTGCTTCCTTGTATCCTTCGCCTTCTATCAGGTTGTCCGAATTAACAACCAGAACCAATTCTGATGGATTGGCAAACATAGTTCCTAACAGTACAGCTGCTCCTGTTCCTTTCGGTGTACCCTCAAGAATAACTCTATACTTAAGACTCTGAAATGCCTTCATCTGTCCATTAACAATATTCTTATAGCTCTCATTGGTAACTATTATGAATTCCTCACAGAACGGCATGTTTCTTACTACAGTTTCCTGTAACAATGACCGGCCCTCTTTTATTTTCATAAACTGCTTTGGAAACTGCCTTCTGGATAATGGCCATAAACTGTCGCCACTACCTCCGGCTAATATTACACATTTCATAGCAATCCTTCCTTAAAATATCTGTTATAGATAGTATGTTTCTTAATTATCTGTTGAAACGTTCTCTACTGATGCCTGTGTAGCCTCAGTTGTTTCCTCTGTAACTTCTTCTGAAGATGACTCTTCTGGTTCTGTCTCAGCTTGTGTAGTATTTCTTCTGTTATTATTATCTGCTGCTCTCTCAGTAACTTCTGTTGTCTTTTCTATATTGCTTGTACTTTCAGCTGTCTCCTTAGGTGCTTTAGTTGTATACTCCATAGGAGTCCAGTCATTTCCATTATTCTTATTATTGACTTTTCTCTTACTTCCTCCTGCCATTGCTGCTATTGATACTATAAGAATAATCAATACCAGAATAACTACCATTGACGCATATATAACATTACGTCTTCTTGCTCTTGGTACACACGGGAACACTCTTCCAACATAAGTTGTAAGCTTGTCCATAAGTGAGACTCCCCTTACAGGGGCATCATCATACTCATTGTTCTCATATCCAGTCATGTCATATTCAAATGACACGCCATCATCAGAATCTTCATCGTCTGATTCCTCCTCGTCAGCCTCATCATCAGAATCTTCTTCTGTATCCTGCTCGTTTAATTCTGCACCATATATCTTAATATCAGAATCATCTATATCTTCTTCATCAAATGAAGCATAATCTGACATATTCTCTTCAACTGATGATATACCGAGTAAATTACCCTTCATCATTGCAATAAGCTTAGAAATAAATGCACTGTCTACATCAAGCAGTGTTTCTATCTCATCAACTGAATGCATCTCATATCCATAAAGCTCCATCATTATAGTCTGAACTCTGGATAATGACTTAATATTGTCAGAAGCAGCGTCGTATGCTTTGAAGTCTTTGAATATTCTGGAATTATCCTTAACTATAGTAAATAATTCCTTATCTTCCTTAATTCTGCTATATTCATATTCGTAATCATCATCTATCTTAATAGTAGAATTATCTATAAGACCAAACATAAACACTGAAACTCTTGTTGCAATCTGACGCATAATATTCTTATTAACATCAATACTGTCAAGATTAGTGCATATATCAATAATTGCTCTTGGAGAAAGTTTCTTGTAATCCTCTCCAAAGACCGGATATATAAGGCTGTTCACATCCTTCTGTATTTCTTTGCAGAATACTTCTTTATCAGTTTTTCCAGCCCTTACATTATTAATCAGTTCTTTCATCTGTTCCTGACTCTTACTCATATTTTATCTCCTCGTGAATATACATTCCGATTGATTATACCACTCTGTTAAAGAAATGTCACGTTTTTCAGTTGTTTTATATAGTCACTTAATGCTTCCATACACTCATATCAACATATCCTGATATACCATTAACAATTGCTTTTTTTGTAAATTGCCACATCGTAACAGGTCCAGTATATGTACATTTGTTATTATACTGTGCAACCCATACTCCACAATCTATATTACCAGCATACATGCGGTTATTCATCCAGTCTTTATTAGCATATACAACTGCTGAATATCCACAATTATTCACAGTCTGTGCAAATGCATTAACAACTGCTGTTCTCTGTGATGATGATATCTTATCTCCTCGTCCACTTCCATTACCTGCACTTTCAACATCAATAGCAAGTGGAAGTGATATGTTATATCCACTGCACGCTGATACGATAAAGCTTGCTTCTTCCACAGCTTCTGTTGTATCAACTGCCTGGGTAACAATATATGCACCTACCTTAACTCCTGCTGCGATTGCCTGACTCATGTTCTCATGAAATCTGCTGTCAAGCACAAGATTGGCTGTCTCATATCCCCTGTAACCAACTCTTATCATTGCGTAATTAATACCGGAAGCCTTAACACTATTCCAGTCAATACTGCCATTATATCTTGAAACATCTATTACAAGTGATGAACCAAGCGAACCATCTGCATTGAAATAGTACTGTACCCCGTCAATATTCTTCCAGCCTGTTACAGCATTGGAATCTTCAAAGTAATAATTCTTTCCTTTGATATTCTGCCAGCCGTCAGCATATATACATTCTATCTGTGCTTCAACCTCCATAACTATATACGAAACGGTTTTAATTTCGGTTGAAGTTTCCGCCTCAGATTTTGAACTTTCTTCTATATTAGAAGCACTTTCTTTCTGTGAATTATCAGATGCCTTTGCAGAGGCACCTTTCGTCTGCTTTGTAGAAGCTTCTGTATTGTCGTCCTTTATAAGGAATTTAGTTACAACATTCTCAGAACCCCCGGTAACATCAACATTTCCAGTTTCATATACATATCCGGTATACTGTTTCTGTGCTCCGTTCTCCTCAACAAGAATACTTTCTTTACTGCATTTTTCAATCTGTGCTGCTGTAAAACCCTGAGTTTTCCTGCTCTTTAAACTGTATATAACATCATCACCTGACTTCTTTACTGATGAAACACTTACACTTCCTGAAACCGCATTATCAACATATGAAACAGGCTTTATAACCCCACCTGATGTAGCATTATTTCTATTTTTCAGAGGATCTTCCTTCTGTGTCACAGCACTGTCTGCAACAACCTTCTCCATGATATTTTCAATCACTTCAAATGTTTCTTCCTCTGTAGATTCCTCTTCTTCCGTCTCCTCCGGATCAGTACTTTCAGGTTGTGTATGAGTCTGTGGTTCTGTCTGAGTCTCTGCTGCCTCTACAATTGCCGACTGATGTTTAGATGCCTTATTTACACTTATACAGACTACAATCCCAGTTATAACTCCTGCTATAACAACCGCTGCCGATACTGCTGTCACAACAATATGCCTCTTTACCTTAAAGAAATCAATTAACTTTTCCTTAAGGTTCCTATTGATTTCCTCAATTTCAAGAACCTCATACTGTGGTTCTTCCTGCACCTCTGCTTCTTCTGTTTTTAAATCTTCTTTCTCTGAATCACACATATCTGCTTCCTGTTATTCCGCTGAACCACTGACAATAGCTGCTTTCTTGATAACCTTTCCTTCGCCCGGCACATCAAATGTGTATTCTACTGTATAACTGTACTGGTCGAAGTCATATTTTTCTTCTCTTGCTTCCTGCTCAGTCAGTGTCTCTTCTTCCTCAGTTTCTCTATTAATCTTCTTTATTACAACTCCGGTTAATTCGGCTGCCTGTCCATAATTATTCTTGCAGGAAACGCCTGTCCTGAAATTATAATCGCTCGAAAGGCTGTTATTCTTAACAACAATATCACTGCCTGTAAATTCTTCTGATATAACCTCAATAATAAGTGTTGCTGTATTCTCTATCCAGCCAGATTTAGGATCTTTGAAACGGTACTCTACTGTGTATGTTCCTGCTGTTGATACTGCATCTTCCTCGCTGCACTCATTACCAGCTTCGTCATAGATTGAATACTCAACATCCATATCATATCCGATAGTGTTAGTGCCCTTAACTCCGTCAAGCAGATTCAGTTCTTCTGTAAGCCCTCCGATTCCTTCACCGTAAGTACGCTTAATCTCCTTGTTAGTAACCGAAAGTACCGCATCCTTAGTATCAACATGGTAGTTAGCATAACCGAAAAATGCAATATTCATATCCACATATCCGTTAATTCCCGCAACAGTATCTGTCACACCATACTGCCACATATCATAATTCCATCTGAAATCAGCAAGTCCGTCACCATATGCCCAGCGTGTTGATGTGTAATAATAATCTCTCCAGTAACATGCCATCCATACTTTATATTTGCTGGCAAGCTTTGCTCCATCAAAATTGTTATACCATCTGTTTCTGTTAGAATAAACCATCGGCTGATATCCATAGCTTGATATAATATTACAAAACATCTCACATGCTTCTGTTACTGAGTCATAATCTCCATCCAGTTCCCAGTCAAATGCAACCGGGTATGTTATCTGATAATCCTTTATAAGGCTTATACAATAACTTGCTTCATCATATGCTTCTCTTGCATTAGTAGCACCTGAATAGAAGTACACTCCTACCTGGATACCATTTGCAAGTGCGCCCTGTATATTCTGCTGGAATTTTCTGTCCTGATATAAACCATCATCTCCACCCCCACATTTTATCATTGCAAATGTGATACCATCGGCAGCAACTGCTGACCAGTCTATGTCGCCCTGCCATCTTGATACATCAATACCATACATAAGCTGGCTTACTTCATATATCTCATCTGAGCTTGAACATTCTGGTTCAGGATCTTCAACCTCAGTATCATCTCTTGATGGCTCTGAAGAATTATCCTCACCTATATTGAGATCCTCAACATCTTTAACTGGAATTGGTACATTACCTGCAGCAGCCATATTAATTATCTCATAAAGTTCCTGATTGCTTGTATTCTCATCTGCAATCGCTTCCTTAATAAGTTCTTCTGTCTCTTCTTCAGTTTGAGCTTCTGTAAGAATCTTACTTAATTTATCAAGATTTCCATCAGTCTCTACTTCTGTCTCATGTGCCTGTACCTGCATTTTGCTGCTATTGTGATGGACATATTCAACAGTTGTTACAGCCGCTGCACTTCCTGCAACTACAACTGAACCTGCAATAATACATGCCTTCGCATGTGCTGCAAATACAGCCTTCCATAATCCTGTTAATTTTCCTGCTATGGTACTCCATAATCCTTTCATCCTGCATACATCTCCTGATTAATCATAATAATGTTTAAAGTAAACTCTCCCAAATATAGCCCATGTATCGCAGAAAGCCTGCCATATGTCCTTGATTCCTATACGCTTTACCCCGGAATCCCTGACATACACAACCTCTACAGGCATCTGTGCTATCGAAAATCCTCTTCTGTGAATTGCAACTAACAGCTCTATATCATAAGCAAAACCTGATGTTCTTATAAGATGTGCAACCGACTTAATTGCCTCACCCCTGAATACTTTAAGTCCCGTCTGTGTATCCTTAACATTAAGGTGGAACAGGACAAGCAGCATTATATAATACCCCATGCTTATCACTTTCCTCTTAAACGGATAATCAAGTCTTGAATCCTTGTGGAACTTACAGCCTATCACAACATCTTTGTTATCATCAAGCATTTTCTTAAGATAGCCTTCTAACTGTGATGGATTAAGTTCAAGGTCTGCATCGACAAATGCAACATACTTTCCTTCAACCTGAGACACCCCGGCAATTATCGCATTGCCCTTGCCTCTGTTCTTTTCAGAACTCACCATCCTCACACGGCTGTCCTGCTTCATAACTCTTTCTATTTCAGCTTTGGTATTATCCTTACTGCCATCGTTTACCGCAATAATCTCAAGCTCTGGAACAAACTTTTCCACAATGCTTAATGTCTCCATAATACTGTGGTAAATAAGTTTCTCCTCATTGTAAGCCGGCATAACTATAGACAACATACCATTTAAATTTAACATTTAAGCTCTCCCTCTGATGTTTACACACTTTTTATATTACAATGCTATGCCATGTTTTTCAAGTATAGACGGGGAATTAACGCAGATAATATCTAATGTTAGAAATTATTTTATATAAAATGGAGTGAAATTATGAATAATGAAGAAAATCTTCCTACAGATAACAATAATAAATCTATCGTAAAGGGACACACTATGTACAACTGGGAGACACATGATGACCAGGATAAAGTCGTTCACGACAGCATCAATGCAATAAACAGAAAAAAAGAACATATGACTGACGAACAGCTAAAAAAAGCATATACAGAATTACAGACAGGACTCGGTCCTGACATCTATGGTCAGTTATGCGACCGCAAGGCAAGCGGTAATTTTCAAGGATAACGTTAAAAATGCATATGACTTAGATTATCATTTGTCTAGGCCATATGCTGAATTTCTATATATTTTTAAATGTTATTTGATACACAGTCAAGAGCTGCTGCCACAACAGCGTCCATATCATAATACTTGTACTCGCCAAGACGTCCACCGAATATAACCTTGCTTTCAGCGTCAGCGAGTTCCTTATACTGTGCATATAAAGTGCCGTTCTTATCATCATTTACAGGATAATACGGCTCATCACCCAGCTTCCACTCAGAACTGTACTCACGGCTGATAACAGTCTTAGGAAGGTCATTGCCATTCTCATCCTTACCGAACTCAAACCATTTGTGCTCAATAATTCTTGTCCATGGAGTTTCGGCATCAGTGTAATTAACTGCTGCATTACCCTGATAATTAGGGATATCCAAAGTCTCTGTCTCAAATCTTACTGAACGGTATTCAAGATTGCCAAGCTTATAATCAAAGTACGCGTCAATAGCACCTGTGTATACAACCTTTGCAGCCTCATTATCAAGTGCTGCCTTAGCATCAGCGGAAGCAAGATAATCAACTCCAAGTCTTACCTCAATGCTTCCAGAAAGCTTGCTGTCGTCAAGCATATTGGCAACCATCTTAGTATATCCGCCCTCAGGAATTCCCTGATAAAGTGCGTTAAAATAATTATTATCAAATGTAAGTCTTACAGGAAGTCTCTTGATAATGAATGATGGAAGCTCATTACATGGTCTGCCCCACTGCTTCTGTGTGTATCCCTTAATCAGCTTCTCGTATATATCAGTTCCTACAAGGCTTATAGCCTGCTCCTCAAGATTCTTAGGTTCTGTGATTCCTGCTTCTTTTCTCTGCTGCTCGATTCTGTCTGCTGCCTCCTGTGGTGTCACAACGCCCCACATCTTATTAAAGGTATACATATTGAATGGCAGTGAATACAGTTCACCCTTGTAATTGGCAACAGGTGAATTAGTGAATCTGTTAAATGTAGTAAACTGTGAAAGATACTCCCACACCTTCTTATTATTAGTATGGAAAATGTGTGCACCATACACATGCACATTAATTCCTTCTCTTTTCTCTGTATACACATTACCGGCAATATTGTTTCTCTTATCTATTACAAGGACTTTCTTTCCCGCTTTGGCAGCCTCATGCGCAAACACTGAACCAAAAAGTCCCGCTCCTACTATTAAATAATCATACATAGCTTTATTCCTCTTCTATTAACATAATAATGGGATGACCAGACGCCATCCCACTAATTATACTTATTAAAATGTATTAATTCAATATCAGATATTATTAATACTCATCAACATCAGAGATATAATCCAAAAGCTGTGTAAATCCGTCTAACTGGATAATAGCGTCAGCCTCAATATATTCTCCTGTGTTATTTTCAACCTGACCGTAATCTGAATAATTAAGTACTGCAACCGGATTATTCACATTTACTTCCTTGTTAAAATCCTTCTTATCAATGGCTTCTGCAAGTGCATTTAATACTTTTTGAGCCTTTTCACTATCAGTTTTTACATATGATGACAGATTAACCCATGTTCTTTCATCATTATATACAATAACCAATGACAGGTCTTCATAACTTTTAGAAAGATTCTGACTTGTTTTATTGCCATCATCAGCAGCATACATCTTTAATATCTCGCTCATTCTCGCAAGTTCTTTCTCATTATTCTTAATAACGTATGCATTTCTTGCACTGATATACTTATTATAAGACTTTGGCATATCCTTGCTTATCGGAAGTGCCATATCATAACCAACACCAGCTTTTGAAAACTGTACTGACATTAAGAACGCTTCACTGTCTGAATTGACTATACGATACCATTTTTCAAAGCCAAGTTCTTTAACTTCACTGACAATTGTTTCGTATATATCCTTACCATCAGACTCTTCCATATTACCTGATAAAGCTGTTATTGCAACCTTGTCACTGGCTGGCAGGTCAATATATGACTTAACGAAATTTTCATCTTTCTTTAACAGACTTGCAAGCTTCTGTGACTCATTGGCAGTAAGCTCAATCTTTCTGTAATGTGTAACACCGTTCTGTCTGAATCCAACCTTATAGCTTGTTACTGAGCCTCTGCTGTTATGGACATAATTATGCACACCTGTTGATATACATTTTTCCTTATATGATACGAATTTCTCTGATACATATTTCAGAATCTCATCATCTGTAAACTTTACCTTTGATGATATTGAACTGAAGTATCCGTTATCTGATGAATAGTAAGTATCCATAGGCTGAATTGATACATATGAAAGCTTTGAATCATCAGGTTCATAAGCTGCCTCATATTTACCAAATGAATTCGCTCCTGTTCCAATTACTACGGCAAGCACATAGCCAAGAAGAATTGATGGAATACACTGCTTTATAACATTCATCTTCTTACTTACTATACATTCATACACAAATACAACTAAAGCACTTATAATGAATAATACAACAACTGCTGTAGTCTCATTGTATTCTTCATTAGTGTAAGCAATCATTACACCTGCAAATGCGATTGTGAATCCGATAAGTGTTCTTATAATCATAGGGAGAACCTTACCGTTAGCTGCCTTTCCTGCTGTCTCACTCTTTCTTTTTATAAAAAGTACTGCACCAAGCACAATATATATAAGTGCAAGAATCAGTGTATATAAGTTACTTGTCAGGCTGAGAACCATATCTGTGACTCCTGATGAACCATTAGATATTCCAAGCACATTAAACACCATTCCAATAATCATATTATTGGAAGCGTCAAGGAATCCTACGCCACTGTTTCTTATCATGTAAGTTTCACCATGATATACAGTCATCTCAGTAACCATTACCAGAATAAATCTTGGAAGGAACATTATAAGTCCTGTCACACATATATTGCTTAATATATTACCTGTAATTGATGCTGCAACATTTATAATTGCCATGCATAAAACACTGCATATAAACATTGCAAGATACATGCGGAACGTTGTTGCATAATCAACATTGAAATACTTCTTATTAGCAATAAATAAAACTGCCTGTGAAGCATATGACACAGCAAGTATTCCAACAATCCATGTAAGTATTGCTGCTGTCTTACTAAGATATATGCACAGTCTTGTATATGGAATTGAGTGGTAGAAATCACTGCTGCTTCTCTTATTGAGGAAGCTCCATATGATAAATGATATAACCGGCACAACCAGCACGAACACTAATGCAAGGTAATAATTTCCCGCAACACCACTTACATTACTAACCTGATTATATTCTTTAACATAACTTAATGATGAAACAATCGGCACAACCGATATAAGCGTAATCACTGCCATCATTATAAAGCCCGCAAGCCTTGTCTGCTTTAATGTCTGTAAAAACATATGAAAGCTGAATATTTTCTTATTATTCATGTGTCTTATCCCCCTTCACATCGAATGTATAGCCGAGTGCCTCCATCTCGTAAGTAAATACCTCCTCGAGTGTAAGCGGAAGGACATCGAATACAACCGGATTCATTGCATTTATAATATCCATAGTCTGTTCCCTGTCGCCATTGACTATCATGTTGGCAACTGAACCCTCCTGACGGTATCTTGTAATCTTAATGCCCTCAAACTTACTCTCGTCGAACTCGTCTTTAAAAGCTACCTGTACCTTGAACTGACTCGTCTTTAGTTCAAATACATCGCTGTCAAGCACCAGTCCGCCTTTATGAAGGAGTGACAAATGATCGCATAAGTCTTCTAACTCTCTTAATGAATGTGATGTAACTATCACAGTAGCGTTATTCTCTGCAACATCACCGCAGATTAACTTCTTGACGAGATTACGCATAACCGGGTCAAGTCCGTCAAATGTTTCATCAAAGAACATGTACTTGGCTTTAGTTGACAGTGCAAGTATTATTGCCGCCTGTCTCTTCATACCCTTTGAAAAGCTCGATATGCTCTTATCCGGGTCAAGCCCGAATGTTTTCGTAAGCTCTGTGAATCTTTCCATATCAAAATTATCGTATATTGAACGGTAGAACTTAGCCATGCTCTTAATGTTCGCACCTGCAAGAAAGAATAACTCATCTGCAACGAACACCAGCTTATTCTTCATATATGTATTCTCGTATACATTAATTCCGTCAATTATTGCTTCTCCCTTATCTGCCTTATATATTCCAGACAGAACTCTTAAAAGCGTAGACTTTCCTGCACCATTAGAACCGACCATACCGTATATACAGCCCTCCGCTATATTACAGGTAACATTATCAAGTGCTGTAAAGTCATCAAATGATTTAGTAACACCTTTTACCTCTATCATATTTTCTTATAAACCTCCTCAATCATATCTGTTATCTCACTCTTACTCACCCCTGCGTATGCAAGCTTTCTTACAATCTCCTTAAGCACAGAAAGCTGCTCCTTAGACTGGTTTCCTACAATCTTTACCGCTTCTGCCGATATAAAAGATCCCTTTCCCGGTACGCTTACGACAATTCCTTTTCTGTCTAGCTCCGTGTATGCTTTCTGTATCGTATTCGGATTGGTGGACAGCTCCATCGACAATGACCGTACCGATGGCATCTTATCCCCTTCCTTCATAATTCCTTTAAGCACCTGGTCTTCCACCTGCTTAATGAGCTGTTCATAGACTGGCACTCGCGACATGACATCTATTGTGAACATGTTCTATTCCTTTCTGTGTATTATTTTAACTGGTTACAAGCTTGTGTAACAACTGTACTATATAAGCTAGTACAGTTGTAGCATACTATTATAATTGGATATTGTCAACTATTATTTTTCATTTTCATACAAGTATCTGTCAACATTCCTGCATACAGTACCTTATCCCTACATTCCGCAGCATATCACGGCTTTGCGAATATACCAAGCACAGGTGCGCCATATGAGCATGAAACAAATGCTGCTGCCATCACGAAATCAATAATAGCCATTATCCATGTTCCAAGCACGAAACTTTCATGCCCCGATTTCTTTAATACATGGTACTCCACAGCAAATCCAATAAGCACAGCCACGAAAAAGCATGCAATATCAAGCCACATTTTAGAAAAGCCCAGTACGCCCATATATGTGTAGTACAGGAATGGTATTGCCCATGCTGCCGCATTTGCACCAAGAAGAATTGCAAAGCCGCTTGCTGCAAATCTGTCCTTCAAGGCATACCATGTGTATATTCCATACAGATTCATCGGCAGGAATGCCAGCTTCATATGCTCCCATGTCGATTCATTGGTCGGAAAGAACAGTCCTATAAATGTGTTCTTCCCCGTCCAGTCATACACAAAATGAAACAGGGATCCTGACACCCATACTGCCAGAATCCCTATTATCATAGTTATATTAAGTTTTTTCATTGTCTTATTCATATCGCACACCTCCACCATTATCAGATAGTAGAAGTATATGCGGTTCTTATCTGTACTATTCCACTTCAACAGTCATAGTTACATCAGACACTTCAATATATGTTCTTCCGTCGCTCACATTAATCTCAGTTCCATCTGCATAAGTGTACACTGTCTTGGAATAACGGTCTGCCTTGCTCCACTTAATCGGAACAGCATAGCCGTTAGTTATGTAATAACCTTCGCCGCTGCCGACAGTGTGAAGATTCCAGCAGTAATTATCATCCATCATGCTGTGCGTAATCTTCTGTACAATAATATTCTTAGTATTGAACTGCTCTCCTGTTTCATGGTCAAGACTCGGCTCTCCACTTGCGAATCTTAAGTAATTGCCTGATGCTGCATCATATGTAAATGTTGTGTACTGATAACTGCTGTAAGGCACATACACAGATGTTGCGCTGATTGCGTCATCTCTTTTGGAAAGGTCTACATCTGACACATCATAATTAAGCAGTACTGTATCCGATGCACTGTCAGCCTCGGCATTAAAGCCTTTATCCTGTACAGCACTCTTTAACCTGTAAAGTGATGTATAAGCTGTATGTTCTGTTGCAAGCCCCTCCGGATTACGTCTCCAGTAATATGCGCTGTTATAAAAACCGTTAATCCAGTTAATGCCAGTCTTAGCCTCGTCGCTCTCAGCATAAGTGCTTCCGCCAAAATGTACGAATATCGCATCTGATTCAAAACAGAAATCAAGGAAATTATGTCTTGCACTTCTTATTGTACCAATAACAGTGTCATTCTGGCTCACATTTCCAGAGCCTACAATCTCTTCCGGTGCTTCCCCTGTAACATCTGAATCCTCAACCTTAAACAAGGCAAGAAGCCTGCATGTATAACTTTCTGTTGGAAGCTCATATACAATATATGCCTTATTAAGTCCTGTCTGCACCTGCACGGCAACCGGAGTATTATTAACAGACACAGCAAAAGGTCTTGTCTTCGAATTAACATCAATTATGTCGACCTTGTTATCTACATATGCAGTCGTTTCTTCTACCTGTGAAGCTGCCTCTATAGTACTTGCTGGTAAAGTCTCACCTGTAGGATTACCATTATTCTTTACTCTGCGTGTCATAACAACGCATACAACTGCTGCTGCAACAGCCGCCGCTGCAAGAGCCGCGGTTATAATAATGCGTTTTCTATTATCAAACATTGATCATCCCCCATATTTCATAATTTTTCTTAATTGTACGACTTATACTTCTATATGGCAAGAAAAAAGGAGCTGTACATAACAAGTTATGTACAGCTCCTTTTTGTTATGCCGGCAACGGGAATCGAACCCGTATGGGAGTATAAGTCCCGCAGGATTTTAAGTCCTGTGCGTCTGCCAGTTCCGCCACACCGGCGTAAAGTGTCTGCCAAGCAGGCGTATTATTAATACATATGATTTCCTCTGGCGTAGCCTAAGTGTCCCAAATGCAATAACAGTTATGTAAAACATCATGACGCTTTACTACCTGCAGATTCAACATATGCAGTGAATGAAGTTTAGCACATTGTTATCTTTATAGCAAGCATATTTTGTCAGTTTCACCGTTTTGTCACATAATTTTCATAAACTGCCTGCTCTAACTGTGCATAAGTTCTATAAAAAATGGTACTTTTGTCGCATTTTCCAAGAAGAACTGATGCCAGTATGTCTGAATATCTGTCTGCAAGTTCTCCAAGCATATGACCTTCCTCATCAAAGAAATCGTCATCTGTTCTTGGCAATGTATCCATTGTCAGCAGATTAAAATCATAATATTCTACACCATATTCTTCACAAAGCCTTGTAAAATACGCACCTGCCTGTTCCGAATAACCGTTAACCGCTGTTGTAGGTGTAATCGGTGATGTAATGCATACAAGTTCAATATTATTCTTCTTACAATATTGAACAGTCTTCTTAAATGAATCTAAGACCTTATCGCTGATTCCATCCTTATCCCATGCAACAATATCAGATGGAACAATGCTGTCTATCTTCATATCTCTGTAGAAAAATCCTTTGGCAACATAAGGTCCTCCAGCATCATGTATCTCAACTGCATCCATGCTGTAATTGCGATATGCACTGCTGCTCTTAACCTTAAGATTATTCATAATAGCAGATGGTGATGTCTCATAAGCCCATCTCTTGGAATACACCGTACGAAAATCCTTGGTCATGAGATTATCTGCAATATATTTAAGCTTTACATTGCTGAAAGGAAGCCATGTGTATATAAAACAGTCCTCAAATTCACGCTCCGCATAATTACACCAATACTGGTAATCAAGGTCATATATAACTCTTTTAACTTTATTATTCCTGTTACTTTCCATTAAAAGATAATAAGAATCCGTTACAGTCTCGCCCGGTATTGCAAGATTAAATGCATTATCAGACGCTCCTGCTTCATCAAGCTTTAAAGGATCAATTGCAGATCTCGCATGTGATGCGCCTATTATTATATTGTCATATCCTTCATCAGTATCTGCATTGTTGGTCTCATGCATGATATACCTTATATAGCCTGATGGCATCATTGCATAATCCATACATTTAACAAGTCCGACTACTACAGCAATAAACACCGCAGCTCTGACATATTTTAATATTTTACTTTTCATTGCCCCTCGCTTTAATTGCTTCTATACACTCATCATAACTGTTATAGAAATACTCTGAACAATCATCACTCTTAAGTATCTCTGTAAGTACCTCTGAGAACTGCTCTGCAAGTTCTCCGTTCATATGACCTTCCCAGTCTGAGAAATCGTCATCACTTACATCAAGAACCTCATTCCTGATAAGATTGCCGTCAATATATCTTACATTATTCTCGTCGCATATCTGCTTGAAATATGTGTTAGCCTCATTAGCCGAGCCTACAGCAACAGATGATGGTGGAATAGGTGTTGTAACACATATAAGTTCAATTCCTTTATTTTTACAGTACTTAACTATCTTCTCAAAGTACTTCTGAACCTTAGGATTAAGGTCATCATAGCTCCATGGAGATGGATTAAGTTTACCCTTCTTATCAGTCACCTTAGTACGGTAAAAGAAGCCTAAGCCCTGATAAGGTCCTTCATTCTCAAGTCCAACAGCACCTTCAATCTGGTAATTCTTGTATGCATCAGATTTCTTTACAGAAATATATTTCTTAATAGTTTTCCAATCCTTTGCAAATGCATACTTTCTAAAATATATTGTTCTGAAATCTTTATTCATAAGCTCATTCGCAATATATTCAAGTTTAATCGCTGAAAACGGAAGCTGTCCATACACAAGCAGGTCTCCAAAATCTGCATCAAGTTTCTGATTCTTATCCCAGTACTGGTAATCCAGTTCAAGAATTATCTTCTTAACATCATTATTGCTACATACTTCCTTGACCATATAGTAGTTATCAATTACCGTTGCTCCCTGAATACACATATTGATAGGATTCTTGGCATATCCCATCTCAATGAAATAATGCGGATCAATCGAAGCCCTTCCATGTGAAGCGCCTACTACAACACAGTCATAATCCTCTCCGCTTTCAGAATTATCTGCTTCATGTATTATATATCTTATATATCCCGGCTGCACCAGTACATAATTAAGTGCTTCAACAAGTATTGCTATAACCGCCAGAAATATTACCACCCTCAGATATTTCAGTATTTCTTTAAATGCTTTATTCTTCATGGTATCCTACACCTCTGCTTAGAACTGGGCGTACATGAATCCACCCGATGAACTTGATATATAACCAACCATTGCAACAGACATTACGAGCATTATGTATACAGCCCATCTGACAACGAGCGGCTTCTTATCCAGAGTCTCTCTGATTGCAATGCCTTTCTCTTTAAGTATACTTATAATTAGCCATACAAGACAGCCTGCAAGCACAATTATAAGATCAAGTTTGCTTCCAAACATTGTAACAACTGCATCCATACTGAATGCTGCATGTTTAAATGTATTCCCCATAAGTCTGAATGCATCTGTAAGAGTAGCTGCATCATCAAAATACCAGCTTATATTAACAAGTATAAATGTTCTTACAATCTGCCATGCTCTGTACCAGCGGGCATTCTTGTTAATATGTGTTACTTTAAACATTTTCTCATAAACAGGTGCCATAATACTGCTGAAACTCATGATTATACCATTGTACATACCATATACAATGTACTTCCATGCTGCTCCATGCCATACACCTACTATGAAGAATATAAGTAAGTCTGCCAGACATATAGGTAATGCCTTAGCCATGTATTTACCAAATCTTGTCTTGCTGTGTTTCTTAAAGAACTTACCAAGCTTGTTCATTGCTTTGCTCAAGCTGAATGGATAGAACACATAATCCTTCATCCATGTACCAAGTGTTATGTGCCATCTGCGCCAGAATTCTCCAATAGAATGAGAGAAGAATGGCTGCTTGAAATTATCATCAAGCCGGATACCAAACATCTCAGAAGCACCCATAACCATATCAATTCCACCTGCAAAATCTCCGTAAAGCTGTACACAGTACGCAAGAACACCTATTATTACATATATTCCATGATACTGACCAGGATTGTTGAACACAAGATTAGCCACAACACCCGCACGGTCAGCTATGATGAACTTCTTGAAAAGTCCCCATGCCATACGCTGTAATCCATGCTGGATAACAACAAGATCATACTTGTGTCCCTCAAAAAACTGAGGTGCAAGTCTGTCATATCTTCCGATAGGTCCCTGTGTTATCTGTGGAAAATACGAAACAAACAAAGCGTATTTAAAAATGTTATTACAGACCTTTACTTTTCCTCTATACACGTCAACAACATATGAAATTGACTGGAATGAATAGAAAGATATTCCAAGAGGCAGAAGCAGTGTAAATGTTGATATTCTGCCATTGCCGCCAAAAGCCTTAATTATGCTGTTGACATTCTCAATTGCAAAATTATGGTACTTAACAACCGCAAGCACACCAAATACCAAAAGAAGTACACTAACCACAACTCTCTTCTTATATGACTTAGCCTTCTCTTTTAAAGCCTTCCTATCTTCTCTTGACAGCCCTTCAGCCTTAAGACTAACGGCAAGTCTATCTTCTGCTCTCTCTAAAAGGATTCCTGATGTAAAAGTAACTATTGTTGTAAGCAGTATGAATACAATAGTCTTATACCCCGAACATAAATAGTAGGCATAGCTTAATATCAAAAGCCATGCCCACTGTGCCTTCTTCGGTATAAGATAATATACAATTACTCCCACTAATAAGAATACCAGAAATCCGGTAGAAACTAGTGACATATTTGTTTTACCCCGCTTTCCGGATTAATCCTGCAGACGCTGAATCATCTCCCACATAGCTTCTGCTGAATTAAAGTTCTCAGGTACTATATCAACTGGTGTGATATCGATGTCAAATGTATCGTTTAACTCACCAACAAGTGATACGATATCGAATGAGCTGAATATACCATCATCGATAAGAGTATCACACACTTCATAATCCACATCGCTGTTAATTTCATTCAAAATGTCTAATAACTGATCCATAATAAACCTCTCAAAATATTAAAATCTATTGATCACACATCTGTGAACAGAAAACATTCTATCTTCTCATTCACTTCTAGTCAATCATATTTCGTTACAAAATTGTAAAATTATTGTGTACTGCTGCTGTTTATTAAAAATGTCTCAACAGGCTTTCTTATAACTCTGTAACCATTTTTCTTAGAATACATGACTATTGCTGGCATTCGACGGCTTAAGAAAAGATATATTCCCTCTGTAACCGAATATGCACCAATATTATAAAATGCTATCATGTCACCAATCTTAGCATCTTTTAATTCAAGATTCTTAACAATCACATCACCTACTGTACATAATGAGCCACATATGTTATATGGCTGTACACCCTGTGAGTACACTTCAATTCCATGATCTACGCCATCAGCAACCCCTTCTGTATATTCCATAGGAATGAATTCACATCTTGGCTTCTTCATAGCCATAGCCTGTCCATAATAATTGATATGATTGATTCCGCTGTCGATTATCGCATATCTTGTTGTGTCATTCATCTTCATATCAGCAATTCTGCTTATAAGGATTCCGCATGTTGCTGCAACATATCTTCCCATCTCAAGAGTGACATTGAATTTTTCGGACATCTCTTTAATCATTCCTGCAAATTCTTCTAACTCATCAAAATTAGTATTCATTGCATTACATTTGTCTGTAACAAAGTAATCAACCGACAGACCAGGACCATACTCAATCTCATTAAGCTTAACACCATGTTCTGCCTCACATGTATGCGCAACTGCCTGTAACCATACAACCTCAGATTCTATCTGGCTTAATTTCTTCTTCTGGGTTCCTGAATAACACTGTATTCCTTCGATAATAATTCCTTTAAGCTCGTCTTTTCTGTCGGCAATCTCATACACCTGACGTTCATTAATACCGAACTGGTTGCCGCTTGTAACTCTTATAAGAACCTTAATCTTAATTCCGCACTCAACTGCACACGCATTGATAAGCTCAAGCTGATTAAGAGATTCTACTGTATAGATTCCTACAGCACCTGTCTTCATTGTGTATAGAATATCTTTCTTTTCCTTATTAACACCCGAAAGAACAATCTTATCCCTGCTTATGCCCTCTTTTTCGCATATTGCAAACTCACCAGGAGAGCATACCTCGAATTTATCAAGCTTCCTGTCAAGCACGCTGATAAGAAAAGGATTAGCTTTCATTGCATAACATATTGTCACATTACATCCAAGAATCTGCTGAATCTTATCAACTCTTTCGCATAATACATCTGTATCAA
The DNA here is from genome assembly GCA_963590775.1 of Desulfovibrio piger. Lineage (GTDB taxonomy): Bacteria > Bacillota > Clostridia > Lachnospirales > Lachnospiraceae > Lachnospira. The sequence continues at coordinate 41,475 of CAVAPS010000019.1, forward strand.
ATACATATGATGGAGTACCGCATTTTAATGCTATCTCTTTTAATTCATTAACTCCTACCATCTTATGCCTCCTGTTCTCTATGAATCTTCATAAGTTCTTTTCTGTCAATCTTGCCATTCTTGGTAAGAGGCATAGACTCTACCTTGATAAGCACATTTGGAATCATCCACTGTGGAACTTTGTCTTTAAGAGCGTGTGTTACACCCTTTCTGTCAAGTTGACTTGTGCTTTCCACCTCAAAGAAGCCAAGAATTTTGTTCTCATCTGTATCAAATATACAGCAGCTTCTAAGCAGTCCGTCTATACCATTCATATATGTTTCAATTTCGCCAAGCTCAATTCTGTGTCCCATATGCTTAATCTGGAAATCCTTTCTTGATGAGAAGAAAAGTTCTCCGTCCTCGCTGTAGTAACCGAGGTCGCCTGTGCGGTATATAGTTTCAAGATATCTGTCATTAAGAGGATTCTGTACAAATGCTGCCTCTGTCTTTTCAGGATTGCGAAGATACCCAAGTGTTACCGCTGTTCCAGAAACGCATATTTCTCCTAATTCCCCCGGTCTGCCTGCATCAACAAGCTTATCCTCATCATCTAACAAGAATACTCTTTCGTTTGCAAATGCTTTTCCCATTGGAAGCTTATCATCAAGACCAAACGCTCTGTCAATAATATAATATGTACAATTACATGTTATCTCTGTTGGTCCGTAAAGGTTTACAAACATTGCATCCGGATACTGCGCTCTCCATGCATTAAGATGCTTTATAGGCATAACCTCTCCACTGAACATAATCTTATTAAGTGAAGATGGTCTCTTATACTCGAATCCATTAAGAGTTGTTACAATACATAACGCTGATACAGCCCATATAATAGTTGTAACCTTTCTGTCATCAAGAAAATCAAGAAGCTTGGTTGGGAACGAAAAACACATCTTAGGAATAAGCTGCAATGCCGCTCCTGTCTTTAAGCTTGAATATATGTCCTTAACTGATACATCAAAGTCAAATGGTGCCTGATTACCGATAACATCCTCATTAGTAATTCCAAATGTTTCTGTAAAACAATCAATAAAATCTATAGTTGAACGGTGATTAACAATAACTCCCTTAGGAACGCCTGTCGAACCTGATGTAAATATTGAATACAGTGGATCTATATCAAGTGCCTGTTCTCTTATCTTATCAAGTCTTTCCTGGACCTGTTCATCTACAGGCTGTCCGTCGTATCCTTCAAGCAATTCATCAAGATTAATAATCTCGCCCTGAAATCCCAGTTTCTCTGCCTTCTTGGCTGATTTGTTATCTACAATCAGTATGTCTGCCTGAAGAGTATCTAATATAAGATTAATTCTCTCTACTGGATGAGTTGTATCAAGCATGCAATAATATCCACCTGCATATACAATACCCATAAATAAAGATAATGTATTACATGTCTTATCCATATACACAGGAATCCCCTGTGTCGGCTTAATCTTAAGTGAAAGGCTACTTCCTATGAACTTTGCCTGATTCATAAGCTGTGTATAGGTAAGTTCATTATTCATATCAGCACATGCTGTCTTTTCCCCATACATTTTCTGTGAGTTTTCAAGAAACTCTAATACATTCTTTTCCATTACCGTCTCCTTTTACTTCTCATTCTTATCTTTTCTGAATACAAGAAGCTTGCTTATAACATAATTAAGAACAATCACCACAACCTGTGCGATAAACTTTATTAACATACTGTTGAAATGCAACATTGTAATGAATACAAGAAGAATTATCTCCTCAATTACAAGAGTTAATACTCTTCCGCCTGCAAATGAAACCAACTGCTTCATAAATTCCTCTGCTGTCTTGGTTGGTGCTACAAATACCCATATTCTGTTAGTAAAGAATGCGAACAGCACTGCAAGTACCCATGATATAACATTTGCAATAAGTTCATTAATTCCAAGTGCAACATTAAAGAATGCATATGAACCTATACTTACTACTGTTGTAAGTACTCCGAAGAAAAGATACAGAAGCACTTCCTTATACTTCTTATATAATGGTTCAAATGTTCTGAGCCCCGGAAGATGCATAATTTTGTCAAAAATATCCGGAGTATTTTCCTGCATGTTGTTGTCTGTATTGTTATTCATAGTCGCTTTCCTCTCAGCTTTATATATTATGTACGTTTTCCACATTATAACATAGTGAATTTTAAATATATACACCTTTTTGTACCTTTTCTGACCTAATAAAGACAAAATAATCATTCCAATGATTTGACATTGAATTTTGCAAAATCCCCACTAAGCATACAAAAGGACACTGCATTATCCAACACAGCGTCCTATATAAGTAACTCTATTAAATTGCCAGTCTAAACTATCTCCAAATCATCTCTGTCCTTCAGCATATATTTCCTAAGTGGTGTAAGACTTGCCAACCAGTATAACAATCCTCCAAAGATAGCTGTGAAGCCACTTCCTGTTGTCGCAAGGAATATAGAACTGTGTACAGCACCTGTCATTGGATTATATACAAACAACATACTTACTGTAAATGATATAATAAGAACTCCGATACCAACAATGTTAAAGCCATGTGTGAACTCATAGGCATCATGCCCCTCCATGAAATATGCTGACTTAAGAGATAGTTTTCTCTTCTTTACAATCAGATAATCAACAACAATCATACCAATAATTGGTCCCTGCAGATATGCTGCAAGTGAAATAAATGTTGCAAAATGATCCATTACCCAACCCCATACAGTAAGGATGCTTACATATACAAATGATATCCATACCAGAAGCTTATAGCTTACTTTAGGAAGTCCACTCTTAACTATCATACAGTTAACATATGAACCGCTTCCCTGTGTACCTATATTAGCAAATGCAACCATAAGAAGGCTGAGTAATGAAAATACTGGTCCACCAAGTGTTGCGAGCATTACAGTTGGATCACTTTCATAGTAACCACATTTAACAAACATTGCAAGTGCCATTACACCACCTGCTGCTACGAAGAATGGAGCAACAATTCCATATGATAAACTTGTTCCCCAGTAACCTTTTCTCTCATCTTTACAAAGCCTTGGCATTACAAGTGCCTGTGTTGACCATGAGAATGCAAATGCGACATTTCCCTCTGCTGATGTCATGAAGGCAAGGAGCTTGTTACCACCAAAATCGCTTATATCAGGAGTAACTGTCAATATGTTTGACATAGGAACTGCTGTAAAACATAACACAACAACGACAACACCTACAAAAAGTAAAGCTGTAACAAGCACGCGGCTTGTCCATTTGATTACATCAGGACCGCCAAGTGCAATAAGTGTTCCTAAAAGTACACATAAAACACCAAGTATCGGTTTCCATATCGTAACATTCAGTGATATACCAAAGCAGGCTGCCAGATTAATCATAGATGAAGCAAACAACTGTGAATCAACGGCATACCATCCGAAATTAGCCAGACTTATAACGGTTGCCAGTATCGCAACCCCTTTCTTTCCAAGCACCGACTTTAACCATATCCACAAATCAATACCATATCTTACAGCAAATAATACCGGAAGACATTCAATTAATACAAATACAATGTTAAAGCAGAATATATTAATAAACATCTGCCTGAATGTCAGATACTGTGCCACTAACGCTCCCTGGGTGTAACACCATGTTGCAATTGCAAATCCACTTGTTGAAAGGAACAAATCCCAGAATGAATATTGTCTGTCACCTTTAAGCATAGGCACTACACCTGTTATCGTTTCCTGACGGATGTAATCCGCATTTTTAGAATGTGCCATCTTAAACAATCACCCCCGCCATACATAATATAATTAATAAAATACTTACTGATACTCCAGCAACAATGCCTACAACATCCCATTTGCCTATTCTCTTAGGGAACTCATAAGAAGGATCTTCCATTGTCTTTAATCTCTTCTCTGTTTCAGCATATATCATCTCTTCAATAGATTCCTGTGCCATATTTCCTCCTTCATATTATCTGTTATAAAGCTTCATAGCCTCTTTGCAATACAATTTGCTGTTCTTATACCACATATACAGCCATTCACCCACAGCATTTCCTCTTGTTTCCTGATAAAGAGCCCATACATACCAGTAATATGCTGCTATTGAAGCATATCCTATGTAATGTGAAAGTTCTTCCTTAGAGGGTTCTTTTCCAAGGTACTGTCTGATTATCTCAACAGCCTCATCATAAGTGAATTCTGAACAGCATATGAATGTTCCAAGGTCGCTCGCCGGGTCATCATTACCTGAATACTCCCAGTCAATAAGGTACATTTTATTATCTTCATCTAAAAGGAAATTAGGTGAATAACAATCATTGTGACATAAGCATTTAACAGCCTTGTCATCTTTCATAACAACATCTTTTAACTCAGACATTGTATTGTAAAGGACTTTGAAGTCCTCAAAATCAGACTTTCCAATTTCATCAAGTCTCTTAATGAATTTCTCTGTCTTATTCCATATTCCGAAATCATACTCTGATACTATCTTCTTATCATGAAGCTTTCGCATCATCTTTAATGCCTCATCAACCTCGGCTCTTTTGTTGTAATCAAGTTCTCTTGCGTTCTTTATAAACTTGGAAATCTTCCAGCCTTCATTCTCATTAATATATATATATGTATCATCCAACCCAAGTCCGGCAGCCACATTCATTGAAAATGCCTCACTCTTTCTGTTGATATACTTAGAAGTTCCATTCCCAGGGTGTCTGTATACATATCCCTGTGAGCCAATCTCAAACTGGAATGAAGTATTAGTAAGTCCTGCCTTGATAGCCTTGACATTAACGATATCCTTCATCTCACACTTTAATATTGCGCATATGTTCTTCAATATTGTTGAATCTGCATTGTTAATATATTCTTCATCGAAGCTTCTGAGTTCTTCAAGTGAATCGAATTCCTTTATCTTGTCAGCATCATATTTCCTTATATGTAGGGCAAGTTCTTTAATATGTCTTATATACAAATCCTCCCAGAGCCCTTCCCTTGTCTCGGGCTTGTCATATTCTGCCTTTAATATCTCCGCAAATTTCTCACTGAACCGCTTGTCAAAATATGCATGTCCAAGCATATACCACGCATTGCTGCCACCAACAGAAACTCCTGTAATTCTTCCGTGGCTGTCACACTCCAGACAGTATTCGTCTGTATCACCTGCTGCATATACTGCTGAATAATATCCCTGATATACATATTCTTCAAATATATTGTCAACGAAATAATTATCACTTGAACAGATATATGTATTAGAAAGCTTATCCAGAACCCTGATAAGAGTTGAAGTATTATTGTATCGGTAGTAATCTTCGTTAACTACTATCTTAACTGAAAATTTTTCTTCCAGATAAAAGAACTTCTCCTTCATATAACCAACTACTATTGTTATATCCGTTATGCCTGCTTCGTGTAACTGGCGTATCTGTCTTTCTATAAGAATCTCTCCTTTAACCTTAAGAAGGCCCTTTGGTCTCTCATATGATAACGGTACAAATCTTGATGACATGCCTGCTGCCATTATTATTGCATTCTTAACCTTATAAGGTTGTAATGCTTCCAGTCCCTTATCTGCAACTGTATAATCTGGTTTTTGAAATTCAACCATGCCTTTTCTTTGCAGACCAGTTATAAGCTTGTTAGCCTTTCCGAGAGAAATAGAAAGTTTTTCTGATATCGTTCTCTGA
>CAVAPS010000020.1:0-46178 GCA_963590775.1 Desulfovibrio piger
ATTTCAGCACAGCCATCTTCTTCATAAAGAGAAGTTAAATTTTCAACTATCTGATACAAAGAAGCTGAGCCAAAATTAACAATCTGACAATTGCCTTTTTCAAGGTCAGCATCAGTTTTCCATATCTTTACAACAAGAGATGGGATTTTGATGCCGCAGGCAATTAAATATTCTGAAAGGTTGTTAATAAAACTTTCAGATATAATCAAATTAACTTTCCCCATCTGATTCCTCCTTTTCCAGATGTATACCTAATTCAGACAGGTTACCGTCTGTTATTACATCTGCCATATTCCCTAATCCACAGGCGAAATTCCTTACTACAGATGGCATTTTACTTGAGCCTTCCACCTGAATAACAATATCCCCGCTTTCTTTAAGATAAATATAGCAATCCTGCGACGGGAGGGTATGCTGCACTGCATACAGTTCAAGAAGCGCATAACCGGTTGCTTCCAAGCAGATTACACATTTGCCCGTTTTCTTTGTGAATATTACTAAACCATACTCCTTTGATAGGAATTTCTTATCTATCACCATATCTGGTACCTCCATATTTTTATATTTCAAATTTCATATTTTCAAGATAGTGACACACAGTGTCGTTTAACTCATAACGAGTAATATATGCGTCAACTATCCTCTTGACAGGTTCAAAAGGTGTTTTAATCACCAGCTGTTCTTCATTAGCAACTGTGACAGAGCAGTCACCTATTAAGACCTCAAATAAAGGATCAGTTTTTCTTATTTCCATTATTTTAGCCTTAAGTTGATTTGTCTTATGCTGGCTGGCTTTAAAAGCGCCGGCGGCTGATGCAGAATTAAAAACAATTCCGCCAGTGTAGTCACCTATTGTCATTGCACTTTCAAAAGGAATATCTTCATTATCTGTTTCATCAGGATTTGATAAGAAAGGGTTTTCAGCAGCTTTCTTCTCCTCTTCCTGCTGAATATGCTGAAACTCTATAGATAACATATCCTCAAGGGAAACAATATCCTCTTCGCTTTGCTCTTCGGTTTCCGGTTCTTCCGTAACCGTTTGCATATCCTGTTCTATTTCTGCTAAATCCGCGATATCAGCAGAGTACTCATAATCATATTCAGCGGCTGCCATATGTGAGTAATACGCATCTTCTTCACTGTCGGAATAACAATTATCCTGAACGAAATCATTGCTTTCTGCAGGAGAAGTATTTGTGCTTTCTTCTAATGGTTCATCATCAGCCATTAAAATATCATGTGCCGGATGTTCTTCTGCATTAGCGTTAGCAGAAACATTTATGCCGTTTAATTGAGACTTTAACCTAGCTATCTCAGCTATTAGAGAAGATATAGAACTTTCGTTAGGTTCAATAATGCATAGCTTTGCAATTCTGACCTTAAGTGAGGCATAATTTCTTTCTGATAAATTTGAATAACATTCGTTGAAATTATCAGCTAAGCAAACTAACCTCTCAAGAGAAATGGACTCTACACCCTTAAGGGCTTCAGCATATGCAGCAGACAAACCATCTCGATACCATAGGTATTCCATTTTTTCAGGCTATACTTGTCTGAATCAGAAAGTAAGTCAATAATCTTGTCAGAAATGCTCTCCGATATATTTTGCATGTCTTGCACCTCCGGTTAAAAATCAAAAATCAGCTTTATAAGCAAATTTTTTTGTATTAATCAGGCTGCCCAAATACTGCATTCCATAACACCATCCTCATAAAAATCATCAGAGGTCTTGAGATATTCAAGGGCTTTCAGTATCTTTTCATAAGCCCGGCCAAGTTCTGTATCACATGTAAGGCTAGTATTATTATTTAAGCAATCCATCAAAGAGCAGTTTTTTAATTTTATCTTTGAGAAATCATTCTTATCAGCACCGCATCGGATTAAAAGCCTGTAAAGAGCTTCATCATTGAGCTGGTCGCTCATAAGAGTGAGTAAATCTCTTATAGACAAGAAAACGGCATCTTCAATTAAAAATTCCTTAGATGTTAGATTTCCTGTAGGATCTATGGACAATCCAAACTTATCCAATGAATTATTTTTCCTGCTGATTATTGCAATTTCTCCCGGTTTAAATTTTTTCAGGAGACTTCCTATGATTATACCGATATCGGAAGGATTGTTTTTAAGATCATAGAACCACACAGGCATACCATCTTTGTGAGCAGATATGTTTTTATTGTACCTGTCTGTATTGTTGCTTATAAGTGTATTGGCAACATCAGCAATACTTTTGGTGCAACGGAAATTATCCACCATAAAAACAATCTCAGCGCTTGGGAAATAATCTTTAAACCTGAGAGCAAAGCTTGGATCACCTCCGCGCCAGCTGTAAATTGACTGGTCAGAATCACCGACGCAGACAACATTTTCTTTACTTCCGGCAAGCATCTTAACCATTTTAAACTGAGCTTCATTAACATCCTGAAATTCATCAACCATAATATACTTAAACCTGTTCTGATACATTTTTAAGATATTAGGCTTGTTTTCAAACAGTTCTATTGCTTTGGATATTTGCTCATCATAATAGATATAGTTATCTACTTTAAGGAGCTGTTTATAATACTCATATACTTTTAAAGTATTTTCCGTATCGTCCTTTCCGGCTCTGTTCTCAAGATATGCGTCAATACCGTATGTTTCAATGTTCTCAATCTTTTTATAAAACATATTAACAAGACAGTATTCGCCGCCCTGAAGAGCGCTATAGTTTGCTCCCTTCACCCGTATGCCTTCGTTATAGCAGTCAGATAATGCCTTTTCAATGAGAGGCTTTTTATCCACATCTTCGGCAAGACGGACATCTCCAACCATAGACGAGCATTCCCTTAATATGTTATATCCCAAACTGTTAAAGGTCTCGATTGAAACATCAACACAGCCTTTTTTTGTCAGTCTGGCTTTCAGCTCGTCTTTTGCCTTGTTAGTGAAGGTCACACACAGAATATTATCAGGTTTAATTCCCTTATTAACTAAGGCACAGCATCGCTCGGTAAGTACAGCTGTTTTACCAGCACCGGGAACAGCTTCGATGTACATAGCACCATTCACATGGTCTATTACTTTCTTCTGGGAATCAGTATATTCATATGATTTACTCTCTTCCGTTCTTTCGATAGATGGAAGTTCTTCCTCTATGCGGACAGTCTTAAGCCTGCAGTTTGTTCTCTGGTAACATTCACTGCATTTGCAAGTTCTGTTTACCTGCAGTGCATATGAGAGATTACCGGAATCCTGGGGAGAATAATCAACAGAAATTATGTTACTTCCTTTGTTGATTTCGTAATCTGCAAAAAAATCCTTTTTCTTATCATCCTTCTTACTGGTCAAGTAGAATAATGATACCTTTATACCCCTGCCGGGATACATTGTCCTAATGCCGTTATAAATAGCATTAATTGTAATCGAGTTTATAGGTTTGTTAGCATCTGATCTTGCGATGTAACTTTCAGCTGGTAGTCCTGAACGGATGTAAATGGCTTCAATATATTCTTTCCGATCAATTACTAAATCAGCCATACCGGTTATCTTGTCAATCTGAAAATCACAATAATTTTCACCATAAGAAAAATCGAATTTTACGCTGGATTTACAAGAATCACCGCCTATATACTCAAGTAAATAACCACCAACTCGAAGCAGTTCGGCTTCAAGTTTCGCTTTCATAGCATCCTCTTCACAAGAATGAACGAAAAAATCTTTTGGAATTGATTCAACAGCATTAACAACAGCTGAAACATAGTCAGTTTCATCAGATAATGCCGCAGAGAGAGCGTTAATACATTTTCTTATTATCAGACGCTTCTCACTGGTTCTTGATTTCATTCCTATACGCTTTATTGCGTATAATTCCGGGCATGTGTTTAAATAACGCAGCTCATTTACAGTTAAATTCGCCATATCTGGCACCTCCATAAAAATATTTCCACCAGAGTGGATTTCATATATATCAACAGTTAAGCTAATTCAGGGCATAAAAAAAGGACTCTGTGAAACTCACAAAGTCCAATAAATATACATTATTAACTTAAGCTGGAAATATCCCAATATCATAGCCTCGAAAGCCATAATAACCAATCAGAATGAACACATGCTGATTCAAATGAAAAATAAATAATATGGCTATAATATACCATATTAGCAGGCATTAAGCAATCAAAAAGGAATTCTTCCTATCTGAACGGAATCGGAACTGCTGTAGCCGATTTCATTTTCTTTGCGGACACTAATATGGGCTTCAAATTCTGCGTGGCATATGCCGCATTTTAAGGTTCTGATGATATCTATTCCAGGATAAGACAGAAGCGACATTAATGAGGATTCATTTTTATATTTTTCCGTGTATTTGTCCAGTAAAGCCTGTTCTTCATTTGTCAATTTAATAGTCCAATACTGATGCTCCTCCTTGCACACAGGGCAATTTTTATTGATTCTGTATAATCTATCCATTATTCCTGATTCCTTTCTCCAGAAAGTTTTGCGGCCAGTTCTTCAGAAAGATTGACCAGTGATTTGTCTGCTGCCATGAACATATCCTCATAAGCAACTTTTCTGTAGCGAGCTCCTAATCTTCCAACATGTGATATACCAATATAGTCCGCAATCTCGTTATCAGTAGCACCGCCGGCTTTCATGTACACAATGGCACAGTGCCTTAAGTCCTCAACTGTAAATTCAGATGGGATACCAATTTCGGTCAAATATCTTTGCAGTTTTCGCTGCAGGTCTCTAGGCTTCATTTGATTGTTCCGGCGGTTTACAAACAGGTATTCAGATACGCCCTGTCTGAGGTGAAACGAAAGCAGGGAGAGAACATCTTCCGGAAGTTTTATGTTTCTGTGATATCTGCTGCCGTTTTTGACGGTAACACCACGGAGGACACCATCTTCATCAGTAAATACATCTGAATCCTTTAGAGAGCATATCTCAGAAGTCGAAAGCCCGCACTTGGCAGCCAGACTAAATATGAGCCTGTCGTTGTCATTACAGGCTGCTAACAGCATTTCTACCTTATCAAGTGCAGGAATATCAGAAGAAGATAACTCCTCATCGACAGCTTTAACAATTATAGAATCAAAAGGATTAACATAATCATCAATAAAGCTGCACTTAGCAATGAAATCACCAAGAGAACGCAGAATAGATATGTGTGTTACATGAGTTGTATGTTTAATTTCTCCTTTTTCCTCACGATCACATAGATTCTTGTCAAAAGCTCTGGCATCGTCTGCAGAAATATCCTCAAAGGACTTTGAACAGTAATTCATGGCAGCATTGATAACCATAGAATAGGTAGCCTGTGTCTCCGGCTTTAACTTGCTGAAAAAAGCGGGTTTTATCGTCATATCAAATAAATCACTCACAGTATTAATCAACCTCCAATCATTAGAATTATCATAGAAGAGTAGCAATATAAGAAAGCTATCCGACAATATCAATAATCACTATAAATATTATAGCAATATACTCAAAAACAGTCAAGACGCAATATGAATTATATCTGCGACATTCTCCCGAAGGACACACATTCTCTTTCTCCACACTTCAATCTAAACTTCCTCGTGCCGGACGGCAATATTTCATCACCCAGTGGCGCACCTGCTGCCACTAATTTTCTTCAGGGGAATATCCTTTCTTTCCGGCATTCCGCCTTTCTTCGCAGAGCTTCTTTTTCTACATTTTGCCAATGTAAAAATCCTTACCCACAATCCTGAATTCTCGCTTCTCTCCTGCTCTCCTCCCTCTCAAGGGGAAGAAAGGGAGTTAATCCTTCCTGAGAGTAAAGGGAAAAGGGGGAAAGGGAAAGAGGGTTCTCCCCTGGAGAGGAACATATTATGATAGGGAAAGGAAACATGAGGGGAAGGGGGAAAGGAAGGGAGCTTCTCCTGTATAATACGAGGTAATGCAAAATTAAAACCTCAAGTTGAATGGGTAAGGATTTACATTTCTCTTCCGGAGGAAAAAATCACTCTGGGAAAATGAAAAGGTACGGCTGACACAAAGAAATTAATATTATTATCAGGAAGAAATAAACCGGGCTGGCAGCAGATACATGGTGGCAGCAGGGAGGAAATAAAAGGGTACATGGAGGAAGAAATATACTTCCGGGGGAATATGTCGTAGATATAATTCATATCGCGTCATTAATGGTCTATGAAAAAGGTGCTGCCACTCTTCCTGATTGAAAGATTCTATGCAGCACCTTCTGATCACTCTGTATTATTCAAACTTCTTACTACACCTGTCAAGAATTTCATTAATCTTGGCAATTCCATCTTGTCCTAAATCCTGTGATTCACATATTGTAGCAATCATATCAGCAGTGTTTCCATTGTACCAGAAGTCAACATTATTCTTTAACAGCTCTCTTCTATATTCCTCCTCAGTAAGACGCACAACAATATAAGCCGGCTTTCCTTTACGATATGTATCAATATACCCCTTATCTTTTAGCTTACTTAAGAATGTAACAACTGTTGTTCTCGCATATGCCTTTTGATATTTATCGTTCAACTTATCAAGAAGCTCCTGTACTGAAATCTCTCCCGGTGCTTCCCACACAATTTTCATTATTAACGCTCCACATGGGCTTAATTCCTTAAAGTTATTTTCTGTCATGTTATTATTTCCTCCTCGTCTTATCTTAAACATGGTCCGGCAGTCCCCAGTTTCTATCACTTGGACTGATGTTAAATATCTGTCTCTTTCTGCTCTTTACAACATCTTCCATAACCTTCTGTTCCAGCTCTTTATCAACCCTATCCGGCAATTCATGTAGTATTCTGCCTCTAAGCAGTTTCTTCAAAGGCTCATTCTTAGTCACTAATATACTGTATGTATGCCCGCATGTTATTTCTGACACAACTTTATCCCACTCATAGTCACCATCTCTGTCCCAGGGGAAGTACAACATAATATTAACTTCCTCCCCTTCGATTCTTGCCCAGCAGCACTTATCTTCGATAGACTTGACTGTTCCTACGATTGTTGAGCCTACAGGATATCTTCTATCCATGCCCTCATATGCACCGGCTTTCGGTGCTTTAGTAATACACTTGAATGCCCCGGCAAGCTGCTTATCCTCTATTCCATTACCATATCTGCCGACAGCAGATACATGGCAGACTTTTCCTACAAGTTCTTTGAAATTATCCTCTGTAATCTCGTCACCTTCCCAGCCTTCAAACCTGATTATTCCGGGAATACCATAATCACCGATATCTATATTAAGAATCCTTTTCTCCAAATTCACATATGTAATTCTGGCCGGAATTCTTGTAAAATCTCTTTCCCTTATCATTCCCTCAAGTGCATTCAACACCTCTCTGTTTTTTTCAATCTTTTCTGCTTTTTTCTGTGATACATAAATGATAGGTCCGGCAGGTCCTTTGGTCTGAATACCCGTTACAGCAACCCTTATGGTTTTTTCAAGAATTACACTTGCTTCTACTCTATTTTTCCCCTCCAGCTCATTCCTCAAATCGTCACTCAGCTCCTGCCTTGACAGAATGATTGTAACTCCATCAATATTTTTCTTAAGATTCTTTTTGGGCGATATCTCAGAAAAAACCTCATTTAAAATATAATTCTTGATCAAGGCATCAGAATACCTTCTAACCACTTTTCTCTGCTCTGATGTTAAAGCCTTATTCCCATTCTTATCTGATTTCTCAATCACGCCCTGCTCCATAGGCAAATTCTGAGCAAAAATTTTTGCATAATCCATAAATGCAATACCTCCATTTGTTTTTTATCTACAAACAGCATTTATCTGCTATATCTTATAGCTGCTGCTTATATTTGAATGTTATATCATAGGCACTGCTATGACAAGCCCTTTCTGATAACATAGCCGGCATCTATACAGTAAATCCCAGCTTCTTGGCAGTCTCACTGGTGAAACGCTTTCCTTTCTTCTTATTTTCGCCAAAAAGCACGCTGAATTTTCCATCATCAGCAATCTCAAATCCATTTTCGCCTATCTTATACGCAAAAAATGATTCGTTTACAACCTTATTTACATTAAGAATCGCATCTGCAGTAAAAAGACTCTTTTCAAACAAAAATGCACATCTTTCATAGATTGAATTTGATAACCTGTCTGAACATTTTTTACTGTCAATAACAAAGATAACAGCCACATCATCACACGGTTCTTCTTCTCTTTCAGTAAGATTCTTAACAGCTTGATTTATAAACCCTAATCTGCTCTTTATATCGTCTTCTAATGATTTCTCCGTCTTCCACTTTTCGACGCTATAGGAAACAGGCTCAACAATAACACCGTACCTCTTAGTCTTATCTTCCACCTCTTTAGTACACTCCACAACACAGAAAAGCTTCTCTTTTCTTTCCTCTTCCTTTCGATATACCGTAGAAAGAAAGCTGCTCTTCTCATGGTCAAGCACACATCCGTTATCCTGCATCGCATTTAAAACCTTGAGCGATATCTTATTTCCCACAAGCCTTAGCAGGATATTGCTTGTACATTCACTCATAATATTTTTATCATATGTGAGTCTAGGAACTTTACAATGTCTCCTAACCGTATCAACTCCTGCTAATGTGCTTACATAATATGTGCCATGACTCTCGTCTGAACCTTCCTGCTTTAACACAAAAGACTTTACCAGTCCTTCCCTCACTAATATGTCCAGTCTGTTCTTAATGATATCTTCTTCAAGGCGCACCGTAACAGGTATTCCATACAGTTTGATATACTCTATAATAGTGGCTGTGGTTGCTATTACCAGCTCTGTAACAACCTTAGTAATCCATATGTCATGCTCCCTTATAACATTAGTCATTACCCGGTGGGACAATACATCGTAATCCACCTGATTCCTCATAGCCTTTGACTGAACATGAAAATAATCACCTTCCCGATATGTATACATGCTTTTTTCTTCCAGTAAAGATATATTATATAAGAAGTCCTTTTCCAAATCAGACCATTTTTCTAAAAATTCTGAACTCATTATGACCTTACTCCTCTTTTTCTTCTTCTAATTTCTCCACCAGTGTTCCAACATAGCGGATTCGTTCATTAATATCATTAACCTTTTCTATTTTCACAAGATACTTCTCATAACATTCATATCTTTGTCTTTTCTTGCCTTTCGCTCTGATCATAACAGCAGCATCTGCAACAGTTTCTATGTAAGCGAATCCGCCCCATTCTCTGTTTTGAACAATAGTACACACAACCTCATCACCGACATTGTATACTTCTCCTGCCAGATAAGCCCCTCCCTTTCGTACACAGCGGTATCCGCCTGCAACCAGTGGTCTTGCATATCGTTCACTGTCTCTGCTCTGCCTCTTCATTCTTTTTACAACTCTTACATACACAACTGTTCCCGGCTTAACCAGCCACGGTTTTATTATCGATGAGCCCAGTTCAGACCAGTCATCAAACGAACAAAACCCCTTTATGCCATACCCACCAATGTCAAGTACAATTCCGCACATGCTCTCTAATACGCACACCACCTTTGCAGGAAACAAAACTGTCTTTTTTAAGGCGATAACTTCATCAATGGCTCTTTCTGCTTCATGTTTTCTATCATTTAGTGTTCGCTTTTGGGATACATATACCACCGGTCCATTTGTTCCCTCTTCATTGTAGCTTGTTACTTTCACCGTATACACTTTATCAAGTGCAACTGATTTCCCCTTATAATCCCTCATAAGCTGCGCACCTACATCATTCATTAACGCATGCCAGCTCATAATGATAGTTATGCCATTATCATACGAAAACAGATAACCGTTTTTTGTAATTACATTAAATTTGATATCTATGGCCTTCGATTCTGTCATACATTTCATGTAGTAATCCATGCGCTCTCTGGCCTTATCTGTCCATATATATCTATACTTTTTCTTTTTCTTAAATTCGTCTTCTTCCTCAGCCCAGCCAGCAAGTATATCCGAAAACTCCTCTTTAATATTGGATTGCTCCAAAGTATTTTTATCTTCCATTACTTAAATATTCCTCCTAAGAACCTAACCCCTACTGAAGCAACAATAAGTGCAATAGGCACTGCAATGCAGTAACCATACAATCCTAAATCTTTCTTATTTGAATCATATTTGCACAAAGCAAACCTTATTAATCCCTGTGCCTCAAATATCGTAATAAGAATTGGTGTCATTGTAGATATGCCGCCTAATACATCATTAAGACCATTCATAATTCCTGCATATGCGCTTTGTCCTTGCGAGGCTTTGTAAATTGTATATTTCCCAACCATGTTTAAATATAATTGACCATACTGCAATGTCTGGTTCTGGCTATGCAGCCATATGCCATTAAGTGTCCCTATCCCAATAATGAATACCCACAGCAAAGTTGGAAACATGAATCCGAATCCATAAATGCCTAATCTCTTCATTTTCTTATTTTTTCTGCACAGCACAAACATAAGCACTCCGGTAAGCCACGATAAAGCTGTAAGATATCCTCCCATAGCTTTTATACCAATGTAAAACCGATAACAACCTCTTAATACAGCCACCATAACAGTGTTTCCGTATCGTGGATTTATATTGGATGCTCCATGTTTAAGCTGTTCCAAAGTATTATTCACATTATCATTCGCCCCTTGAACGGCATCATCAGCTTTCTGATCTGCCTCCTGCTCAAGCTGCTCTCCATAGCTTTTTGAAGAATCTTCGTCTGTACTATCTGCCTTAACCATAACAGGAAGAAACATTATCAAAAAAACTGACAGACTTATAAATAAAAAACGCTTCATTACTGAAATCCTCCAGGAATCTGACTGTTAATATCGTGCCGACGCTAAAGAAATATTGTCAAGTGTTTATATTGAGTTTTTTCAATGTTTTAATTTCAAGGTAACATAAAAAAGGTAGTGCAAGACTTTTTGCCTGCTCTACCTTTAATTTTAAATAAACATCTATTTATTATTTACTTTCCTTACATTCTCAACTCTAAAACTATCCGTAATATGCTGATACATCATTACTTTACAATGAACACCTCCGTATGCCGCATCAACCCGTACATATCTGCCAGACATAAAACCATCACTCAGCTTCTTTTCGGTAAATACATCTTTAGAATACTTATCTATCCGACGGCATTCAGTATAACCATGCCACTCAATCATATCCATATACCGCTGTTCTATCCCGTCAATGCAACCTATCCTCCACTCAGTACACATGAAGCATGAGCTGACAATGCTGATAATCTCCCCCTCTTTATTTCTTGCTACCTCACAAAAACAGTCTCCAGGGTTTAATAACATTGTAGGTGTGCCTCCAAGACTAACTATATCCCTCTTGTATATGTCAATCACTGACGCACTATGATAATTACCATCTGAGTCAACATATTCAATCCACGGTTCTGACCTAATAAATCGTTTCCTGTCGTTTCGGTAAGGAAAATCGTTATCTCCTCTGAACTCAATCAGCTGATATACTGCCCTCTTCCCATTATCATCGGTCATTTCAAAAAACTGTCCATCTTGGGGAATCTGTCCAAGCGTTCTAAAAAAACGCTCAGCCTGATCAACACGCAATTGACCACCTCGTTTCCCCCCCCCCTATACCAACCGCCCAGTTTGTATAGTAAGTGTAAAGTCCATTTAACGCTTCATTGAAAAATGGACGAATTGTCGGGATTATTATTGGATTAGGTTCATTGACGAAGTTTGGCACAGATTTCATTTGCAACATATTACATGAGCGCAGAGCCACATAATTATTGTTATATGATAGCTGATAGCTAAATATCGCTCCGTAATATCCATTCTCGGACTTTCTGCAATTAGAAAGTACTATAAAACAATCTCCCACATCAAACTTCTGACCAAATATCATTAGTCCCATTATATCCTCCGAATAATAAAAACCTAATATTTTCATGCTACTGTTATTACTATAAATTGTCAAGATTGACTAATTAGATGTTATTTCCTATCTGACAATATCCTGATACCCCGTAAGCAGGATAATTCATTAATCAATAATGCTTTCCAACACTTTTTTCATATCATTTGAATAGATTGGAAAACATGAGCTGGTTGTCATTCTCTGCTTCATCATTATATCCATATCTCTTGTGCTGTATGGCAGTGCCAGAATTTCCTTACATTTTAACTGAATATCCCGAACAACATTAACTATTTCTTTATTGCTCGGTCCAAGAATTATAAATGTTGGTTCAATATTCAATGACAAAAATTGATTAGTCACTGAAGATATAGTTGCCCAGGAATAATTAACAATAACAAAATGCTCACAATTCCTGCCTGACCATACCTTACCCATTCCCATGCAGATAAACTTATAATCACATTCTTCCTCTGTATAGCCTTTCGCTACGACTAAATTATTCCGGCACACAATACCAAATGCGCCGCTGATATCTTCAAGCTCTGTCACAACAGTTGAAGTGGCTGCAAGGTCACATACCACAACCTTCTTATTGCGCATTAAAAGCTCCAGAACAGACGCAATAACTATATCTGCATATCCATTTCCACAGAACACCATTTCCTTCATGTTTTAAATTCTCCTTCATTTTCTACAAATATCTTCATATATGACAGATATATCCGCACAATCAGTTCTCCAGTCAGGACATAAAGGCGTACTGTATGCTTTAATTGATGCCTTACCTCCCACAGAAGAACATCTCTTAGCCATCTCTCCCAACCTTGATGCTGGCAGCATCGGGAAAACATAACTGATATTTGTAACAATTCTGTTTTTAAATGCCACGTTGGTTACAAAATTATCAAGCTCCGGCAGCTTCCATTCGCTTCCGGATGCAACAACGATTCTCTGATTCATTTTAAAAAAATTACTATCCGGTTCTGATCCAAAATCTACGATTACATAATCGTAATTATCCCTAAAACCAGTGACAAACTTCGTGTAATCGCAAAAAGGGAAAAAGTCTATGCCGTTATACGAAAACATTTGTGTTAATAATCCGTTAAAATTCTTCTTAGGAAAAATTGTCCGATATATATTAGCGAAAGCGTTAGTGCCTCTCTCAAAATTTCCCACATATGGTCTGTTCTGTTCCACAATAGCTACCTTATGATTCTTTGAAAGATAATGGGCTAACTGCATTGCAAAATGAGTACATCCCACTCCTCTGGACACAGCCGCGATACCGATTTCTATAGTAAATTCTCTTGTTTTTTTCTTTGAAATTACATATGTTATTTTTCCCTTATTTCTTCTAAATGGAAATAATAATGTTTTAACTTCTTTGACTTCTTCCTTATTACTTGTATCTTTAGATGTGACTGGTTCTGCAGGCTTATATCCAATCAATTCAGGAAGAGCAGCAACAGACACATCCTTAATTCCGTTTAAATCACTGTCCCCATTACAGAAATTGACAGAATTAAGAGTAAAGCATGACTCAAAACCTGTCAGTTCCTCAAAATCGTCAATCTTTCCCCTATTAGATACAAATTTAATGTTCATATCTGGTCTTGACTGTGCCAGTTTTCGTATCCCCTCAAACTCACCCCGTTCATATAAACACTCACTATCCAATACCACAATTAAATTTTTTAAATACGGCACAATAGCTGCACAATCATCATTATCATAATACGAACCAAAATCAATTACTTTATAATACTTACCCAGCCCGAGAAATAACCTGTGCGTCTTCTCAACACTCCAGTTCTCCTCAACTGACCAATCTGTAATGGGATTTGGCACACAAAAATTTATGCCTTCAAATATATTACTCTGCTCCGATACTGCCTCTCCTCTATCAATTTCAGAAAAATGAGAAGTAAAATCAGCTCCAAAAACAGTCTTAAAATCAAATCTGTCATATATATCTGATTCTGTTCCCGGCAACTGAATCAGCATAGGCGTGATGCCATTTAAAACAAGTCCTTTACACAGATTTAGGGCAACAAAAGTAGTACCAGCTTCTTCTGTAAGACCAATGACACCAGTAAGTTCCCCTACATCGACAAAACGGACAACCTCTTTTTCAACTTCCTTTACGACCTCTTTTTCAACTACTTTTTCAACGACCTTCTCAATGACAACAGGTTTGGATTTCTTATGTGCCCTGCTATTATCAACCACACCAGAGGATAATCCCCTCTCTGCAATCTCCTTAGCAAAATAAAGTTCATAACCACCACCTGTTATAAGTTCTTCCTTTACTGAATCACTTGCCATTCTAAGTACAGCTGCAAATGTTCCGGAATCAAGTTCTTTATCAAGAATGTCAGCTCTTTCTTTTGCCGTTTTACCACTTCCTGAATCATTCAGGAACTCGACAAACTTTTTCGGATCTAAAATCTCATTCTCCTCTGCAACATGTCTTACAGAAGATTCAGAATCAATTCCATAATAAATACGCGCTTTTTTCTTAGGTCTTCCTTTATCTATGATAATTTGGGCAAAGTTCTGTACATCTCCGTCTTGTGCAAAGATTGCACCAGTAATACCAAGTCTTTCAAGTGACACCATGAAATCAGTGCCTTTTAAATCATCCTTCAGGAAAGGAATAAATAATGTATCTTCATGATTAAGCACCATTCTGTCAAAATCAGATATCATAAATTTATTTCTGCTCTCCAGCATACGATCAATAATACATACATCATAATGCTCATTATCAAGTGCCTCTAATGCGGAGATTCTTGTCCTTTTTATATCAAATGTTTCAACATTAACACCACAGTTGTTTAAGCAGTCTACAAATCGCTTAAGTACAGTATCTTCTGCCGCATGAGCAAATAATAATTTCATAAGTTACCTCTCTACTACATCCAATATTCCACGCAATTAGCGCAGTATGATAAAACTACACACAAATTAAGCCGACGCTGTTTTGTTTATGTCAAGCGCTTTTTCAAACTTTTACTAAAATTCTAGGCATTTGTAACAGATATCCTTAATTGTTTTGTCAAGAGCAGCATAAACCAGTTGCCTTTTCCTGCTATTATTAATAACGATGTAATACTTTTGTAACATCTTTCAGCCTTTTGTCTACTAGACAATGCATATCAGATTAATTATGATGATAATATCAAATAATAACATAAATAACGGAGGAAATGCTTATGTGCGACACAGATGTTGTATTAGACAGTGTTTATAAAAAAATAGATGCCATAGTCTTTTCATCAGAAAGCAATGATTATAAACTTTCTCGAATAAAAGATGTATTTTCACATTTATATGATTCATTTGCAGAAGATGTAAAATCATATATCAGGTTATGCGAACCGATAAGGAACGCCGGTGAAACCTTAGATCTTGAAAATATAAAGGTAAATTTCTTATATCATAACCTTCTGATGTTTCTTCTACAGGCTCCGAATGAGATAACAGATGCTTTATACAGATGTCCTTTTATTGCAAATGCAATGCCCGGCATATCTACAGCAGAAATCCTTGTATCATATCTTGGCTGTAACACAGAAGAAGAAAAACCTATACAGATAACATCGACGGCTATCCTGAACACATATTGTCTGCTTGAAAATCAATTAGGGGAGTTGCAGAAGAAAATTGATGAAACATTATTAGAATTAAAAGACTTTGAGGATTTAGATGCAGAAGAACTGAAATATTTCTATAATGTTATTCATAGAGTAATGCATTCATCACCAGCGGAGGCTCTTGTACCCCATTCTGACAGCTTATCTGTCAAATTAATTGCTGCAATGGTAATGGATGATACCCTGACAAAGATTATCTCTTCAATGAATAACCATAAAGAGCTTATACTTACTGATTCATACATTATGACGACAAGTGAAGAAAATCGGGCAAAAATGTTTAATTATTACATGTCCGAATACAATAAATGCATCTATAACAGAAACATAACTACTGGAAGCAGCCTTATTGCACCTTTCTTCACAGAATATAATAGAGGACTCAGATACCCAGTTATCTCCCCTTCGGGATACACTCATATAATTAATATTGATACACCTGATGCTCTTAATAACGCTGATATTATCTATCTGCTTAAGAACGCCTGCAATACTAATTATACAGAGGCACAATTGTATAAATCTGGTTATATGGATTACATCAGCAAATGCGCAGTATCTGATGAAAAGTATGTTAATTCTTTTTGTTCGGACTATGATGATGCCATTTCTCAATGCGACAACATTTACTATCTGAGTGATTCAGCAGATGTTGCAAATTATCGCATGAGTAATGTAGAAATAAGTAAAAATGCAGGGAATTACCTGTACACCCTCGGCAGTGAACTTACACCAATGGGACATGTTCCACCGGATATTTTTTTCTATCTGGCAAAAGGAAATATCCAGCCTATATGCATAAAAAACAGCTGGCAGAATGACACCATGTACTACTCACAGGATTTCCCATCAGCTATAAGCATATCTTTGGATAATTACTCAATTTACAACGGAACCAGTACTCTTGAATTCGTGGGATATGCTCCATACAGCTTAGATAAAGAAACCTATACAAATCCTCTGGTTAATGGTTATATGACTGCTACCTTTGACCTGATACCCCACAATATACATATAGGAGAAAAAGAGGAAAATACATACTCATATATTTCTGAAATAAATAACAGGTTATCTGCAGTAAACGATGGCTATGGCGTACTCTTCCCAAACGATACAAATATATCATATGAATTCAATTATGAGGACAGAATTACATGTCTTGATATTGACGATGATATGCTCAATGATGTATATAAAAACAGATATATAGGTCAAGGTCAAGGTTTTAATACCCTTGTAGGATCATTTTTATCAATTATGCAGCTTGCATACGATGAGCTCTATCCTTCTTCTCTAATCGGGTACGGAAAAAAGGATTTCTCTTTCGATGAAAACTGTGTCAGTCTGCTTAGGGAAATTTGCAATATTATAGTGGTATGCCTGTTTGATGCAGGCGCAACAGCCAACAACTGTATTACTGACAAAAACATTATCAGTAAATTGAATGCCCTAATTGAGCAGTTCATAAAGACCAACAAAGAGTAACTATCATTTATCCATAACTAAATCATAATCAAATAAATCCCTCTCAAGCTCATAACTTGAGAGGGACTTATAATATTAATACACAACAAGCTGCCAGCCCAGCACTATTTTAACTGAACTGTATTCCAGCCGGAGAATAAACCCGGCAGCCTTTTACTGAAACTGATTTCTTTGATTCATCGTAGTTCTGACAATCCTGATTTGGCTGATTATCTTTTACGATTTCATCATACTTTTCTTTTTCGTGCCGATATGCCATCATGCAGTTGTAACTACAAAAGAATTTCTTTATTGACTTGTCTTTAATATAATAGCCATATTCAGACATATCAAAAAATTCATTGTTAAATATCTTTTTGCACCTTGTACACTTAATATAACAATTTTCTTTCTTCTTCCCCATATACATTGTTCATATCCTCCCTTAATGCCATTTCAAGACATCTTTGACACGCATCATCACATATAGTTGCTGTCCTCATTAACATCATTATAAATCCGAAAGCCATAATCATAAAAATAACAGCTGCAATGATAATAAACTGTCCCATCTTCTTCTCCTCCAATCAAAAATTTATTTTTCCCTCAATTAACAATATCATCCCCCTGTACAATCTCAGGAGCATTCTTATGAGCATAATCATAACCTTCCGCTGTCTTTATGTTATGCTCATCATTTTTTAATTTTTGAATCCTGTCATACTCATGTTTGCGACTGATAAACTTTTGTGATTCCATAACTTTGCTAATGAACAGAATCATAACGACTATAGTTACAAGGGCAATAGGCAGAACCCCAGCAATAAGCAGATCACAGGTCTGAATAGAATTGTATATTAATTCATCGGCACTTGTTTTCTGCAGCTCTGCTTTAATATCCGCACTTTTTACAAGACCTATAACCCTTGTTCCGTCTGTTTTTTCTCCTATGGCAACCTCATAGCCCTGCTGCCAGACACAAACAATCACAGCACATGTTAGAACCGATGCCGCTAAAAAAACTGTCGCTAAAAAAATGCAGATCCATATTCTTCCCACATGATAATGATAATTAATAAATCTGTCTTCCTCAATATCCCTTCCATAGAGGGCTTCCATGCTCTGCTTAATCTTCTGCTTCTTTCTTGCTGACATACTCACTCACCTCATTTTTAGTTTTTATTTAACAACAACAGCAATAAACAGTTCACCAGCATCACTATTTGCAATTCCTATTGAAACATCATTGCAAGAATCAAATGAAAATCTGTTACATATATTGTTAATAACAGCTACTACTTTATCAGCACTTACACTGCTTCCCTGACCACTATATAATTTATAACCAGCATCTTTAGTTGACATAATCTGACCTGTAGCTGCCATATTGGCCGCATACATACCTGCTTCCTCCATCAGACTGCCATTGCCAAATGATTTGCCTAAATTAGAGTTAAGCGCAGCATAGGCGTTTGATAAATAACTGTTTTGCATCGTATACCCACCATCGGGATAACTAAGGGGCTTATCCGTCTTAATATCAATAATGGCAGATGTTCCGTGAGATTCTGCATTATCCTGAATCACCACAATAATTATTAGAAACTTTTCTCCGGTATCTTTTTTCTTCATCGAAAATCCCTCTCTTACTTATAATTAATGTTCGGATTAGCAAATCCCCAGCCGACAGTATTGGATACATCAAACCATTCGATAAACTGCTCAACCGTACATTCCTTTATTCCGCCTACATTATGCCTTACCTTACCATCGCCGATATAAATGCCTACATGTCCATATATCCAGCCATCACTTCCCGGCACCAAACTTGAGTGCTGTACAGCTATTATCATACCTACCTTTAGATTTTTAAGGTCGCTATTCCTGCAATACTTCTCCCACATCTTATTAGCGTCATTACTTCCAAGACCGGTACTTACATATCCGACTGACGCATTCACCTTTTCGGCTTCCATCTATAGCTCCATTGGCATCGGTTGCGCCACCCAGTCTCATGACTCCATCAAGCTGCGCCTCAGTAAGAGGTGTGGCAGCCTTAACATAATCTCTATCCATTCTCGACTGTTTAAACATAATCTTCATGCCTGAGTTCTTAACAATCGTCTTAGTTTCCTCATATAAGCTATAATCAGCCAGCGCCTGTGTTACAGAGCCCATAGCCACATATCTTTTTCTAACCTGTCTATAGAGGGAACTAAGCAGTTTTCGCGAATCCTCATAAGGGAACGCCCTATGACATTCATCAATAAGGAATACGCATTTCTGCAGCTTGTTAGGATTGTTAGAATTCTTCTTAACAAAATACTCATTAATGATGTTGGCAGCAACCATCTGCGCAACTGGTCTGTCAGGGTCCGGTAACTGTGATATATCAATATCCAGACTCTGAGTATTCTGATTAACTGATATCGTTGACTGACCATCAAAATATGGTCTTGTACCTCTTACTACAAGCACTCTTTCCCGCTTGCCCTTTATCTCTACAAATTTGAAGCCATTCTCATCCTTCTGCATGGCTTCATATGCTTCTCTGGTATATACGCCAATAGAATCTTCGGAATAATAAAGTTCTCTGACATAACGGGATAAACCTGCAAGGGCAACATCAAGAGTCTTTTCAGGATAAATGCCTTTATTGTATTTTTTCTTGTAAAGAATCTTAATGTACGCACGATGAATACTTGGCATTTTCTTTTTAACTTTGCCCGATACTAATTTACCATCAACTAAGTCTGTACCTTCCACATATAAGGAATCCGGATATCCTTCTTTAATTTCAAGTTCATCATACAATTTCCAACAATTTCAGAAGTATAGGCTTCCATGCAGGCTAAATCTGATATGCCCCTGCAAAGTACCCTACTCTTCTTTAATGATGGCAACGCCTCTTCCGGAAGGAAAACTTTTGTGGTGAACTTCTCTACACCATCCCCCCCATTTGAGACTAAAACTCTCCATCTCTCATCAATTTCTTCGTCTACCTTTGGTAAATAAGGAATTTTTTCGAGAGTATTAACGGATTCAATCCAAGCCTTGAAATCTTCAAGCATACAGCCTATAGCATCTCTTCGACGGCTGATTATAACTATCTGCTTATAATCTTTGTATACCTCGTCGTCAAACTTAAAGATATGCAACGGCTTATACCTGCTGAAATAACTTCTAGCAAACTTTTCGTATGTCTTATCAGACATATCCGATATCAGATAATATGGAATGACAAATACATGCACTCCATTTCTCTTTAAGTATTTAAAAGTTGTTTCCTCAGCTACCTGTTCAAATCTCGTTTCGCCATCTGATCCATATGGAGGATTATCATAAAGCAAATCTACTTTAGCATTGCTCATTATTATGCCATGCGTTGTATCTGCGTTTAAAAGATAATCTACCCATACCTTTCCCTCTTCATCAGCTTCCTGATTAGAGATTTTTGTCTGCTTGAGCTTTTCAACCGTATCACAGTTAATTTCAACTGCATATGTAACGATTGAATGTCTCTCTGCTCCAGCTCCACGAAGCAAAGAAGTCACAGCCGTTCCATCGCCTATGTGCGGCTCAAAAACAACTGTGACCTTATTTTCCTCGTTTTCAATTTTAAGCACCCTGCCACAACGATACATCATATCCGTATTAGTGTAGAATGCTCCATAGCGGGCATAATTGCCTGCCGTCTGTTGGAATGTATTTACATTCCTGACATTTTTTACCATATCTGGTACCTCCATTTAATATTTCCACCTGAGTGGATTTTTATCTATATTAACAACACGGTAAAATCTAAGCATAAAAAAAAGACTCTGTGAAAAATCACAAAGTCCATTAATACACAAAATCAACCTGGTTGAAAATATCCTCCTATCATAACATCAGCAGTGTCATGAAAACCAATCAGCACGAGCATCGTGTTGATTTAAACAAAAAATCAAATAATATATAGATAATATACTATATCCAAAAAGAAAAAGCAATAAAAAAGACTGTCTCTCCCTATAGGGAATAAGACAGTCTTCTGTAAGCGGCTATACATTAATTAATTGGTAATTTCCCAAATATTTCATAATACACATCATCAGCGGAACTATTAATAGAATCATGCATAGTTTCTTCCGGCTCATTCTGAAGAGATTCGTATAAATAACTCTTTTTCACAGCATTAGTCGCTGCTTGCTCCGATAAATCATATCGTCTGATTAAACTCAATATCACACAATTCATGTACGATAAAGCTTTTGTATTCATCATTTAAACACCTCCAGTTATTATTTCACATTTCATAGATACAATAGATGTCAGAGCTTTCTCTGTATGAAAGGACATCTGCGTACCTAATGTTCTTCCATCTTCTGTAAGAACATCATACACTGATACCATCTCAATTGCCACATCTTTATTCTGAATATGACTTGCAATTTCAGAAACCTTTGAATCCGCTATAGAGCCAATCACTAAATCATATTTCGAATCAAGATTATTCTCCATACAATTTTGTTGTACATATTCATAAGAAAGTCTGTTTGCCAGTATAAAATACAACCATTCTTCATTGCAATAATCGAATCTTTTTATATTAAATGTATTTACCATATCTATATTAATTGTGATAACAACTACTGCTGGTTTATCCTTTTTCCTGTATATTCTATTGTATTTTTTAGTCTGTGTCCGAGCCCTCTTTTCAGCAACATTTTTATCATCCGTCATATAGAATCCCCTACCAAAATCCAATTCTTTCTTACTTTTGGTAAAATCAATTCCATGCTCACAGATATTATGTGCAGAAGATTCATTTGTCCCATGATACCATACTCTCTGCATATTCTTCTCCTTCCTTAATTATACCATACTTTATCTGAATATAACAGGGAAGGCTGCCGCTTTAAGCAATCCCTGTCATATCAAGTTACTACAAGGATTGCTCCTATTTAGTTATCGGTTAAATCCATTTACAACCCTAACTTTTGATAATACTCTTCAATATTATCTATAGTCAGTTCTGTTGCCCTCAACTGGGCATTTTTAATCAATGCATCGTCAAGACCTTTGCCAAATTTTTCATCCCATGTAAGAATGAGTGGCTTTAGTCCTTCTCTCAAGAGCCTCATTGCAAGCCCCTTTTCAGAGCGCAATACATTGATGTTCGTTAATCTGTCCGCATCATATGCGATTGCGAAAAACTGTACACCAGAGTTTATAAGATACTCCAGTATGTTTTTTCCAATCCTAGTCTCAAACAGCTTTGTATAACTGTTTACGCCTGGCAATATACAAAATGGCACTTTAAGAAGAGTGCTTCCAACGATTCCCTTCTTCTCACCTTCCGTAAGTATAGCCATGACCGGATTGCTGTCCTTACTTTTAATCAGACCGACTATGTTACTGCCCTCTGTACCACACTCATATAAGTTAGTGTATGTACCGGCTTCTACATCATCAATCTGCAGGAATGAAGACATTCCTCTGTACTTTCCTGTACAGCGGTACTTTTTATCAGTTTCCTTTTCCAGTGTTCCGTCAGGGTTTAATTTCATAACTCCCTTCCACGAAACATATCTTTTTAAGTTATCGTCCTCGGATATAAAGTATAATCCCCTATCGTCTTTCTGATAAGATTTACTTACATCCATAAAGTCCATACGCACACGGATTCTAACTATCTGTCCCTTCTCATTAAAGAGAGGGAAGCCTATTCCGGATCTGGCTTCAAAGTACCAATATTTTTCTCCGGTTCTTTTATCTTTCTTTAAATAAAAACCGGGAACACCAAGCAGCGCATCCGAACCCAGCTCATTAATAATGGCTGCACATACGCTGCTCCTTGATGGGAGGTCATTCGCCTCCAAAACATCAGTTTTCTTGTGGTAATATTCCATCCAGTCGTCAGCTGGAAATGAACATAACATGCTGTTATCGAAAAAAACATCTCGCCAGCCGTCACCTTCAAGCCATGTCCGGTGACTTGCCTTTAATGGATAAAAGCTCATAAGCATTCGATAAGCCAAATCTTTCTTCTCATCGTCTGCTTCTTCCACAATGCCGACAGGAATAAGTTCTTTCTTAAACTGTCGCTTTCCCTGAACAGCATCAACATCATGAGCTCCTTTTCTCCACACATGGAATCCATGTGCCTCGGCTTCCGCAACTTCATCCTCTGGTCTGTATATTCCTGAGCCTGCTCTGCTTACGCCCAGAAAGACATACAATTTTCCGTCATAGCCAATAACATCTCCTTCCGGATTTGCTGCATTTACTCGCGGATCTGTATACCTCTTACAGATATGCACATCGCCATAACCGTCTTCTGCGGGTACTCTGCAGCACCAATCAGCTGTGCCACAGATTAAACATGGCTGATGTTTCTTTACCTCCATATAACCATTTGCCATATCACAACACTCCTTCCTTTCACTCTATATAAACATCACTCTATATAAACAGAAAGAGAATCCTTGTAATTTAGATTTCCCTCTCTGGCTACAAAATAAGTAACCATAAGGGAAACCCCTTTAGGTTCATTATACTCCGACATTAAATGGAATATAAAAAAAGATGATGTCTCGTTCCAACATCAAGACACCATCTAAAACATCTGTCTGCTTAAGCAGACTGCGAAAAGACAGTAGCCTTTCCGTAATCTAGGAAAATGTGAGCTGTCTGCAGCACTTCCTTCCTAGTGGAATTGATCTTTTGCCTGTATCTAATCGATACTTTTGGCTGTACCCACGAGGCACTTCTATCACATTGTGATTAATTTGTGGTTAATCACAAATGCAATATAATCAGCCTTTTTAAAGGCATAAAAAAACGCCGCTCTCAGCGACGACATAATACATTTGTATCATTAATATAAGTATATTTGCAATACACTTATCAATTTTCTATAGCCAGAAAAGACTATAAACACCAAGTAAAACCACTGGTTCTGCTCCAAACAAAAAATTAAAATATGTTATTATAATAACACATCAAAATATATTGTCAAGTATATGACACCCATAATACATCACCATGATAATTAATTGATAGTCTCACACAAGGCATAATACTCTCTAAAATTAAAATAAGTCCCCACATATAACAAACTTGTGGGGGCTTATTTACCTACGGTTTCTTGCATCATTTTGCCTTACATATTATATCACAGGTAAATCAGATGCTCAATATTTTTATATCTCATAGCAGGAATTTTTTGTCTTGCTTATTATACAAAATGCGTCTGACTTCCATAATCTTATTATCCGGCTCATCGTCTATTACAACATAATAAATCACAAAATTCTTCACATAGATTCTGTAATATGGATAACGATGTTCCCTGAAAGAATATAATGGTTCAAACGACTCTGCCACTGGCTGTCTCTCCAATATTGCATTTTCTACTGCATCAAGTAAATCATGTGCAGCTTTCGCATTATGCAGTTTTTCAGCAATATACACAACCTTCTCCTCTAAATCGTCATAGAACAATGGCAGATATCTCAATGTATATTTTGTATCAGCCATTTATCCTCCTTCTGAGATTAGAAAAAACTTCCTCATGTGAATATCTTCTATCATTCTCTTCTGCATACCTGTCAGCAGCATCAAGTGCTGCTTCAACGCCATCTGTCAGGCTTGAGTACGCCTCTATGCTAAGTACAACCATAGTGCCATAGCCGTTTTTCGTCAAGTACACTGGCTCTCCACACTCGACGGCTTTTTCTACTTCAGTAAAATTATTACGCAAATCCGAAACTGGTCTAATCTGTATCATAGAAAACCTCCTTGTATTCGATATCATAATCTTATCATTATTTTATCATAATTTTATCATTTATATTATATACAACTTGATTCGCTTTATCAATACCATATTCTTTCATGTCGAATTTTGTTGAATATTGTCGCTTTTTATGCTATACTTAATATCAAGATAAGCATTTGTGTAAACAGATGCCTCTTAGGAATTCTCTCAAAAAGAGAGATTCCAAGTCGGATTAATAGTCTCTAATTAGAGAAGCCCACCTTGCTTACAGCGGGGTGGGCATTTAATTTTTAAATGTTGTTATATCTTTTCACTTCTATAATTATGGTATATGAACTACTTACAAAGCTCCAGTAAATTTATGGTATTCTTGACATAATACTCTTAGCAATATAAATCACTCCTAGAATAAACAAACCGAGGAATGCAATAACAAGCATAAGCTCTGTTCTCTGTGCAATAGCTGTATCTGGTAAATATTCACCAAATATGGCATCCATTAACTGAACTACTATAGTTCCAAATAATCCTATAGTAACGTGAATAAGTCCTTTTATTTTATAATAATAAGCGCCTCTTGGTTCACTACCCTGTTTCTTTGATTTTGCTTGTCTTCCATCATTAATAAGCTGTATTACAATATAGCAATACAAAGCCCAAGCTGCATATTCCATATTTAAACTTCCTCGCTTTCTTCCATATCTTCGTTACTATTTTTCATTATCAAATTTCTAATCACAATACTGAGCACCAGCATAAACGCTATCGGATAGGCTGGGAATAAACTTATCCATGTTTTGGTTCTAATACCGAAAGTAGTGTAAATAATCCATATACATGTCATCAGAAAATAGACTGCAACTATCAGAGATATGATAATACCTGCAACTGAAATCTTCTTATTAAAATAAACATAACAACCCACATTTAATATAAATAAGATAAGAAAAGGAACTAGTATTATTTTAAATAATTCAATATGCAATGTTGGCATTCGTACCACTTCTACAAGCTCTCTCCAAAATTGTTCCATTACGGCTATCAGAGAATCACCGTTTACCACTTCATTCACACTTTTTACCTCCGTCATTAATAATTAATAATTCCTTTTTATCAGATTTTGGTATATCAAGAGTACAATCACTTGGAGACTTATACTTTCTCACATGTTTTAACATATCTTTATACCAAACCTCTGCACTTTTAGAATTTTTTACTATTGAACCAAAATAAAGTTCATCATAATCATAATAAGATTTACTTATTTTTTTTATTGATTTCTTATACTGTCTTTTATTCATGAACAACCTCCAAATTTCTTACCGCAACATCAAATTAGGACAAATTAAACTAACCCATACAGCGAATCAAGTATTGAGAAGTCAATTATTCCTTTTTCTTTATCAACAATCAAAGACAATTCCGGACCAAAATGAAATGTTATCCTCTCTGAATCTATTGGAAGTGAATATTCAGCTACAAGCTGCTCTCCCTTTTCATCAAATCTAAAGCAGTATTTTCCATCTTCTTTAATATCATTATAAAAATTCATGAATTCAGAAACTGTATTATATGAATTTAATATTTCCTTTTCAGAGCCCTTAAATTTATCTATGATGATTTTCCCACTCTTCACATACTTTACAAAATGGTCTTTATTCTTGCGTTCCACGACTTCTTTTGCCATAATCCACCCAAAAGTCCAATACATGATATATAATAAAGTTGCACCTAATCTATATGTAATATCTTTGTCCGGAGGAACTAACATTTCATATTCTCCAATTATCACCATATATCTGGCAAATAGCAGATACACGACAATACAGAAAGCAGCGTCAAATAGCAATGAAAACAATAACATCTCTATTTTAACTCTTCTATATGCTGGATTTTTCCAATTATCAGTCGCATTCTCTTTAGCTTCCTTAATAATCCTTTCAACATCATTAATTTGCAAATTAGATGGTATACATGTTATTTTTCCTATTGTATCACCCATGAAAAACTCCTTTTTAATTTTCTCTTAATGCTATATACTGTGAATCTAGGGATACACAAATCAAATTAACCCATACAATCTATCTAACTTCGAGAAATCAATTATTCCTCTCTTTTCATCAACAATTTCAGTTATTTCCGGACCAAAATAAAATTTTTCCTGTCCTGTTCCTATTCTCTGAGGATATTCGACAATTAATGTATCATTTGTTTCATTTAAACTGTATATATATTCTGAATCATCATTTATACAGCTATAAAAATCAATGAAGCGGTCTACATTATCATATATAACAGATATCTCCAATGCTGTTTTCTCATATTTATCTTCAATGATTTCTCCACTTTCAACATATTTTCTATAATTTTTCCGATCCGGCATAAATACAATTCTAAGAACACTTACAATAACAAACCAGGATGACAAATAAAACAGAAACACGAAAAGATTAAACGATCCTGATTTACAGCCGAATATTGAAATTATATTCTCATACTTTATTGGAAATGTAACATGATAGTTAATCAAACAATAGAAAATTAGATAGCAAACTGAAACCGCCAGTAAATCCCCTATATATGTTTTTATTTTAAACTTCCTGTACACCGGATTTTTCCAATTGTCAGTTGCATTCTCTCTAGATTCCCTGAGAATATTTTCAACTTCACCTACCCGAAGGTTAGATGGTATATATATTACTTTTTTATCTATATCTTTTACTTCCTGCGCCGGCTTTGGATTTCCATGCCCGCAGATTTCTTTAGGTAAAGTTACAACCATTTTTTATCCTCCTGCGTAATTATATCGGTAATGACATTTAACTGCCTACGTGCCGGAAAAAGAACTAATGCTTTATCGTATTATTTATTATATCAAACAATAGTGTGCCAACATACAAACAACTATAATAGCAACAAATACAGCTAATTTTACAAGTTCTTTTTTCCGTCTTTTATACCTTAACTCATAAAAATGATTAATCTCCTCAGTTGTTATTTCCGACAGAGGTTTAGAAAGGATATCTTCCAATACCTGTTTCTGTTGGTCAATAGATTCAAGTTTTTTCCGTATTCGTTCCATTGTCTGCTTATTTTCTAGCTTATTCTTTTTTAATGGAAAAAATAAAAATCTTTCGGGTTTTAACCAATTTCTGCACTCGTCATGCTCATAGCTGTAAGCATAATCCTGAATGAAAACTATTTCATTTTTTACCTTTTGTCTGAAATATTCCCCATGCTCTTTTAAGTATTCCTCACTCTCCTTAACAGGGTAATACCTTCCGTATAATTTACTATTTATAAACTGTACCATTTCCATCACTTACAATTTTCCCCTTGATGTAATCAATCATTAATTTTTATTGCTGAGCATAGGTGTCTCTACAAGATTCGCTTTTCTCTCCTTAAAAGGATACTTCCACTTAAGGCGAGTATGGCAAAACGGACATTTCTGAAAACCTATCTTTACAGGTTTTCCGCAACTCTTTCCGGGGCATCTAAAGCTCATGATTGTACCGTCTGGACTGTACAGCATATTCATGAAATTTTCCTTTAAAAGCTGCTCCTTAATCTCTTCGTTAAATATCTCATATTTCATTCCAATCGGTCTTTTTGAGAACATGTTTACGCCTCCCATTTTTTAAGAACTTCTCATTTATTGATAATTTCTGTTGCTAAATCATATAAAAAGATATAATCTAGCCTTGTATTCCCATGTAAAAATTTCCGACATACTTCATTTTCTATGGTGAATACATTGGGGCATATTATTATGCCCCTCTTTTTCATCACCAACATTTTTCTTGATTTCTAATCTGTTACTGTCTTTCTCTTTTTCTTTCTCCGCAGTCTGCAGATAGGGAAGATAGGAAAACCTGGCAGCAGGTGAGATTCAATACTGATATCTCAATCACGCCTGTTACTATCATTATTTTGTCTCCCCACAAGAACACTTGTAGCCAACTAATTTCTGCTCATCATATGCTTCACTTACTGTAACTGTCTGTGTTTCATAATGACCTTCTTCATCGTGGTGTGTATATCCAGTAATCTTTTTCCTTGTGGTAGAATTCATGCAACTACCACCATGTTCCATACATGAAAACTGATGCTCACTTCTTTCATCATTTGTTAAAAATTCTGCCTGTACTATTCCTTCGGAAATGCAATGTTCACACATTCCCCTATCGCACTGAATGCATACATAATATTTAGTATACACAGGCTCATCCCAGGCAGCCTTATCAACTACCCATACCTGCTCCTCTCTTGTTACGGCATCATGGTGAACTGTCTCGTAAACCGGCTCCCAGTTATGCTCATGTGAAGGAGTGTTTGGGGTTGATGGCTTTGTCTCAGATTCGCTAGGGGCTGAGTTACTGCCGTTATCTGAAGAACTGCTGCCATTATTATCGCTGTTACTACTGTTATTGCCGCCATTATTGTTATCTCCAGAGCCTGAACTGCTGCCGCCGTTGCTGTTATTGCCGTTATCAGCTATATCAGTTGATGGCTTGGTAGGAATAATTTCATCAGCCTTTGGAATTTTATCGTCTTTCGCAGCTTCCGTAATCTCATTAGACACAGTTTCATCAGTGATTGTAATTGTGCCACTGGAACTTTCCTCGTAATTATCAGCTTTAATTTCCGTTCTATTGCCGTCCCTATCCTGAATGATAACAACTTTCTCGCCATTGTCCTTTGTCTCAACAATACCGGCTACCTCTACTGTGTTACCCTCTGAATCCTTGACTGCAATAGTAACCTGTTCCTCACTGCCTGCATTCTTCTTAGTTTCCTGTTCTGTAACAGCCTTAGTAGTGCTCTCGGTGGTTACTGTCTTACTCTTTTTTCCGCAGCCTGCAGATGTAAATACTAAACAGCATGATAAAAACACTGCTGCACCCTTTAATAAATTTCTTTTAATCATACCAGCTTACCTCGATTCAAAACTGATATCTTAATCAGGCCTGTTACTATCATTATTTTGTCTCCCCGCAAGAAGAACACTTGTAGCCAACTAATTTCTGCTCATTATATGCTTCACTTATTGTAACTGTTTCATAGTGACCTTCTTCATCGTGATGAATATAATCCACTATTTTTTTTCTATTGGTTGAATTCATGCAGCTACCACCATTATCTTGACAATCATACTGATGTTCTCTTCTTTCCTGTGATGAAGAAAACTCTGACTGTTCTACTCCTCTTTCCCTACATACGCTACATTCACCATTTTCGCACTGCAAACAAATATAGACGGTTTTATACACAGGTTCGTCCCAGGCAGCCTTATCAACTACCCAAACTTTTTCCTTTACTGCTTCATGGGGTATATAATCATAGACTGGCACCCAGTTATGCTCATGTGAAGGTGTGTTTGGTGTTGATGGCTTTGTCTCAGTCTCGCCAGGGGCTGAGTTACTGCCATTGTCTGAAGAACTGCTGCCATTATTACCACTGTTACCGCTGTTGCCACTGTTATTGCTGTTATTGTTGCCATTATTGTTATCACCAGAGCCTGAACTGCTGCCACCGTTACTGTTATTGCCGTTATCAGCTATATCAGTTGATGGCTTGGTAGGAATAACCTCATCAGCCTTCGGAATCTTGTCGTCCTTCGCAGCTTCCGTAATCTCATTAGACACAGTTTCATCAGTGATTGTAATTGTGCCACTGGAACTTTCTTCGTAATTATCAGCTTTAATTTCCGTTCTATTACCATCACGATCCTGAATGATAACAACTTTTTCGCCATTGTCCTTTGTCTCGACAATACCGGCAACTTCTACTGTGTTACCCTCTGAGTCCTTGACTGCAATAGTAACCTGTTCCTCTTTTGTCTTTTTGGTTTCCTTAGTCTCCTGCTCTGTCACAGCCTTTGTAGTATTTTCAGCTGAAACATTTTTCTTCTTTCCGCAGCCTGCAGATGTAAATACTAAACAGCATGATAAAAACACTGCTGCACCCTTTAATAAATTTCTTTTAATCATACCAGCTTACCTCGATTCCTCTTTACTCGAGATAAACCCTATTCCTAAAAGACTTTTAGATAATTAATAGTTTTCTGATAGCAAAATGTGGTTGGTGCTATCTTTAACCTTAAAATACCGCCTTTTTCTGTAGTTTTCAATACATACACATGTCAAAAATTGTTACAGAAATATTACAAAGCGGCATTTTACTAAATAATTACATGCACTATTAATACCACAAATCCCCTCTCCGTTGGAAAGAGAGGGGATTGTGACATTTTTCAATTTAAGACCAGTGCGAAATAGATTATTCCACTACTTCTTTTTCTGATTTCTTTTTCCAAAGAACAATAGCAATAACAGCAATAATAACAATTACTACTGCTGAAAAACTGCCAACTACAACAGGATTTTTAAATACTGACTTAAAATCAGTTTTCTTATTGCCTGATGCATTCTCGTCAACAATTTCACTTGTAAGCTGGTATGTTGCTGTACCCTTAATTTCATAAAAAGTTGTGTTCTTTGTTGTATCTGCTTCATAATCTGCAGTGTAAACTACATTAGCTGTTGGATAATCCACCGTAGCCACATATGTTGCTTCATAATCAGCAATTTCCTTATAACCCTTAACAGTTGCTGTCCTGCGGACCATTCCGTCTGCATCAGCTTCCGGCTCACTTGTCCATTCGATTGATTCAACTGTATAAATATCCTTAGATAACCCTAAATCCTCAAGAATACTGTCCTTATACTGCATAAGGTTAGGATTCTCGGCATTATATTCAACAAGGTTATCCTTATACATAAAATAAGCTCCACTAACCACATTAATTGAAAAAACAAAATCATCACTCTTCTGTTCATTCTTCTTTACGAGACCTGTCTGAGTCATATTTACAGTGCTAACCTCATTAGTTGCCTCGTCACGAACACTTCCTGCTACAACTGCCGGAATATCGTCGGTTTTTGTTAAACCATTGTATGTATATACTTTTGTGTATGTAACAGAACGGCTTCCCATATCGCCTTCAGCCGTAGTGACTGATTTAAGCCTGTAAGTTATTCCATTCTCGACAATGGAATCCTCAAATACAGGAGCTGCATCTGTTACAAGAACCGTATTGGTCTTTGTGATGTTAGCAATCTGTTTAGCCTTTACATCATACTTAACATCAGTTAATGTGTAATCCACACCATCTTTTGATTTATTCTTTTTAAAATCATATTCAGCTTCCTTATTCTCAGATTCAAATTTCTCTTCCTCTGTGAATGTAGTTGCTGCGTAAGTTTTGTTATTACCTGCAAATGCTACTGCAAGAAATACAAAAACTGCTCCAAACACCTTTATGAATGCTTTTTTATTCTTTCCGAATAAGCAGCCTAAAAGTGCAATACCAGAAACCAGCATAATAACCATGTACTTTAACATGTCTGAACTGTCTCCTGTCTGTGGTGTAACTAATGCTGAATCTGCTGCAACTTCAAAATCCTTTTTCTCATTGTAGCTGAAATTCATCAGTCCCACTTTGGCTTCATCAGCCATTACAAAATGCTGTAATTCCACTTTATCTCCAAGAACAAATACAACATCTTCTGTAAGTTCGTAGCCCCATGGAGCTGCCACTTCATGAATCCTGTATGTTCCCGGCTCTAATCCTACGATTACTGTTTCTTCTAAACCTGACACAAAAGAAGTTGCCTTCTTTACTGCTGCCACTATATTACCATTCTCGTCCTTAGTTTCAGTAAGGATTTCAACCTCTACTACATTTCCATCCTTATCAAGAATCTGTAAAGTTGCTCCGGATAAAGGCTTTTTAGTCTTGGAAGTATCATCAATCTTAATAATGCCTATTTTAGTAGGCTCAACAATCGTCTGTCCTTCATCACTCAAATCTTCATGAGCAGTTACCTCAATTTCGTTCTGATATAATTTTTCAAAAACTACTACTGTTCGACCTGCTAAATCAGCTCTTGTAAAATTAAATGTCACATCAATGCTGCCATCTTTCTGTTCAGCTGTGAATTTAACCTCACCTGTGATTTCCTTTCCGGTTGCCTTATTAATTACTGATTTTCCGGTTGCCTTATCCTTTAAGACACCTTTAATTACATACTCCTTACCAACAATAAGGTTTTTATATGATACAGTATCAACAATCACGATATCCTCTGCACCATTGTTATACTTAGTTCCGCTAATACCATCATTAGCTGTTGTTTTAATTTCAGGATAAAAAGTGCTTTGTTCTTCATCATTTAAATCTTCATGACAAGCCACCTCAATTCCATTGTGGTAGACCTTCTCAAAGCATACAATTGTCTCTCCTGCCAGCAGGGAAGAATCAAACTCAAACACCATGTCAACCGTTCCGTCTGCCTGTTCAGCATCAAATGTTGTTCTGGCTGTTATCTTATTTCCCTTCTTATCAAGCAGAGGTTTACCAGTACTCTTAACCATGAGATATCCGCTTACTGTGTAAGTGTTACCCACAATTAATCCATGATAAGTTACTGTATCTACAATTACGGCATTCTCTGTAACTGTGCCGACATTGTTTCCTGTATATTTATCATGCGCCTGTGTCTTTATATCAATAAAGTAAATGCTCTGCTCCTCACTTCCAATATCACTATGGGTTGTGAGTTTAACACCCGTCTCTGTATCAAAAATATCTTCGAATACAACAAGAATATGATCTCCCAGTCCTGTTGAGTCAAGTGTAAATTCCATATCTATAGTTCCATCAGGACCGTCTGCAACAAAGTTCTTAGTCGCTGTTATAAGATTTCCTGTGCTGTCAAGTACAGGCATCTGTGTAGCCCTGTCAACAAGATATCCCTTTAGTGTATACTCACGGCCTGCAACAAGGTTACTGTATATGACAGTATCAATGATTGTTGTTTCAGGTCCTACAGTACCATTATGGTCTCCTGTGCTCTTATCATGTGCTTTTGTCCTTATCTTCGGATACAAAATCGACTGATTAGAGTCAGTTATATCACTATGCGTGGTTACTCGGATATCATTATGATATAAATCCTCAAATACTACGGCAGTAGAGCCTTCCATTTCACTTGAATCAAATTCAAAAGTAATATCTATTGAACCATTCGCTGTTGCAGCTGTAAATGTCCTTGAAGATGTAATCTTATTACCATCTTTGTCAAGTATAGCTGTGTTAGTATCCTGATTCATAAGGTATCCGCTTACCGTATAAGTCTTGCCGACAATCAGATTAGTGTATGTCACTGTATCGATTATCGTTGACTTACCACCGACAACACCTACATGGCTGTTTGTATTGCCGTCTGCGGCAGATGTTCTTATTTTTGGATAAAAAATGCTTTGGTCTGCATCAGTTATATCGCAATGCGAGCCAACTCTTACACCATTATAATAAACATCTTCAAAAACAGTTACCGTTACGCCTTCCAGAAGTGATGAATCCAGTATAAACTCCATCTCAACTGTCTGGTCTGCTGCTTCTGCTGTAAATGTCTTTGTAGCTGTTATCCTGCTGCCATCCTTGTCAAGAAGTTCAAAACCGGTATCCTTATTCATCAGATACCCTCTTACCTCATATGTATTACCAATGCGTAAGTTGTTAAATGTTACTTCATCAACTATAAAGGTAATGTCAAGGGTACAGCCATTTGTATCTTTAATGTCATTTACATTAAGAACTATACACTGTTCATCCTGTATTCCGGTGACCTGTAATTTGGCTGTTCCTTCATATCTTCCTGTTTCAGGATTGTAATTTAACACAGCATCTTCGGATATCTTTGTCAGGATGCTGCTTTCTGTTTTCGATTCATCAGCTTTTACCGTAGTCATTCCTCCTGACGGGAAACAACCAATTACAAGAATCGCGGCAAGCATAGCTGCTGTTATTCGCCTTTTCATAATTTATTTGATATATCTGATATATTTCATGCCATTAACATTAAATATATCTTTCCCCTTTCTTAGAATCTAGTGTTGGAAAGTACATTAATTATTTCTGGCGGATCTCTTACACTTTTCATAAACAAAATCCTTTCGTTTGGTTGTAGGTGGAAACCCACTTCCCTTGTGAGGTGGGAGGAGCCATGTAAATTTTTAGCCATTAACCTTGGCTTTCAATGTTCTTTTGTATGGTGGCGGACGATACTTCGCCTATACTACAAGCAAAATAACCATCAGATCAAAAAATTTTCTTCTTCCAATACTGTTTGGACAAGAAATTAAAGTATTTTTGCCATAAGTAATGTGTGGTTTATTGCTTAATCTGTTTTACAATGTCGCAAACTCTGTCTGTAGCATCGTAGCTGATAAGAAAATGTATATGGTCTTTGTCAGTTTCCATGGCAATAATATTCCAGCTGTTAGAATTGCATATATCGTAAATCTTTTGCTTTACATCGTCAGCAACATTGTCCTTGAGAAGTTGTTTACGATACTTTGTAACCAATACAATGTGTACTTTAAGACTGTATTTTCTTCTGTTATGACGGTTATATCTGTTATCCATAATTCACCTCCATATATTGATTTTCACTAAATAATAGTTCATAATATATTTAGTGAAACATCAACAAAAGGAGCATCTTTATGGAACAGATAACCATTACAGCGAAAATACAAATATCTGCTACAGTCAACGACAAAGCTTTGCTTGACGAATCCATGTCCGTATATTCTAACGCCTGTAATTATGTATCTGATTATGTATTCCGCACTCATGACCTAAAACAGTTCTCTCTCAATAAAGTTTTGTATTCTATACTTCGAGAAAAATTTGGGCTTAAATCCCAAATGGCTCAGTCTGTTTTTAAGACTGTTATAGCCAGATACAAGACTATCCTTGAGAATGAATCCAAGTGGATTAAGCCATCTTTCAAGAAACCTCAGTATGACCTTGTTTGGAACAGGGATTATTCCCTAACACAGAACTGCTTTTCAATAAATACCTTAAAAGGTCGTGTAAAGTTACCATATTTTGCTGAAGGTATGTCTAAATATTTTGACCATACAATCTATAAGTTTGGTACTGCCAAGCTTGTAAATAAACATGGCAAGTATTTTTTACATATACCTGTAACCTATGGTGTCGAGGAAAGTGATATTTCTGACATCTGTAATGTTGTAGGTATTGACAGAGGTATTAACTTTGTCGTTGCTACCTATGACAGTAAGCATAGGTCAGGTTTTGTCAGTGGCAAGACCATTAAGCAGAAACGTGCCAACTATTCAAAACTTCGTAAAAAACTTCAAATGCGTCAGACTCCATCTGCAAGACGAAGAATAAAAGCTATCGGCTCACGAGAAAACCGTTGGATGCAAGATGTAAACCACCAAGTATCAAAGGCACTCGTGAAAAACAATCCAAAGCATACATTGTTCGTGCTTGAAGATTTGTCAGGTATCAGAAGTGCCACAGAGCGAGTTAAAACAAAAGACCGCTATGTATCTGTATCATGGTCGTTCTATGACCTTGAACAGAAACTTATGTACAAAGCTAAGCAGAATCAGTCTACTGTGATTAAGGTTAATCCTGCTTACACAAGCCAGTGTTGTCCTATCTGTGGACACGTTGAAAAGGCTAATCGTAAGAAAAAGATACATTTGTTTAATTGTAAAAACTGTGGCTATAAATCTAATGATGACCGCATTGGAGCTATGAATCTGTACCGTATGGGAATAAACTATATTGAAAATAGTCAAGTACCTAGTACAGTTACAGCCGAGTAAACTTTGCTGTAAAGGGTGCTGTCAACCACCCTATGATGTAACGCCACTTTAAGTAGCAATACTTATTGGGGTTTAAAGGTCGGAGGCGAAAGCCGATACTACGACTAGGCAGTTACAAGCCCACTACCTTTAGGTGGTGAGTAGTTGACATTAACCTCTTTTAATTAATGGTTGAATG
This sequence comes from Desulfovibrio piger, assembly GCA_963590775.1. Classification (GTDB taxonomy): domain Bacteria; phylum Bacillota; class Clostridia; order Lachnospirales; family Lachnospiraceae; genus Lachnospira. Next base: position 36,650 of record CAVAPS010000020.1, read on the forward strand.
TTCCAACCCCAGCTAATTTGACGGACGCTTTTGAAGCGTTGTCAACGTTCTTTTTTAGAAAATTAAATTTACTAAAAATGTAAAAAGAGAGTTAATAAAATCAAAAAAAGAGTTAATATCTGGAAACGATACTAACTCTTTACCAAATCTGACATATTTTCTTCTGCTGCCCGCAAAGCCGCGTCAGTCGCATCATTAGATGCTCAGGCTCACAAGCTCATATTTATCCTTTACATAATCCTTAACAATAATCAGATTATCAAGGATTGGGCTGTTATTTACAACCCAGTCGCTTACATAGAATATCGGCACAGACTTAAGCTGCTGATACCCGCTTTTTCCTGCCTCTGATTCACATGCCATAGAATTATCTTCTACATTGACAATAAACAGAGGTGTATATCCCTTAAATTCTATCTCGCAAATCTCAACGATATTTATCATGTTGTTAAACTGCTCGGCTCTCCATTTAGGACTCCGCCTTGAGCACAGTGGAATAATAACAAACTTCTGGCCCAGTTCTGTCTTCTTCATTCGGTACATATACGGAACAGTCATGCTGAATTCCTTGTACCTGTTCAGGAAATAGTAATCAACATAACGGGTATCAATAGTATGTCCATGTTCATTTACGAAACTTGTATCAAACATGTTGAGTTCCAGGCGTCTTAAGCTGTCAAGCGGAGTATCAATCTGCACATCAAACAGCTTCAGCTTACTGAAAGGAGAAACCCCTATATTCCTTACCTTTCTTACTGTTTCTGCCGGGGCGTAAAAATCCACCGTCTTAACTTCTGCCTCTCCTGAAGGATAAGAAAAATAAAACTTTTTCACTAATCCATTGTTAATCAGGAATTTAAGCTCTGATTTTAAGCTGTCACAGCCAAGAACAAGTTTTAAATTCCTGCTTGTAGCAATATTGAGCCTGACAAGCTCTTTAAGAATTAACCTGTCAGTAATAGTAAGATTACCCTTTTCATCCATCTTCATGTATTTTTTCATAGTAATCTCATTACTGTCCCTGCTCTTAATCTTCAATCCCTTCCTGAAAATAAAAGGTGATTCCACCGGCTTGTTTTCCGGCACTATGCTGGGAGATAATTCAAGCTCATATATTCCATCGTCTTTGATATCTTCTGTTCTGATATCCTGCTTTTCTGTATCCCCTGAAGCTGGTTTTCCGTTCAATAAATTTATTTTTTCAGCGTGCTTATTTTTTCCTGCTTTTCCAAATTTCATAAATATAATCCTTCCGTTTAACAAGTATTGTAGCATACTTGTTATTTCCTGCCTTTCGCAATGTTACTTAAAATATCATCAATGCTGTTGCACATTTCCACAGAGATATTTTCATCATCAGTTTCCTCTTCTCGTGCAGCTCCCGTATCTGCATCATTCCTTACATCTTCCAATTCCTTACCGTTATCATTTTCTTCACCGGAGGAATCCTGGAGTTTTGCTCCCATTCTTCCAAGAATCGAATCCATTGGATCAGAAACATTCATTTGGTGCTCCATCTTTGAAGCATTCTCGCTGGAATTGTTCTGAGGAAAAGATACTACAACACCTGATGCTATACCGCTGTCAGATTCTCTGTCTGCTTTCTCCCTTAACTCATCCCTCATTTTCTTAACAGTGTTCTTATATTTGTTGCTGACAGTCGCCTCAGATTTATACCCTACACCGTAGAATGCCTTTTCATCGAAATTTCCGAGGACAATATCCGCACCATTAACCTTTACTGTACTTGTTACAGGCACAGCCGGCTTATGATTAACTACAACACCGGCAGCACTCTTTTCCCCTCTAAAGCTGGTGCCGGCAGCTTTTTCATAGGAATAATACTCATCCCATTTAACCACATATACTGTAGCCATATTTTTTGTATCTTCCTCTTCATCAAGGAAATCAAGTAAAACCGGGAACATGTCTGTAGCGTTATTCTTCTGTGAAGTATATAAATATGCTTCCTTGAAGTCCTGATTTCTGACTGTACGGCCAGAAATTACATTGTCTTTAGTTATGCTTGTTCTTGTAGAATATGAAAGTGATGTATCCTCAAGCGACAATGCTGATTCAGATATGGTATTCTGCATGTTTACAATATAATCTTCGCCCATCAAATCCTGATAATATTTCATCTCGTCCGGTCCGCAATTACCAAACACAATATGAGTACGGCTGTTATTAAGTGCAACATTCAACAGGAACTTAGTGCTTGGCTGTTCATCAAACTGGCTGAAGTTCTGTATGATACATGCAGCGCAGACATGATACTGTCGATATAACTGCCATATTCTGCTGAATGAAGGATGCAGTAAACATGCCAGCTCATCGATATACAGGAAATTAAGTGGTCTGTTGTTCTTAGGTCGCCTAAAAACGGCTGTCTGAAAGTTCATCAGGAAGAATAAGCCAAATGCCCTGCTGTCTGAGCCTAAAGAAATATCATAGTTGACAATAGTTACATGATTCTCTGCCAGAGCTTTGTCAATATCAATTGAATTTTCACAGCAAAGGATATTTCTTATCAATGGATTAGCCAGTACATCATCAATAATATTCAAAAGACCGGTTGACTGCTCCTTCATTTTCTCAGCGCCGTCACCTAACAGTCTGTCTTCAAGGTACTTAATTCTGTTCTTATATTCGTTTCTCTCTTCCGGATTATCCTTGATATACTCATTCATGACATCAACATAATCCTGAACCAACCCAAAATCTGACATAATATCATAGAACTCCTGCGGTGTTGGCTGCTTTTGAGAATACTTGGCAGGCATTTTAACATGCAGTATTGGGTATGCCTTAATGATTACTGTGGTTAAACTGGTTGTTAAAACCTTGTTAAGGTTCGAGAAATATGGATCCGAAGAGCCTGACGCATCAAATATTGCCTGCAGCACATTAGCAAAATTTCTTGCCTTGTTTACAATCTCTATATTTCTGTCTGCGTCTGTTATATCCGGAGATATAAACAGCGGATTAAATCCAATGAAATCCTCTTTATGCTTACCATTCACCAGCTTAGGATCAATACGATTAATCTTAGTCATACCTCTCTTTTTTGCCAGACGATAAACATCATCACCTAAAGAATCATTAGGTGCTACGACAGTTATGCCGCAGAGTGGATTATCCTTAAATATCTTTTCAAGTTTCTTTTTAGCCGCTGCATCTTTAGCCCTGAAATGGGACTTGTCAAAATCACAGTCTTTAATATTATCAATCAGGGTTACTTCACCCTTATCAAGCATCTGCTGTACTTTCTTCTTCTGTGTATTTTCATTTTTAACCCTTGTATTCAGGTCATTTGCAATACCCGGAAGAAAGTTCATGCTGGTTTTACCCGAACCAGTTGCACCGATAATAAGCAGGTGCATGGTTCTTATAACTTCCGCTACCCTGTATATTCTTCCGGTCTTTCTATCCCTTGCGATAGCATAATCATAGCAGGAAGCCTTATTCCTTCTTAGGTCAAGATTTCTGTCAACCTTGAATTTATAGATAAGCTCCTTAGTACCGGTAAACTGATAAATATCAATGAACCCCTTGATACATGAAGCAAATACAAATACAGGCAGCATAAATGTTACCAACCTGGCAAGATTTACAATCATGGACCCTGTTACATCTGGAGATACGGGTATAAGCATGATTAATGGAACAGCAACCATGCATGTACACAGGAACATAATGTTTAGTATCACTGCGCAAAGGGAAATAGATGCAATCCACAGTCCCCGCATCTTTCTGTTCGTGAATGCAAAGAATGTGAAACTCTGTTTTGTGCTCCATATCCAGACTGCATAAGGTATTACGATTGAAAAAAAATAGTAAAAGAAATTTCGCGGAACCATTGCATAATCCACATAGAATACGCCCCTCATAAACATAACTAAATCAGCTATGATTCTTATCACCGTTATTGCATACACGCCGATGATTATATTTCTTCCAAGATTCTTCTCTAATGCTTTATGCAGTTTGCCAAAGAAAAGCCATACTTTCCCATGTTCCTGTTCCGGCTCTTCTGCCATCTCATCCATCTGCTCTTCATATTCGCTGTTGAGCTTATCAAGCGCGACATCAGAATTTTTGACATCTTCCTCGAGTCGCTTTAATTCTTCTTCTCGCTCCTGCTCCAAATCCATATCACTTGCCATGCTTCGTCTCCTAAATCAAGTTAGCTATATTACATCAAAGAGACGCTTACCTTAAATTGTCAAGCATAAATCCATCGAATAAATTAAAAATACCGCACACCTGCGTCTCATACGCAAATGTGCGGTAAAAATTAACTTCTAGTTATCAAAAACATCTGTTGGTCTGAAAAACTTTACGCCCGCAAAGTTTCTTACACCCCTGAACTGATAAGATATACAAAGATGTGCCAACTCATACGGTCTATAATTTTTCTCCAGTTCTTCTCTCGACATGCCGTAATGATTTCTTATATACTCAAAGAACGCTGGTACATAAGTATCGTTATCAGCCATCTTTCTCCATGCCCTTGTAAGCATATCCATGTCTTTCTCACTGAAATCTCCGTTATTTCTTCTAACTTCTTCCTCTATCCATTCCTTTCTTGCCTGCTGGTAATCCAGATATTTAACTGTAGAGCCATTAATAGAACCCTTTTCAATTTTCTTTCCGTAGTCCTCTTTTACACATTTTTTCAAATATGAATCTATATTTGCTATAGGTGTATCTATCTCTGCACAGTATATGATATTACGCAATACTCTGTCAGGCTCATCCCTGTAAGTTATAAGCAAATCGTCAATGAGCTCCGTTCTAAATGCATCATATCCCTTTTCTGCGACATAAGCATATATGTCGGAAAATTCTTTCCTGACAGATAGAACCTGCTCCATCCTGATATTTTTCTGCTTTATACTCTTTATCTTCGCTTCAATCTTTTCAGCTTGTCCTTCAACACTTAATGATCTAGGTCTTATCTCAGAAAGATATGATATATTAAATCTTATCTTTGTGATTGCTTTTCCCTTGCCGTATGCCAGGTTTTCATACCTTAACCTGATATCAGAGCAGCTGTTAATTTCCTCAACAGCAACAGCCAACACTCTTGTTTCAAAATTTTTCCAACGCTGGTATGGTGCTTTATCCCCCATATCAGTGTATATACTCTCCCAAGTTGCATCATCGCCCGTCCTGGCATTACCTATTCTGTCTATAATGCTGCTCGAAAACTCAGAGACATCCAGCACACTTAGTTTTAACTTTAACTCTGCCAGGCTGTATGTAATCTCAATCTCTGCTCCTTTAGGCAGGGTTCTTAGCATAATCTCAGAATAAATCATTTCATATAGCTTTTTTGAACTTATGTGGGAAAAGTCCCTCTCTATGCTCTTAAGTAATGTTACAACTCCGCCATTGTTCATCCTGAAATACGATACTTCCGGATTATATGTAATATCTATACCACCGTTCTCAGTGTTTCTTTCAATTTCCTTAACGATATTGATAACCTTAAAATACTCATACCCCTCTTCAATATTATCCTTACTCTCGTCCTTGATATAATATTTTAAATTCATGAGTTCCTTAGTCACTTTGGCAAGGTCTCTATTATAATTAGACATCTCTCCCCCGGCCATGAATATAACATCTTCCTTCGTTATCGAAGACTTATACAGACCATTCTCTAATAGCTCAGAGTATGATATTCCAAGATCACATATATGTGAAGCTAGTAATCCCGTATTTGATATCGTAGATATAGCCGTCCTTGATTTCCTAAAAACCTTATTTGCCATAATATCCCCCAGAATAGTAACAATATATCTTTGCACTATTATGTATCTTTTTTCTATATTCGTCAACATGAAATACCATATTGTAGTCTTTTCTCGATTTTAAATCATATGATTTTTCATACCTGATTACCTTGAATTTCAGTATTTATGCAGCACTTCGCAATTTTTTATTTTTTACGCCATAATATACCATTTTGTAGTCTTTTCTACAATTTTAGTACCTGCTAAACCTGAAGATTATCCCTTAAATTCTGGATTTTCAACTTCTTTACGTCGCTGATTTACCACACTAGACATTCTTATACATTTTTGTAGTCTTTTCTCTCCTTTTTCGACATGCAAATCAAGCTGCCAAAATGCAATCACATTCAGTATTTACGCTGACTTTCCATTGAATTTACACATCAGCAATAAGCTATACCATTTTGTAGTCTTTTCTCTGTTAATCTCATGTCTTTGCAATTATATTTTATTTCATAATATCATCAGCTCTGGTTATACAAATCTGAGTCTTTTATGCATCTTTTAACAGTTATGATTTCACAACAATATTACTCCAACTCCAGTATCTATGCGGATTTTTGCAAAATCATTTACACTCATGCGCTTATACAAATCTGAGTCTTTTCTCAATTTTTAGGCAGTAATTTTATATGTCAAAGATTCCTTCAAGACACGCTTTTTCATTCCGTCATGACCGTATCCTGTAAACCAGACATTCTTATACATTTTTGTAGTCTTTTCTTTATTTTTTGACACACCATCTTCCATACTTTAATATCTGAAACTTCCAGTATTTGTGCGGTCTTACGGCAGATTTACCATTTCACACTAAGCTATACCATTTTGTAGTCTTTTCTCTGCGGAATTATACATTGACATCATTTTTTCAGATTCCTTTATCCCATCACAGCAGCCTTATACATTTTTGAGCCTTTTTATCAATTTTTTCTGCTCTATGCAACTTACTTTATCGCTCCTAACCCAGTATTTATGCGGTATCGTTGAAAATAAGTTATTTCAAATGCTTATACAAATCTGAGTCTTTTCTCCGCTTTCTGGCACTCATTTTCTCTGTTTAATATCCCGGCAGCATTTAATTTTTCAATTCCAATTCTCCACCTATTACTTAGCAGACATTCTTATACATTTTTGTAGTCTTTTCTTGTTATTTTGACAGGCCTAAAATTCCATAAAAATAACAGGAATCCCAGTATTTATGCGGTGTAGCGTTTAATCTCAGCTACTTCAGCATTTTATACCATTTTGTAGTCTTTTCCCGAATTTTAGCTCTTGAAGATTATGCCGTTTTTCCCTTAAACTCTAGATTTTCATACATTCTGCATTGTATGACTTATAGCGGCAGACATTATTATACTTTTTTGTAGTCTTTTCTCTGCTTTTTCGACACACAATTTAGCATGGTGAAATGTCAATTTCATCAGTATTCATGCGGTTTTCCGTAATCTGCTCCATATTCACAATCTGTTATACCATTTTGTAGTCTTTTCTCTCTGAAATTTAAACACAAAATAAAATATAATAATTCCTGACATCACCAGTTTCAGCATATACATTTTTGAGTCTTTTCTTAAAGTTTTAGCCTCTCTGATTTAGCATCCATATAGCTGAATTCCCAGTATTTATGCGATTTCAGCTATATTCTGTTAAGCTGCAGTGCTTATACAAATCTGAGCTTTTTCTCTTCATTACTGCTCATATTTTATCTATTGAGGAATCAGAAAAAGTTCAATTTTACATTGCTGCAACTTTACTAATAACTGAACAGGACATTTTTTTACATTTTTGTAGTCTTTTCTTTGGTTTATGACACACCTGAATTTTAATCAAAATATCAATAATACCAGTATTCATGCGGTTTTTCGCTAAATTAAAGCTGACAGTTGCAGGTATACCATTTTGTAGTCTTTTTTATAAAGATTTATACAGTTGCAACACCATCTGGATCACTCCATATCTTTACTATGCACCTATACAAATTTGAGTCTTTTCTTCACTTTTTAAGACTTCAAAACAAATCACTTTACTTCTGTAAGCCCAGTATTTACGCGGGTTTTGTACAATTAATTAAAACAATGTCATTATACAAATCTGAGCCTTTTCTTTAATATCTGGTAATATTTTTTCAAAAACCTAGTATGTAAAATCAGCTTATTTAATCTGCAGAAATCAAACATAACCAAAGAACCGGACAAATTCATACCATTTTGTAGTCTTTTTCCATTATTCTGCATGATTTATGTTCAAAGGAAATGCTGTAAAGGTGATAACCTAATCAGGCAAACTCAGTATGGAATATACTATACCATTTTGTAGTCTTTTCTCAAAAAAAACGGTTATAAATTATACCCAATTTTTAAAAAATTATTCCATCCAATTTATACCATTTTGTAGCTTTTTTTATACCTTTTTGTAGCTTTTTCTATACCTTTTTGTAGTCTTTTCTTAACGAAAATCCGCATAAACACTCAATTCCTTGTAAAAAAAGCTTGTCCTGTATAGTAGTGTAATAATACATATCTATATATTTATATATGCATTACCTACACTCTACTTCTGCTTGTTAAAAAGTCTTTGGAAGAAACTTCGATTATTAAGATAGTCTATTTCCTCCTGGAGCTTTTGCTTCTCTTCTTCCAGTGCAACTCTCTTTGATTCCAGTTCCGTATTTTCTTCTTCGCTGGATTTCAATTTCTGGTCCATCTCTGATGCACTCTTTTCAAGATCTGCTACTTTTTGGGTTAAATTATTGATGTTTTTCATACTCTGGTGCTCTGCTTCTATCAATTCTGCATTTTTAGCCGAAAGTTCACTATTAACTTTTTCGAGTGCAGCCTTATCCTCAATCAAAGCATCTGCTTCCCTAACCTTTTCTTCCAGCTGCATATTGGAATTCATCAAATTTTGATACTGCTGATAAAGCAATGCAGCCTTTTTAAGAGTATCATTGTATCTTTCATTCAAGTCTTTATATTCTTTCAGAGATACTACTCTCTTTGATTTCCCTGTAATGTAGAAATCGTCTAATAGCTGTACGCCAATTCTATCAACTGATGTTCTTCTTGCAGTTTTCTTTAAGTGACCTTCAAACAGGTCCGGATGATTTTTTATGTAGATTGAAACAGTCTGCAAGGTTACGCCGTAATTCGCAATTAACTTGCTGATAGGCGTAAAGCCTTCATCGTCTTCTGCATTATCATTATCGTTTAAATCAAACTCAGAGAAATCAACATCTACATCGTTGCTGTATGAATCATAATTTTGACCTGCAGATTCAATTTCCGGTAATAAGTCTTTGTCCATTGTTCTGTTCACCTCTTCTCTGTATCTATACTTATACTCCGTATTTTAAATTAATTTCATAGATAATTCAAGTTTATATTAAAAAATAATTGATATTTAAGCCTTTAATTACAATATCAATTTAAGTGATTTAATTAAACCATATATGGAATATCAATTTTAATACACTGCTTATATCCTCTTTAAGCCCCACAAATAAGCCTTTTCAGCCTATATTAAATTTTTAATTAAAAACTAAGTAAGTATAATAACTTAAGTATAATATTTAAAAACTCAAATCTTGCCATATAATATGCGTATTTTGGAATTTAATATGGAGTTTAATTTGATATGAAAGAATGGAAAATAAGCTATTTAGTTTTAAGTGAATATATATAATTGCATATTAAATTTCTAATATATAAACAAATTTAAGTAGACTAATT
>CAVAPS010000021.1:0-44865 GCA_963590775.1 Desulfovibrio piger
ATTTGTAACGATTTGAGAAGATATAATAAGATAAGGGAAAAGTCACTTAGAATTTATTTGTAAATAATAAAAGATGGAAGGAAAATAATAAAGACAATAAGCAGAAACAAATAAATGATTATATTGAAAGACTAAAATCCTTACAAATGTATAGCGAAAAAGATATATTATGGTTAATTGAACAAAGTAAAAGGTATTATCAAGAAGAAAGTCATAGATTCAGTGTAGGAAATATAATTTCTTCTACCATTATTCCAATAATTATTAGTTATATATCATTAATTACGCAAACAGCAGATTTTATTACAGCTACATATATAATGTTATTATTAGTGGTTGCTATTTCGATTTTTTTAGTTATATATTGGTTTATTTATCCTAAGATTTATAAAATTTTTAATAGGCGAAAATTTATTGCTAGAGATTATGAAAATGACTTGAGTTATATATTATTGAAAATGGATAGGGATAATGAGAAATAGTAGTATTACCCCTCACAATTTCCACACCTTCCCACCATCAAACGAACTATATCCAGTAGGGTTCTTGCGAAATTCAGATGGTGATATACCCAAGCATTTCGTGAACTGGCGGTTAAAGTACGAGCCGTATTTGAAGCCGCACTGACTGGCGATTTCTTCAATTTTAAGGTTGGTATTGGATAGCAGCTCCTGCACAATCTTTAAGCGGTAGTGCAGCAGATATTCTATGCAGGTGCAGTTTACCTGTTGTTTAAAGCACTGGTTTAATGTGGTGCGGTTAAGGTGAACGAGTTCGCATAGGGAAGTTAAGGTAATATCATTCTGGTAATTGGCGTGAATATAGTCTGTACATATTGTTACAGGGGTAGTATTTTCAGACAATTCGTAGAATTTTAATTTGCTCTGGTCGACATAGATATCGTATATGCAGTTTATCGTCTGGCGCAGCAATCTCCTTATGCGGCAGGTTCAGTAATCGTCACTCTGCGCATAGGTTTCAGCACCAATCATCAGCATTAATTCATTAATGTGAATATACTGCTGTGGTGTTAAATGAAATATTCCCTGAAAATTCCCAGAATGTTTGGTAAACATGTAAAGCATATTTCTTTCATAAATATATTTCTCATCAATACTGATGTTGTCATCAAGATTTTCAAATCTAAGGCACGCTTTAATATACCAAGGGTCAAAATGAAACGCCTTGGCACTTAAATGCGTCTGTTCTATACATTGAAACTTATCGTATTGTGAAATGCAGAGCACAGCAGGAGCATTCACGGTCTGAAAATGTTCATTTATCTTAATAGTTGTACTGCCACACGAAATCATAATGATAGTACATCTCTTTTCTACAGGAAGCATGTGTTATAATAAATATAATAATATATAGTTAGATGCAAACAGTATATTTATCTAAACAATATCAAGATTTACCAAAGAAAGGAGTCCACATGCCAGGCTACATAATGGATTTAAGAAAGCTAGTAGGGCACAGGACACTGATGCAGTGTGCCGCAAGCATAATAATAGTGAACGAAAAGAACCAGATTCTTTTAGGAAAGCGTACTGATAATCACCAATGGGGATATGCCGGAGGTTCTATTGAACTTGACGAGAGGGTAGAGGACTGCGCAAGACGAGAGTTGTATGAGGAGACGGGACTTATTGCGGATGAAATAGAATTCTTTATGGTAAATTCAGGTCCGGAAGTTCATTATATGTATCCGAATGGTGATGAAGTGTCTAATATTGAGATTATATATGTGTGCAGGAGATACCACGGAGAATTAAAGAGACAGGAAGAAGAGATTGAAGAATTGCGATTCTTTAATATTGATGAAGTTGAGCTGGATAACATTTCACCACCGATAAGACCAGTGGTGAAACAATTCATAGAACGGTATTCTTAATAAATGCTGAGCAGATGAAACTTATTCTTTCTGAATTTAATAAGTCCTTCATTACGCATTTTTCCAAGCTCTTTGGAAAGTGCTGAACGGTCAACATTAAGATAATCGGCAAGCTGCTGGCGGTCGAATGGAATCATGAATTCCTGACTGCCAGCTTTTCTTGATTCGTTAGACAGGTATATAAGGAGTCTTTCACGGATTGTCTTAGGCGATGTGCAGAATATCCGGTTAGACAGGGTAAGGTTCTTCTGAATGGAAATGTGCAGAAGGTTGTTAAGGATAGTATCTTTGAAATGTGTATTTTTAAACTGTCCATTATCAAGGGACGTATCCAATAATTTGTTCATATCAAGAAAAAGAATTACGCTTGTTTCGGAGGCAACGGCATCAACCATCAGCGGTTCGCCAGTCAGTGCATATGTTTCAGCAAATACATGTCCGGGAGTAATATTATTCATAATAGCTTTGTTGCCCCACAAGTCAATGTATTCAATAGTTACCATACCTGATGCAACAATGCCGATTTCGTGAACAACATCTGTTACATGATATATGAATGAATTCTTGCGGAATTTTTTGGCACGGAGAAGTCCGGATGCGGTCATTTCTGATATTTCAGATTCAGTAATATCTTTAAATATTGGTGATTTAATAATTGCCATAAGCTCTCCTTATACTGTTCAGTAAAATCCAATTTTTGACTTGAAGAACATTTTTAATAAATTTTTAAAAATGTGGTTAAAACAACATATTTATTATGCTTATTATATTATTCTTTAATCACGAAATCAATGAGAACACAGGAGGATTGGGTGATGATAAGAAGAGTTATTCATATTGATGAGGATAAATGTAATGGCTGTGGAGCATGCGTGACAGCATGTCACGAAGGTGCAATCGGATTAGTTGACGGAAAGGCAAGACTTATGAGAGACGATTACTGTGACGGACTTGGTGATTGCCTGCCACAGTGTCCTACAGGGGCAATTTCATTTGTAGAAAGAGAAGCAGCTGCATATGATGAGGCGGCGGTTCTTGCCAATAAAGCAGCGAAGGAGCAGGCTGTAGCACAAGGTCAGACATTTGCGGGTGGTCATGCTGCTGCAGGTAATCAGGCAGTGGGAATTCAAGCAACACCGCAAAAACTACATTTTTCAGGGTGTCCTGGAAGCATGATGAGACAATTTAACAGAAACAATCAGGAACATACACCAGATATGTCAGGACAGCAGGAATTGCAGTCGGTACACACAACAGCTCCGGTTGTGCCAGAATCACAGCTTGCACAGTGGCCATGCCAGATTAAGCTTGTGCCGGTTAATGCACCGTATTTTGACGGAGCAAAGCTTTTAATCGCAGCGGATTGTACAGCATATGCATATGCCAACATGCATCAGGAATTCATGAAGGGAAAGATTACTATTATTGGCTGCCCTAAGCTTGATGATGTTGATTACAGTGAAAAGCTTACACAGATAATAAGCAACAACAATATTCAGAGTGTTACTATTGTTCGAATGGAGGTTCCATGCTGCGGCGGCCTTGAGTATGCTGCAAAGACCGCATTACAGAACAGCGGAAAGTTCATTCCATGGCAGGTTGTAACAATTTCGATTGATGGTAAAATTCTTGATTAGAAGACAATATTTAATTAAAAAATAATTAAAAAATATTTCCTTGACAATAGTACGAAATCATACTATGATAGCAGAGCTGCTTAAGTATGATTCCGTACTATTTTTGTATAAATGTATTAAACTCATTGAGGAGGAGATAATATGCATACATCAAAGGAAATGCACAGGTTTACTTATCTGATAGGTGAGACAGACAATACTTATCATGAGCTTGCATTAAAGGTTGGATTATCCGACAGTGCAATGCTTGTATTATATACGTTAAGTGATATGGGAGGGGAGTGTTCCCTTCAGACAATATGCAGCTTTTCAGGGCTTGCTAAGCAGACTGTCAACTCTGCGTTAAGAAAGCTGGAAAGGGAAGAGGTGGTTATCTTAAAACAGCAGAATGGCAGGAATAAGAATGTAAAGCTTACTGATAAGGGTATGAAGCTGGCAGAGAATACTGTCGCTAAGATTATGAAGATTGAGAATGAGATTATGGAGTCGTGGACGAAAGAAGAAGTGCAGCAGTATCTTTCACTGACCGAAAGGTACCTTAATATGCTTAAAGAAAAACTGGAGGAAATTTAATGAAAGAAGAGATTAAGTTATCAGATCATTTTGGATATAAGAAGCTTATGAGATTTACAATGCCGTCAATCGTCATGCTTATATTTACATCTATATATGGTGTCGTTGATGGATTGTTTGTTTCTAACTTTGTAGGTAAAACTTCATTTGCAGCGGTTAATCTGATTATGCCGGTGCTTATGATTCTTGGATGTGTCGGATTCATGTTTGGAACAGGTGGTGGCGCACTTATTGCAATGTCACTTGGTGAGGGTAAGAAAGAAAAGGCCAGTCAGATTTTCTCGTTCATAGTAGCATTTTCATCAATATGCGGTGTTGTATTAGGATTGCTTGGAGTTATATTTATAAGACCGGTTGCCATGTTGCTTGGTGCAGAGGGCAGGCTTCTTAATGACTGTGTATTGTATGGAAGGATTATTCTTGCGGCACTGCCTTTTTATATATTGCAGTTTGAATTCCAGTGTCTGTTCGCAACGGCGGGAAAGCCTAAGCTTGGTCTGTATGTGACTGTGGCAGCAGGTATTACTAATATGGTGCTTGATGCACTTTTTGTTGCAGGATTCAGATGGGGGCTTGCCGGTGCGGCACTTGCCACTTCGATGAGCGAGCTTGTCGGAGGTGCAATTCCGGTTGTGTATTTTATGAAAAAGAATACAAGCCTTTTAAGATTATCAAAGTTCAGATTTGATATCAGAATACTTGGTAAAGCGGCATCTAACGGTGCGTCTGAATTCATGAATAATGTGTCGGCTTCTTTAGTAAGTATGCTTTATAATATGCAGCTAATGAAATATGCAGGCGAGAATGGAATTGCAGCTTATGGTGTTGTTATGTATGTCAATATGATATTTCAGGCAATATTTATGGGATATTCTGTAGGAAGTGCACCTATAGTAGGATTTAATTATGGTTCAGGTAATAAGAAGGAATTAAAGAGTATTCTTGGAAAAGGTATAAGAATTATCGTGGTTGGAGCATTTGCAATGTTTGCGTTTGGACAGCTTCTTGCAAGACCGCTTTCACAGGTGTTTGTGGGATATGACAAGGAATTATTAGATATAACTGTATCAGGTTTCATGATATTCTCATGTTCATTCCTGTTTTCAGGCTTCCCAATATTAGGTTCATCGTTCTTTACGGCACTTAGTGACGGACTTACATCAGCATTAATATCATTCCTCAGAACACTTGTATTTCAGGTGGCAGCAATACTTATTCTGCCAGTATTTTTCAAACTTACAGGAGTGTGGGTGTCAGTAGTTGCAGCAGAGTTTCTGGCTATGATTGCAACCATAATTTTCCTTGCTGCAAAGAAGAAAAAATATGGGTATTAAGTACTAAAACAGATTGACCGAAATGCTTAGTAATGATAGAATTGTTTCTTATAATATGACAAATAATTTACTTACGAAAGGAATCATTACTATGAATTTTCTTGAAGAAAGAATTATGAAGGACGGAGTTGTCAAGGAAGGCAACATTCTTAAAGTAGACAGTTTTCTTAATCATCAGATGGATGTTAAGCTTTTCAAGCAGATGGGTGAAGAGTTTAAGAGAAGATTTGCTGGAAAGAACATTAACAAGATTATAACAATCGAGGCATCAGGAATTGGTATTGCATGTATAGTTGCAGAATGTTTTGATGTTCCTGTTGTATTTGCGAAGAAATCACAGAGTGTCAACATTGACGGTGATGTGTACTCTGCAGAGGTTGAATCATTTACACATAAGTGCAAGAATCAGGTGCTTATATCTAAGAAGTTTGTAGGACCTGAGGATCATGTACTTATTATTGATGATTTCCTTGCCAACGGTTGTGCACTTCAGGGACTTATCTCTATTGTCAATCAGGCAGGCGGAACTGTTGAGGGTATTGGAATCGCAGTTGAGAAGGGCTTCCAGCAGGGTGGACAGATTATCCGAAATCTTGGATACCAGCTTGAATCTATAGCTATTGTTGACGGAATGAGTGCTGCAGATGGCAGTATCACATTCAGGGAACAGTAAGACAGGTGGTACGGACTGATGAAGAATTTCTTTAAAAATGCATCAATGAATAATATTTATAGGCTGGACGGAGCAGTACCTGTTGCCAAGGCAATTCCATTCGGCTTACAGCATATACTTGCTATGTTTGTTGCCAATATAGCCCCTATTCTTATTGTTGGCGGGGCAAGCGGGTTAAGCAGTGATAAGCTGGCAATGCTTATACAGAGTGCCATGTTAATTGCCGGAATTGGCACACTTGTCCAGTTGTTTCCTATATTCCATAAGATAGGTTCAGGACTTCCTATTGTAATGGGAATCAGCTTTACATTTGTTTCAGTAATGTGCTTTATAGGAGTGCAATATGGTTACGGAACAATTATGGGTGCAGTTCTTATCGGCGGTATTATCGAAGGTATACTTGGTTTGTTTGCCAAGTACTGGATTAAGATAATTGCGCCTATTGTATCAGCAAGTGTTGTAACTGCAATTGGTTTCTCATTGTTATCAGTTGGAGCGACATCATTTGGTGGAGGAAGCGGAAGTGAGAATTTCGGTTCGGTTGAGAACTGGATATTAGGTTCAGTTACACTGCTTTGCTGTATTTTTTTCCATATATTTGCAAAGTCTTATTACAAGCAACTTTCAGTGCTTTTTGGACTTGTTGTTGGTTATATTCTTGCAATTATTATGGGAGTTGTTGATTTCTCTGCACTTGCAGGAACTAAGATAATTGCACTGCCACATCTTATGCCATTCAGGATGGAGTTCAGGGCGGACGCGATTGTTTCGGTAGTACTTATATTTCTTGTATCTGCTACGGAAACTATTGGTGATACATCAGCACTTGCTTCTTCAGCACTTGGAAGATTTCCGACTACTGAGGAGACATCCGGCTCGATTGCATGTGACGGTTTTGTCAGTGCATTATCATCAGTATTTGGATGCATGCCTATTACATCATTCAGCCAGAATGTAGGACTTGTAGCAATGACTAAGGTTGTCAACAGATTTACAATTGCAACTGGTGCAGTAATTATGATACTTGCGGGTATATTCCCTGTTTTCGGTACATTTTTATCAACACTGCCAGAGGCAGTTCTTGGCGGATGTACAATTATGATGTTCGGAACTATTGTTGTCAGCGGTCTGCAGATGATCAGCAAATGTGGTTTCTCACAGAGAAATATCACTATCGCAGCGTTATCTTTAAGTATCGGTCTTGGATTTACACAGTGTGAGAATCTGTTCTCAATATTCCCGCAGATTATCGAGACTGTATTTGCACAGAACTGTGTTGCAGTAGTATTTATTGTGGCAATTTTCCTGAATCTTGTATTGCCTAAGAATATGGACACTAAGATACCAGAAGGAGAATAATCATGAACGAATATCAGTTTTTCTCACCAGTCAATGTTGTGTTTGGAAGTGGAAGCCTTTCTAAGCTGCATACACTTGATATGCCGGGTAAGAAGGCACTTCTTGTTATAAGTAATGGCAAGTCTGCCAGGATGAATGGGTCACTTGACAGAACTATAGATGAACTTAAACAGGCTGGTGTCTCATATGTACTTTATAATGGAATCGGAGCGAATCCACTGAAATCAGCAGTTGAAGAAGGCGCAAGGCTTGGAAGGGAGAATGGAGTAGACTTTGTTGTTGCATTAGGCGGTGGTTCAGTTATGGATGCAGCTAAGAATATGGCAATGTTCATACCACAGCCATCAGATAATCTGTGGGATTATGCTAACAGTCCATCAGGCGGCAAGATGACACCTCTTAATGAGATGCTTCCATGGATTGCGATTACTACATCAGCAGGAACAGGCTCAGAGGTTGATACAATCGGAGTAATCTCTAATCCTGATACTAATGAAAAGATTGGTATTGGTGGAATGGCAGGCATGTTTGCAAAGTATGCAATTGTTGACCCTGAACTTATGAAAACAGTTCCACCTAAATTCACTGCATATCAGGGATTCGACGCACTTTTCCACTCTGTTGAAGGCTACATAAGCAATAAACATAATCTTATGGGAGACATGGTTCAGCGTACTGCGATTGAAAATATCGGATATTTCCTTGAAAGAGCGGTAAAGGACGGTAATGACATTGAAGCAAGAGAACATGTTGCATACGCTAACACAATGTCAGGTTATTCAATGGTTGTAACATCATGCATATCAGAACATTCTATGGAGCATGCAATGAGTGCATATCACCCTGAGCTTCCGCATGGAGCAGGACTTATTATGCTGTCTAAGGAATATTTCACATTCTGGATTAATAAGCATGTGTGCGATGAACGTTTCATTGATATGGCACATTTTCTTGGAATGGAAAATGCGTCTAAGCCGGAAGATTTTATCACAGCACTTCTTGAATTACAGAAGGCATGCGGGGTTGATGACCTTAAGATGTCTGATTACGGAATAAAGAAGGAAGAGGCAATGACACTTGCGAAGAACGCAAGGGCTACAATGATGAGATTATTCGTAAGAGACCCACAGGAAACTACTGATGAAGAGATTGCGGGTATATACGAGAGAGCGTATAGGTAATTTAATATGTTAAGATAAGTAAAAAGGAGCTTTTCTAGTTGTGTGACTGGGAAAGCTCCTTCTTTTATTTAGGATAGTTTATATTAATCAAATTGACGAGAAATATAGTAAGTATTATATTTAAAATAGTGAAATTGTATTATAACAATTGATTTTAAGCGCTATATGTCAATAAAATTAATAAAAAATTGGATTTATGGAAAAACAATAAAGACAAATTCTGTCTAATTGAATTTGCTAAAATATTGCTAGGAAGGGGGACTAATGTATGAGTAAATTTCAGATATCAGGATATGAAGAGATTGCAGTTGAAGGATCAGTAAAGGCTGATACATTGCCGGTTAAAGTTGATTGCGAAGCTGGAACAGATGTGAAAATATATGCTGCACAGAATCAGTGGAAGCAGATTTCAGATTTCATGAAGGCAATTGGAGTTCGTTATGAGCTGCTATGATTTTGAACAGGTAAATGATTCCCAAAGACAAGCTATCCAGACGACAGAGGGACCAGTTCTTATGATTGCAGGTCCTGGAACTGGTAAGACATTTACACTTGTTAAAAGACTTGTTTATCTCGTGGTTGAAAAAGGAATAAAACCTGGCCAGATTATGGTGGTGACTTTTACGGAAAAGGCGGGGAAGGAACTAATCACGAGAATCTCCAATGAATTCATAAAATATAATCTTAATATGAACTTAAATGATATGTACATTGGAACATTTCATTCAGTGTGTTTGCGTCTTTTAAAGGAATATTCAGAATATATTGACGACAATGATAAATGCCGCATGCTGGACGCCTTTGAGCAGACTTATCTGGTATGCAGAAACATTGAAAAGTTTAACCGATTAGGTTGTTATTCAAAGCATGTAGCCGGAAAAAGCACATGGAATCAGGCATTGGAAATATGCCGGTATGTCAATCAGATGATGGAAGAACTAGTTGATGTGGATGCTATGGAAGTGGATTCAGATGAGGATATGCGTTTTTTGGCAAAATTAGTGAAACGATATAAAGATTTGTTGAAGCAAAACAATGCGATGGATTTTTCTTCTATTCAGACAAAGACATATGAGATGTTGATGAAATATCCACAAATACTTGCCAAGATTCAGGGGAATATACAATACATAATGGTGGATGAATATCAGGATACCAATTATATTCAGGAACAGCTTGTATTTCTGATTGCAGGTAATAATAAAAATATCTGTGTTGTAGGAGATGATGATCAGGGAATGTATCGCTTCCGTGGAGCGACAATCCGGAATATATTGGAGTTTCCTTCAAAATTCGCTGAAGGTGAATGTAAAGTAATACATCTGGATACGAATTACCGTTCTGAACCTGGAATTATAGATTTTTATAATAGATGGATGGAGAATGCAGACGGAATCAATCTCTTTAACTGGGACAGATACAGATATACAAAAAAGATACAGGCGGGTAAAAAGCCACTGTTTAAAGGAAATTCTGTGTATTCGTGTATCGGTGACAGTATAGATACAGAAAAAGAAAAGTTGCTCAATA
Source organism: Desulfovibrio piger (assembly GCA_963590775.1). Taxonomy (GTDB): domain Bacteria; phylum Bacillota; class Clostridia; order Lachnospirales; family Lachnospiraceae; genus Lachnospira. The sequence continues at coordinate 10,182 of CAVAPS010000021.1, forward strand.
TGGTCAGAAAGTTAATGAAAAATGGCAATATCAGCAATTATAACCAGATTGCTTTTCTATTCCGTTCAGTAAAGAGTGATGAGGCTAAGGAAATAGGAACATATCTGGAAAACAATGGCATACCTGTTTATTCACCAAGATCGGATATGTTTTTTGAAAGACTGGAAGTAAAACAGATACTTGGATGTATCATAATGTGTTTTACAAGCTACATGAAAGACCTTAAGAATAATTGTTTTATCCACAAAATTTCAGGTGATTTGAGAAACTATTACATTGACTGTCTTAAGGAAGCGTTGACACTGGCAAAAGCAGATAACTCTCTCATGAATTATGTTGATAGAGTAAAACAGAAGATTCAGAATCTAAAGGAAGAATCCGATTTTTGTCTGCTGGATATTTTTTATCATCTGATTGCATTTGAACCTTTTAGGGGATATCTGCAGGTGAATCTTAAAGAAAATGTAATTAAGACCCGCGCAGTAAGGAATCTTTCGGAGATTTCGAGAATGCTGGCAAAGTATTCGTTCCTGCATGACATGCATAACATATCTGCAGATAATAAACTGACTATGCCAGAAGAACTTTTCAACTTGTATTTGAAGTATATGATTCAGGATGGTATTGGTGAGTATGAAGATGAATCAGAATATGCGCCAAGTGGGTGTGTATCATTTATGACAATTCACCAGTCAAAGGGATTGGAGTTTCCTGTGGTAGTGGTTGGGTCTCTTGGAAATAAACCAAGAAAAAACAGTGATCCATTACTATATTCAGCAGAAAACCGATTTTTTCATAGAAGACCATTTGAACCAATGGCAGACATAAAATATTTTGATTTCTGGAGATTGTATTATACCGCTTTTTCAAGGGCACAGAATCTGCTGGTTTTGGCAAGTAAAAGAGCGGATAGTAAATATTTTGGAAAATATACAGACAGATTTACTGATGTGCAGAAGTTTGATGTTCCGACAGCATTTGTAGAGGTCAAAGCGGTGAATTATAAACATGTATATTCATTTACATCACATATTGCTGTCTATGATGGATGTCCGAAACAGTACAAGTATTATAAGGAATATGGTTTTGCACAGAATAAAATGTTCCATACTTCTGTAGGTTCACTTGTGCATGCTACCCTGGAAGATATGAATAAATACATTATTGCCGGTAAAACGGCTTGTGTTAGTGAAGAATTGATTAAAGAATGGTTTTTGTTAAATTATAAGAGCATGCAGGAACAGACAGGCTATAATCTGACGGATGAACAGCAGGAAAATGCATTACAGCAGGTAATCAGATATTATCATCATCGAAAAGATGAATTGGGGCATGTCTGGAAAGCAGAAGAAGAAATTAATCTGGTTCTGCGAGATTACATACTGCAAGGTGTTATTGATCTGATTGAAGGACAGGGGGACACAATTGAGATTGTGGATTATAAGACTGGTCCGAAGCCGGATATAAAAGGTCATCCGGAACGGGTGGAGCATTACAGAAAGCAGCTGAATATATGCCTACCTGATTGAAAAACGGTATGGAAAGAAAGTTAGGAGAATGCATTTGTATTATACAAATTGTCAGAATGAAGATTCGCTTATTACTTTTGAGTGGACAAGAAGTGCCATTGATACAACCGTTGAAGAAATTTCTGAAACTATAAGAAAGATTGAGAATAGAGATTTCGAAGGGGATGTTACCAATTCATATGCCTGTACATTTTGTGATATGCGTTATGTATGTAAAAAAGCAGATATATAAGGGGGATACCTATGACCATATGTGTTAATTGCGGGAAAAAAGCAGAAAACTGTCTCTGTGATAGCTGCAGACATACAGTTAATCTGGAAAAGTTATGCCATGAAATTGTTGAATATCATCCAGGGATTGGAGAAAATCCGTTATGGGAAAATATATGCTCTGGATTAAGTAAGCCTGATGATTTCAATCATATTGCATTTGCACTAAGCTATGAGCTGCCATCACCCAAAAGAGAATATATTCAGATTCTTTCAATCGCTGGTTCATCTTCAAATATTTCAAAGATAAGCCGGACATGGTTTTATGAGATGTATAATAAAATCAAAGATTCCAAAGAACTGACAGAAGCAGAGAAAAATTGTCTCGCAGGTATTGCGGTTGGGGCTTATTACATGGATTATGAATATGAAAAAGCAGAAGAAATCTCACATGCTTTGTGTAATTCAGAAGGAATTCCATGGCAGGCAAGCTGTAATCTGGCAGATTACTTTACGGCTACCAGAAGATATGATAGTGCGGATGAAGTGATAGAAGATGCCATTAAAAGATACAAAACAAATAGCATGGTTGGTCAGTCTATAAACAAGCGGGCAGAAAAGAATGCAAAACAACGTGGAAAAATGATTTCAGGAAAGCAGGAATATTTGCCAGATCCGAGAGAAAATGGGGATGAAATCAGAAAGAAATATGTAGATTTTCTTGCAACACTTGGAATTAAGGTAAGTATATCGTCTGCTTCGGCAAAAACCGTAATACCAAAAGATCAATATCCTGCTCCGATAGAAACCAGAGATGTGGATTTTGATACATTTGTTGCTTTTGATATAGAAACGACAGGCAGGAAACCAATATATGATTCTATAATTGAGATTGGTGCAGTAAAGGTAGTTGATGGGGTAATTACAGAGACAGAAGAATTTACATTTCAGGAATTAGTTCAGCCATTGGATAGTAAGAAAGTGTCATCTGAAATCACTAAATTGACTGGTATTACGAATGAAGAGGCTTACGCAGCCAGACCAATCTGGGAGGTATTGCCAGACTTTATGAAATTTGTTGGGGATTCTGTTCTGGTTGGATTTAACTGTATGTCGTTTGACAGTAAATTTATGGTTCGTGCAGGACGCTACAGTAATATATTCATAGAGAACAGATATTTTGATGTAATACATTATGCTAATCAGTTTAAAGATAAATTGGGGATAGAGTCTAAAAGTATTTCATTAAACATACTTTCAGCTAAACTCGGTATAGAAAATCCTTGTGCACACAGAGCATATGCAGATGCATTAACTACAGCGGGAATTTTCCTTAAGCTTAAAGAAATGGAAGGAGGGTCATCAGCATCTGTTGAGGATATGCTTGCAGATTTAGATAATTGGTAAAAATTTGATACAAAGACGGATTATGTCTATATCGAATTGGTATACTTAGAGTACAGATACCGATTACAGGTATGATTTTGCAGAGTATATTAATAGTAAATTAATTTATGTATTTAAGGAGGCTTTTATGAATGCAGATTATTATTTAAAATTAAAAATTTTTGAAGATGAAGAACAGATTAAAGGAATGCTCGAAATTGTGGGGAAATATGATGAAACTGGAATTCAATATTTCAGATCTGTGGAAGTTAATGAAAAGTCAATCGATTTTTCTAACATTCCTGCTGAAGTAATTGCTGGTGAATCTGTTATTATCACAGCAGAAGGTCCTTACGGAGATTATTATGAATTAAATGATGTTTCAATATTTAGAGATTTGGCAGAAGCATTTCCACAGGGGAAATTTATAGGAAATATTGATGGATGTGGGACGTATGAATCCCAGAGTCTATATTGTGAATTAAAGGATGGTATGCTTTATATAAATATATGCTTTAAATCTAGTGAGGGGGCTGCTGATGCTTGGGAAGAAGACGTTATGGAAAAACTTCCATTAGAGAAGTTCAATAAGCTTTATAAGATAAAAGGTGAAAATTATAATGAGGAAAATTATAAATCTTTATGGGGTGAAATAATATGCTTGTTTGGTGACTGGGTTTTTATGACTTTTGAAGGGTTTAAGAACTGTTTGAAATATTATGGGCAAGAAACAGAGTTAGAAGAGAAGGAATTCGAAAAAATACAGAACGAAACCATTTCAGAGTTAGGTATTGAATCTTTTGATGAATTCGAAAGATGTTACGAAGGTTTCGAAAAAAATTTAGTATATGATCCTGTAAAAAAATCATATGTATAAAAGATCATTTTCATTCAAGAAATGGCAATCATAAGAATCAAAAGGATTTATCAGAAGGAATAGCACCACATATTATCAAGTACACAAGATGTAATGGACATACATTACAGATGGGTGTATGTAAATTGACTATTAACTGATTATCAATTATATTATTTAAGTAATTTAAAATGTATTTTGCACCGCACTGGTTATTTACTGGCGTTAAAGACATTGTGATATAAAATTTATGATTGTATTATAAGATGATGAATTTTGCACCGCAAAGTAGATAATCAGGGTGCATGAATACTAGAGTTGCAGGGACGGGATAAGAAATTAGATAACCCCTGGAGGGGACGGAAACTATTCAGCGAAACGCATTGAAAACTTCTCTTTTGTATAATAAGAAATTAGATAACCCCTGGAGGGGACGGAAACTTGCCCTCAACATATCTGTCTTTGTTGCGGTTAAAATTATAAGAAATTAGATAACCCCTGGAGGGGACGGAAACTGCTTGACTAGAAAGTTGGTAGCTGGCTAGTCAAGATAAGAAATTAGATAACCCCTATAGGGGACGAAAAAGCGGTTGGTTTTGTTGCTGTATAAATGCCAATTTATTTAATGCAGTTAATATCGAATCAGAAAGGGGCGAATCTATGAGTTACCTTTATGTTAATAATGATGGTGTGGTAATAAGTATTGAGGGAAACAGATGCGTGGCTAAGTATAAGGATGGTATGAAACAGTATCTGCCTGTTGAATCATTAGAAGGAATTGTGATTATGGGGCGTTCCCAATTAACAACTAATTGTATGGAACAGTGCCTTCTGCAAGGAATTAATGTATCTTTTTTTTCAAAAGGTGGTAAATATTTTGGAAGATTACATTCTACAGGACATGTTAAGACGGAAAGACAGAGACAACAATGTGCTCTATATGATACAGATTTTGCACTGCAATTATCTAAAAGGATAATATCAGCTAAGATTAAGAATCAGGAAGTTGTATTAAGAAGATATGAGAGAAGCAGTAATGTTGTATTGAAAGATATCCATAGTATGATGTCTATATGCAGAAATAAGTTGGAAAAATGTGAAAATGTATACGAGATAATGGGGTATGAGGGGCAAAGTGCTAAATATTATTTTGATGGACTTTCACAATGCGTCAAGGAAGAATTTGTGTTTCATGGTCGAAGCAGACGACCACCTTTAGATGAATTCAATTCTATGATAGGATTAGGATATTCGGTGCTAATGAATGAAATATATGGTAAAATAGAAGAAAAAGGACTAAATCCTTATTTTGGCTTTATGCACCGGGATGCTGAAAACCATCCGACGCTAGCCAGTGATCTCATGGAAGAATGGCGGGCAGTTATAGTTGATGCAACTGTTATGAGTATTATTAATGGTAACGAGATTTCAAAAGATGAGTTTAATAATAACTTAGAAGAACCCGGTTGTTATCTTAATAAGAAAGGGGTTGGAATACTTATAAAAAAATTAGAGAGAAAGTTGCAGACTGATGTAAGGTATCTGGATTATATAGATTATCCAGTTGATTTTCGACATGCAATGCTGTTACAGGTTAATCAGCTTATTAAAGCAATGGAAAATGAAGATGCGTCACTATATCACCCGATATTGATTAGATGATGGCAGACAATGAGGAAATTGCCTATTGACGAGGATTATTATTTTAGTATTGATGATGATACGATTAATGATAAAGTATTTGTTTTGGTTATATATGATATATCAAGTAACAAGTGTAGAAATAAATTTGCCCAATTATTATTGGGGTATGGATTCAGAATTCAGAAATCAGCATTTGAAGCTGTGATAACAAAGAGTAAATTAATGAAATTACAGTCTGAAATTCCCCGTTATATTGATGAGAAACAAGATAGTGTAAGATTATATACGATAAAAGGAAAAGGTAATGTAATGACATGGGGAACAACAGAAAATTATAATGTAGAAGATATAATAATTATATAAGAAGGGATTATGAGTTATGGGAAAGAAAATATTATTTTCTCCGGTTGGAGGAACAGATCCGATTAAATATTTACATGATGGTTCTATGTTACATATTTGCAGACATTATAAGCCTGATGAAGTTGTATTGTATATGTCTAAAGAAATAATGGAAAAACATAAAAAAGATAATAGATATGTAAGAACAATTGAATTATTGGGAGAGTCCATTAACCATAAGTTTGATATTCGCGTTATTGAGAAGTCAGATTTTATAGATGTCCAGAAATATGATATTTATTATGACTTATTTAGGAATGAGATTAAAAATATAAGTGATACAATGTCATCAGATGATGAACTTATTGTAAATATGGCATCTGGAACTCCAGCAATGAAAAGTGCATTATTAATTCTTGCTACACTGGCAGAATATGCATTTATACCTATACAGGTTAATTCGCCAAAGAAAAGTATGAATGAAGAGCATGAGGATAGAACGGATTATGATGTAGAAGCTAATTGGGAGTTAGATTCAGATAATGAGCCAGATAGTGAGAATCGATGTGAAGAAGTCAAATGTATGAATCTTATGAAACTTCTTAAGATTGACATGATTAAAAAGTTCATAATGAAATATGATTATGCTGCAGCATTTGAACTTGCCGAAGAATTACAATCAGATATAAGTGATGATGCATACACGCTTCTTAATATAGCTAATAACAGACTGAAATTAAACACGAGTGAAATATCAAAGCTTATGAAGGATAAACAATATGATATATATCCTATAAAAGATTCTAATAAATTAAAGCTTTTTGAGTACGCCTGTACAATTAAAATTAGGCTTGAAAAGAAGGAGTATTCTGATTTTATAAGAGGCATAACACCATTAATTGTAGATATTCTTGAACAGATTCTGAAGTTGAAGCTTAATATAGATATTAATAAATCTTGCTATATAAAAAGAGATGGAAATAAGATTTGGAGTGTTAGTAAACTTCAGACAAATGGTTTATATGATATTTTAAATAATGCATATGAAGAAAAGGGCGGCTTTAGAGAAGGACCAGTATATTCACATGCTTTGGCTAATATTATTAATGCTAAAAGTCAGGATGAAATATTAAAGCAGAAAGTAGATGATATCGTGCATGTAGAGCAATGTGTTCGTAATTTGGCGGCACATCAGATAGTATCTGTAACTGCTGAATGGTTTATAGAAAAATCAGGCAAATCGGCAGACGAGATAATGAATATTATAAAATATCTTCTTGTGCAGGCTGGAGTCGGTGCAAAGAAGGACGACTGGAATACATATGATTCAATGAACCAGCTAATTGTTAGTTATCTTCAATAAGAAATCTAAACTATTTTAATAGGAAATAAATGTACATATTGACATATATCACAAGATGTGATATTAATATATTAAAAGAATTATTCTTTTCTAGAGCAATCAGGTGTTGATTGTTTCAATAATCAACACCAGTTGCTTATCAAAGCTGGATATTCATAGATTAACATATATCTATGAAAGTTCGTTTATAAAGGTTTGTTTTCGAAAAAACATTTATGGACAGTCATTCAGCAATAACCCATTAACACATAATTGAATAATGCAGGCTTGTTTTAGATATCTGTAAATGCTAATATACTTATATAGATAAAGACAATATTAGTATATGTGCGTGGATATCAGCCTGCGAAAGAGACGAGGAGGATATTCTATGGCAGAGAAGAAAGACAATGTAACATCTAAATTTAAGGATAATGTATTCTGTATGTTATACAGAGATAAGAAGAATCTTTTAGAACTGTATAACGCGCTTAACAATTCGGCTTACACTGATGTGGACGACTTGCAGGTGACAACATTAAACGGTGGTTCATATATGAAGTATAAGAATGACGCTTCATTTTTACTATGTATGAGATACCGACAGACAATCCGGAGCTGGAGCTTAAGGTGCGTGTTATCAACATTAATAAAGATGTACATATCCTTAATAAGTGCAAAACGTTACGTGATTACATGACATTTGTTAATAAGGTAAGGTTCAAGATGGGTGTTGAAGGGGACGATGTCAGGATTGCGGTAACGGAGGCAATGGACGAATGTATAGATGAGGATATACTTGTCGATTTCTTTGAAAAGCACAGGGAGGAGGTCGTCGAAGTGAGTATATATGATTATGATGAGGAAGAAGTTAGAAAAGTATTAGCCAAGGAGATGGCTGAGGAGATGGTCGGGGAAATGGCTGAGAAGATGGCTGGGGAAATAGTAGATAAAGCCGCTAAGGAGGCTTCTGAAAAGGCATTTTCTGAGGGTGAACAGAGCGGAGAACAATTAAGTGTAATTAATCTGATTATAAAGAAGATAAAGAAATCAAAGACTCTGGAGACAATAGCCTCAGAACTAGAGGAAGAAGAGGCAGATATAAAGCCGATATACGATGCAGTAGTTTCATCTGCCCCTGATTATGATATTAATGTAATTAAAGATAAATTAGCTTAATATGTGAGAGAATTATTTCTTCATGAATGAAACAAAATCAAACTTCTTATCAAGCCATCTGCCGACAAGGCCGATGGCTTTTCCCATTGTAAATGCAGCAACAACAGTACCGATACCAAGACCCTTAATATGACCTAATATTAAGCCTGTAAGACATGCAGTTACGGCAAGGCATATAACATCGAAAGAAATCTTGATGCGTGAATATGCAACGCCAGTGATGTCTGCCAGTTCACGAGGGAACAGGTCAGTAGGGATAATTGGAAGCTTACATCTGTTAGAAAGAGCTATGCCAAGACTTATCAGGCAGTAGCTTATAATAAAGTACATAATTCTGAATCCGATTGCTGTTGGAAGCATTGGAACCCACATATTGTGCAGGTCGATACATTCACCAAATATGAATCCGACAACGAATGAAAACAGATATGATGGAACGAACTTCTTACGCAGAATCATAAGGCTGAGTACAAGAAGCCCCTGAAACATATATGTAAATGTACCAAGAGTAATCTTAGGAAACACTTCGGAGAAAGCGTATGGAACACTTGAAATTGCAGATATTCCGGTTCCTGAATAAAGCATAAGCACAACTCCAAGGCTGTTGATTATAACAGCAAAAGCAAGGACAAGCTCGCCTCTAAGCGTAGTCTTGACATTTTCAGAAACAGAATCAGCATTAAAATCTATTGCACTATCAATTGAACTCATAATGAATCCCCTTTCCTTTTTAATATAGAACATAATCACAGTCTCTAAGTGTAGTTTCATTATTGATTAATAACAAATGAATAATTTTAATGAAATTATAGATTTTGTCTATAGAACTATTTATAATTAATGTAAAGATAATAAATGTGCCTGGGAGGCTGATATGAATATATATAATCTGAGATATTTCGTTACACTTGCAAGAATCCGTCAGTATACGAAGGCGGCGGAAGAACTGTGCATTACCCAGCCGAGTCTTAGCCATGCAATATCGCAGATGGAAAAGGAACTTGGTGTAAAGCTCTTTGAAAAAAACGGACATAAGATAACGCTGACACAATTCGGAGAAGAGTTTCTTTCTTACGCAGAAAAGACTCTTGATGTATTAGATGATGGTATTGCTTCTATTAAAAGAAGTGCAATGGGAAATGGAACGATAAGATTAGGTCTTGTAAGACCATTGGGAATAAGCTATGTGCCCAGGATGGCAGCAGCATTTATAAAGAAGAATCCGCAGCTTGATATAGATTTTACATTTCACACAGATGTTACGGGCAGGCTGCTTGATGATATGCAGCTTGGAAAGTATGATTTGCTGTTCTGTTCCAAGCCACCAGAAGAATATCATTTTACGGCTGTGCCGGTCATGAAGCAGAGGCTGGTGCTTATTACACCCAAGGGACACCCGCTCGCTAAGAAAAAGGAAAGGAGTATTAACCTTGCAGAGACAGCCAGCTATTCATATGTATGTTTTGATAAGAATTCCGGAATAAGAAGCGTATTTGATGAAATGTTGAATAAATCGGACATAACAGTAAAGATTGCATATGAAACTGAGGAAGATCAGGTTATTGCCGGTCTGGTTGCTAATGGATTCGGAATAGCAGTAGTTCCGTACATGGATATATTGGAAAAAATGTCTGTAGAAGTATTTGAAATCGAGTCACCAGAATACGAGAGAAGCTTTTATATGATTAATGATAACAGTACATATATGTCTCCTGCCGTAGAGTCATTCAGGGACTTTGTTATAGAGAATACAAGGGTTTCAAAGGCTTTATAAAGATTAATATAATTAATGAATAACCGGTTATATCTTAATTAAATGACAAATTTGTAGAAAATTTAACATGATTTATTGATACATTTTTGACATATTTTTTGTTAAAAATTAAATAAAAATAAATTTTTTTAAAATTCAATGTGCAAAATAGCAAAAATGAACACTGGTCAGAAATGATATTTTGTTAAAAATGTACGATTATTAAAGAGATAAATAGTGTCAAACCTAGGCAGAATCTAGGCTTGACATTATTTTTTTTGTGTCATAAAATCCGTGAACAGAAAAGAAATATGTTTCATATTTAGAAAGGAGGTCGTGCAGATGGATGCTTTGGTAGAAGGGCTTATGGAAGAACTTAATTGCGAGACAGTGTTCACTATACCTTTGTTTGGTGGAATTCCAGTATATGAATCCGTTGTTGTAACATGGATTATCATGGCTGTTGTATTTCTGTTATGTATTCTGCTAAGCCGAAATCTAAGTGTGGAAAACCCCAGTCGCAGACAGGTCGTTGTCGAAACTGCAATAAAGGGACTTAATGATTTCTTCACTGAGACAGTAGGAGGAAAAGGAAAGGCGTACATTCCATATCTGTCAGCAATAGCGATATACATAGGAATTGCTAACCTGATAGGACTGCTTGGTTTCAAGCCGCCAACTAAGGATATGAATGTCACAGCAACACTGGCAATAATGAGTATTGTGCTTATTGAAGTTGCAGGAATCAGAGCCAGAGGAACTAAAGGCTGGCTTAAGAGTTTCGCAGAGCCAATGCCAATAATACTTCCTATTAATATTCTGGAAGTATTTATCAAGCCCTTATCACTTTGCATGCGATTATTCGGTAATGTTTTAGGTTCATTTGTAATCATGGAATTATTAAAGATGGTAGTTCCAGCAGTTTTACCGGCAGTATTCAGTTGTTACTTCGATATATTCGATGGACTGATACAGGCGTATGTTTTCGTATTCTTAACTGGTCTTTTTATAAAAGAGGCTACAGAGTAAGAGTACATGTAACATGAATAAATGTTTTTAAAAGGAGATTATTATTATGTCAACAATTTTAGTAGCAATCGGAGCAGGTATAGCAGTATTAACAGGTATCGGTGCTGGTCTTGGTATCGGTAAGGCAACAAGCAGTGCAGTAGACGCTATCGCAAGACAGCCAGAGGCAGAGAGTAAGATTAGCAAGTCACTTCTTTTAGGTTGTGCCCTTGCAGAGGCAACAGCTATTTACGGTTTTGTTATCGCCCTTCTTATAATCCTTTTCTTAGGCTAATAACATTTATGGGAAAGATAACTAAGACAAGATAGAAAGGAAGGCGAAGCTAGTGTTAAGTATAGATCCATGGAATATATTATGGACAGTAGTCAATCTGCTCGTCTTATATCTGGTGTTTAAGAAGTTCCTGTTTAAGCCTGTTATGAAAGTAATCAATGCAAGAGAAGATATGATTAAGCAGCAGTTTGATGACGCTAAGAAGAGTCAGGAAGAAGCAGACGCATTAAAGGCTTCATATGACGAAAAGCTTGTAAGTGCCAAGACAGAAGCTGATGAGATTATTGTAAATGCTAGAAACAGAGCACAGCAGGAGCATGAAGCAGCTTTGGAAAAGACCAGAAAAGAAACAGAAGTAATGCTTGAAAAAGCAAAGGCTGATATAGCGAATGAGAAAGAGAAGGCAACAGAAGCCGCACAGGCTGATATTGCAAGACTTGCTCTCATAGCTGCAAGAAAAATCGTAAAGACAGGTGATGCTCATGACGCAGGCAGCAGTAAATAATGCAATAGTTTTACACCGTTTGTCTGTTGGCAGAGAGGATGTAAGAAGGGCTGATGAGTTATACAGTAAAGCTCCGGAACTTCAAAAAGTCCTCATGAATCCTGAAGTATCACTTGCAAAGAAATATGACATCATTGATAAAGTATTTGCACTTGATGATACTAAAGAGCTTGTGAAGAATTTCATTAAAGAAATGTGTAAGCTTGGTTATTGTGATGAGATGAGAGACATATTTGATTCATATTACAGAATTGATGATGAAGCAAACCACATTTTAAAAGCAGAGCTTATAAGTGCAGACAGCAGTGATGAAGAGGAAAATGCAAAGCAGGCACAGGATTTCTTAAAGAGCAGATATCCGGATTATACAATTGAACTGACAAAGACAGTAGATGCGGAACTCTTAGGCGGATATGTTATAAGAGCACATCAAAAGGAATACGACAGAAGTTTTGAAGGTCGTTTCCGTCAGCTTGAAAGAAAATTAACTGGGAGGTGACCCCTGTGGGCGCAATTAGTGCAACAGATATTATCTCCATTATCCAGAGTGAGATTGAGAACTTCAATTGGGACGAAGCAAGCCGTGAGACTGGTAATGTAATATGGGTCGGCGACGGAATTGCTACTGTATACGGAATTGACCATGCAATGTATGGTGAAATCGTAGTATTTGATAATGGAGTAAAAGGAATGGTTCAGGATATCCGTGAGAATGAGATAGGTGTTATCTTGTTCGGCAGGGATACAGGAATCAAAGAAGGAACTAAGGTTGTAAGAACCAAGAAGAAAGCCGGAATTCCGGTAGGCAGTGCATTTGTAGGAAGAGTAATCAATGCACTTGGTGAGCCTATTGATGGAAAAGGCGATATTAAAGAAGAAGATTACAGACCAATCGAGGAAGATGCCCCTGGTATCGTAGATCGTAAGTCTGTAAGCACACCAATGGAAACAGGAATACTTTCAATTGATTCAATGTTCCCAATTGGACGTGGACAGCGAGAACTTATCATTGGTGACCGTCAGACTGGTAAGACATCAATTGCCACAGATACAATTATTAACCAGAAGGGTAAAGGCGTTATCTGTGTGTATGTTGCAATCGGTCAGAAGGCATCTACAGTTGCAAAGGTAGTTTCAACACTTACCAAACATGGTGCAATGGATTATTCAATTGTTGTATCTTCAACAGCAAGTGATCCTGCCTCACTTCAGTATATAGCTCCATATGCAGGAACAGCAATGGCAGAACATTTCATGCATCAGGGCAAGGATGTTCTTATAGTATATGATGATTTGAGCAAACATGCGGTAGCGTACAGAGCACTTTCCCTTCTGCTTGAAAGATCACCTGGACGAGAAGCTTATCCTGGAGATGTATTCTATCTTCATTCAAGACTTCTTGAAAGATCAAGCCGTTTAAGTGATGCATTGGGTGGAGGCTCAATAACAGCACTTCCTATAATAGAAACACAGGCTGGTGATGTATCAGCGTACATTCCAACAAATGTTATTTCTATTACAGATGGTCAGATATTCCTTGAGACTAACCTGTTTAATTCAGGTATGAGACCAGCCGTTAATGTAGGTCTTTCAGTTTCACGAGTTGGTGGTGCTGCCCAGACTAAGGCAATGAAGAAGGCATCAGGAAGCATAAGAATTGACCTTGCACAGTACAGAGAGATGGAAGTATTTACACAGTTTGCATCAGATCTTGATGATGCAACCAAGGCACAGTTACAGCACGGAAAAGCCCTTATGGAGCTTTTAAAGCAGCCACTCTGCCATCCGCTTTCAATGCACGAGCAGGTTATGACACTTATTATGGCTAACAACGGCGTATTTGATGAGATACCTACTAAGGAAGTTAAGAAGCGCCAGACAGAGTTACTCGAATATTTAGACCTTAAGCATCCTGAATTAGGAAAGCAGATAGAAGAAAAGAAAGAGATTAATGACGAGCTGGTAAATAACATTCTGAAAGCAGTTAAAGAGTTTGAATAATATAAGTGTCACAAGAAAGGTAAGCGTATAGATATGGCAAACACAAAGGAAATTCAGGATCGAATTAAAAGTATCAATGATACATTAAAGATTACTAATGCCATGTATATGATTTCTTCTTCCAAGCTTAAAAAGTCAAAGAAAATGCTTTCAGATACTGAACCTTACTTTTTCACACTGCGATCAGAAATGAGCAGAATCTTAAGACATATACCGGACATAAGCAGTATATATTTTAAGAGTAATGATGACAAAGACATTGCAGACAGAAAAGTAGGCTATATAGTTATTACTGCTGACAAGGGACTTGCAGGTTCATATAATCATAATGTCTTAAAGATTGCAGAGGAGCATCTTGGAAACCATCCTAATCATTCGTTATTTGTATTAGGAGAGCTTGGCAGGCATTATTTTGAACAGCGTGGTATTGAGATAGAGAAGCAGTTTCATTATACGGTGCAGAATCCTACTCTTAACAGAGCAAGAAACATTGCAGAGGATATAATTGAGCTGTACGGAGATGGCGAACTCGACGAGGTATATATCATATATACAAGTATGGTTAATGCCATTCAGGAAGAGGCAAAGATTAAGCAGCTTCTTCCGCTTAAGAAAAAAGATATCCATGTCCAGATACCGGTTGATTCTAAAAGAGAGGAACTTGCATTAAAGCCTTCACCGGAAGTAGTTATGGAAAGAATTGTTCCTGATTATATAGTCGGTTTCGTATACGGAGCTTTGGTAGAGTCATTTTCCTGCGAACAGAATGCCCGTATGATGGCAATGGAAGCTGCATCAAAGAGTGCAAGGGATATGCTGCACGACCTTGACATACAGTATAACAGAGCCAGACAGGCTGCAATCACACAGGAGATAACTGAGGTTATCGCTGGTGCGAAGTCGCAGAAGAAGAAACGTAAGAAATAGCGACGGATAGGAGTAATATGAGTAATAAAGGAAAGATTATACAGGTAATGGGACCTGTTGTCGATGTAAAGTTCGAAGATGAGAAACTTCCGGCAATCAGGGACGCACTTGAAGTTAATAATGGTGATAAAAATTGTGTAATGGAAGTTGCACAGCATATCGGTAACGATACAGTCCGTTGTATCATGCTTGCTTCCAGTGAAGGTCTTTGCAGAGATATGGAAGTAACAGCTACAGGCAGCGGAATTAAGACACCTGTTGGAGAGAAGACACTTGGACGACTCTTTAACGTATTAGGTGAGGCTATTGATGGAAAAGAGCAGCCAGATACAGAGGTTAAATGGGAAATCCACAGAGAACCTCCAACATTTGAAGAACAGAATCCTGCAGAAGAGATTCTTGAGACAGGTATCAAGGTAATTGACCTTTTAGCACCTTATGCTAAGGGTGGTAAGATAGGTCTGTTCGGTGGTGCCGGAGTTGGTAAGACAGTTCTTATTCAGGAGCTTATCAGCAATATAGCAACAGAGCATGGTGGATATTCAATATTCACAGGTGTAGGAGAAAGATCAAGAGAAGGTAACGACCTCTGGACAGAAATGAAGGAGTCGGGCGTTCTTGAGAAAACTGCCTTAGTGTTTGGTCAGATGAACGAACCGCCTGGAGCCCGTATGCGTGTTGCTGAGACAGGACTTACAATGGCTGAATATTTCCGTGATGAGAAGCATCAGAATGTGCTTTTATTCATTGATAATATATTCCGTTTCACACAGGCTGGTTCAGAGGTTTCAGCACTTCTTGGACGTATGCCTTCAGCCGTAGGTTATCAGCCAACACTTGCAACTGAGATGGGTGAATTACAGGAGCGAATCGCTTCTACAAAGAATGGTTCTGTAACATCAGTACAGGCAGTATATGTACCTGCCGATGACCTTACTGACCCTGCACCAGCAACAACATTTGCACATCTTGATGCAACTACAGTTCTTTCAAGAAAGATAGTTGAACAGGGTATCTACCCAGCCGTAGACCCGCTTGATTCTACATCAAGAATTCTTGAGCCGGACATTGTAGGTGAGGAGCATTATGAGGTAGCAAGAAAGGTTCAGGAAATCCTTCAGAAATACAAGGAATTACAGGATATCATTGCTATTCTTGGTATGGAAGAGCTTGCAGATGAGGATAAGGTTACTGTATTCAGAGCAAGAAAGATTCAGAAATTCTTGTCACAGCCATTCCATGTAGCCGAGAACTTTACAGGTATTCCTGGAGTATATGTTCCGTTAAAGGAGACTATCAGAGGCTTTAAGGCTATTATTGATGGCGATATGGATGAATATCCAGAGAACGCATTCTTTAATGTGGGAACTATAGATGATGTTATTAAAAAGGCTGAGAAGATGAAGTAACATCCTGCCAGAAAGGAAAAACTAATGGCTACAAGTTCATTTTATTTAAAAGTAATATCAGCTAACCGGGTATTTTTCTCTGGCAGATGTCGTTCTATCATTGTACCTGAGTTCGATGGGCAGAAGGAAATTCTTGCACATCATGAGGATATGGTAATTGCAATTGATGGTGGTCAGATGAAATTCCAGCCGGAGGGCAGTGACGAATGGATTCACGCAGTAGTTGGAATGGGCTTTGTCGAGATTGTCAACAACCGTGTGACTCTGCTTGTCGAGACTGCTGAAAAGCCTGAGGAAATCGATATAAGAAGAGCCGAGGAAGCTAAGGAAAGAGCCGAGGAGAGGCTTCGCCAGAAGCAGAGCATCCATGAGTATTATCACTCAAGAGCAGCTCTTGCAAGAGCTATGGAAAGACTTAAGGCAACATCTGGAAAGTAATAAATTATATAAAAAAACCGCCCGGACAGAAAATTCCTGTCCGGGCGGTTTTCGTATATAAGAACTACTCAATCTCTTTTTTCTTAATTCTATCAAGATAATCTTTAGTTTCCTTAGCAACCACTCCACTTAAAGCAACAAGTGCGATAAGGTTAGGAATTGCCATCAGACCGTTAAAGATATCTGCGATTGTCCATACAGCAGATACTGTCATGTAAGGACCGATGAATACGCAGAGGATATATAACCATCTGTATACTTTGATACATTTCTTCTTGCCATTAGTAAGGTATTCAAGGCAGCGTTCAGAATAATAATCCCAGCCAAGAATAGTTGTAAATGCGAAGAATACGAGGCACAGCATAAGGATAAATGAAGAAAATCCTGCAGGGAACGGAAGTCCTAACTGGAATGCCTTAGTTGTTACTGCAACACCTTCAAGTCCCATGTCATAAGCACCTGTAACTACGATTGCAATACCTGTGATTGAACAGATAATGATAGTATCGATAAATGTACCTGTCATGGATACAAGCCCCTGACGGACAGGCTCATTAGTACGGGCAGCGGCAGCGGCGATAGGTGCACTACCAAGACCAGCCTCATTAGAGAAGATGCCTCTTGCTATACCCTTCTGCATAGCTACCAGCATGGCACCTAAAGCACCACCAGCGGCAGCCTTCAAGCCAAATGCACTCTGTACAATGGTGACAATGGCAGATGGAATTTCTGTTATGTTGAATAAAATAATAAGAATTCCAACTATAAAATATGTAGCAGCCATGAATGGAACAACAACCTCTGCTACTTTAGAAATACGCTTGATTCCACCGATAAGAACAAGTGCAACACAGAATGTAAGGATAAGACAGCTTATAACTACAGTCCATGAATATGTTCTGCCAAATAATGAAACAGTCCATGAGTTATTAGGATCAAAGAAATTATTAACAGCAGAAGAAATACCATTTACCTGTGTAAATGTACCAATTCCCAAAAGACCAACGCCTACACCGAAGAAAGCAAATATCTTTGCAAGCCATTTCCACTTAGGTCCCATACCATGTTCAATATAATTGAAAGGACCGCCGACAACGTGACCATCTTCATCAATCTGTCTGAACTTTACAGCTAAAAGACATTCTGAATATTTGGTAGCAGTACCAACTAAAGCAGCGAGCCACATCCAGAATAATGCACCAGGACCGCCGGCAACAATAGCAGTAGCAACACCGACAATATTACCGGTACCGATTGTTGCTGAAAGAGCTGTACATAATGCTGCAAAGCTGCTTACCTCACCGTGCCTGCCATCAGTTTCATCTTTGAAAATGTACTTAAAAGCACGCCCAAGATTAGTAAACTGAACACCCTTAAGTCTGATAGTCAGAAACATACCAACTGCAAGGATAAGAACAATGAGAGGGATTCCCCAGACATATGCGTCAATAGTATCGAGAATAGTATTGATTTTACTAAACATATTATATACTCTCCCTTTTTATAAAAAATTAAGACAGATTTTACCACAAAAAAACATAATTTTCAATTAAATAACAAGAGTTCCTAATATTATAAACAATTTTGTGAAATGTTGCTTATTGACAAAGTGTATCAATTTATATATCATTGTTGAAAACGAAGGCGTTTTGCATATATAGCAAGACGCTTTTTTCCTTATTAAAGGGGCATGCGTATATATCTTGCAGCTTTACTTATTAATAAGGCAATATCCGGAAGATGTAATCGGGAGAGACTGCTTAAAAGGCAGCGCCGAAGGTGACAGCGAAAACTCTCAGGCAAAAGGACCGGTTATGGACGGAACTCTGGAGAGCTGGAAATGACAGCACCGAAGAAGCAATCCGCAGGCAAAAATGTGTGTTTCATATAACAGGTACACTTATACAATATATTAACTGACTGGCGGAGAATCTTTCAGGTTTTTAACAGAGGCATAGGTGTATTAAAGTTCGCCTGTAGCCTCTTGTTTTTATGTAAAGATATATTCAGAAGAAACTATCTGTGAAATATCTGGATAAGACAGGATTGCAAGGCACGAAAAGGCTAAAGCAAAGGAGAGAAACATTATGAAAACAGACATTGAAATTGCACAGGAAGCGGTAATGGAACCAATTAAGAATGTTGCAGCCAGATGCGGCATAAGCGAGGATGATATTGAATTATACGGAAAGTATAAGGCTAAGATATCAGATGAGTACATTAACAGCATTAAGGACAATGAAGACGGCAAGTTAATTCTTGTTACAGCTATCAATCCAACTCCTGCAGGAGAAGGAAAGACAACAATTACTGTAGGACTTGGAGAAGCATTTGGAAAGCTTGGTAAGAAGGCAGTTATCGCACTTCGAGAACCTTCACTTGGACCATGTTTCGGTATCAAAGGAGGAGCAGCAGGCGGCGGATATGCACAGGTTGTTCCTATGGATGAGCTGAATCTGCATTTTACAGGTGATTTCCATGCAATTACATCAGCTAACAACTTATGTGCAGCACTTCTTGATAACCATATTCAGCAGGGTAACGAGCTTGGAATCGACCCAAGATGTGTTACATGGAAGAGATGTATTGATATGAATGACCGTGTTCTTAGAAACATTGTTGTAGGTCTTGGTTCTAAGGTTGACGGAACAGTAAGAGAGGATCATTTTGTTATCACAGTTGCGTCAGAGATTATGGCAGTATTATGTCTTGCAACAGATATGAAGGATTTAAAGGAAAGACTTGGTAAGATGGTAGTTGCTTACAATTATCAGGGACAGCCTGTTACAGCAGCAGATATCAAGGCGGTAGGTTCAATGGCAGCATTGTTAAAGGATGCATTAAAGCCTAACCTTATCCAGACACTTGAACATACACCGGCATTAGTACATGGTGGACCATTTGCCAATATTGCTCATGGCTGTAATTCAGTAAGAGCAACTAAGACAGCACTTAAGATGGCAGATTATGTTATCACAGAGGCTGGATTTGGTGCAGATTTAGGAGCAGAGAAATTCTTCGATATTAAGTGCCGTAAGTCAGGCTTAAAGCCTGATGCAGTTGTATTAGTGGCAACAGTAAGAGCATTAAAGTACAACGGCGGAGTACCTAAGACAGAGTTATCAGCAGAGAATCTTGACGCATTAAAGAAGGGTATCTTAAACCTTGAAAAGCATATTGAGAATCTCCAGAAATATGGTGTGCCTGTAGTTGTTACACTTAACGCATTTGTATCAGATACACAGGCAGAATTAGATTTCATTCAGAAGTTCTGCGAGGATAAAGGCTGTGAATTTGCCCTTGCCAAAGTATGGGAAAATGGCGGAGAAGGTGGAATCGAACTTGCAGAGAAAGTTCTTAAGACACTTGAGACAAAGAAGAGCAACTTCCACTATCTGTATGATACAGACCAGCCAGTTAAAGCAAAGATTGAGACAATTGCCAAAGAGATATATGGTGCTGGAAGCGTTAATTATTCACCAGCAGCTAACAAGCAGATTGCACAGCTTGAGCAGTTAGGATTTGGTAATCTTCCAATCTGTATGGCTAAGACACAGTACTCACTTTCAGATGACCCAACATTACTTGGTCGTCCGGAAGGATTTGAGATGAATGTAAGAGAAGCATATGTATCAGCAGGTGCAGGCTTCATAGTAGTACTTACAGGTTCAGTAATGACAATGCCAGGACTTTCTAAATCACCATCGGCATACAATATAGATGTTAATGATGATGGGGTAATAACTGGCTTATTCTAGAAAAAGTGACTCCCGAGAGTGGGAGGCAGGTGGTTGTATAGCATATTTTCAAACGCGCTCTCGCTCGGGCGAAGACGCAGCGGTACTAAGATTTTGCGAGGGTTGTCGCCTTTGGCGACTCCCCCGCAAAATCAAGTGCCGGCGTCTTCTTACGGTTTGAAAATATGCTATACACTCCACCTGCCTCCAGACTTCCGGGAGTTTTTCTACAATTGCGTGAGACGATAGGTTTCTTCAAACCCTGCCAAAGGTGGGGCAGTTGTCCGGTAAAGAAAAGCCCAGCCGTGTATATATCTAAAATCAAAACCGTATGAAGACGCCGGCACTTGGTAAGCTGGGAAAGCTGCCACAAAGTGGCAGCAAATCCCAGCGAACCTAGTACCGCTGCGTCTGAGTCCGAGCGAAAGCGGGTTTTGATTTTAGATAATACACGGCTGGGCGTGCTTTAGGGGAGCAACTAACTTCCTACAACATAACCCCCGACTTCTCCTTACTTCTCTCAATCATATGATTCAGCTTCTCAAATGGCTTCTGTAAGAACAATCCAATAATAAGCGAAACAACTATATATATTGAAAGAAATGCTAGATTCTTAATGTAATCGTATCGGTATATTCCTGCGATACATTCTCTTAATGCATCCATTGAATATGGGAAGAGCAGGAATCGGTATATTATCTGGTAGGCGTTAGGAAGTACTTCTATAGGGAAAGTACCGCCTGAACCGGCAACCTGTATAACGAGGAGAACGATTCCAAGAGCTTCACCAATATTACCAAATGCAACAGTAAGGCTGTACATAAAGAATGTGAATACGAAGCTTGAAAATGCACAGGCAACCCAGTAAAGGAATGGGTGGTAACACTGGATTCCTATATAGAAAAGATTTCCAAGTGTTATAAGCAGTGCCTGAAGCTGTCCTACTGCAAAGAAGATAAAATATCTTCCGAAGAATTTTTCATATCTCTTTGCATCTGCCGGAATATCAGGAGCAGGATGTACAGGTGTGTGCATAATAGCAACAAGTATAAGTCCGCCAAACCACAGTGCAAGTATTGTGTAGAATGGTGAAGCAGAAGTACCGTAGCTTTTAACAGCGTATACCTGTTCGGTTGTTATATTGACAGGTGCTGAGAGGAAATCTCCTAAAGTGTCAGCATCCGCATTTAACATCTCTGATAATAAACCATATGTATCCTGTTCAGTGATAGTGTTTAATGTATCAATTGCGTTATCAAGCTTTGTCTCAAGGTCGCTGAGAAGTTCCTTGGTCTGAGTGAGTGAACCTGATGTAAGCTTTATTGCAGTAGAAAGGTCTGCAACGTCCATGTTCATGTCAGAATAAAGGTCTGTCAGTGAACTCATAATGCTCTGAATCTGTGACATCTGGTTTGTAAGTGCAGTTGACAATTCATTTAAAGAATCAGCAGAATTGCCATTTACAAGCGCCTGCAAAGTTATTAACTGCTGCTGTTGTAATTGCAGCTGTGTATATATCTGCGGCGCAGCACTTGTTGAACTGCTGCTTATTGATGATGTAAGGTCAGTAATTGCAAGCATTGAGTTAAGAATTACATCATATGTTGAAAGCGTAGTTCTTGCAGATGTAAGTCTGTTAGTAACTGCATCCATAAGCGAGCCGGTTTCTTTGTCTGCGTCTTTGATGGCTGAGTCACCGGTTCCGGCAATAGTGGATACAATAGTATCGATAAATGTCTGGTTTACCTGTTGCTGAACTGCTGTCTTAGCCTTGTCTGTTATCTTAGGTGCGATAGCATTGGCTTTCTGGTTGCAGTAATATTTTAACTGAGGATGCTCCATCGAATCGCTTAAGAAGCTTATAAGATTCTTGGAAAAATCCTCCGGAACCACAAGTGCAGCATAATATTCACCACTGTATACGCCTTTGATTGCCTCATCAGAGGAATCAACAAACTGCCAGCCGATAGTATCATTAGTCTCAAGGGCTTCAATTATGGTGTCACCGACATTAAGCTCCATGCCCTCAAGAGAAGTTCCCTTGTCGACAGATAAAACTGCAACTTTAATTCTGCTTGTGGAAGCCTGTCCATATGGATCCCAGTTAGACAGAATATTAAACCATGAATACAATGCAGGAATAACGGTAAGTCCGATAATTACGCATATTGCAATCACATTTGTTTTTATATGGCTAAGGTCAGCCCTAATAATTTTAAGTATATTTTTCATAACTGTACCTCGCTTAAAAATGCTTTGATGCTGTCAGCAAGTGAATCGTCAGCCTGCTTTTCTTTAATCTCTATATTAAGTTCGTTTAACTTTCTTGCAAGCTTGTCATCAATATAATCAATAACTATAAGATAAGCACAGAATAT
This sequence comes from Desulfovibrio piger, assembly GCA_963590775.1. Lineage (GTDB taxonomy): Bacteria > Bacillota > Clostridia > Lachnospirales > Lachnospiraceae > Lachnospira. The sequence continues at coordinate 33,121 of CAVAPS010000021.1, forward strand.
AAAAAGCGAGATTACCCAGAGAAGAAGATAAACAACTTTGGCGGTATCCATAGTAAACATAAGCACCATGAATACAAGTGGAATTATCATCATGCATCTTAAGCAGACCTTTTTCTTGTGCTGGTTCCTGGTATGCATATTTTCTGCAAATGCTGTGATTTCCGCAAGAACAACATCTATATTAATATCATCGTTTTGCATAAAGCCTCCTTATATTGCTTATATATTATCTTGTTTATTACATAAAATGTGTCTCTTTCATACGGCGTTCAAAGAATTCTCGTATCTCAAGAAGTGACTTTCTGATACCAAGTCCGAGAATAAGGGAGATAACAGCGTAGGCACATAATTTCACAAGAAATACTGCATAATCGCACTGGTATAATCCGCTTATTGCCTCCCTCATTGCATTAATTGCATAAGGGAATGGGAAGTAAAGGTACACGTTCTGGAAGAATTCGGGAAGCAGTTCTATTGGATAAGTTCCGCCTGAACCAGCAATCTGTAATACAATCATTACGACAGCAATTGCTTTTCCTAAGTCACCAAAAGTAAGAACAAGTGTGTATATAAATAATGTAAATACAAAGCTTGTTATAGCGGCTGCAAGCCACAGCATGAATGGGTGGGTGCAGTCAATTTTTAAAATGTACAGATCACCAAGAACAACTACAAGAGCCTGAAGCTGTCCCATTGCAAGGAAGAGAAGCGCACGGCCTATATATTTCTGATGTTCTGTGGCATCTTTGAATTCATCATCTTCATAGTCTACCTTTACTTTCATAAGGGCAACAAGGACAATTCCTCCAACCCAGAGAGCAAGTGTTGTATAGAAAGGAGTAACACTTGTTCCATAATTAGTCTGCATATAGACGTAGATTTCTTCTACCTGTACAGGTTCTGAAAGGAATGATGCAATTGACTGTGCATCTGAGTTGATGAAATCCATTATTAACTTATATGTAGAAGATGAACTTATATCTCCGACTGAACCGGATATGGTATCAAGTCTTTTATTAAGAGAATCAAGTAATGTTCTTGTGCTTTCAAGGGTTGTATTAATATTTACTGATATATCACTTACTCCAAGAAGCATCTGTGATATTCCGTTAATACTGTCACTGGCACTGCTTATATTAGCTGCAAGACTGCTTACGGCATTCTTGATGGAAGCCTTAAGAAGATTGACATTTGTTCTTATTACAGTCTGCATAATTGTCTGACTCTTCTGAATCTCTGTACGGCACTGTTCAACAACAGACTTGATTAACTGATATTTTACCTGAAGTGTTTCAGGTGAATCAGTAAGAATATCGGCACACTGCTGTACAAGATTGTATGCAATATTCTCCATAGCATTAACAGAAGCAAGAGCTGACTTTAAGGCGGTGATAACTGCCGGGTCAATTCCGTCTACTTTGCTGAGAGAATCAATGGCGTCTTCAAGTGCCTTATTCTGGTCTATAAGTTCCTTTAACTGTTCGTTGGCTTTACTAAGCTCTACGCCAGCCTGTCCGACATCGCTTATTGAAAGCTGTACGGCTTTATCAAGTGAATCAAGAGCACTGTCAGCCAGTTCATTCATAGCTTTAAGTTCGGCATCAATCTGACTGGCAATATCATCTGTGACATTATCAAGAGTTTTATTGGCAATATCAGCAACATCAGTTGTTCCTGTAAGGACATCTTTAATCTGTGGAAGAACCTCCTGAAGTCCTGCAAGATTATCCGCAAGGTCTGAATTACTCTTAATAAACATTTCAATCATTGTATCGTAGGAGCTTATATTGGCTGATACACTCTGTAAATCCTTAACAGTCTTTTCAATAATGGCAGGGTCATTCTCTGCGATTTCATTAAGTCCCTTCATTATTGTCTGAACATACACATCAATGAATTCGGAATTGATAGTGTTCTGAAGAGTGCTTTTTCCTGTGTCTGTAATCTTGGAAGCAACAGCATTTTTCTTGGAATTCTCATAGTATGTAACTGTTGGAGGATTAAGACCGTTGTCAAGGAAGTCATACAGGCTTCGTGAAAAATCATCCCCGATTACGATAACAGCATAATATTTGCCAGAATAAAGTTTATTCATGGCTTCATCTTTGGTTTCTGGAAAACGCCATCCTAACTTGTCGTTAGAATGAAGCTGCTCAACAATCTGCTCGCCCATGTTGATAGTGGAATCATCAGATTCAGAGTAACCTTCATCTTCAGAAACAATAGCAATCTGAACGGACGCAGTGTTTGCGTAAGGGTCCCAGTTGGAATATATGTTAAACCATGCGTAAAGCGATGGAATAAGGCACAGACCAAGTGCAATGGCAAGAGCCAGAATATTCCTGCTAAGACCTTTCAAATCTCTTTTGAAAATCTTAAAAATCATAAAATTCCTCTATTCTTAAATTATAGTTTTAACTTATATGTATTTTACTTAAGAAACTGGGGAAAATCAATACAGAGAGGATAAATCAGACATATTTAATAAATAGAAAGGAACGGATTTATGAACATATTATATTGCGGGGATAAGCCTATGCAGAAGGGGATTCTTTTATCTTCAATGTCTCTTATTAAAAATGTGGATGAGCAATTAAATATATATATTCTCACGGTTGATTACAGGGAAAAGGGGGCTGATTATAAGCCGGTTGATAAAGCATTTGCAGAGTATCTTAAAAAGAAATTGAATAAATCGGACATCAAGGTAAATGTTTCGCTTGTCGATGTTACAAGATATTTCGTTGAGGAGCTTCCAGAGGCAAATATGCAGACAAGGTTTACTGCATGCTGTATGCTGCGCCTTTTTGCTGATAAGACGGATATTAAAGAGAGAGTTCTTTATCTTGATACTGATGTGTTATGCAGGAAAGATTTCAGGGATTTCTATTATCAGAATATGGAAGGCATAGAGATTGCGGGTGTTTCTGACTACTACGGCAGATGGCTTTTCGGTGATGGCTACATTAATTCCGGTGTAATGCTTATGAACATGAAGATGATAAGGGAGAACGGTCTTCTGGAAAAATGTCGTGAACAATGCATAAGAAAGGAAATGTTTATGCCTGACCAGACGGCTATTAATACATTTGCAACAAGAGTTAATCTGTGCGGACACAGGTTTAATGACCAGAGGAGACTGCATGGCAACACTGTTTTCCAGCATTTTACAACCACATTCCGGGTATTTCCGGTGATAAGAACTGTTGCTGTCAAGCCGTGGGAGATTGACAAAATGCATAATGTACTGGGGCTTCATGAATATGATGCACTTCTGGATTCTTATAACAGGGAATATGAGGAGTACCGGGCGGTTTCGCGTATTCCAGTATTTTTCTCGATTAATGAGCAGTATGCGCCGTATCTTGCTGTGTGCCTTAAATCACTGGCTGCACATGTGGCTGGTGACGAGCGTTACCGCATTATTGTAATGTGCGATAATGTCAAGAATATTACTATGATTCAGCTTCGCAATGTAATAAAGGACTATGAAAATATAGATATTGAGTTCGTTGATATAAGAAAGAAAATGCATGAATATTCTGAAAGTTTTGGACAGACCGTTACTGACAGGCAGGAAAACAGGCTTTATTCAGGCGAGTTCACGCTGACAATATATTTCAGGTTATTTATTGCAGAGCTCTTCCCTGAACTTGATAAGGCTGTATATATTGACTCGGACACTGTGACTAATGATGATATAGCAAAGCTTTATTCGGTTGATATGGGCGATGCGATGTTTGGCGCGGTAAGAGATACATTTGCAGGAAAGAACTCTATACTGGCATATTACATTGAAAATGTAGTGGGGATAGAACGCAGTGAATATGTCAATTCGGGCGTACTGGTTATGAATCTTGACAAGATGAGGCGTACACATCTGGCGGAAAGGTTCTTAAAGCTTATGGCAGAATATCATTTTGACAGTGTTGCACCAGACCAGGATTATATTAATGCGATGTGTGCAAAGGACATTTATTTTCTTGATAAGGAGTGGAATGTCATGCCCAATAAAGGCGGGGAGTATATGGCAAGACCGAAGCTGATACATTTTAATCTGTTTGACAAGCCCTGGCATTACAGCGAGATTCCGTATGAGGAGTATTTCTGGCAGTATGCGGCGGAGTCGGGCTTTTATCCGTTGCTGATTAAACAGCGTGAGCAGTACGGGGACAGTGAAAGAAAAGCTGACCGTGAGAATTTAAAGAAGCTTCTTGCAAGGGCTGAAAATATTGCAGACGGTGACGGGGTTAAGTTTTCTGATGTTGTGGGAAGTGGCAGCTTTGCAGGGGATAACATTTTGGAAAAGAGTGGCTGTGCTGTTGGGGACAGTTACTCTGGCGGGAGAGAAGAATAATAGTGTATAGAAATAAGGTTTCGGAGGAGATATGATTGGTGACAGGGAGCAGATCTATGAAAATATTAAGACGGCTGTAAGCCTTAATCAGTTGAATTCAAAGGTTGAGCCGGGAGATCCTAAGCTGTTACGCGAAGATAAAGAAGCATTACTAAGACATTATATTGATTACCGCACAGCATATGGTTATGTTGTAAAAAAATGTATTGCAGAAGCTATATTTCATGCCGGGACTTCTGCGGTCGGGCTTATAACACAAGTCAGTGGGCTTGAGAATCTTTCCGGAATCAGAGGTCCTGCGATTGTAACATGCAATCATTTCAGCCCGTTAGATCCGGCAATTGTCAGGTTTGCCATGAGAAAGGCGGGATTCACACGAATGAGTATTGTTAATCAGGACACTAACCTTGCCATGAAGGGTTTTGTCGGGTATATGCAAAGATATGCCGACACAATGCCTGTGAGCAGCCTGAAATGGTTTATGCAGACGGAATTTCCTAATCAGATTAAGAATGCACTTGATAATAACAGGCTCGTGCTTATATATCCTGAGCAGGAAATGTGGTTTAATTATCGGAAGCCACGCCCGTGCAAGAGAGGTGCATATCTGTATGCTGTTAAGTTTAATGTGCCAGTGATTTCGTTGTTTGTTGAGCAGCTGGTTAAGAGTACACATTTGCACACATTCAGGGTACATGTTCTGCCAGTAATATATCCGGACAGACAGCTCGATGAAAGAACGGCGAGTTTAAGGATGCAGCAGACGGATTATGAGCAGAAATGCACTGCATATGTCAAGGCATATGGAAAGAAGCTTACCTATGATTTTGAGGAGGGAGATATTGTGGGAAGATAGAAGTATTTAAGAACAAAATATTTGACGCAGGAAGAATAGAAGTGTATATATATTTGAAGAAATTACAAAGATTGAGAGGAATGTTTATGAAGATACAATCAGTGGCAGTACTTGGAGCAGGAGCAGTCGGCTCTTATGTTATATGGGGACTTTCAGAAAAGAAAGATATAAGTTTAAGCGTTATTGCAAAGGGCGAAAGAGCAGAAAGACTTAAGGCAGAGGGCTGCCTGATTAATGGAAAGGTATACCACCCGGAGGTATTGACACCTGAGGAAGCAAAGGGTGTTGACCTTCTTGTTGTGTCATTAAAGTATGGCGCACTTGCAGGTGCATTAGATGATATTAAAGAAGCTGTCGGTGAGAATACAATTGTTATGAGCCTTATGAATGGTGTTGACAGTGAAGAGATAATATCTACTAAAATAGATAAAACACATATTATTTATTCACTTATAAAGGTGGCGTCACACCGCGAAGGAAAGGAATATGTGTTCAATCCTGAGACTACGATAGGCATTATATATGGTGAGGAAACTGCACCATTTGAGAGTGAGAGAGTTGCGGCAATAAGAGATTTATTTGACGGAACAGGACTTAATTACAGAGTGACAGATTGTATCAAAGAAGAGATATGGAGCAAATATAGACTTAACATATGTAACAATCTTCCACAAGCTATTATTGGAGCAGGAGTTGGCTGCTATACAGACAGTGAGCATCTGAAAGCAATCAGTGCAGGGCTTCGTAAGGAGGTTGAAGCAGTTGCTCTTGCAAAAGGTATTGATATGAGCAGATGTGTAGGTACATCAAGCCGCGGAAGCGCTGTTCCGCCAACAGCAAGATATTCAACACTTCAGGACATTGACGCCGGCAGACACACAGAGATAGATATGTTCTCAGGCGCAATGATGCGTATGGGAAAAGAGCTTGGAATTGCTACACCATATAATGAATATACATATCACATCATCAAGGCACTTGAAGAGAAGAATGATGGCGTGTTTGATTATGATGAGAATAGTGCGGCTGTGACTTATTCTAAGTAGTGGCAGATAAGTAGTAAATAATAAGTAGTGAATGACAGGAATTAATAAGACAACCTACTGAATTGTGTTTATTATGGCATTTAGTAGGTTGTTTTTCTGTTTTTGAAAGAATGCAAAGGAATTTAATGTCAAATATGGCTTAAAAAACCTACTAGGGAAGCAAGATGTTATGAGTTAGTAGGCTTTTGCCAACACTTTCGCAAATCAAATCCAAATCAGCAAGCCAGATCCACATTTCCAAAGTTCAATCCACATCTTCAAAAGTTCAATCAAGATTTCCCGATAAATAATTTCAATAAAACCTTAAAAATCGCAGTAATTCCAGTTGACATATACCTACATAGGGTATATTATACATCATGTGAACGAGATATACCCCACTAGGGTATGTTACAATCACAACAGATAAATATAACAAAGTGTTTATCAGGCACAGAATATAACAATCACGACAAGGAGAAATAAGTTATGGAAAAAGAATGTTGCTGTCATAAGACAAAAGAACGCGATGCCAAGGAATATAAGGACCTCTGTAACAGACTTAGCAGAATTGAAGGTCAGATAAGAGGAATTAAGGGAATGGTCGAGAAGGACGCATACTGTATTGACATTCTTAATCAGGTATCGGCAGCCCAGTCAGCACTTAACAGTTTTACAAAGGTGCTTCTGGATAATCATATCAAGAGCTGTGTTGTCCGCGATATTAAAGAAGGCAAGGACGATACAGTAGAAGAGCTTGTTAAGACAATTGGCAAATTCATGCGATAAGAATTCGAGCCAGCAGTAGGCAGCTTTGCATAATTAAATACAATAAATAAATATAATAAAGGAGATGTATAATATGGGAACAGCTATAATAATCGGCATATTAGCTATAATAGTAGTAATTGCAGTAATAAGCAGTGTTAAGCATATGAAAGGTGAAGGTGGCTGCTGTGGCGGCGGTGGAGAGACTGTTGCAGAGGAGAAGAAGGTGCTTGATAATCCTGTAATTGCAGTCAAGACTGTAGATATCGAAGGCATGCATTGTGAGAACTGCAAGAACAGTATTGAGAGATCTGTTAATAAGATTGATGGTGCTTCATGCCAGGTTAATATTAAGAAGAAGCAGGCAACTATTGAAGTTGACAGAGAAATCGACGATGCTGATATAAGAATTGCAATTGAGAGACTTGATTTCAAAGTTACAGGAATAACAACTAACCGTAAAGAGGCGTAGTGTGAAAATGTAATTTTTCACGCACAGGATTGGTGTCTTAGCGCACATGACACAAACCAATTATGCAAAATGCGTGCGCGGAAATGAGGAAAATAATGGAACAGTACAATGTTACAGGAATGAGTTGTGCGGCGTGTCAGGCAAGAGTTGAGAAGGCTGTCAGCAAAGTACCTGGAGTGGAAAGCTGTTCAGTGAGTCTTCTTACTAATTCAATGGGAGTTGAAGGAACTGCAGCACCTGATGCAGTTATTAAAGCTGTGGAAGATGCGGGATATGACGCATCAGTAAAGGGGGCGAAGAACAGCAGTCCTTCAATGCAGGAGCAGGAAGATGCACTAGCAGATAAGACAACTCCTGTTTTAAAGAAGAGATTAATAGCTTCAGTAATATTTTTAGTTGTGCTTATGTATTTCAGCATGGGACATATGATGTGGGGCTGGCCGCTTCCGTCAGTACTCGAAGGAAATCATGTAGCTATGGGACTAATACAAATGCTGCTTACGATAATAATAATGGTTATTAATCAGCATTTTTTCATAAGCGGATTCAAGGGCTTGTTGCATCGTTCACCTAATATGGACACACTTGTTGCGCTTGGTTCAGGGGCAGCATTTGTGTGGAGCACATATGCACTTTTTGCCATGACAGATTGTCAGGTGAGAGGCGATATGGCTGGCGTAATGCACTATATGGACGAATTCTATTTTGAGTCGGCAGCCATGATTCTTACATTAATAACAGTAGGAAAAATGCTTGAGGCACGCTCAAAGGGAAAGACAACCGATGCATTAAAGAGTCTTATGAAGCTTGCTGCCAAGACAGCAGTTCTTTATGTTGACGGACAGGAAAAGGAAGTGCCTGTTGAACAGGTTATGACAGGTGATATATTTGTTGTAAGACCGGGTGAAAATATACCTGTAGATGGTGTCATCATTGAAGGTAACACTGCAGTTAATGAGTCAGCACTTACAGGTGAGAGTATTCCTGTTGATAAACAGGAGGGTGATTCGGTAAGTGCGGCTACACTTAATACATCAGGATTTATAAAGTGCAGGGCCACAAGAGTCGGGGAAGACACAACACTTTCCAAGATAATACAGATGGTAAGTGATGCGGCTGCAACTAAAGCACCTATTGCAAAGGTTGCTGATAAAGTTTCAGGTGTATTCGTACCTACAGTTATTACAATAGCAGTAATCACAACAATAGTATGGCTTTTATGCGGCAAAGATTTAGGATTCGCACTTGCCAGAGGAATCTCAGTGCTTGTAATAAGCTGCCCTTGTGCATTGGGACTTGCGACTCCGGTTGCAATTATGGTTGGTAACGGAGTCGGTGCTAAGAATGGAATTATGTTCAAGACTGCTGTTTCACTGGAACAGGCAGGCAAGATGCAGATAGTTGCACTCGATAAGACAGGTACTATTACAGAGGGGGAACCGAAGGTTACAGACATTGTAACAGGTGATGGAATCTCACAGAAAGAACTTGTTGCTATAGCGTATGGACTTGAAAAGAAAAGCGAACACCCGCTTGCAAAGGCTGTTGTTAATTATGTAGAAGAGAGTTCGGATAAGAACACATTTGCAGAAGAAGTAACTGACTTTAAGGCGGTTGCCGGTAACGGACTTAAAGGAAAGCTTGATACAAATGTAGTGGCAGGCGGTAATCTTATGTTCGTATCAGAATATTGCAATGTCGCTGATGATTTAAGAAATAAGGCTGACAGCCTGTCATCAGAAGGAAAGACACCACTTTTCTTTGCAAGAGATAACGAGCTTCTTGGAATAATAGCTGTTGCTGATACGATTAAGAAAGACAGCCCACAGGCTATCAAAGAACTTCAGAATATGGGAATCAAGGTTGTAATGATTACCGGAGATAACGAAAGAAGTGCTAAGGCAATCGGAAAGCTTGCCGGAGTAGATGAAGTTATCGCAGGAGTACTTCCGGAAGGAAAAGAAAAAGAAATAGCAAGACTTAAGAAGCATGGAAGTGTTATAATGGTAGGCGATGGAATTAATGATGCACCTGCACTTACAAGAGCAGATATAGGTATTGCAATCGGAGCCGGTACAGATGTTGCTATCGATGCGGCTGATATAGTTCTTATGAAGAGCAGATTATCAGATGTGCCTGCTGCCATAAGACTTTCAAAGAGAACACTTACCAATATACATGAGAACCTGTTCTGGGCATTCCTCTATAACTGTATAGGAATCCCACTTGCTGCAGGTGTTTGGATACCATTATTTGGATGGACACTGAATCCAATGTTTGGGGCAGCAGCTATGAGTTTATCAAGCTTCTGCGTAGTAACTAATGCATTAAGACTTAATCTTGTAAAGATATATGATACAGGAAAAGACCACATTTATAAGAAAAAGTTTGGCAAAAATAAAAATAAAACGACAAAAGGAGACGAAACTATGACAAAGACTATGAATATTGAAGGCATGATGTGTGGACATTGTGAAGCTACTGTTAAGAAGATACTTGAGGCTATTGAAGGTGTTACAGAGGCAGTTGTAAGCCATGAGAACGGAACAGCAGTTGTTACACTTTCTAAGGAAGTTGATAACGATGTATTAAAGAAGGCTGTAGAAGACAAGGATTATAAGGTAACAGCGGTTAAGTAATATGAAGTTTGATGGTATTAAGAAAGTAAGTGAAGGCAGATTTATAGACAGATATGACCTTTATTATACAACAGAGGATGATAAGAAAAAGGTTTATGAGATTATAAGCCGTAATAAAGATATAAAGACAATTGATGACGTACGGAATAATAAAACAGACGGTGTAGTTATTGTTGCTACAGATGAGAATGATGAACATATTCTTATTAACAAAGAGTACAGAATGTCTGTAGGAGACTATGTGTATAATTTCCCTGCAGGACTTATCGATGCAGGGGAAACTCCTGAGATTGCAGCGAAGCGTGAACTTAAAGAAGAGACAGGGCTTGACCTTATTGCAATTGAGGATAAGCTGTATGACAGCTATAGTGCAATAGGATTTTCTAATGAAACTAATGCTGTTGTTATTGGTAAAGCATCAGGAGAATTCGCACCAAGTACGTCAACATTTGAAGAAATCTCAGCTGCATGGTATTCAAGGGAAGAAGTAAGGAATCTTCTTAAGGATAAGCATTTTGCAGCAAGAACACAGGCTTTCTGCTATATGTGGGCAAGAAATAAATAATATCATAGGAGGAACTGTATGGTTAAGAAGCAATCTAATTCTTTTATGTCTTGTGATGGAAAGACATCTATTCATGTTGTTATGTGGAGCCCTGATGAGAATGAATATGACAGGCCGGTAGCTGTATTGCAGATATGCCATGGAATGATAGAGTATATAAACCGATATGACGGATTTGCAAGATTCATGGCTGAGAGGGGATTTGTTGTTGTAGGTAACGACCATCTTGGGCATGGAAAGTCAGTATGTTCAGATGATGATCTGGGTTTCTTTAAGGATGAGCATCCGGAGGAAGCACTTGCAAAGGATGTACATCACCTTACAGTTCTGATAAAGAAGATGTATCCGGATATTCCATATTATCTTCTTGGACACAGTATGGGATCATTTGTTACAAGAAAATATATATGTGATTATGGATATGAGCTGGATGGCGTTATCATAATGGGAACAGGACACCAGCCAACACCAATGGTTCTTGCCGGAAAGGTTCTCGCTGATATTACAGGACTTATTAAGGGCGACAGGTACAGAAGCAGACTGATTTCTAAGATTATGTTCGGAGCTTACAATAAGCGCATTAAGAATGTAAGAACATCTAATGACTGGCTGACAAGAGATGAAGCAGTTGTTGATGAATACAATGCAGGAAAGCTTACAACATTTCTGTTTACAGTTAATGGCTACAGGGGTCTTATGAAGATGATTTTGTATGTAAGAAAGCCTCGTAATATAGCAAGAATTCCTAAGAATCTTCCGATTCTTATGGTGTCAGGTCTTGATGATCCGGTAGGTGAATATGGTAAAGGTGTATACAGGGCATACAACACATATCATGGACATATTGATGATATTGATTTGAGGCTTTATGAGGACTGCAGACATGAGCTGTGCAATGAGCTTAATAAAGAAGAGATATATGAGGAAATATATGGCTGGATTAAGGATCATATGAATAAGTAGATTAATAGAAAAGCGGAATGGCAGTCAAACCATTCCGCTTTTTTATTGTATCGGCAATAAAAATAAACCACCTGCTATGCAGGTGTGTTCCCAGAAAGCT
>CAVAPS010000022.1:0-43107 GCA_963590775.1 Desulfovibrio piger
CATATATTTATCTTCTTTTACAGCCTTTTTAACTTTTTCTTCTTTAGACTTACCTTTTGCATGTATATTTTCATCATAAAAATTTTCAACGCAGCCTGTAATTAAATTCCAGTTGCCACTCATAAAACATGATAATGTCTCATAAAAATCTCTTGATATATATATTCTTCTGTCATCTAATTCATCATATTTATTAACAATATCTTTCAGTTTTCCAATTATATTGCCTTTTTCTGTTTCATCAATAAACCCATTAACAGCATTATATACACTCATATCATCTTCAAACATTTTAGGTACTTCAAATGAAGTTGATGTATACGCAAGGATTTGCTTATGCAGCTTACGCATTTTGAATAAATTGTAATTATTCTTTGTCTGCTGGCAATAAAGATTCATATGTGCATTAACCACGCCACATATTTCATTGTAAAAGTCTATCCCAGACTGAATTAATACCATGTTATAAAAATCCGGATTAAATATCTGATTCAATTTCCAATCGCCCATTTTATCCTGATTATCTTTTTCAATTACTTCTACTTCATTCAATGCCTTTTCTGAGATTTTTTTATATGCTGTCATATTAGCAAGAAAAATCAAAGAATTTTCATGCACAATTCTATAAGCTATGGATGTAGAAACAGCCTCTTTGGTAAATACATTTTTTCTCTTTTCAAAAAAATCCGTAAAATATGTGCTAAAGCCATTAAACAATGCTAATGTTTCCAGTTTTCCGGCTTTGTCTTTAACATCATATAGATTATAATTTTTAATAAAATCTGGCAGTATCTCTTTCAAAAGCTTTGCATTAAATATATTTTTATAATTAGAATCTGATTGCAGATGTGTGCATATCTGCTCCCTCATTTTATTCTGCTCTTTTTCTAATGCTTTCTTATTATCTTTTGATAGGCTTGACTGAACCGAATTCATTAATTCAAATAATAGAGTAAAATCTAAATCCGTAGCTCTTGATAATGACTTATCTATATATTCTCTATAATAATCGTCTATTATATTTTTTAACTCTACGCTTTTCTCTTGTCTTAACTCATCTTCCTGTATAAGTCCATTCTGTATTATATGCTCCTGTGTATGCCCAATCGGTCTTAATTCATTCCTTAGTGTCTTTGCTACTGGTGTAACCCCCACAAACTCTCTGTAAACTATGCTGCGATTTCCGTTCATACAAATATCCTCCTCAATTAAAATCATAACTTGTTATATTCATTTTACGAAGTGATGTAATGATTGTCAAGCAACTTTTAAAAAAAATAACGCTTTATATGCGTTATCTTTTAACAAATCACTTCGATCTACAATAGTAGAAATTTGGTTTATTATATTATCTTCTTGTAAGCTTGTCAATATTATATTTTAAATATATTTTACAAACTCAAATCGACGTATTCTTTTTGTACTGTTATTATATATCATATTATTAATGCATCATTTTATATTTTAACTATATCCAACATATGAAACATACAAGAAAGGCGACTTATGAATAATAACAACACTACTCATCAGAAAGATGTAACCCTTAAGACTTTCTGGCGTGATAATGAACATTTTGCAGACCTTTTCAATGCTACTGTCTTTAATGGCACACGGGTGCTTAAGCCTGACAAACTTACCGAGATGGACACTGATGTTTGTTTTATACTATGGTGATTCTTTATGGGACGATCCATCATGCCTCGCTGATATGCAGCGTAACCTCAGTTCCAAAGCTTATGGACTTATGTACAGATACTGAACAAGGAGGGACTGTCAATATGTGTGAAGCAATGAAACTATTTCAAGCTGAATGTGAAATCAAAGGAACGAAGTAATATTAAAGCCAGTTAATCTAACTTTGAGGATTCACCTCATTAAGATTAACTGGCTTATTTTATCTGATATTCTTATAGATTTCCGGTCTTCTGTCTCTGAACAATCCCCAGCTTATGCGCATGTCCGTATCTGCGTCAATGTCTGTTTCTCCATATACAATCTGCTCCTTATCTCTTGAAGCCTGCATAACAATCTCTCCGGTTGCATTGGTTACAAATGAAGAGCCATAGAATACAAGTGATGATTCCTGATATCCGTTAGCTTCAGACGGTGTAACCTTCTCCTCACCTATACGGTTGGCAGCTACAACAGGAACTATATTGCATGCTGAATGTCCCTGCATGCATCTTCTCCAGTGCGGCATACTGTCAACCTCAAGAATTGGCTCTGAACCAATCGCTGTTGGGTAGAAAAGAATTTCTGCTCCCTGTACCGCCATTCCTCTGGCTGTCTCAGGAAACCACTGATCCCAGCATATTCCCACGCCTATTCTTGCATATCTTGTATCCCACACTTTAAAACCTGTATCTCCCGGCGTGAAATAGAACTTTTCCTGATAATAATGGTCATCAGGAATATGTGTTTTTCTGTATATTCCAAGAATGCTTCCATCTGCGTCAATAACCGCAACTGTGTTGTAGAACACATTTATATCTCTTTCATAAAAGCTTATTGGAAGCACAACCTGCAGCTCTGCTGCCACCTTCTGAAAATGCTTCACTGCCGGATTCTCGTCAACAGGTGTTGCAAATGCATAATAATCATAATTTCTCTCCTGACAGAAATACTGTCTCTCAAAAAGCTCAGGAAGAAGTATTATCTGTGCTCCGTTAGCTGCTGCCTCACGAACCATTTTATCAGCCTTTGCAATGTTCTCTTCTACCGACCTGGAACACTGCATCTGTATACCTGCATATTTTACATTTCTCACACTATTTTACCTCCGGAATCTGTTGTGTAATACAGTGGATATTGCCTCCACCGACTATTATATCTCGCGCATATATCCCGACTATCTTTCTGTCTGGAAATGCTTCTTTAAGCACAGCTATTGCAAGACTGTCCGCCTCGTCATCAAACTGCGGCACTATGACTGAGTCATTGGCAATATAGAAATTAACATAAGACGCTGCAAGACGTTCACCTGCTTCTCTCATGTCCTCTCCTTCCTCAAATTCAAAGCCTGCCAGTTCCTCTTCGGTTATGCACACAGGTTTCTTAGGAATAAGCATTTTTCTTACTTTAAAATGTCTCCCTTCGGCGTCAGTTACATTTTCAAGGACAGAAAGACATGCCTTGCTCATTGCATACTGCGGGTCATTCTCATCGTCAGTCCATGCAAGCACAACCTCTGCAGGTACTGTAAATGCGCATACATTATCCACATGCTCGTTAGTCTCGTCATTATATATTCCACATGGAAGCCAGATTATTTTGCTTACATTGCAGTACTGCTTTAATTTATCCTCAATCTGTGCCTTAGTAAGTTCAGGATTTCTTCCCTTACTCAGCAGACAGCTTTCAGTAACAAGCATTGTTCCTTCACCATCTGTATGAATTGAACCGCCTTCAAGAACAAATGGAGATGCATTATACCCCTGACAGCCAAGATAAGACATAAACTGTCCTGCTGTGAGATTGTCCTTTTCCCAGTCTGCGTACAATCCGTCATATGTTCCGCCCCACGCATTAAATTCCCAGTTAATTCCCCGCAAATCCCGTGCTTCATATGGCGTATCAGCATTACCACTCACAACAAATGTCGGTCCGGTGTCTCTTGCCCATGCATCATCCGTATCCATGATTACAAGCCTGACTGATTCCGGGAGCATCTTCGCTGCTTCCTCTTTTCTGCCCTCTGATACAATCATGTACACCTGCTCGCTCTGACTAATTACAGATGCTATCTGTGCAAATGCTTTCTTAGCCGCCTTTGCTCCATAAGCCCAAGAACCCGGTCTTTCCGGCCATATCATAATGCAGCCCTGATGTCTTTCAAATTCAGCAGGCATGCGGAACCCGTCTGCTGCCGGAGTACTGTTCATATAATCCATATCTATAATCTCCCTTTGAAATCTTCATAGCCAAAATGCTTCCACACCTTACATTCTCCATCACTATCCATAATTACAATATCCGGCAGCGGGATTCCGTTAAATGTGTTGTTCTTAACCATTGAATATATAGCCATATCCTCAAATACAAGTCTGTCCCCGACATTGATTTCCCTGCCAAATTCATAATCACCTATGATATCTCCTGCAAGGCATGTATAGGACGATAATCTGTATCTGAATCTTCCTTTCTTTGCCGTTTTCCATATACCTTCTTTTACATCCATATCAAAATTAATTTCTATATCTCTGTCGATTCCGTACTCTTCTTCAATGTCCGATATTTTCAATCCGTCACGAAGAGGTGGCGTATATGGCATTTCCAACACATCAGGCATATGGCACGCTGCTGAAGCGTCAAGTATAAGAGTTGTTATTCCATTTTCGACTTTATCAAGAACTGTAGTCACAAGATATCCTGCATTAAGTACAACAGCTTCCCCCGGTTCAACATACACTTCCACACCGTATTTCTTTTGCACATGACTGATACATTTTTCAAGAGTTTTAATGTCGTAATCTTCACGGGTTATGTGATGTCCGCCGCCAAAATTGACCCACTTCATATCTTTCATCAGAAAGCCGAATTTATCTTCAACAACCTTTAATGTTGCTTCTAAATCGTCAGAATTCTGTTCGCATAATGTGTGAAAATGTATCCCTTCCATACCTGATAACACATCTGGTTCTTCCTTAAGTGCAGCTTTAAGATTCTTAATTGTAACTCCAAGTCTGCTGCCCGGCGCACATGGATCATATATTTCATGGTCGCCCCGTGTTGAGAACTCAGGATTAACTCGAAGTCCAAAGCTTACCCCTGCCTCAATACATCTGGCTTTATGCTTCTTTAACTGTGAGACTGAGTTAAAGACGACATGGTCACATATTTTTACAAGCTCACCCATATCCTCATCAGTAAATGCTGGTGCAAATACATGATTTTCTTTTCCCATACACTCAGCACCAAGTCTCGCTTCATATATTCCGCTCGCCGTTGTTCCGCTTATATACTTTCCAATCAGCAGATATTCTGCATATGCCGAAAATGCTTTCTGTGCAAGCAGTATGTGGCAACCCGTATCTTCTTCCACTTTATGAAGTATCTCAAGATTATGGATAAGCATTTTCTCATCAATTACATATGCCGGTGTCTTTAACTCATCAAATCTCATAATTAACCTCTTTTCTTAGTCTACTAAAACAGGATTTTCATCGACAACCCATGGAAGACCGTACTTATTAAGTGCCTCCATGTATGGATCTGGGTCGAATTCATCTGTCGTGAATACACCAGGTTTGCTCCAGAGTCCCTTGGCAACAAGCATTGTACCAATCATCGCTGGTACACCTGTTGTGTATGAAATAGCCTGTGAACCAACCTCGCGGTAACATTCCTGATGGTCACACACATTATAAATATATATCTTTCTCTCCTTGCCGTCTTTGATACCTGTGAAAATACAACCGATATTAGTCTTACCTACTGTTCTTGAACCAAGTGAAGCAGGGTCTGGAAGAAGTGCCTTTAAGAACTGGATTGGAACAATTTCCTGTCCGTTAAACTCAACCGGGTCAGTTCTTAACATACCTACATTTTCAAGGCATTTCATATGCGTAAGATAGCTCTGTCCAAATGTCATGAAGAAACGGATTCTCTTAACATGTGGAATATTAGCAGCAAGTGCCTCTATCTCTTCATGGTGAAGCAGATACATATCCTTCATTCCAACACCTTCAAAATTGTACTCTCTCTTTATTGACATAGCATGAATCTCAACCCAATGACCGTCCTCCCAGTATGAGCCCGGTGCTGACACCTCACGAAGATTAATCTCAGGGTTAAAGTTAGTTGCAAACGGATATCCGTGGTCACCGCCGTTGCAGTCTAATATATCAATTGTATGTATCTCATCAAAATAATGCTTCTGAGCATAAGCGGTGAATACGCTTGTTACACCGGGGTCAAAGCCTGTTCCTAAAAGTGCTGTAATTCCGGCTTCTTTATATTTTTCTCTGTAAGCCCACTGCCATGAATAGTCAAAATATGCTGTAAATCCGAGACGCTTACATCTCTCCTCGTACACCTTTCTCCACTCAGGATTATCAGTATCCTCACACTCATAATTAGCAGTATCAATATAAGGAACTTTGCATGCAAGGCAGGCATCCATAATAGTAAGATCCTGATATGGAAGTGCCACATTAAGAACTACATCCGGTTTGAATTCATTGATAAGCGCAATAACCTCATCTGTGTTGTCAGCGTCAACCTTTGCTGTTGTAATGTTAGTGCTTGTCTTGTCCTTCAATTCTTCTGCTAATTTGTCACATTTGCTCACTGTTCTGCTCGCTATGCACAGGTCTGAAAACACCTCGCTCACCTGACATATCTTGTGGATTGCTACTGAAGCAACTCCTCCGCAGCCAATTACTAATACTCTGCTCATCTTTCTTCCTCCTGTTCTAATAATTCTTCAACATACTTTGGCAGCATAAATGCGCCTGTATGAAGATTAGTTGTGTAATATTCTGTATGTATATTTCTTCTCTTCCACTCCGCAGGCTTGAAATCCTTAAGCGGGTGATATTTCTTTGACGCAAATCCAAACAGCCAGTATCCTGACGGACTTGTAGGTATATGTGCCTGATACACACGGCTTATTGGAAATGTGTGAAATACCTTTCTGTGCATGCTTCTGCACGCGTCCTCGTCCTCATCATAGAAAGGGCTTCCATGCTGGTACACAAGTATTCCGTCCTCTTTAAGCGCTTTATAACAGTTTCCGTAGAATTCTCTTGTAAACAATCCCTCACTCGCACCAAACGGATCTGTGGCATCATTAATTATAACGTCATACATATCCTGCTTGGAACGCAGGAACCTTAATGCATCTGAATTATAAATGTGTACTCTCTCATCTTCTAATCCTGCTGCCGTCTCTGGAAAATACTCCCTGCACACATCAACAAACATGTTGTCCTGTTCCACTATGTCAATATTTTCGATATTGTCATACTGTAACAGTTCCTTTGATACTCCTCCGTCACCGCCACCGATTATCAATACATTTTTAACATCAGGGTGTACTGACATTGGCACGTGCACTACCATCTCGTTGTAGATGAAACAGTCCTGTTCTGAAAATATAACACTTCCGTTAAGTGTCAGGAATTTGCCGAACTCCGGTGACTGGAATACATCTATTCTCTGATAGTCGCTCTCTCCGGAAAACAGTTGTTTCTCAACCCTGATATCAAACTTCACATGTGGTGAATGAAGTTCTGAAAACCAAAATTCCATAATAGCTATTCTCCCTTTTATATTTGACCAATTGAACAAATCGGACATTTACATTCTTAATATATTCAGTGTCTGCAATGTTGAATCTTCCATTCCCTGCATTGAACAGCCCTTCTCAACTGAATACTGAATATAATCGATTATCTCGTCTGTGATTTCTTCACCCGGCGCAAGTATCGGAATTCCCGGCGGATATGCCATTACGAATTCTCCTGATATATGTCCTGCTGCCTCACGGATTGGAACTCTTACCTTATCGGCATAGAAGGCTTCCTGTGGTGAAGCAAGTACCTTTGGAAGAAGCATTTGTCTGTCTACTTCAAATCGTTTTTCTTCTCTTGAATACAGACGGCTGATTTCTGCCAACGCTCCGACAAGTCTTTCAATATCCTGTATTCTGTCGCCGATTGATATGTACGCCATTATATTTCCAATGTCACCGAATTCTATCTGGATATCATACTCATCTCTTAAGATGTCATACACTTCAATTCCATCAAGACCGATATCTCTTGTATATACGCAGAGCTTGGTAACATCATAATCATAGACTGTTCCGCCATTAATCAGTTCTTTTCCATATGCATAATAACCGCCTACCATATTAATCTCGTCTCTTGCATACTGCGCCCACTCGCTTACCTTCGCAAATGACTGTCTGCCTCGAAGTGCAAGATTTCTTCTTGATATATCAAGACTTGTCATAAGAAGATATGACGCACTCGTTGTCTGCGTAATATTAATAATTGTCTGTACATAATCAGCATTCATGCCATTATTTGTAAGCAGTATTGAACTCTGTGTCAGTGAACCGCCTGACTTATGCATTGATATTGCTGCAAGGTCCGCCCCTGCTTTCATTGAATTCATAGGCAAGTTATCACCAAAATACAGATGTGTTCCATGCGCCTCATCAGCAAGCACCTTAAGCCCATATGCATGTGCTATATCGCATATTCCCTTAATATCCGAACAGATTCCATAGTAAGTAGGATTGTTTACCAAAACCGCCACCGCATCAGGGTGCTCCTGTATTGTCTTTTCAACCTGCTGCACAGTTACTCCAAGCACTATCCCAAGCTTTGCATTAATCTCAGTATTAAGATACACAGGAATCGCGCCACACAGAATCAATGCATTTATTACGCTTTTATGCACATTTCTTGGAACAATAATCTCATCGCCTGCCTTACATACAGATAACACCATGTTCTGTACTGCCTGTGTAGTTCCTCCTACCATGAAAAATGCGTGCTCAGCCCCAAATGCATCTGCTGTAAGCTCCTCTGCCTCCTTAATAACAGAAACAGGGTGGCACAGATTATCAAGCGGCTTCATAGAATTGACATCAATTCCAACACATCTCTCTCCCAGTAAATCTACCAGCTCAGGGTTGCCCCTTCCTCTCTTATGTCCCGGAACATCAAACGGAACAATTCTTTTCTTTCTGAATTTCTCAATCGCTTCGTAAAGCGGCGCACTCGCCTGTCTTTTTAAGTCCATAATCTCCCCCCTGTTCTCATCGCTGCCTTTACAAGCATGATTGTGATTTCTCACTTCTATTCTCATCGCTGCTCGCGCAAAAAAGGCGTGATTGATTTTAAATCAATCACGCCTATAATAATACACTCTATCTTCTTTCCTGATTACTGTATGTATACAAATACAGAAAATCTGACCTTTCAGAGTTTATCCAAGTAAGTCACTGTTACCGCTCTTATTGACCGTTTCACAAGATGATATGCTCTCTCGCATGATAATTTAAAAATCAACTTATAAAATTTGAGCTTCTAACTCAATCAATAATGTGTGCCCTAGTCACACTCGGCAACCGACCCGCCCGTCCGCAAGGCTTAACATGTAACCATGTGGTCTGCATTTGCGATATCTTTTTATATCCAAAATACTTTTAAAATATAATATAAGTGTCTGTTAGTGTCAATAACATTTGTTATATTTATTCCATATTTTACCTGAACTTTTCAAATACATTACATAATTAACCCTGAATCCTCAAAATATTATAAATCATTCAGCAGATAATAAATTGCAAGCATAGCAAATGTACCTCCAAGAGACATCAATATCGTTTTTATTAACAACTTTATTGTAATATATTTTGACATCTGCTCATCATCAATTCCAACCATTTTCCGCTCTTTTGCAATTCTTATACCAGTAAATGCTCCAATTGCACATGCTATTATATATAAATAATATGTAAACAATGGTCTTATCTGTATATACTCATAAACATCAATAATTTGGCTATTCGTATATATATATTGTAATATTAATGCCAATGCACTCGCAATAAATACCGTTGCTGCATCCTGTTCACAACCTTTTTTGCTCTTTTTTCTCATGCATAAAACCAACGCAATAGCAGGAGCTACTAAGTAAACAATCATACCATCAGCTCCAACGCTTTTATCTTCTTCGTCTGAATCATATATATAATCACTATAATAACCAGTATCTTCAGTCTGATCTATACCAGCAAAAATATCAGCGATGCTTACACTCGTCATATTAACTCCTGCACACGACACCGTAAACATAGGAAAAAAGAAACATGCAATAACAATAACAGCAGCTATTTTCATAATCCATCGCCCTTTAATTATGTGTTCAGAATCATTTAATATTGTATCTTCTTCATTCATATGTTCACTAATAACTGACAAATCACTTTTAACATTGTTATTATTAGTAAATTCTTCATTAGTTGTTGTTACAACTTCTTTTCCACAATACTTACAAAATTGCACATTATCTGATATCTCTTTTCCACAATTCTTGCAAAACATAGCCCACCTCCATTTTGTTCATTCGTAGCTATCCAAATATACCAATAAGTAATACACAGATTACAATCAAAATTACTCCTATTCCCGCCAACATCAACCTAAACCTAATCCAATCTCCAAAACTATATTTAGTTTCTGCTGCTTTGTTATTTTCTTCAGTTGTGTTTGACTGAACATTTTTCTGTGATACCCCAGAATCTTTTATTCTTACTCCACACTTTGGACAATTTGTCCAATCACTTTGTATCTCCATTCCACATTTTTCACAAAACATTTTTTATCCTCCTATGCGATTTATTATATTCTTTTACTCTTAGTTTACAAATAACGGAAATTATAATAATTACAACTGATACAAGCTGCGCTGTTGATAATCCGAATATCCATATACCCCTTATAGCATCTCCCCGAAAGAATTCCAAAACAAACCGGCATATCGCATAAAGTATTAAATATATAAATAAATTATTATCATTATTCTTCTTTTTTATATGTATCTTTAAAATCACAAAAATAATAATATTACATATACTTTCAAAGGCTTGAACTGGTAATCTGACAACATCCGGTTCATTGACCAATACCACACCCCAATTA
Source organism: Desulfovibrio piger (assembly GCA_963590775.1). Taxonomy (GTDB): domain Bacteria; phylum Bacillota; class Clostridia; order Lachnospirales; family Lachnospiraceae; genus Lachnospira. The sequence continues at coordinate 10,662 of CAVAPS010000022.1, forward strand.
GATGTAATCCCATAACAACATCCAGCCAACAAACAACCAAATCTTGCAAACGCATGAAAAAGTGGTATTGCTGGAGCTATGTAATTCAATATTTTCTTTCCGTCTTTATTTTTAACCTTTGACATTAGCAATATTGATATAATAACTCCTATCAAACCTCCATAAAAAACTATTCCGCCATTTAAAAAATAATATATAATTTGATTAAGGTTAGTTATTCCTACTGATGGAATAATACCTATTACAAATAACAATCTTGCACATATAAAACCTATTATTAAACTACATAATAAATATTGAATAATATCAAAAAAAGATAATCTAATCTGATCCTTAATTAAATATATATACAAAACTGCTGCCATTAATCCAACAGTTGCCATCAATGCATAAGATGGTATAACTAAATATATTTCTGGTAACATTTTTACACCTATCTATCACTTGTCCAACATCCCTTTGAAAATGATCTTGGCATTTTTTCATTATAATTTTTCTCTTTCACTTTCGTCTTTTGTCCACATGATATTCCAAAACATGTAGATGTCTGTGTCGCCTGTGTACTTTCTGCAATTTTTTCTTTATATTGATTTCCTGCTAAAGAAATTCCAAAGCAAGTTGCATCTTTAGAATAACTTCCATTGCTTTTTACTTTAGAATTGGCAATACAGCCTGCCTCATTGTAATACACAACACATCCTGATAATTTTTCTGTTCCATTTGATGATGTCTTTATACTTATACATTCAGTTGGCCAACATTTTGAATTAATTCCAATTCCTAAACACCCCGCTGGACCTACACTGCTTGTATATTCTACACCATTTTCATCAATTCCTTTTGCATAGAATAAAAATCGTGTATCATCATCTCCACACATTTCTAATCTCACACAGCTGTTTGCCCCACATCCTGTAGAAATTGCTAATGGAAGCATACATATTAACAGCAAAATTATAATTTCAACTATTTTGTTTTTTTCTCCCCTCATATCTAGTAACCTCCTCATTTGAATGTTTTTATAAAATCATTAAACGATTGACTTAAATGTTTTAAAAATCTTATTATTTCTGGTATTCCAAAATAAATAATGCATACCAAAAAACAAATACATAAAAGCAATATCAATACTGACACAACTTTATTTTGCAACATTTCGTTTTTCTCTGCTTCGTCATTAATATTTGTATTATTTTCTTTTACCTCAAATGAATGTGAATTATTTTGAATTCTTAATTCATTTATATATATTTCTCTCTTATAACTGTCGCTCAGTACATCATATGCTTCATTTATCAACTGCATATGTTGCTCAGATACATCTGGAGGTATGTCTTTATTATCTGGATGATATTTTTTTGCCAATGCTCTATATGAAGCCTTTATAACTTCCAGATCAGCGTCCTCTGTCACTTTTAAAACTTTAAAATAATTAATCATATTGAATCCTCTGTTTTTATTTTACCCCCCCCGAATATTTTTTGTCAATAGCTTTATATACTGAAATTCGTAGTCCTATTTATACCTGCATATTTTTTCATATACTGTCATGTATATCTTTCAAAAACATCAAAAATATAAGGAATCCATTTTCTTTTTTGATGCAAAATCATAATAATTAAACAAAAAAGAAAAGAATTCCTTATAGTTAATTTAATATAAAATACTTACCCACTAAAGTAAACAATTTTAGCTTTTACAAATAAAATTTCAAGACAATTCCTTCCAGTCTTCTGTAAGTTGTCCTTTCAATTCAAGCCGTGTTTTCCTGTTGATATCTGAAGATACCCCAAACCATTTACGGACATCTAGATTGTTAATTGTTAAGTTCTTATTCACCCCTTATGCCAGAAATCCACCGGCTCATACTCCTGCAATTTTGCAAGGAATCCCAGTTTCCCAAGCTCCTCCTGAATTAAATCCAGTGTCTGTTCATCATCTGCAACAATTGTGTGATAATGATATCCTGATGTCACATTTTTCAAAAGGCTACTTTTTCCGCTTGCTATCTCTTCAAGATAATTCTTTATATCCCTGCGGGAACGTATATTCATCTCCGCTCTTATAACACCATATACCTTGTGATATACGAAAACATCTCTTACCCAGCCACCCATGTCTACTATTGCTCCAAGCTCGGCTTCAACCTCATCGTCCTCGTGCTTAACCTTAAGTATACGGCTGTACTCCTGCTTGTCATTAATCACATAACCTCTGTTGGTTGAGAATATATCTATATTCTTCGCCCGGATAAGTGCTATATCCTGTACTATAACCTGCCTGCTGACATCTAATATCTGTGCAAGCTGTGTACCCGGCACCGGACTTGACGAATGTTTTAGTATATCTACAATCTGATTTCTTCTCTCTTCTCCGTTCATCACTCTAGTTCCCCCAGTATTACGCACCCGGTTCAGACCTTACTGCACCATTAAATTATGCATTAGTCCTGTACTGGGTGAAGATTCTTTAATGAAATATCCATAATCGGCGCAGAATGTGTAAGTGCACCACTTGATACAAAGTCTACACCAAGGTCAGTGATTTTTGCAATATTTTCTTTAGTTACATTTCCAGAAACTTCGACTAAAGCCTTTCCATCAATTATATTCATAGCCTCACGCATATCCTCATGGCTCATATTATCAAGCATAATAATATCAGTGCCTGCCTCAACCGCTTCACGTACCATTGAAAGATTCTCAACCTCAACTTCAATCTTTCTTACAAATGGTGCATACTCCTTAGCCATTGTAACTGCCTGCTTAACTCCTCCTGCTGCACCGATGTGGTTATCCTTAAGAAGCACTCCGTCTGTAAGGTTGTATCTGTGGTTATTGCCGCCTCCGATTCTTACAGCATACTTCTCAAATATACGGTTGTTAGGTGATGTCTTTCTTGTATCAAGAAGCTTTGTCTTAGTTCCTGAAAGCAGCTTCGCAACTCCGTTAGTATATGTTGCAATTCCACTCATTCTCTGGAGATAATTAAGTGCTGTTCTCTCTCCACACAGAAGCACCCTGATATCTCCTCTGACAACAGCCATTTTCTGCCCTTTCTTAACCTCGTCCCCGTCTTTTGCGAAAAACGTAATCTCTGTATCCTCATCAAGCAGTTCAAATGTTCTTGCGAATACCTGCAGACCGCATATTATTCCATCCTGCTTGCATATAAGCTCAACTTCCCCCAGCTTTGGCTCTGGCATGACACTGTTAGTTGACACATCCTCGCTTGTTATATCCTCTTTAAGTGCTCCCAAAATAAGCGGATCTACATTTAACTTTAAAGTAACTTTATCAAACATATCATCTCTCCATTTCTATATTAATATTATGCATAATTCTTTTTATGGCTCTCTTCGTAGGCCTTATCTGCCTCTTCAATCTTTTTATTGACCAATTCTGCATATTCTCTGTCAATTTTCGACTCATCTGCATATTTTTCTGCATCAAATGTATCAAAATATGTACTCTCGTCTGATGTCCGTTTTATCACTGCATTTTCAGAAATATCAAGTGCCGCCCTCTTTGCAAATACAAGGCTCTCAAGAAGTGAGTTGCTCGCAAGCCTGTTTCTTCCGTGAACTCCGTTGCAGGCTGTCTCACCTACCGCATACAGATTGTCCATTGTTGTTCTGCTCTCATGGTCTACCTTAATTCCACCCATAAAATAGTGCTGTGCAGGAACAACCGGAATACATTCCTTGAACGGATCATATCCCATATCGAGGCAATGCTGTACTATATTAGGAAAATGTGTTTTTAATTCCTCTTCAGGAATTGTCCTCAGGTCTTCCCAAACAAAATCTGTACAATCCTTTGTCATCTGCTTTCTAATTTCTTCTGTAAGCAGATCCCTTGGAAGCAGCTCATTTACAAATCTCTTTCCATTCTTATCATAAAGCTTAGCGCCCTCGCCTCTTACCGATTCAGATATAAGGAAGCTTCTGTCCTCCTCTTTATCAGAGTAAAATGTTGTCGGATGAATCTGGACATAATTAATATCCTTTAATTCTACGCCATGCTTTATTGCAATGGCAATTGCGTCTCCTGTAAGATGTCTGAAATTAGTTGAATGTCTGTATAAGCCACCAATTCCTCCTGTGGCAAGAACAACATCTGAAGCCTGGACCTTTACAAGCTCTCCCTTGTCAGTTCTTATAACTGCACCCAGACATCTGTTGTCTCTGCTTATTATATCAAGAAGTCTTGTGTATTCCATAATTGTAACATTAGGAAGTGTTCTCACCTTCTCTAACAGATGGCTTGTTATCTCCTTTCCCGTTACATCTTCGTGAAATATTATTCTGTTAGCTGAGTGTGCTCCCTCTCTTGTATATGCAAGACTTCCGTCAGCTTCTCTTGCAAATCTTGTGCCGCATGCAACAAGGTCTTTTACTACCTCTGCAGATGACCGGATCATTATTTCAACGGACTTTTTATCATTTTCATAATGACCAGCTTTCATTGTATCTTCAAAATAGCTGTCATAATCCTCTTCACATTTTAACATGCACATACCGCCCTGTGCGAGAAATGAATCACTGCTTTCACAGTCAGACTTTGTTATCATAAGAATCTTCATATCAGCGGGCAGATTCATCGCCATATATAGACCTGAACAGCCACAGCCGGCTATCAGCACATCTGCTTTAATTGTATTATTCATGGGATACCTCCATTCCTTCCACACATATTGCAATCTTACTTTGCAAGTTCAAGCATTCTAGTAAGTGGCTTCATTGCTTTCTTTGCTACTTCTTCATCAACAAATACTTCATTGTTTTCCTGTTCAAGAACATCAAGCACCTTATCCAGCGTTACCATCTTCATGTTGACGCATACCTGGTCAGGCTTTAATGTATACAGCTTCTTGCCCGGTGCTTTCTTTCTTATCTCGCCAAATACGCCATCGACTGTTGCAATTATGAATTCCTCACAGTCTGTATCAACAACATAATCAATAATTCCTGATGTGCTGCCTATGTAATCAGCATATTTAAGCACCTCCTCTGTACATTCAGGGTGTGCTGCAAGCCTTGCCTGTGGATATTTTTTCTTAGCTTCAATAACCATATCCTCTGTTATAGCAACATGTCTTGGACAGAAGCCTTTATTAAGAATTACATTTTTCTCAGGAACCTGCTTTGCAACGAAGCGTCCGAGATTCTGGTCAGGAATAAAGAAAATGTTTTTATTAGGCAGATTCTTTACTATCTTTACCGCATTAGACGATGTTACACATACATCTGAATAAGTCTTTAATTCTGCTGTTGAATTGATGTAACAGACAACAGCCAGGTCGTCATACTGCTCCCTCATCTTAAGAATCTCTTCCTTAGCAGCCATATGTGCCATCGGACAGTCAGCACCCGGCTCTGGCATAAGAACTTTCTTTTCCGGATTAAGAATCTTGGCACTCTCGCCCATGAACTCAACCCCTGCAAATACTATAATATCCTGACTTACCTTAGTCGCTACCCTGCTAAGATAGAATGAATCCCCGACATAATCGGCAACCTCCTGAACATCCTCATCAACATAATAATGTGCAAGAATAACTGCATTCTTCTCCTTCTTCAACTTCAAAATATCACTTGTAACTGACATATTACTTCTCCAATCATTGTGGTTTACATATGCTTGACTTGCGTTTTACATATATTGTGCTAGAGTATACCACGAAAGTTTACAGGTGACAAGACAGTTGTAAAAATTTCTGTATAGTTTATATAAAAACCCCCTCTAATGCAATATTCCGATGAAACGCAAAAAGCCCTCAGGAAACTAACATTTGTCAATTTCCTGAGGGCTTAATCTATCAAGACTTATAAATCTTCCTCAATATGTTCTCTTCCCTGCGCGATTATGCTTCTTACATGGTCGTCTGCCAGTGAATAGAATATTGATTTGCCTTCTCTTCTGTTCTTTACTAACTTGTTCTGCTTTAATATTCTTAGCTGATGAGATATTGCAGACTGTGTCATATTGAGAGCCTGTGCTAAATCACACACGCACACTTCTGCCTCAAATAATACATACAGTATTCTTATTCTTGTTGAATCACCGAATACCTTGAACAATTCTGCAAGGTCGTATAATTCATTCTCATCTGGCATTGTTTCATTAACTATCTTTAATAAGTCCTCGTGTACTTCTACTGACTCACAGCATTCACAATCTGCCATTATATTACCTCTTTCTTTATAAGTTCTTTACAAATAATGCTCTTATTGCATTGATTACGGCAATAACCATTACACCTACATCTGCAAATATTGCTACCCACATGTTGGCTATACCAATTGCACCAAGTACTAAGCATATAAGCTTTACACCTATTGCGAAATAAATGTTTTCGTAAACAATTCTCAAGCATTTTCTTGATATCTTTATTGCCTTGGATATCTTTAACGGATCATCATCCATTAATACAATATCGGCTGCTTCTATAGCTGCATCACTTCCTAATGCACCCATTGCTATCCCGATATCTGCTCTTGAAAGTACAGGAGCATCATTGATACCGTCACCTACAAATGCAAGCTTTTCCTTTGGCTTCTTCTGGGCTAGTAATTCTTCAACCTTGGAAACCTTATCTGCTGGAAGTAATTCACTGAACACAGCGTCTATGTTTAATTCCTTTGCTACGGCATCTGCTACATTTTTAGCGTCACCAGTAAGCATTACGGTCTTATGTACTCCGGATTTCTTAAGTGCTTCTATAGCCTGCTTTGCATGAGGCTTTAACAGGTCTGATATAAGTATAAGTCCTGCATAAGCTCCGTCAACTGCCACATGAACCTGAGTTCCGACCTCGTTACACTCTGCATATTCAAGGCCAAGTCTTCTCATAAGCTTTCTGTTACCGGCTGCAACTTCATGTCCTGATACATTAGCCTTAACACCCTCGCCGCTGATTTCCTCAACATCTGTAACCAAGGTCTTGTCAATATCTTTGCCATAAGCCTTCTGTAAGCTCTTGCTTATAGGGTGTGTTGAATAACTTTCTGCAAATGCAGCATATTTGATAAGTTCATCTTTGTCAATAGTATTATTATATACTCCACTGACCTCAAATACACCCTGTGTCATAGTTCCTGTCTTATCAAAGACAACAATATCAGTCTCTGCAAGTGCTTCAAGATAACTTGAACCCTTTACAAGAATGCCCTGATTACTTGCTCCACCGATTCCGGCAAAGAAACTAAGTGGAATACTGATAACAAGTGCACAAGGACAACTTATTACTAAAAATGTAAGTGCTCTGTATATCCACATTCCCCACTGAGGAGATATTCCAAGGAATATCATGCTTACAAGCGGTGGAATTATAGCAAGTGCCAGTGCACCGTAACAGACTGCTGGTGTATATATCTTCGCAAACTTACTTATAAAGTTCTCTGAACGGGACTTCTTAGAGCTTGCATTCTCTACAAGGTCAAGTATCTTGGATACTGTAGATTCACCAAATTCCTTAGTTGTGCAAATCTTAAGCACACCTGACATATTGATACAACCGCTTATTACTTCATCACCGGCCTTTACCTGTCTAGGAAGGCTTTCACCTGTAAGTGCACTTGTATTAAGTGTTGTATTACCTTCTTCAATAATTCCATCAATAGGAACTTTCTCGCCAGGCTGAACAACAATAATTGTACCAACCTCAACTTCATCAGGGTCTACCTGCTCAAGCTTTCCATCTACTTCAATATTGGCGTAATCAGGTCTGATATCCATAAGCTCACTTATATTCTTACGGCTCTTTCCAACTGCAATGTTCTGGAACAGCTCACCAATCTGATAAAAGAGCATAACTGCGATAGCTTCTGTAAAATCACCATCATCTACAAGTGCAATTATAATTGCTCCGACAGTAGCAACTGCCATAAGGAAATTCTCATCAAACACCTGCTTATTAAGAATTCCCTTAACTGCTTTCCTTAAAATGTCATGTCCAATAACAAGATAAGGGACCATATACATTATAAACAATATAACTGTAGGAATATCAACAAATGCACTTATCACTTTAAAAGCAATCATAAGGACTGCAGCAATAATGATTCTTGTAAGCATCTTTTTCTGCTTTTTATTCATATTCTACTCCAATCCGCCAGAACAACTCTTCTGGCTTCTGATTACAGATATATCTCGCAATCATCTTCAACTTTCTTACAGTTCTTAAGTACATCCTGCATAACAGCCTTAGGATCCTGTCCGTCTTCAAACTCAACAATCATCTTAAGTGCCATGAAATTAACAGTAGCATCCTTAACTCCTGCTGTATTCTTAGCAGCATCTTCCATCTTGTTAGCACAGTTAGCACAATCAACATCAATCTTATAAGTCTTCTTCATAATAATCTCTCCTTCAAATGCATTGATAAATTATAATTCTTTCATATGAGCATTCATTCATATGTTCAATGTCATTATAGCACCTATAAAACTGCTGTCAACAAAAATTCACTATATTTTTCTGCAAATATTTTATGTCCTTCTTCATCAAGATGTTGTCTGTCAATCTGGCTTGGTTTAGCAACACTGGCGGCATCAAAATAATAGAATCCATTCTCTTTTGCTTCCTTCTCATATTCATATGCAAGCTGCTTTGAAACATTTTCAGAATTCTCATTAAATTCAAGATCAAAGCCTTCATCACCAACACCTCTTCCAAGATGAATCGGAGAAACTATAACAATCTTCGCTTGCTCTCCCGCTGTCTCCTTAGCCTTTCTTGCAACTGCTTCCATTCCTTTTGCTATTGTCTTTGCATCAGCATGAAATTCAGTCTTGCAGTCATTAGTTCCAAGCATGATAGATACAACATCTACCGGCTTATGTGATTCAACAACCACTCCAATAAGATCAATTCCTTTTCTTGCATCTCTTACGGCATCTGGAAATATTGTTGTTCTCCCGCACAATCCTTCTTCGATAATATTATATTCACTTCCAAGAATTTTAGATATTCTTCCTGTCCATCTCACATCAAAATCATATCTTCCCGACTTATCAGGCTTATATCCGTAAGTATTAGAATCTCCAAAAAACAAAATATTTCTCATTGCCGCATCCTCCCATATAATATCTATCATCATTTTCTTTCATATTTATTTAGTATGTTTATATGTTATTATCTGTGAGAGAATTTGTCAACTACATTTTTTATGAGCTGTGTGGGAGTTGGCGATGCTATATACAAAAAATCAGTGCTAAAAACACGTTCAAGCGAAGCGCGTTGTTTTTTAGCACTGTAATAAATTCATTATATCCCTACTGCTCTCTTTGCAAGCCTGTCAGCCTCTTCATTGCCTTCAACTCCTGAATGTCCTCTGACCTTCACGAATCTGATATTAATTAAATCCCTGACAGATGTAATGTAATTATAATATTCTATTGTTCCTTTTTTGTTGCGTTTCCATTCTCCCACAGCCCATGCCTTGATACCTGCATAATCGTAGAATACAGAAACCTCTTTAAGTCCAAGCTCTATTGCTTTTCTTATGGCAGCCATGCTTCCAAGAATCTCCCCTGCGACATTGCGCATAGAAGCCATCTCTTTGTCACTACCATTCCCCGACAATTCATATCTTACGCCATCATGCATAAGAAAACCACCGTATCCATACACTCCGGTTGTTATATTAAATGAGCCATCAACAAATGCATAATCGTCATCAGGCATTACATCTTCCATATTGCCGCTTCCGGTCCTGCCATTAATCTCCTGTACAGCTTCCTGTCCCATATAAACCTTCGCCTCTTCAATAGATGTGAAGCTCTTATATTCAGCGGCTGGGAAACCGTGTACATTTTTCTTACAATCGTCCCATGTCTGATATACTCCTGGAACTTTGCCTACACGCACAGCATAATACTTCTTAGCCATATATATCTTACCTATCCTGATTAATAAACTCGGATTACACCAGCAATCTCTTTTACCACTGAAAGTCCGTTAAATACTGTCATTGCATCGTTGAAATTCTTCTCTGCAACATCATCTGTAATAATAACAAGTTCAGCAACCCCGTCTTTGCGGCTCTTCTGGACTACCTGCGCAATACTTACATCATTGTTGCCAAGAACACTTGCAATGTTAGCAAGAACACCTGGCTTATCCATAGCCTCTATTCTTAAGAAGAATTTGCTCTTAGTCTCAGATATATCTTTAACTGAAAGCTTCTTATAGCATGAGCAGCCAATCTTGCCACATGAACCATGAACAATATTACGGCACACATCAATAATATCACCCATAACAGCAGAAGCTGTTGGCATCTGTCCTGCACCTCTTCCCATAAACATAGTGTCATCACTTGCCTCACCATGAACGAACACAGCGTTAAATGAATCTCTTACTGTTGCAAGAGGGTGATTCTCATCAATAAGCATAGGATGAACCTTGACTTCAATTCCATCTGGTGTATTTCTTGCAAGACCAAGCAGCTTAATGACATAACCGAATTCCCTGGCATATTTGATATCCTCTGCTGTAATCTTAGTAATACCCTCTGTATATACCTGATTAAATGTAACTCTTGAATTAAATGCTATTGATGACATAATAGCCATCTTTCTTCCTGCGTCATATCCTTCAACATCTGCTGTAGGGTCTGCCTCTGCATATCCTAATTCTGTAGCCTTGGCAAGAGCGTCCTTGTAATTCATTCCTAACTCAGTCATCTTAGTAAGGATATAATTAGTTGTTCCATTAACAATACCGATAATCTCTGTAATATTATTGCCAGCCATGCTCTGCTTTAATGGTCTGATTATTGGAATTGCACCGGCAACAGCTGCCTCAAACTGAAGGTCAGCATGCATTCTGTCTGCCATTCCCATAACTTCTTCACCATATTCTGCAAGAAGATCCTTATTAGCTGTAACAACCTGCTTTCCAGCCTCAAGCGCTTCAAGAATATACTGCTTTGCTGGAGTAGTTCCACCCATAAGCTCTATTACAATCTCAATATCCTTATCTTCAATAATATTCTTCCAGTTGTCAGTCAGTAACTCTCTGTCAATCGGATCACGGTCTTTGTTAAAATTTCTTACAAGAACCTTCTTAACCACAAGTTCTGCACCTGTCTTGCTTATCACACCATCCTTCATACTCTGGCATAACTTGTATACACCTGTTCCTACTGTTCCTGCTCCTAATATAGCCGCATATATCTTTCTGCTCATTACTTTGTCCGCCCTCATTCCTTGTTTATTATGTTAAGTTTATTATTAATCTGTGATACATTTATTTCATATCTACAGCATTAATCTCATCTTTAAAGTTCCTTATAGCCTTTCCAGCCTTCTTTGTTACAGATACAATTCTCATAAGAGATACAAAATCCCATAAACCTTCTACCATCAACGCAATTCCAATGAATACAATAAGTGCTGATGATGTTGAAAATGGATTTAGTAAAGCAACAATACCGACAATTACCATAACAACTGAGCCGATAAGCTCAATCCACCATTTGTCTGTCTGAAGGTGATAGAACTCCACAGCATACTGAAGCTTAAGAATTCCATCAACAATAATAATTATTGCAAGTGCTGTTCCTAAGAATACCGCAATAAATCCCGGTTTAATCACGAAAAACATACCAAATGCAATAAGTGTAACACCCTGTACCAAACCATACGAGCCAAGAATTTCGCTGCCCGCAATCCTGAAATAATTAATAAGTCTTAATACTCCCCATACACATAAGGCAACTCCGATTCCTTTACATATGATTTCCTGTGACGCTGTTGGAAATATTACAAGCATCAGTCCAAGAACAAACAATGCAACTGAAATAATAATAATCTCGAACTTAATCGTCTTTAACTTCTTATAAATGCTATTCATACAATCCATCTCCTTTTCTCTCGTTCAAAAAAGTCCATAGTCTTTTTATTGTTCTGATTATACACAAAAAAGAACATCACTTCAAGACATGCATTTTCTGCACTTTAATCTGTCCGTGATGTTCTTTATTATTATTTAATATTAAGTTAATAAATACAGATTACTCTGCTCTTGACATAGCCTGCTCGTAATCTCTTGTACCAACCCAGATTTCCTTAGTATAAGGATTCTTCTTCTGCTCAATGGCACGTTTGATAATAACTGATATGCATACCACATTAGCTATTATAGCAAGCATTGCAACAACACCCTGTGCTGTTGGATTGGCTGTGATACCAAAACTTGCAATTGCATCTCCTGCGCTTGCACCTGTGTTATGGCATGTGATTGCTGCATTGTAAAGATCTAGTGCCTTAACTCCAGTCTTAGTTGCTCCACCGTATAATGAAGGCAATACGCTGAATGTATTGCTTAACTGGAATAATGGGAATACCTGTGCATACATACACCATGTAGCAAGTGTCATAGCTCTGTTCTGGATCCATCCACCCTTGTTCCATAATGCATTAGCAAATGTAGGAGCAAGAAGAAGAGCTACACCACAGTACCATGTATGTGTTGGAAGGTTACAGTATGTATACTCGAAATTCCAAATATCATAAGCAACAATAAACCATATTGTCATATCTGGCCAGAGCATATCATCTTTCTTCTTAGATGAGTAAATTCCCCACCAGCCTGTCATACAGAAGATATTGATAAGTCCTGCAATACCGTTAACAATATTCCACCAGCCGCCATAAAGGAATACACCTTCATTAGATGCCCACCATGCACCAGAGAAATCTCCTGTAATCTGGTAAGCTCTGATAGCTGACTCAAAATCAGATGCTACAGCAATAAGAATATTGACAGCAACGATTATGAATGGCCATGGTTTGAACCATTCTTTCTTTCCAAGTCCCCACTTATACTTGATCATGAGGAAACCAACAACTCCGATATCTGCTGCATAAAGCTTAGCATAATGGAACCATCCGTTCATATACTCATATGTCTGATTGCTGTGACCACCAAACAGACCTGCCTGAATTCCTATGAAATAGATTGTCAGAATAGCTGGAATGATAACGAATATTACGATACCACCAATCTTAGTACGACGTCCTATCTCATTAAGAATTACTAATCCTGCAAACACAAGCACCCAGCCAAGCAACTGAGTCATCGCTGTGCTGCCATAAAGTTGAAATAACATTTTTCACGCCTCCAATCGGTTGATTGATTTATTTTATAAGTATTTTACACTTATTTAATTATTATTTCAACATTTTTGTTATATTTTTGTCGTATTTTGTCACAGATAATAAACAAATGTGTATTATTTCGTTCTCTTTTTCTCAGGAATTATATATATCCAGATAAGTGAGCTTACAAGCAGAAGCATCGGATAAAACAGCTTTGGCAGTATCTGGAATGCTGTAATATTATATCCAAGCTCTGAAACTGCTGATATTGCAACAAGCATCTGCGCACCATATGGAATTATCCCCTGAAATATACATGAAAATGTATCAAGAAGCGAAGCTGCTTTTCTTGGTGTTATACCGTAATCTTCTGACATTTCCTTCGCTATTGGATTAGCCATTACAATAGCTACGGTATTATTAGCTGTAGCAATATCCATTGCACCAACCAAAAGTCCCATTCCAAGCTGTCCGCCTTTTTTACCTTTAAATAATCTTCTTATACCATTAAGCAGGGCATCAAATCCGCCATACTCTTTAATAAGCGAGCACATTACAGATACAAGCACTGCAACCATACATGTCTCAAACATTCCTGATGCACCGCTTCCCATATTAAGAAGCAGAGTCTCCAATGTAACCTCACCCATAACAAGCATAATAACTATTCCGGAAACAATGCCTGTTATAAGCACAACAAACACATTTACACCAATTATTCCTCCCGCCAGTACAAGTACATACGGAATAATCTGAAAAAGATTGTATGAATGTGCAATCTCACCTTGAATATCTGTATTAAAAGAAAGTATCAGAATTACAACAAGTGTCACAACTGCTGCCGGAAATGCAATCCAGAAGTTCTCCCTGAACTTATCCTTCATGGCACAGCCCTGACCATTACATGCTGCAATTGTAGTATCTGATATAAATGAAAGATTGTCGCCGAACATTGCTCCACCCATAACAGATGCAACACAGAGCGCCATACTAAAGCCTGACGCTTCTGAAACTGCGACTGCAATCGGTGTTATAAGAGTTATTGTTCCAACTGATGTCCCCATAGCTGTAGAAACAAAGCACGCAACGATAAACAGCACTGCTACTGCAAACTTTGTCGGAATAATACTAAGCATAAAGTACGCTACACTTTCTGCACTGCTTCTTCCAACAACCCCGACAAATATTCCTGCTGTAATGAATATAAGAAGCATAGTTACGATATTCTTATCTGCAAGACCATTCGCCATCACCTGAAGCTTCTCATCAAACTTAAGCTGTGAATTCTGCATGCATGCAACAAGTATAGCAGCCATAAATGCGACAATAATCGGAACATTGTAGAATCCCATCGGAATCTTCATAACATATTCAAATATAATTCCGGTTCCAAGATACAAAACAAGAAACACAAGTATAGGTACCAGTGCAACCGGATTAGACTGTCTGTTTTTCTTCATAGATTTCTTATTAATCCTCGCCCATTTTAGCAAGCTTTGCAGCCTGGTCAGCAGCGATACATGCATCAATAATATCCTGAATGTCTCCATCCATAATCTTATCAAGCTTATATAATGTAAGTCCAATTCTGTGGTCAGTTACTCTTCCCTGTGGGAAATTATATGTTCTGATTTTCTCGGCTCTGTCGCCTGTACCAATCTGGCTTCTTCTCGCATCTGCCTCAGCATCATGTGCCTTCTGTGTTTCGATATCATATAACTTAGCTCTTAAGAGTGCAAATGCTTTCTCTTTATTCTGAATCTGAGACTTCTCTGTCTGTGAATAGATAACAATTCCTGTTGGATAATGTGTAAGACGTACAGCAGAATCTGTTGTATTGACACACTGGCCACCATTACCGGAAGCTCTCATAACATCGATACGGATATCTTTCTCGTCGATATGGATATCAACTTCTTCTGCCTCAGGCATAACAGCTACAGAAGCTGTAGAAGTCTGGATTCGTCCGTTAGATTCAGTTACCGGGATTCTCTGTACTCTGTGAACACCTGACTCATACTTCATAATAGAGTAAGCGCCCTGTCCCTTAACCATGAATTCAACTTCCTTCATACCGCCGATACCAGTCTCATCACCACTTAATACTTCAACCTTCCAGCCTCTTGCCTGTGCATAATGTACATACATTCTGAAAAGCTCTGCTGCAAAAAGTGCTGCCTCTTCTCCACCTGCACCTGCTCTTATCTCGACAACGATATCCTTGTCATCATTAGGATCTTTAGGAAGAAGAAGAATCTTTAATTCATGCTCTAATTCTTCAACTCTTGCCTTAGACTCATTGAGTTCTTCTTTAGCCATCTCTTTGAGCTCTTCATCTGTCTCCTCATCAAGAATGGCAAGACTGTCCTCAATATTCTTCTTACAGTTCTTATACTCAGTATAAGTCTCTATAAGTGGTGCAAGGTTACTCTGCTCCTTCATAAGTTTTCTGAACTTTTCCTGGTCATTAACTACATCAGGATTACCAAGTTCAGCAGTTATATCTTCATATCTGTTGACTGTATCTTCAAGTCTATCAAACATATTCTGTCACTTTCCCTTTCTTCATTTAAATATAAATAGTTACTTTCTTCCCATAACAACACGGTCAAGACCTGCTAAATCTTTAGCCACTGCTATATCTTTAAAACCTGCCTGTTTCATAATATCAGAAACATCTGCTGCCTGCTCGGCACCTATCTCATAGCACAGATAACCACCCGGTTTAAGATAATCCACTGCTTTATCAGTAATTCTCCTGTAAAACATAAGACCATTCTCTGCTCCGTCAAGTGCAAGCATTGGATCATGCAGACGGACCTCCTCCTGAAGTCCTTCAATTACCTTAGTCGGTATATATGGAGGATTAGACACTATTATATCATATGTCCTGTCCTCTTCTAATACAGCAAATAAATCGCTCTGTATGAAATCAATATTATCCGTGCTAAGATTACATTTATTCTTCTCTGCTACAGATAATGCCTTATCAGATATATCAACACCTGTCACACTGCTTTTCGGAAATTTCTTAGCAAGCGTTATACCAATACATCCTGAGCCTGTACACATATCAAGAATATCATATCCATCCTTTGCGACTTTAATAACCTCGCCGACAAGAATTTCTGTATCCTGTCTTGGTATAAGTACATTCTCATTAACCACGAACTCATATCCATAAAAATATGCTTTTCCGAGGATATGCTGCAATGGTATATGAGATGCTCTCTTTTCTATATATTCCTGAAACAAACTGAAATCTTCATCTGACAGTTCGTTATCACCATTAATAAAGTAAAATGTTCTTGTCATTCCATTAATAGACGACAACAATTCGAAACTGTCATACTCTGCATTGTCAACATTATTGTCTCTAAGCTTTTCAGCTCCCCAGTTTACTGCTTGTCTGATTGTCATCATAGCTACTTGTCTTCCAGCCTTTTCTGCTTAAACATAGGAACGTCCTCAGGATATGACTCCTCAGGCTCCTCTTTCTCAGTCTCGAATTCAAAACCTGCTACAACCTCTTCTTCTGAAAGTTCCTCTGCAGCATCTTTGTCTGTATCGGTCTGTGTATTGTCAATATATGCCGGAGTATCCATGAATTCAAATCCTTCTATAGCTGATGGATCATCATGACCATCTTCTCCATATCCATAAGACTCTCCGTCGTCATCCGAATCCTCATATGAATTATCATATACAGTACTTTCTGACTCATCACTAACTTCATATACAAAAGAAAATGCTTCCCTGTCAGTATCATCCATACCATATTCAAGTTCTTTTCCTGTCTGGATGTATTTCTGTTCAGGTGTTAATTCTGCTTCCGCATTATCTTCAGCTTTCTGCTCTTCCAGATCTATAGTTCTTGTCTCTTCATTGCCATGAATAAGACTTCCTGAAATTGCAAGCTCTGCTTCAGAGGCAACAAGTGCTTCAACAGGGTTCTCCTCCTCTGAATAATACTCAGCAAGGAACTGCTTCCAGTCAAACACTTCTTCGACAGCTTTAATAGCAACCTCAATCATATCCATGTCAGGTTCTCTTGTTGTTAACTTCTGGAACCACATTCCCGGTTTGCTTAAAACTCTTACAAATGCATTGTCATTCTTTCCTGCCCATCTTATAACCTCATAAGAAACACCTGCTATAACAGGAATAAGAAGAATTCTTACTAATATCTGTAATGCAGTATTATCAACTCTTATAAATATAAAGAACACAATGCTTATAAACATTACAAAGAATAAGAAGCTTGTTCCGCATCTTTTGTGATATCTTGAGCTGTTCTTTACATTCTCTGGTGTAAGTCTGGCACCGTTCTCAATGCAGTTGATACATTTGTGCTCAGCACCATGATACATGAATGTCCTCTTAATATCTTTCATCATCGAGATAAGCGATATATATATAACAAATATTAATAATCTCACAATACCTTCTATAAAATTAAGAAGAGTCTTAGAAATTATGTATTTCGATATTAATCTTGTTGCAAGATAAGGAAGAACCATAAACAATCCGATAGCAAAGAATATTGACAGAATAACAGTTACTGCCATTAATACTGATTCGAATTTATCTTTAAGAATATTCTTTCCAACCTCGTCAACCTTAGTCTTTTCCTGCTCTGCAGGGTCATCATAAAAAGACGCTGAATAGTTAATTGTTGATATTCCAGTGACCAGTGAATCAACAAAATTAACAACACCTCTGATTATCGGAAGATTAAGCCATGGATGCTTCTCTGTTATGAGTCTGCTTTCTCTTACGACAACTTCTATTTCATTATCGGGTTTTCTGACTGCAATAGAATATTTATCCTTATTACGCATCATGATTCCCTCAATTACAGCCTGTCCCCCAATTCCTGATGGCTTCATATCACTGACCATACCTTTCTAAAATTTTGTGTATACATTCAAAAAAAGTTGAGGTCCCGAAAAACCTCAACCTTAATTTCAAAATTAATTGTTTGATACTCCGTACTTCTTGTTGAACTTATCAATACGTCCGCGAGTAGATGATGCCTTCTGCTGTCCTGTGTAGAATGGATGGCACTTTGAACAGATTTCTACGTGGATTTCTTCGTTTGTTGAACCTGTTACGAACTCGTTACCGCAGTTGCAAACAACCTTTGCCTGATAATAAGCTGGATGGATTCCTTCTCTCATGATTTCACCTCTTTACAAATTATTAAGTATTACAATTGTGAATTCCACCTTAGGTTCCCTTTCTAGCCCGATGGGATCTATGTGAATTAGACACAATGACCTCTTTATCTGTCATAAACAGCTTCCATATTGTATCACGATGTTACATGTTATGCAAGCATTTTTTCAAAAAGTTCTAAAAATGTTCTAAAAAGAAAATGTACTTTAGATATAATGATTCTTATTCACTGTTCTTACCAGTTCTTCGTTGTTCTTGGTCTTGACAAACAAATCAAGAATTCTCTCTGCCGCCTCATCTGTCTTTAATCCATTGAGTGCCTTTCTCATTATATCAACAGCTTCCTGCTCTTCCTTATTAAGAAGAAGATCTTCTCTTCTTGTACTTGACTTTGCTATATCAATTGCAGGGAACACTCTCTTTTCTGAAAGCTTTCTGTCAAGAACAAGCTCCATGTTACCAGTTCCCTTGAATTCCTCGAATACAACATCATCCATCTTGCTTCCTGTCTCAACAAGAGCAGTCGCAAGAATTGTAAGGCTTCCGCCTTCACGCATATTTCTTGCTGCACCGAAGAATCTCTTAGGCATATGAAGTGCTGCAGGGTCAAGACCACCTGAAAGTGTACGTCCGCTTGCCTGGACTGTAAGGTTATATGCTCTTGCAAGTCTTGTAATACTGTCAAGAAGGATTATTACATCTGTCTTCTGCTCTACAAGTCTCTTGGCTCTTTCAATAACCATCTCAGATACTCTCTTGTGTCTTTCTGGAAGTTCGTCAAATGTTGAATATATAACCTCAACATTATCTCCCACGATTGACTCCTTGATATCAGTTACTTCCTCAGGTCTTTCATCAATAAGAAGAATCATAAGATGCATCTCAGGATTATTCTTGGTTACTGAATTGGCAATCTGCTTAAGAAGTGTTGTCTTACCTGACTTAGGCTGTGAAACAATCATGCCTCGCTGACCCTTACCTATAGGTGATATAAGATCAACCATTCTCATAGCTACTGTACTTGAATTCTTCTCCAGATGTATTCTTTCATTAGGAAAGATTGGTGTAAGACTTTCAAATGCAGGTCTTCTCTGTGCAACTGATGGATCTTTTCCATTAACTGTCTCTACATACATAAGAGCTGAAAACTTTTCTCCTGATGCCTTCATTCTCTTAGGTCCCTGTATAATATCTCCTGTCTTTAAGTTAAATTTTCTTATCTGTGATGGTGATACATATACGTCATTATCTCCCGGAAGGAAATTCTCACATCTGATAAATCCGTATCCTTCAGACATAACCTCAAGAATACCGTCTGCTAAAGGCAGATCATGTTCCGGCTTTGGCTGTGCATTATAGTTATCCTTCTTCTCTTCCTTAACATACTGTTCTGTCTTAGGCTGCTCATGTTCCTGTGACTTGTATGTACTTTTATGTTCAACATTCTCTGCCACAACACTTGCCACATCTGCAGGCTCTTTATTCTCTTCTGCCTCTGCGGCAGCAATAATTGCATCAATAAGCTCACTTTTTCTCATTGTTGAAATATTCTTAATATTCTTGTCTTTTGCAAATTCACGTAAAACACTGACTGACAATGTCTCTAACTTTGCCTTCATAATAATCCACCTCTGTATTAATCTGCTAAAAATAATCGGGAACTGATGCAGAAAAAGCATCAAAGACACATTTATTATACAATATATTATTCTAAAAGAAAAGGGCAAAAATGCTTTTTTTAGTCAGAACAATATGTTATTATATATAATGCTGTTGAAAGCACTAATTATTGAAAGGAAGATTAGATATCATGACTAATGCAGAGAAAGCCTTACAGCTCCATGAAGAGTGGAACGGCAAATTTGAAACAACTCCTAAAATGAAGATTCAGACAAGAGAAGATCTTGCTCTTGCTTATACTCCTGGTGTAGCAGAACCTTGCAAGGTTATTGCCAAAGACAAAGAAGCAGCTTATAAGTACACAATCAAGTCTAACACTATTGCTGTCGTATCTGACGGAAGTGCCGTACTTGGGCTCGGTAATATCGGTGCTCATGCCGCTATGCCTGTTATGGAAGGAAAAGCTGTTCTTTTCAAGGAATTCGGTAATGTTAACGCCGTACCTATCTGCCTTGATACCCAGGACACAGAAGAAATCATCAAGACAGTTGTTAATATTGCACCTGCATTTGGCGGTATCAATCTTGAAGATATATCAGCTCCAAGATGTTTCGAAATTGAGACAAGACTTAAAGAAATTCTTGACATTCCTGTATTCCATGATGACCAGCATGGTACTGCTATCGTTGTATTAGCAGGTATCATCAATGGGCTTAAAGTTACAGGCAAGACTAAAGAAGACTGCCAGGTAGTAGTTAACGGTGCCGGTTCTGCCGGAGTTGCTATTACAAAGCTCCTTCTTACATACGGTTTCAAGCATATTACAATGTGTGACAAGTCTGGTATCCTTTCTAATACTTCAGAAGGTCTTAACTGGATGCAGCAGTCAATGATGGAAGTAACTAACCTTGAGAACAAGACTGGTTCTTTAGCTGATGCACTTCGTGGTGCAGATATATTTGTCGGAGTTTCTGCTCCTAATATCGTTACAGCCGATATGGTTAAGACTATGAATAAGGATGCCATTATATTTGCAATGGCTAACCCTGTTCCAGAGATTATGCCTGATGTTGCCAAGGCAGCAGGTGCAAGAGTTGTCGGTACAGGACGTTCTGATTTCCCTAACCAGGTTAATAATGTTATCGCTTTCCCTGGTATCTTCAAGGGTGCTCTTGAAGGCCGTGCAAGACAGATAACTGAGGATATGAAGCTTGCTGCTGCACTTGCAATCGCTAACCTTGTTCCAGATGATGAAGTAAGTGATGTCAACATTCTTCCGGAAGCATTTGATCCAAGAGTTGCTGATGTTGTAAGCAAGGCTGTAATTGATCATATTGAGAAGTAATTATGCTTCCATATTATTATTCTGTAAGTGAATACCTTAAAGACACTTACGGCAAGAAATTATACAAGTTGAGTCTTTCCGGAAACATGACCTGTCCTAACAGAGATGGAACTCTCGGTACAAGAGGCTGTATATTCTGCAGTGGTCATGGTTCCGGAGATTTTGCTGTTAAAGATATTGACAAAGCCAAGACTTTGGTATCTAATAAATATTCTGGCACTGATTATATTGCATATTTTCAGTCGTTCACTAATACATACGCTGATGCCGGATATTTACGCGAGCTTTTTATGCCTGTAATACTAAGAGATGATATCCGTATACTGTCTATCGCAACAAGACCGGATTGTCTTGGCAATGATGTCCTGAAGCTTCTTGATGAACTTAATCACATCAAGCCTGTATGGATAGAATTAGGATTACAGACTGTTAATGATTCGACTGCCGATTATATACGAAGAGGATATCCTTTATCCGTATATGATGAAGCGGTAAAGAATCTTCTTTCTATAGGAATCGCACCGATTGTCCATATGATAATCGGGCTTCCGGATGAAACAGTAAGTGATTATACCGCTACTGCCCACTATATAGCAGACAGCGGTGCATCCGGAATCAAGATTTCTTTATTACACATTTTAAAAGATACTGACCTTTACGATGATTATTGTAAGGGATTATTCAAAGCTCTTACTATGGAAGAATACCTTTCCGCAATAGGAGCTATACTTCCTGTATTGCCTAAGGATATGGTAATACACAGACTTACAGGTGACGGGCCAAAAAATATTCTTGCAGCACCATTATGGACTGCTGACAAGAAGAGGGTTCTTAATACCCTCACACATTACCTCAAAGAAAATAAGATTTATCAAGGAAAAGATTTATGAACACTGACTCAACCACATTGTACAAATTAATGATTTTATATATGCTGAGTAAAGTGAATTTTCCGTTATCCAACACACAGCTTTCGTCTTTCATGCTGGATAAACAGTACACGGATTATTTTACTTTTCAGGAAACCATCAATTCTCTGCTTGAGGACGGCTTTATGAGAGGCTACACACACCAGAGCAGCACTCACTATACTCTCACCAAAGAAGGCGAGGATACCATCGCATTTTTCTATACCAAGATATCAACTGCGATACGCGATGATATAGAGACTTATCTGTTCGATAACAAATACGAATTAAAGAACGAGGCTGGAACTGTAACTGACTGCTACAAGTTATCTAATGGCAATTATATTGCACACTGTCAGTTAAAAGAAGGCGACACAACTCTTATAGAACTTAATCTTAATGTTCCGGTTGAGGAACAGGCGGAGATAATATGTGCAAGATGGCGAGAGAACAGTCAGGAAGTATATGATTATATTGTTCGTAAGCTTATGTAAAAAGCGTTCCGACAGGCAAATGAGATATTCTCAATTATACCTGTCAGAACGCTTTTATTATTCTTCCTGTGGCAGCACATATGAATCTATAAGCTGCCATAATTCTTTAAGTCCCTGCTTGGTCTGTGATGAAAAAGGAATAAGAATATCTTCCTGTCTTAATCCAAGTCCTGTTCTAACCGCTTTTACCTGTTTGCTTATCTGGCTTCTCTTAATCTTATCCAGCTTAGTCGCAACGATTACAGGTCTGTAGCCGTTATTTACAATCCAGTCATACATCATTCTGTCATTGTCAGATGGATCATGACGGATATCAATCAATAAGAACACCTGCTTTAACTGGCTGCTCTTTCTTAAATACTTCTCAATCATCTTGCCCCATTTGGCTTTGACTGCCGGACTTACATTGGCATATCCATAACCCGGAAGGTCAACAAGATACATGCTGTCATTAATATTATAGAAATTAATTGTTTGTGTCTTTCCCGGCTGTGATGATGTTCTTGCATATGATCTTCTGTTCATTAACGCATTAATGAGCGATGATTTACCAACATTTGACTTGCCTGCAAATGCTACCTCTGGAAATGGGGTTTCAGGTAGTGTACTTGTCACTCCGACTACTATATCCAGATTAACATTTTTAATAACCATAATCCGTGTCTCCTTTCATTTAATGCATTAATGCCTGTTCAAATACTTCTGTAGCGTTATTCACATATATTATATTCATTCCATCAGTTATCTCAGTATCAAGCTCCTCGACATCTGCCTGATTATCCTGTGGCACGAAAACATTAGTTATACCAGCTGTCTTACTTGCAAGAAGCTTCTCTTTAAGTCCGCCTATCGGAAGTACCTTGCCTCTTAATGTAAGCTCACCTGTCATCGCAACATCTGCTCTTACCGGAATTCCTGTAACTACAGATAACACTGCTGTAGCCATTGTAACACCAGCAGAAGGTCCGTCTTTAGGAGTTGCCCCTTCAGGTATATGAAGATGGAATGCATGCTTCTGGAAATATTCAGCATCCACCTTATATCTGCCTTTTTCTGTAACAGATCTGATGTAAGAAACTGCTATGCTTGCTGATTCCTTCATTACATCGCCCATATTACCGGTAAGCTTGAACTCACCCTTTCCAGGCATTGTTATAACTTCTATCTCAAGAGTATCTCCGCCAGCCTGTGTCCATGCAAGACCTCTGACAATACCAACTTCACCCTTTGAATTCTTCTTATCCGGTCTGTATTTAACTTTTCCAAGATAATCTGTAATATTCTTATCAGATATATTAACTGTTTTCTTTACAGACTTGTCTCTTGTTCCATCAGGTGTGAATACACCTGCCTTATACAATTCACTGACTGCCTTTCTCACAACTTTGGCAACCTGTCTTTCAAGTCCACGCACACCCGCTTCTCTTGTATAAGAATCAATGATAGTTCTTATAACTTTATCTGTGAATTTTACATCAGATACAAGCAAACCGTTCTGTTTAATCTGCTTCTTAATAAGGTGCTCCTTTGCAATATGGAACTTTTCATTGGCTGTATACGAGCCAACCTCTATAATCTCCATTCTGTCAAGCAGAGGACGGCTTATCCTTGATAAATCATTAGCTGTTGCTATAAAAAGCACATTCGACAAATCAACCGGCATCTCTATATAGTGGTCAACAAAATTAACGTTCTGCTCGCTGTCTAACACCTCAAGAAGTGCAGCGGAAGTATCTCCCTTATAATCACTGCTCATCTTGTCTATCTCATCAAGAAGCATAAGCGGATTGTTAACCTTTGCGCTCTTAAGTCCTTCTATAATTCTTCCCGGCATAGCACCGATATATGTCTTTCTGTGTCCTCTTATCTCAGCTTCGTCTTTAACACCGCCAAGACAGATTCTCACATATTCTTTTCCAAGTGCTCTTGCAACTGACTTTGCAATAGAAGTCTTACCTGTTCCCGGAGGTCCTGCAAGACATATTATAGGCACTTTGCCACTGCTTGTTATATTTCTTACTGCAAGTGACTCAAGAATTCTCTCTTTGATATCCTTCATTCCATAATGGTCTGAATCAAGCACCTTTGCTGCATTGTCTATATCCTTATTATCCTGTGTTCCCACATTCCATGGGAGTTCAAGACATGTCTCTATGTAAGTTCTTTCCACATTAGCTTCCGCATTATTGCCAGCTAAAGATTTAAGTCTCTTGATTTCTTTATTAAGCATATCCTTTACATATTCAGGTGCATCAAGCTTTTCAACCGCTGCCTCGTATTCTTCTGTCTCTGATGCGGTTCCGCCATCAAGCTCTTCATTAATTGCCGCAAGTTCTTCTCTTAATATGTAATCCTTCTGGTTCCTGTCAACTCTTTCTCTTACAGCATTGCCAAGTTCCTCTTTAATCCTGTATGCATTAATCTCATTAATAAGCAATGTTGCTGCAAATGTATACATCCGCTCATAGTCTTCAACCTCAAGAAACTGCTGTCTCTTATCATAATCCATCATGAATTCCTGTGCAAACTCCATCATAAGCTTTTCTGCATCATTATAAGACATCCATCTCTTAAGTGTATCCTTGGCAAACTTAGGATTAACATGTGAATACTGCGATAAAAGTTCACGCATGCCAACTATTATTGCTCTTGAAACAACCTTATCCGGCTTCTCAAGTCCTTCAATTACGCTTACATCAGCAATCATCATTCCTGATGCTTCCTCAAAGCTGTTAATAAGTGCCTTTTCAAGGCCTTCAACCTGTACTCTTAAGATTTTACCCGGCATCTTGATAATCTGTTTTACCTTGGCAATTGTTCCTACTGTATATAAATCCTCTAATCCCGGCTCACTTACCTGCGAATCTCTCTGTGTAATAAGATATATAAGCTGGTCTCCCGCCATGCTTGCCTGAACAGCTTTAACCGACTTCTTTCTGCTTACATCGAAATGCATTACCATTCCCGGAAAAACAGTTACATTTCTCAATGGAATAGTAGGATAATGTCTGTTATATTCGTTATTCATATGTTCCTCTCTATCAATAATGGCGGACCGTCCGTCACGAACAGTCCGCCTGAATCAATTCATTACTGTGCTTTTTTTACAGCATCTGTTCTGTATTCTAACAGAGGCTTTGCACTGCCTTCTACAGCTTCCTTAGTTATTATGCATTTGGCTATTGTCTCATCTGATGGAATCTCATACATTACTTCATTCATAACTGATTCTAAGATTGAACGTAAACCTCTTGCACCTGTCTTTCTCTCAAAGCTCTTGTGAGCCACCGCCTCAATTGCTTCATCTGTGAATTCAAGTGCTACCTCATCAAGTCCGAAGAGTGCCTGATACTGCTTGATAATAGCATTCTTAGGCTCTTTAAGAATTCTTACAAGTGCTGCCTCATCAAGTGAATCCAGTGAAACAACAACTGGAACTCGGCCTACAAATTCAGGAATAAGACCGAATTTGATAAGATCTTGTGGAAGTGCCTTATGGAACATCTCACCAACATCGTCATTGCTCTTCTCCTTAAGTTCTGAATTAAATCCAATTGAACTCTTATCCATTCTTGACTCAATAATCTTCTCAAGTCCATCAAATGCACCACCGCATACGAAAAGAATATTAGTTGTATCAATCGGAATAAGCTCCTGCTGAGGATGCTTTCTTCCTCCCTGAGGTGGAACAGATGCTACTGTTCCCTCTAATATCTTAAGAAGTGCCTGCTGTACACCTTCACCAGATACATCCCTTGTTATAGAGACATTTTCTGATTTCTTAGTTATCTTATCTATCTCATCAATATATATGATACCATATTGAGCTTTTTCTACATCATAATCTGCAGCCTGAATAAGCTTTAAAAGAATATTCTCAACATCCTCACCAACATATCCAGCTTCTGTAAGAGTTGTTGCATCAGCAATTGCAAAAGGTACATTAAGAAGTCTTGCAAGATTCTGTGCAAGGAATGTCTTTCCTGAACCTGTTGGTCCAAGCATAAGAATATTACTCTTCTGTAACTCTACATCCAGATCAGCCTGTGACATTATTCTCTTATAATGATTATATACAGCAACTGCAAGTACTTTCTTTGCCTCGTCCTGTCCTATAACATAATCATCAAGGAATTCCTTAATCTGCTTTGGTTTAAGCAGGTTAATGTTCATTCCATCAACTGCATCTATGCCATCTGATTCTGTTTCAAACTCTTCATCAAGGATATCGCTGCATATCTCTACACATTCATCACAAATGTAAACACCATTATGTCCTGCGATAAGCTTCTTTACCTGATCCTGTGTCTTATTACAGAATGAGCATCTAAGCTTCTCGTCAATATTTCTGCCTGCCATACCATCCTCCAAATCACCAATATCCATGTCCTGCCTTCAAAACAGGTACCTCTTATTACACAAAAACAAGGGAGATACCTACAAATATATTACCTGCAGGCACCTTCCTTATCATAAGCAGTTATTATCTCTTCTCTACAACACTATCAATAAGTCCATAAGCAACAGCTTCCTGTGCTGACATGTAATTATCTCTTTCTGTGTCTCGTGAAATCTCTTCAACTGACTTGCCAGTATTAGCAGACAGTATCTGGTTTAACTTATTTCTTGTCTTAAGTATATTCTCAGCAACGATTCTGATTTCAGTTTCCTGACCTCTTGCACCGCCTGATGGCTGGTGAATCATAATCTCTGCATTAGGAAGAGCAAGTCTCTTTCCTTTAGCACCGCCTGAAAGAAGGAATGCACCCATACTTGCAGCCATACCAATACAGATTGTAGATACATCACATTTGATGTACTGCATTGTATCGTAGATAGCAAAACCTGCTGATACAGATCCTCCTGGGCTGTTAATGTAGAAATGTATATCCTTGCCTGGGTCTTCTGCTTCAAGGAATAACATCTGTGCTACTATAAGGTTAGCAGATACATCTGTTACTTCTTCTCCTAAGAATATAATTCTGTCTTTAAGCAGACGTGAATATATATCATATGATCTTTCGCCTCTGCTGTTCTGTTCAATGACATAAGGTACAAAACTC
Source organism: Desulfovibrio piger (assembly GCA_963590775.1). Lineage (GTDB taxonomy): Bacteria > Bacillota > Clostridia > Lachnospirales > Lachnospiraceae > Lachnospira. The sequence goes on from CAVAPS010000022.1 coordinate 38,378, forward strand.
ATTACACAACCTCCAATATACTAAATGTTCATATAAGAATCTTATTATTTCTCAACAACTGATCCTGTAATAACTTCTATAGCCTTCTGGATTGCAAGATCTTCCTTAATCTGCTTCTTCTCATAGTCTCCCATGAATTCCTTAATCTGATCAAGTTCCATCTTGTAAGCTTCAGCCATCTTCTTTAACTCTGCTTCGAAATCTTCTTCTGAAGTCTCAATATTCTCAGCCTTAACAACAGCCTCAAGAACAAGTCTTGACTGGATTCTCTTAATAGCCTCTGGCTTCATCTCGTCCATAATCTTATCAGCTGTCATACCTGTGTACTGGAAGTACTGGTCAACTGATAATCCCTGCTGCTGTAATCTCTGAGCGAAATCCTCAACCATTCTGTTAACCTGTGTGTCAACCATAGCATCTGGAATATCCATCTTAGAGGCTTCGATAATCTTAGCAATTGCTTCGTCTTCCTGCTTAGCCTTAGCTTCTCTTGACTTTCTGTCAGCAATCTTATTCTTTAAATCATCCTTGTATTCAGCAAGTGTATCAAAATCAGATACATCCTGAGCGAACTCATCATTAAGTTCTGGAAGCTGCTTCTCCTTGATTTCCTTAACAGAAACCTTGAACATAGCTGGCTTACCCTTAAGTTCATCTACATGATACTCTTCTGGGAATGTAACGTTGATTTCTTTCTCATCACCGATATTCATACCGACAATCTGCTCTTCAAATGTATCAATGAATGAATGAGATCCGATTGTAAGTGGGTAATCTGTTCCCTTTCCACCTTCGAATGCAATACCATCAACAAATCCTTCGAAATCGATAACTGTGTTATCGCCATCCATAACAGCTCTGTCTGTTACAGATACTGTTCTTGAATTCTGATCCTGAACTCTCTTTAACTCTTCTTCTACATCAGCATCTGTTGCTTCTGTATCAATCTTAGTTACTTCAACACCCTTGTACTGTCCAAGCTCAACTTCTGGCTTAGTAGCTACAACAGCTTCGAAGATAAATGACTTTCCAGCCTCTAACTGTGTTACATTGATCTTTGGCTGAGAAACAAGCTCAAGACCACACTCATCAGCAGCCTTAGCATATGCATCTGGAATGATTGAGTTAGCAGCATCTTCGTAGAATACTTCTGCACCATACATCTTCTCGATCATCTTTCTAGGTGCTTTACCTTTTCTGAAACCAGGAAGGCTGATCTTGCTCTTATTCTTATTATATGCAGTATTAAGACCTGCCTCAAACTCCTCAGCAGTAGACTCAATAACAAGTTTAACCATATTCTTCTCTTCTAAATTCTCAACTGTGAAACTCATTATAAATTAATCCTCCTATGATATATGTATTGTTACTATCGTACAACATACCCACGAATTATAACACAACTGTTTTTAGATTACCAGTACTATTTTAAAAAAATAAAAGATAGGACTGCAATCCTTATATTTACCAAGAAATACGTGGATTACAGTCCCATTTATCACTTAAGATAATTCATATTCAGTTGTAAACAGCAGCGATTACTTACCGCTCATCTGCTCTTCCTGTCTTCTGATCATCTCTTTTACCATGTTACCACCAACTGAACCAGCTTCTGCTGATGTGAGGTCTCCATTGTAACCATCCTTTAAGTTAACACCTATTTCTGAAGCAACCTCCATCTTGAATCTGTCAAGTGCGTTCTGTGCTTCCTTCTTAGTCTTATAATTAGAACTTGTTGATTTAGCCATAATAAGCCTCCTTATTAAACACTTTTTTAGGTTTAAGCCGAAAAGTTATGGCGCCATAACTTATCGTCTTAATGTTATTATGTGTCCGATAATTCTAATTATTATGACATATTCTGGCTGTTAATTATTAGCAGACATCTTGGTTTATTCTGTTTCCAGATCTTTTGCTGATGCCGGTATTATGTTCTTATATACATATATCTCGTCATAGATAGGTGCCCATCTGTACGACGCCCCACCTGTGCAGAAAACATATGCATTGCCTTTATTGGTTACAGCATAACTTACAAGGCAGTTTCCTGCTTCATTAGTGTATCCTGTCTTTCCACCGGTAACAAGTACTCCAGGTGCTTCATTGCCGTATATTCTTGAATACATTGTACTTGTAAGCTGGATTCCTTCCGGATTCTGTGTTGTGGCTTTAGTCTTATACTGATATGTTCCAAGAACTTTGGCTCTTAACTCGTCTTTCATGGCATATTCCATAATCATTGCCATCTCTGACGGAGTTGTATACTGTTCTTCATCATATAATCCTGTTGGATTAGCAAAATGTGTATACTTGAGTCCAAGTTCTTCGCATTTGGCATTCATAAGCTTTGCAAATTCTTCATTAGAACCAGCTACCATAATGGCCAGTGCTTCAGCTGCATCAGCTCCTGATGGAAGTACAAGACCATACATAAGGTCTTCAACATCTACTGTCTCGCCTTCAAGGAATCCTGCAACAGATGCTTCTTCTCTGTAAAGTCTGTTAAGCATCTCGAATCCAAATGTATAAGTCTGCGGCATCTTATCGATATTCTCTGATACAATGATAAGTGTCATAACCTTGGTCATTGATGCCGGATATATCTTAGTATCTGCAAGTTTTCCGGCTATTATTTTATGATTATTCACATCAAGCAGTGCAGCATAAGGTGATACTATCTGTGTATCTGATGACAGATCCATATAGTCTGCTGCCTTCTGTGAATATATAAGCGGCGGTTCTGTCGGCTGCTGCGTCTGCGATTCATTCGCAGAATAAGTCTCAGTAATCACCTCTGATGCATATGCTGCCTTCTGTTTTGATGATTTTCTTAATCCTGATGTAACATTAATAATGACTACAGCAAGAACAATAGCAACTGCAGTCATAATAATCAACTTAATTCTTAACGCTCTCTGTCTTTCCTTTCTCATGAGCTGGGCTTTTCTTTTTCTTTCGCGGCGTATTCTTGCCTCATTATAATTATCATATTCCATCGTTAATCATGCTCCCCAAACTATATATACTGGGTAGAATCCCTTAATTTGTCTGAAAGTTCTTCTCCTTTAATAAGTTTTACAAGTTCAAGACCAAGATCTATCGATGTACCCATTCCTCTTGATGTTGTAATATTGCCATCTGTCACAACTCTTTGTGGTGCCGGAATTACTTCTGCACCCTTTAACTGGTCTTCAAATCCCGGAAAAACCATTGCTTTCTTACCTTCAAGAAGTCCAATATTCCCAAGAACAGAAGGTGCTGCACAGATTGCTGCAATTCTGTTATTCTTCTTATCATATTCTTTAAGAAGTTCAATCAGTTCCTTACATTCATAATATGACTTGTGTCCAGGTCCGCCCGGTAGGAACAGAAGCTCATTGCCTTCAAATACATATTCGTTTAAAAGTGCATCAGCCTTAACAACTACTCCCTGAGCACTTTTAACATTTATATCTCCTGTAATTGATACTATATCTGTTCTGATGTCAGCTCTTCTTAATATATCTATAACCGCAAGTGCCTCAACTGTTTCAAACCCATCTGTGAGAAATGCACATACTTTCATTAATTATTTCCTCCAATAACATAAAATATGTATTTAAATTGATTATACAACAAATTTTTAATTTACGATACTTATATTTTGCAAAATATTAATATTTATGTATTGTAGTTTTGAAAACTATGTGTTATCATTCCAATTAACAAAACAAATCGTTTTTACAACGCGGAGGATAATATATATTATGTTTGATATAATCACTGATTCAGCATGCGACATCGTAAGAGAATATGCAGAGACACACAACCTTAAGCTTGTCCCTCTCTATACAACATTTGACGGTGTTAACTATCTGAAAGAACAATATGACATTACTCATGATGAATTCTATAGAAGAATGACAGATGAAGGAGCTTTTCCTAAGTCTTCTCTTCCCAGTGTACAGGATTTCGTCGATGCTATTATGCCAAGTGTAGAAGCTGGCAGACCTGCTATTGTATGCACACTTACATCATACTTCTCAGGTTCATACAATTCAGCCTGCACTGCCAAGGACATTATATTAGAAGATCATCCTGATGCCAAAGTTACAATTATCAACTCACTGCTCAACTCAGCATCATTTTCACTCTTCATATATCAGGCTCTCCAGATGAGAAAGGCAGGATATTCATATGAAAATACCATCAAGGTTCTTGAGGCTTTAAGAAATGACGGACGAATTATGTTCACAACAGAATCGCTTGAATATTTAAGCAAAGGCGGACGTCTTGCCAAGACAGCAATCACAATTACAAGTAAATTAAGCCTCCGTCCTATCATTGTTATGAAGGAAGGCGAGATTGGACTTGGCGGATTCACAAGAACAAGAAACAAAGGTAAATCTAATGTTATTGACATGATTCAGAAATATATTGAATCAACAGGAAAGCCAATTGATGACTGGGATATCACAGTTGGTTACTGTACTAACCCTGAAGAGGCAGAAAAGTACAGAGATGACGTTGAAGCACAGCTTGGCATCAATCTTCTCGAAAGACGCGAAGATTTCAAGACAAGAATCAGTATTATCTCAGGCTGCCATACAGGTCCTTATGCATTAGGAATCGCATGTATCCCTAAGTACACAACTGTTAAACTGTAATTATATGGCTTATATTTATCAAAGCTGATAATCATGACCACCAGCTCAGCTGGTGGTTTGCTCTGCGGCTATAAGCCTGTGGTA
>CAVAPS010000023.1:0-43046 GCA_963590775.1 Desulfovibrio piger
TTCCAAAGATTTTCTCTTTTGTCCATAAGATTTTTATATTCATCATAATTGATTTTGGAAAAATTATTTAAGTCTTCTTTAAAAATAGATTTTTGAGGTATGGGCTTAAATACAATTTGTCTTGATAAATATAATCTTTTATTAATCTCATCTTTAGAATATCCTTTGCCAAATGTTTTTTCTATTCTAACTTTATTCACTTGAGGATTTGAGAGATTATGAAAAATCGCTGATAATGCATATGTGCTCTGTAAGGGTAGGCATAGCTGGATTGAGCAGGCTGAAATGATATTATTGCATTTTACGCAATAATGATGAAATATATTCACTTCTCTTATATATAAAAATATGTTTAAATATATTTACAGGCATTAGCACTCTTGAATATAGAGTGCTAATATTTGTATATGAGACAGGAGGTTGAATATGTTAAGATGATAAAGAAATTAATGTGTAGTATCAGAGAATTTAAAGCTTCATCAATCCGTACATCTGTATATGCAGCATTGGAAGTATTGATGGAAATCATAGTTCCGTTCCTGATGTCTGATATCATTGATAAAGGCATCTATGGTGGAAATATGGGAACTTTATTAAAGTATGGGCTTGCAATGGCGATATGTGTAATTATAGGACTTTTACTTGGCTTTGGCGCAGGCGCATGGTCTGCGGATGCCTCGGCTGGTTTTGCAAGAAATCTAAGAAAGGATATGTATTATAATATCCAGAGATTTTCATTCAGGAATATTGATAGGTTTTCAACAGCGAGTCTGGTAACGAGACTGACAACGGATGTCATGAATGTTCAGAATGCGTATATGATGATTATCCGTATAGCGGTAAGAGCTCCGCTCATGCTTATATTTGCACTGATAATGTCATGTGTTATTAACTGGAAGCTGGCTCTTATATTCCTGATTATGATTCCGGTTCTTGGTGGAGGACTGGTGTGGATTATAGTAAAATCCCATCCTGTATTTGAAAGGGTATTCAAGCAGTATGATGAATTAAACAGGGTTGTACAGGAAAATGTAAGCGGCATAAGGGTTGTTAAAAGTTTTGTGCGTGAAGACTATGAAAAAGGAAAATTCCAGACAGTATCCACAAGGCTTTTCAAGACCTTCTGCAAGGCTGAGCGTTACATGGCATTAAATGCCCCGCTTATGCAGTTAGTTGTCTATGTATGTATGATTCTTGTCTTCTGGTTTGGTGCAAGAATGATTGTGTTATCAGGTGCGACAGAGCTTACAACAGGCGAGCTTACAAGCCTTATTATATATGCAATGCAGATATTGTCATCACTTATGATGCTGTCAATGGTGCTTGTTATGATTACGATTGCACAAAGCTCTGCAGAGCGTATAGTTGAGGTGCTTGATGAGAAAAGCGATATAACCAGCAAGCCGGAAGCTGTTATGGAAGTGCCGGATGGAAGAATTACATTTAAAAATGTGGATTTCAGTTATTCAGACTGTGACGATTCGTTAAGTCTTGAGAATATCAATATCGAGATTCCATCAGGTAAAACGGTTGGAATTATCGGCGCGACAGGAAGCGGAAAGAGCAGTCTGGTTTCACTGATTCCAAGATTATATGATGTGACTAAAGGAAATGTGCTGGTAGGCGGCATCAATGTTAAGGATTACGATATAGAAACATTGAGAAATAATGTGGCGGTTGTGCTCCAGAAAAACACATTATTCTCCGGTACGATAAAGGAAAACTTACGCTGGGGTAATGAGAATGCAACTGAGGATGAGCTTGTACATGCATGTAAGCTTGCACAGGCAGATGAATTCATTAGTCAGTTGCCTGACGGATATGATACATATATTGAGCAGGGCGGTACGAATGTATCCGGAGGACAGAAGCAGAGATTATGTATCGCAAGAGCTCTTCTTAAAAAGCCGAAGATTCTTATTCTTGATGACTCGACAAGTGCTGTGGATACCAAGACAGATGCGCTTATAAGACGCGCATTTAACGAGGAAATACCGGATACAACCAAGCTTATTATTGCGCAGAGGATTTCATCAGTGCAGGATGCAGATATGATTATTGTCATGGATAAGAACCATATAGACGCTGTGGGGACGCACGAAAGCCTGTTGGCTTCCAATAAGATATATAAGGAAATATATCAGTCACAGCAGAAAGGAGAGGGTGAAGATGAAACAGCTTGATGGAAAAACGATTAAAAGATTGCTTAAATACATATACGGACATTCCAAGGGATTATTCATTGCAGCAATTATATGCGTATTCGTATCAACTGCTGCCAATACCGGAGGTTCAATGTTTGTCCAGATATTGATAGATAAATATATAGAACCATTATTGCTTACTGACAATGTAGTATTCACAGGACTTGCAAAAATGCTTCTTCTTATGGGCTGTGTCTATCTTGCCGGAGTTGTATGTACTCTGTTATACAACCAGTTCATGGTTAATATATCACAGGGCTGTCTGAAATCTATAAGGGATGACATGTTTAACCACATGCAGTCTCTTCCAATCAGATATTTTGACACACATACCCATGGCGATATCATGAGCCATTATACTAACGATACGGATACCTTAAGGCAGTTCATATCACAGGCGCTTCCGCAGATGTTTTCATGCTTTATCAGTCTTGTGTTTTCATTTGCTATCATGCTTCACTATAGCCTTGTGCTTTCACTGCTTGTTGTTGTCGTAACGGTATTAATAGTAATTGTGACTAAATATATAGCTGGACACAGTACAAGATATTTTACAAGGCAGCAGACATCTATAGGTAATATTAATGGTTACATAGAGGAAATGCTTGAAGGACAGAAGGTGGTTCAGGTGTTTTGCCATGAGCAAAAGGCTGAGGAAGCATTTGACAAGAAAAATGAACAGCTATATGAGGAATCAGGCAAGGCCAACAGGTATGCCAATATACTTATGCCTGTTCTAAGCCAGATTGGAAACTTACAGTACATTCTTGTAGCAATAGTTGGTGGCGGTCTTGTGCTTACTGGAAAGGGCAGCATTACAGCAGGTGTTGTTGTAGCATTTTTATCACTTTCTAAAGCATTTTCAATGCCGATACAGCAGATATCTCAGCAGATGAGCATGGTTGCCATGGCACTTGCCGGTGCAAAGCGTATATTCGAAATGGTTGACGAGGAGCCGGAAAAGGATAGCGGATATGTAACATTTGTCAATGTAAGAAAAACAGAGGACGGATTGTCAGAGTGCAAGGAGCATACAGGTGTATATGCATGGAAATGTCCGGGCAGTAATGCAAAGCCTTCTTACATAGAATTAAAGGGTGATGTACAGCTTACAAATGTTGATTTCGGTTATACACCGGGCAAATTAATATTACATGGTGTTTCGGTATATGCAAAACCGGGACAGAAGGTCGCATTTGTCGGCTCTACAGGCGCAGGAAAAACAACTATAACTAACCTGATTAACAGATTCTATGATATAGATTCAGGTAAGATAACCTATGACGGAATTGATATAAGCGACATAAGAAAGCCGGACTTAAGGCGGTCGCTTGGCATAGTGTTACAGGATACATATCTTTTTACAGGAACTGTTATTGATAATATAAGATATGGAAGGCTCGACGCAACTGATGAGGAATGCATCGAAGCCACAAAGCTTGCCAATGCTGATGACTTTATCAGAAGACTTCCGGATGGGTATAATACAATGCTTACAGGGGCAGGCGAGGATTTAAGCCAGGGACAGCGCCAGCTTCTTGCTATAGCAAGGGCAGCCGTAGCTAATCCACCGGCTATGATTCTGGATGAAGCGACATCATCTATAGATACGCGTACTGAAAAGCTGGTACAGGGCGGCATGGATAAGCTCATGGATGGCAGAACCACATTTGTAATAGCACACAGATTATCTACCATACAGAATTCAGATGTGATTATGGTGCTTGACCATGGACGCATAATTGAGCGTGGTGACCATGACAGCCTGATTGAAAAAAAAGGTACATATTACCAGTTATATACCGGAGCGTTCGAGTTGGATTAACGCTTGTCAATTGTCTTTATAATTTTAATAAACTGCTTTATAACAGGATTGTTAGCCGCTTTCTTATAGAATATGCCGTAAGAGAGCGGCTTTGTATTCTTTAAAGGTATAAATTTAAGCGAATTGTCCGGTGTTGGAATCTTTGGAAGAACCGAGATTCCATATCCTGATTTTATGAGTGCAAGCAGTGCCTGCAGGTTGTCAGAATAATATGTCGATGCCGGTGAATACTGATGTGTAAGCCTGTTCTGGATGCTGGCAGCTGATGAAGGAATTTCATACGAATTGCAGAGTATGAAATTCTCATCTGCAAGCTCGCATTCAGCAAGCTCATCATACTTATTCAGGTGGTTACCGGCAGGCATGATTATGCATACCGGAACTCTGTCAAGCTCATAGTATTGAAGATTATCGCGGACAGCAATGTCATCCTTAAAGCCGAATATGAAATCAAGCTCATCCGAAAGCAGCATGTTAAGAATCATTCTGGGTGGAATGATTCGAAGGAACGGATGAATGTCAGGCATCTGCTGATGGATATATTGCAGTGAGTTAGTTATAAGTGACAAATCTGTATTAGAAACACAGCCAATGCTGACAATCTGTGGTGTGATTTCAGAATGGCTTTTTATCTTATGTGTTGTAAGCTGTAGTCTGGCAAGTATTTCCTTAGCGTCATTGAGGAATATAACACCAGCAGGCGTCAGTGAAACCGCGCGCGTAGAGCGGTTTAGAAGCTTCGTGTCTAGTTCTTCCTCTAAAGACTGTATCTGTCGTGATATGGCAGAGGTGGTGATGCTGAGGGCTTCGGCAGCCCTGGCAAAGCTTAAGCCCTCTGCAACCTTAATAAAGCTTTCAAGCTGTTGGGTAGTGATAAAATCAGCTCCTTTCTAGGTGGTGGTTAGCTAGTATAAGTTTTTTCTACGCCCGGATCTGGAATTCAAGTACAACCTTATCATATCTGTAGGTGTCCGGTGACATGCACGATATAACTATGTCTGTCCTGCCATTCTTAATTAACTTATTAGGAAATATATCAAGCGGATCAGAGTGCATTTCACGCACTTCCTGTAAGCACAGGTAATTGGCGGCGGGCAGCTTACGGATATCCTTGGAATCGTCAGGCAGAACCTCTAAGAACATACTTGAGGATATAAGTTTTCCGTTATCATATGAAGTGATAATGCCATGCGGAAAGGATGCACGCAGGTTCTTCTGCTTAGCAAGGTCGAACAGCCGGCTCAGATTCTTTTCATAGGTCTTAGCGTCCATTCTATATTTGCAAGGCACAGATATATAATATCGTTCAAATATGTAGCGGGTATAATAGTCATCTCTTCCGAGAAAATCTCTCTGGGCATTGATATGCTGTAATGTGCGGTTAATGGAATCTATATTGGCTTCGATTTTCTGCATTTTTTCGTCAGCCAGCTTTTTTCCATCTTTTAGCAGCCGTTCAAATTCAAGTTGTCCATCTTCATCTACATAATTCTTTAAATCTTTAAGTGTTATTCCTAAGTCTATGCTTAATAATATGGTATCAAGTATCATAATCTGTTCAAGTGAATAATAACGATATCCGCTTTCCGGACTTATATAAGCTGGGATAAGTATGCCAAGCTTTTCATAATAACGAAGCGACTGTACATTAATGCCGCGTATTTTAGCCATTTCTCCAATAGATAGATAATTTTCCATATGCATATAGCTCCTGTAGAAAGATTGCTTTGATGTATTTTCATTATAGATGTATAAGCTTTTAAATACAACTAATATTTTAAGAGAAATGCATTGACTCTATGATTATCATATGGTTTATACTTTGCATAAAGTTAATATCAAAGGAGCTGATGTGTGATGTCACATTACGCCAGTAAATGTGTAGAATGCAGGGATTTGTCAAAGAGGTGCATTAAAATGCGACTTAAGGATGAACGGGGCAGGGTGTATTACGGATGGCTGTACGACTGCTCCAACAATGAATGCAATATAAGCAGGATATCACAAAGGATGGAAAGAAAAGCAGCAGCGAGAAGCTGAATGCTGAATGAAGAAATCATTGATAAGAAGCTGATGCTGATGAAAAAGAGACAACAGTTTATAGACAACATTTATAGGAATTAATAGTTAGAAAGGAGAGGAAGTCCATGAAAAGGATTATTACAATTGGCAGAGAGCTTGGAAGCGGTGGAAGGACTATAGGAAAGCTTGTGGCGAACCGTTTAGGGATTGCATATTACGACCATGAGCTGATTGATGAAGCCGCCAAAAAGACGGGGCTGGCACCACAGTATATCGAGTCGGCAGAGCAGAAGGTAACTAACAGCTTTTTGTACAGCCTTGCGATAGGAAGCAGCTATGGATACGGTGTATTGCAGAGTGCTAACCAGCAGACACTTCCATTATCTGAGCAGGTATTTGAAGCGCAGAAGGAAGTTGTAAAAGACATTGCCAAAAAGGAAAAATGTGTAATTGTAGGCAGGTGCGCAGATTATATTCTGTCTGACAGGGATGATGTACTGAATGTGTTTATATATGCGGATAAAAACAGCCGTGTGGAGCATGCAGTCAGGGAGTATGGAATGGAAAGGTCTTCTGCCTTGAAAAAGCTTGAGAAATCTGATAAGGAGCGTGGCAGACACTACAATACATACACTGACAAGGTGTGGGGCGACAGACACAATTACGACCTCATGCTTGACAGCAGCAGGATAGACTATGAAAACTGTGCAAAGCTCATCTGCACATTAGCAAAGGAACTATAAGAATAATTGTTCAGAGCCAACTTTTAAAATGATTGGTTCTTAACAATCACAAAAAATTTAAAAATGGATTAAAAGGAGAAAACGAACAATGAATAAAGAACAGAAATGCGCATTATTAGAATACAGATTAAATAAACTGGTAAGAAACAAGAAAGACAATCAGGGCGTATGCAGAAGAATCAATAGGGAGATACGCAACCTTAGAAAATCAATGTAAATTGGACATGTCAGTTTTTATGGCTTTGGATATTTACCACATCACAAATAATTTCCACCACAGAAGCATTTTAACTGAGCAGCAGTCCAAGCAGCGGGATTGTGATTATTGAAAAAAGCGTTGATACAAATGTCATCTGAGAAGCAAACATGGCATCACCTCCGTACTGGTCAGCAAGAATAGAGGTTGTACTTCCAGCAGGCATGCCCGACATGATTATACAGATGCTTACGAGCAATGAATCCAGATGAAATGGAAGAAGCACTAACCATATAAGCAGCGGAAATCCCAGCAGTCTCCAGAATGTAAAATACAATACATCTAAAGAAAACATAGTCCTGATGTCGGCATCTGCAAGGATAGCACCGATAACAAACATTGACAGGGGAGTTGTACATTTGCTGACAGAGGCCATGGTATCTGTGATGACCTCTGGCAGGGAAAACGGAACCAGCATAACAGCAAAGCCTACAAATATAGCTATGATACATGGATGTTTGGCTAGTTTTTTAAATGCAGATTTTCTGTCTACATTAGTAAAAAGAGCAAGACCGGCAGTCCACATGGTGAATCTTATAGGTATCTGGAATATGGAGGTGTACAACACACCGAGGCTTCCGTAAAGCTCTTCTGCCACAGGAAGACCGATAAAGCTTGAGTTAGAGCATATCATGCCATAAGACATAACATTTTTTCTTTCCTTCTTAGCCTTAATAAATATCAGCTTATTAAAGCAGGTGACAAAAATCTGGATAACGGCTGACAGAATTACCGCCAGAATGCAGTTTTTAACGAATTCTGGGGTTGTATTAATACCTCCCATAAAAGAATTAACAATGTTACAAGGAAGAATTACATTAATTAATAGTTTAGAAAAATGCTTTCGGCTTTCAGATGTTATTATACCTGATTTTTTAATTAGAATACCAACCGCCATTAGTATAAATAACATAAATTGTAAATTAAGCATTTTAAATATAAAGTTCATTTGCATATATCCTTTCGTGGTATATTGTGTGGTTAATTGTAGCATTGCATTTCATAAAGGTAAAATACTATTATGGCAGAAACTTAATACCTGAAAAGTATTAATTATATAAAATACTCGTATTTGACGCATTATTTTTTGCATAATACAATCAATCAGGTAAAAATATTTTTCGGAGGTATAATAGTGTGAAAACCGTTTACTTAAATGACCATATCAGTCCAGATGCAGTTGCAAGATTAAAGGCACATGTAAGGCTTGTTGACAATTTTGATAAGCCGGAAGAAATAGATGCCATAATAGTAAGACAGCAATATTGTACAGGAGAGATAATCCGGAAAGTAAAGAACTGTAAACTTATTCAGATGCATGGTGTCGGGCTTGAAAGAATTGATGTCGAGGCTGCTAAAGAGGCGGGAATACCTGTGTCTAATGTTCATGGAGGTAACGCACAGTCAGTAGCAGAGCTTAGTGTGGCTTTGATTCTTGCACTTTCAAGGAAATTAACATATATTAATGATGGAGTTAAGAAAGGGAAGTTTTCGAGATTTGGATTGCCGGAAACTGAAGGTAATGAAGTGTCTGGTAAAACATTGGGCTTAATTGGAGGCGGACAGATTGCACAGCTGACAGCAAAGCTTATGAGGAATGCTTTTAATGCAAGAATTTTAGTTTATGATCCATTCTTAGATGAAGCAAAATGTGCAGAATCAGGATATGAGAAGGTTGATGATTTAAAAGTGCTTTTTAAAAATTCTGATTTTATAAGCATCCATGTGCCGTTACTTGATTCTACAAAACATATGGTTAATAAAGATGTTCTGGATCATGCGAAGAAGGGATTAATGCTTATTAATACAGCCAGAGGTGGAATTGTTGATGAAAATGCTCTTTATGAAGCACTTATTTCCGGAAAACTAAAAGCTGCTGCTATGGATGTATTTGAACAACAGCCGCCTAAAACCGATAATCCACTTCTTAGCCTTGATAATTTTATAGGAACAATACATATAGGCGGAAGTACAGCGGAAGCACTTGAAAGAAATGGCAGAATAGTAGTAGATAATGTATTTGAAGCCTTAGGAATTGAGGAGTAAATGGATTTAAAGGAATTATCGAATTTTTTAAAGATAGCAGAATATGAGAATGTTACAAGGGCATCGCAGGAGCTTCATATAGCACAGCCACATCTTACGAGACAGCTTCAGAATCTTGAACAGGAACTTGGCGTGACATTATTTATCCGTGAGAAAAAGAGACTGCATATTACAGATGAAGGACGGTTTCTTAAACAACAGGCAGAACAGATTCTTGGACTAGCCAGAAAGACAAAAGAACAGATTGCCGAGATGGAATCAGGGATAAATGGAACTTTATATATAGGGTCAATTGAAACAGTGGGAACATTATATCTTCCGCAGTGGATATCCGGATTTAAGAGCATTTATCCTAAAGTAAGATATAATTTATGGTCGGGTAATTCTAATGATGTTATTGAAAGACTTGAACATGGTCTTATTGATGTCGCACTGGTGAGAGAGCCGTTTGATAAGAATAAATACGAATCTATTCCTGTTATTAACGAAGAGTGGATAGTTCTGATGAATAAGAGCCATGCATTGGCTAAAGATAGCAGATACATTTCTTTAGAACAGCTTTCGCATGAGGAATTGCTGGTTCCTACTCAAAGAATTGATGAAATATCGCAGTGGTTTAATAAAAAAGGTCTTGAAAGCAATATTATATGTGGATTTTCACCTTTGATGAATGCAATAGTTATGGCACAGAATAATTTAGGCATAGCAATCCTGCCAGAATCCTGTCGGAAAATGCTTTTGACAGATGATGTGATAGTTAAAGAGCTATCGGAAAAAAAGTATTCAAACGTATCTTTTATATGGAGAAATCAATATGAATTATCAGGTGTGGCAAGAAGATTTTTAGATTATGTAAAAGAAAATCCTATTGATATCATTTAACAAGGATAATATACAAGAAATGTATGAAAACAATAAGCATAAAGTATTAGACGAAAATGCATTTTCATATTAAATTAGTATCATAAAATGATAATTGAAAGAAAAAACAAAGGTGTTTTACAGGTGAATTAATGTCTGTAAAGCACCTTTGTTTTTTCATTATAAGGGAAAGGTGGAGTTGTTAGTGAAAAAAATAAAAATTGGTTTAACGGGGAAAGTATTTATAGGATTTGCATTAGGGATTATACTCGGAATAGCATTTGGAGAGAAAATAACAGTTATAAGTTTTGTCGGAACAATATTTCTTAATCTTGTAAAAATGAATGTTGTGCCTCTTATATTCTTTTCAATTGTAACTGGAATAGCAAGCATGAGCGATATTACAAAGCTTAAAAAGATAGGAATTAAAACAGTGATGTACTACATAGTTACAACACTGAGTGCTGCCTGCATAGGATTATTTGTTGCTAATGTAGTGCATCCCGGAAAAGGACTTGATATGTCTTCAATAACATCAAGCGTGTCGTATGAAGAAAAGACAATGCCTTCAATCACACAAACAATAACAGATATGTTTCCAGATAATATAATAAATTCTATGGCAGATGGAAATCTTATGCAGATAATTGTATTTAGTGTTTTTCTTGGAGTTGCTTTAGTTATACTTGGAGATAAAGCGGAAAAAGCAAAAAATATGTTTGCTATGGGAAGCACAATTATGTGTAAAATTACAGATCTGGTTATGAAATTCTCTCCTATAGGTGTATGTGCTCTCATGGCATGTGTTACAGGGCAGTATGGAATGGATGTATTTGGACCGCTTGCAAAATTTATTTTGTGTGTATTTGGAGCACAGCTTATATTGTTAGTGGTTTTATACAGTATAATGCTTAAAGTAATAGCAAAGATTCCTTTAAAAAAATTTTACAAAAAGATGGTGCAGGTATGGTTAATGACATTGTCTACAACAAGCAGTTCAGCTACATTACCATTATCGTCAAAAACATTAACCGACGAGTTTGATGTTTCAGAGCAGCTTGCAGGATTTACGCTTCCTTTAGGTGCTACAATTAATATGAATGGTGCAGTAATATTTTATGCAATTGCAACTATATTTGTTGCACAGGTATTTGGTGTTGATTTGAGTATAACCAAGCAGATATTATTGATTCTTCTTACGACATGCATATCTGTTGGTTCACCTGGAATACCTGGAGGTGCAATTGTGATGACAACAATGCTTTTGTCTAATATGGGATTGCCACTTGACATTGTAGGTGTTTTAGCAGGTATAAACAGACTTATTGACA
This sequence comes from Desulfovibrio piger, assembly GCA_963590775.1. Lineage (GTDB taxonomy): Bacteria > Bacillota > Clostridia > Lachnospirales > Lachnospiraceae > Lachnospira. The sequence continues at coordinate 11,289 of CAVAPS010000023.1, forward strand.
TGGGAGATACATCGTTAAATGTAACAGGAGATATAGTATCTTCTCTTTGTATAGCAAGAACTGAAAATATGTTTGTAAAAAAAGAAAAATGTAAAAATGAAGAAGCTGTTAAATCAGATATGAGAGTCTTAGCTGCTGATTAATAATGAACATAACTAAGGGAGGGGATTGGTACATAATCTCCTCCCTTAATCGATTCAAAATAATGATTACTTAAGAAAATCCTCTCTCATAGGATTGAATACATCGCAGAGAATTCCTTCCTCAAGACATGTCACACCATGATTAACACCGGAAGGCATATACACGCTGTCGCCCTGGCTGACGATTTTAGTTTCGTCGCCGATAGTGAATTCAAAGCTTCCTTTAGCGACATAAGTAATCTGTAAATGCTTATGGCTGTGGAAATTGCCTTTAGAACCTTTTTCAAAATGAATCTCACACATCATAAGCTCATCAGAGTAGCATAATATTTTTCTTGTAACACCAGGCTCACAGTTAGTAGCTGTAACATCTTTGTTGAATGTAAACATATATAATACCTCGTTTCTATATTGATTAATTATAGGTCTATATTAAACTTTTATATCAAAAAAAACTAGCATAATTATTGGACTATGTTATATTAATTACAGATAAATTGAGCATAGACAGGAAATTTAACAGATTATGGAGAAGAAAATATTTATGAATGTAATATGGCTTGTGCTGGCATTAATCTGCCTTGGATACTTTATAATGTGTGCATCATATGCAGGAATCGGTTCATCATTCATATTCATATGGCTGATTGGTGCAGTCTTTTTTGGATTAATATTCACAGTAAGATTATTAGAGATTAAAGGCGTAATCCATGTGGCTAAAGCATTGAGAATATGTTTTATAGCTGTAATGGTACTTGGAGTATCGCTTTTTGTATTTGTTGAGGTGATAATAATAAAGGGCATAATGACAAAGCCGCAGGATAACTGTGATTACATAATTGTGCTTGGATGTCAGATAAGAGGTGACCATATAACAAGGTCACTTAAGAACAGACTGAATGTAGCGGCTGATTATGCCACTGACAATCCTTATACAACAATAATAGTATCGGGTGGCAAAGGAAAAGGAGAGAATACAACAGAAGCCTATGCAATGTATAACTATCTTGTGTCAAAGGGAATAGATGGTTCGCGTATAATACAGGAAGACAAGTCAACAGATACATCAGAGAACATGAAGTGTTCAGTGAAATATATAGATAATAAAGATGCACTGGTCGGCATAGTAACCAACAACTTTCATGTAGCAAGAAGCCGCCTCCTTGCCAGACATGTAGGATTAAATAATACCTGCGGAATGCCGGCAGAAAGCGACCATGTACTGTTCATAAACTATATGGTAAGAGAAGCTGTTGGCATAGTTAAAGATTTTGTGTTCGGAAACCTTTAATATTTGATTAAAGTTCCATTAATGATAGAATCTCTGGATATCATTGATCAATGAATAAGAATTCCAGTTTTCATATATAACACCGCTAATAAATTGAATGTAAAATGCATGTAAAATATTTGCAAAAGAAATTCTTTTGAACTGATAGCTATATTTTCTTATTAAAATGCACTTAGTCAATAAAAATCTGTAATATAAGGGCAGATTTGTTAAAAATAAGTTGCTTAAATGTACTTTTTAGTGTACAATTTAATAAAATTATCAGTGGAACTGGTAAAGTATATTTCCCATGAGGGGGTAGGTTAAGGAGACAGAAACAATGGACGCTGTAGTAAAATATATTGACGGACTTCTGGAGAAGAGTACACCGGATGCTCCTGTATGGAATATTGAGAAGATTAAGCAGGGACTTAAGTCTAAGTGGAATTATATTGATGGCTGTATGATTAAAGCTGTTCTTCAGATGTATGATTTGACTAAAGACGAGAAATATCTTAAGTTTGCTGATGATTTTATTGATTACAGAGTATTTGAAGACGGAACAATAGATGGTTACAGCATCGGTGAGAAGAATATTGATAATGTTAATGCTGGTAAGACTTTATTTGAATTATATGATCTTACAGGCAAAGAAAAGTACAAGAAAGCAGCAGATCTTGTATATTCACAGATAGAGATTATGCCTAGATGTCAGAATGAAGCAAGAAGCTTCTGGCATAAGGATATATATCCTAATCAGGTATGGCTTGATGGTCTTTACATGGGACTTCCATTCTATCTTGAATATGAGACAAGATACAATAACAGAAAGAATTATCCTGACATCTTCGGACAGTTCAAGTTCGTTATCGAGAACATGAGAAATCCTCTTAATGGACTTTACTTCCATGCAATTGATACAAGCAAGGAAGCTTTCTGGTGCGATAAGGTTACAGGATTATCACAGCACAGCTGGTTAAGAGCTATAGGCTGGTATACAATGGCACTTATTGATACACTTGATCAGGTTGATGACAGTGATCACAAGTATGATGTAGAATGTAAGATGCTTGAGGATGCATTTAAGGATCTTGTAGATTCAATGCTTAAGTATCAGGATGAGAGCGGTATGTGGTATCAGGTAGTTAATTACGGTGGTATGGATAAGAATTATCTTGAGACAAGCGGAAGTTCAATCATGGCTTACGGTATTCTTAAGGCTGTCCGTATGGGATTACTTTCTGATGACTATGCCAAGTATGCTAAGAAGGCTATTGACGGAATCTGTGAAAGATACTTAAAGACTAAAGAAGATGGTTCATTATCACTTGGTGGTATCTGCCTCGTTGCAGGACTTGGTGGTAACGGAAGAAGACCTGGTACATATGACTATTACATGTCAGAGCCTGTTGTAGAAGATGATGCAAAGGGAGTTGGACCATTCCTTCTTGCATATACAGAACTTTTAAGATATGAAAATAAATAAAACATAATAAAATAGGGGCTTACGCAATGCATAAGCCCCCATTTTGTGCATATTGGACTTATAAGAAAAGACAATAAGGAGACAGAATATGAATAACAGACCATACATAACACTTGAAGAAGCGGTTGCGGCAAGACAGGAAGGAAAGAGAAGTATTAAGTTTCTTACAGAGGCTAACGGCTGTCTTAATGGATGTTGTTCAGGGGTATCAATATATGCAGAGACAGAGTTTAATCCGCATGCAGGTTATCATGATGATCAGGAGGGGTTCTTTGTTCTGGAAGGAGAAGGGTACGCAAAGCTTGGAGACTGCGAGTTTCCTATCAAGCCGGGAGATTCGTTTATTGCACTGCCAAAGGTCAGACACACAATAAGAACTAACGATGAAAGCAGACCAGTTAAGGTTTTCTGGTTCCACAGTGCAGTGTAATATACAATATTAAGAAATATATCGATATTTTAGCAACATTTTAACTTGGAACATAAAGAAAAATGATGTATAATAAGCGTTAGTTTTGTAAAACAAGGCGGAAAATAAGGAGGAGTATATGTTTAAAATTAACGATAATTATCTAAAGCTTCCGGGCAGTTATTTATTTTCAACAATTGCCAAGAAGGTAGCAGCTTATCAGCAGGCTAATCCTGATAAGGAAATCATCAGACTTGGTATCGGTGATGTTACACAGCCATTAGCACCGGCAGTTATTGATGCATTACATAAGTCAGTTGACGAGATGGGACACGCAGAGACTTTCCATGGCTATGCACCAGACCTCGGATATGAGTTCCTAAGAAGTGCAATCGCAGAGCATGATTACAAGAAGCGTGGATGTGATATATCAGCAGATGAAATATTTGTATCAGATGGAGCTAAATCTGATTCAGGTAATATCGGTGATATCTTCTCGGTAGATAATAAGATTGCAGTGTGCGATCCTGTATATCCTGTATATGTTGACACCAATGCAATGGCAGGAAGAACTGGAGATTACATACCAGAGAAGCAGGCATGGAGCAATGTTGTCTATATGCCTTGTACAGCAGAGACTAATTTCGCACCAGAGCTTCCAAAGGAAACACCGGATATTATATATCTGTGCTTCCCTAATAATCCTACAGGTTCAACTATCACTAAGGATGAGCTTCAGAAATGGGTTGATTACGCTAACAAGGCTGGTGCTGTTATTATCTATGATGCAGCATATGAGGCATATATTTCAGAGGCAGATGTTCCTCATACAATCTATGAGTGCGAGGGCGCAAGAACATGCGCAATTGAGCTCAGATCATTTTCTAAGAATGCAGGATTTACAGGTGTAAGACTTGGATTCACAGTTATTCCAAAGGAGCTTAAGTGTGGAGATGTAACACTTCACAGTCTCTGGGCAAGAAGACATGGAACTAAATTTAATGGTGCTCCATACATTGTGCAGAGAGCAGGCGAGGCTGTTTATTCAGAGGAAGGACAGAAGCAGACAGGTGAGCAGATTGCTTACTACATGAACAATGCAAAGACTATCCTTGAAGGACTTAAGTCAGCAGGCTACACAGTTTCGGGTGGTGTCAATGCACCTTATATCTGGTTAAAGACACCGGACAAGATGACAAGCTGGGAATTCTTTGATTACCTTCTTGAGAAGGCTAATGTTGTTGGTACACCGGGTTCAGGCTTCGGACCAAGTGGTGAGGGCTACTTCAGACTGACTGCATTCGGTTCATATGAGAATACAGTCAAGGCACTTGAAAGAATTAAGGCACTTTAATAATTAATTATTAATTATAAGAACAGATAAATAAAAAGCTGTGCGTTAACGGATTAAAGTTTAACGCACAGCTTTTTTATAGTTAAGAACAGTTAATCAATAAGAACAGTTAATCAATAAGAACAGTTAATCAATAAGAACAGTTAATCAACAGTCAATTACTTATCTTCGGCTTTCTTTTCAGGCATAAGCTTGACAATAACCGATTCAGCCCTGTTAGAAGCAACTTTCTCAACGAACATCCACACATTCCCGACACTGATTTTATCACCGGCTTTAGGAAGCCTGTCGAGCTTTTCAACAATAAGTCCGCCGACGGAATCATTGTCCTCAGATTCGAGATTAGTGCCAAGCTCGTCGTTTAAGTCATCAAGTTTAAATGAGCCATCAACTCTGTATGTAGTGTTATTGATTTTAGACAAAGCATCTTTTTCGTCAGTGTCGTATTCATCCCTGATTTCACCGACTATTTCCTCAAGCAGGTCTTCTGTGGTTATCATTCCGGCTGTTGTTCCATACTCACTTAAGACAATAGCAATACTTGTAGAGCTTAACTGCATTTCCTTAAAGAGGTCAGATGTGTTCTTCTGTTCAAATGTAAAGAACGGTTTTCGCATAATGTTTCTTATGTTAAATGTTTCATTATCAGATGGATTGACAATTAGATCCTTGATGTTAAGAATACCGATTACATTATCAGGCGAATTCTCATAAATTGGAATACGCGTGTACATAGTCTGCTTAAACAGTGCGATTATATCATCATATGATGAAGCAGCATCAGCAAATGTCATATCAATTCTGGGAATCATAACATCCTTTGCAGTTGAATCACCGAAATCGAAAAGATTATTGATGATTTTCTTTTCACTGGATTCAATTACACCCTCCTGCTGGCTTACATTTACAATGGTTCGTATCTCATCCTCAGTGAAGATATCCTTCTTCTTCTTGTTATCAATTCTTAGTACCCACAGAATAAATCCGGCGAGGCGGTCAACTATGAATATAACAGGTGTGAGAATCGTCATAAGCACAAGTATAACAGGAGCGTAAGCCATTGCCATTCTGGTAGCATACATGTTGGCTGTGTTCTTAGGTGTAATCTCACCAAATATAAGAACGAGAAGAGTAAGAACTCCGGTGACGATACCTGTCGCCTTATTACCCCATACACTGATTGTAAATGATGTGGCTAATGCAGAACAACTGATATTGACAATGTTATTGCCAATAAGAACAGCAGAGAGCATCTTTGCAGGCTGGTCGATAATCTTAATAACAAGAGCAGCCCTCTTATTACCCTCTTCAACTAAAGATAGCAGCTTGATTCTGTTCACAGTGATAAATGAAGTCTCTGCAGACGAGAAAAAAGCTGATAATAACAGTAAAACAACGATTGCGATAAGCTGGATAATATTATCCGAATCCAAAAAAAATCCCTCCAGTCATAAATTTAAAATTTTTCTTTTCATTCTACAGTACGCGCATTGTGCCGTCAAGTATCTGTAAACTTGAGTTTCCGCAAAATGTAATCAAAAAGTGATTACGTCTTCCCAAAGCACCAATCTGCTGAATTTTTGAGAAGTTGAGAATAGCAGTTTTACGAATAGAGGTACTTTAATAAACCCCACCGGAGCCGGGTTTTGGGAGAAATATGCTTTTATCTATCTAAGCGGTCAGCTTAAGGCAGAGTTGACGGTATGCCGGACGCTTTGTCCGAAACCACAGCCTGACGCCTTCTTTTGCATATGAGAGTATGCCGGAGATACCTTTAGCTAACCGGTAATAGCTGAACTGGACTTTTTCTTTTATTGGGTCTGCTTTCTGTATGATTGCAGCCTTCAGGGCATGCGTTTCTGATTTCATGGACATATGTGCCAGAAATGCCATGCATAGGGTAATATAAAAATTCAGGGCATTGATTGCAGCAAGCTTCCTCACACGGAAGTTTTCAAACTGAAACATCTGCTTTTTACAGCGGAAATATTCCTCAATGCGCCATCTGGAAAAGTAAGTGAGGGCTATATTTACCACGTCTTCTTTGGATTTGATTTTCTTATTGGTTGCAAGCATCATGGGATGTTCCGTAATGCCGTAAACCAGTACAAGATAAATATCTTTTTTTTGAAGCGGTAATCTGCACTTTCACAAGGGAAAGATAGGCATCGTGTTTTTTGCCCTTGTATGTCAGGACAGTTTTGATCTTACCTTTTCTCTGATTGCGAAGCTGTGTGGCATGAACCCATTTTCCATGGAAGAAGAGTTTCCTTTTGGCAGTAAGGCGGATGACATAGTCCTGTTCCAGTTTATCAAGTTTCAGAAACATCTTGTTGTCATCGTAGCCGCTGTCCATGGCAAAGGTTGCTTTGCCAAAGAGAGCTGCACCACGTTCCATTGCAGAAAAAGTAACATTATTTATAGAGGTAAAATGTTTTTCCTTTGAAGAATGTATTTCTGAAAAAATACTGACAGGATGATTATTTTTAGTGAGTACACAGGCTTCTGTTACATGATATCCTTTTTCATAAACTGTTTTGGAAGCAGTACTTTTAGAGCCGTCTCTGACAAGTCCGAGAGCTTCAAATTTGTAACCATCAGGCTTTACAACGTCGCTGTCATCGATGTGTATGACAGGCTCTTGCGGAGCCCATTTACGGATGGTAGTAAGATAAGATTTAAGTGCGGTGGAGGAAGTGCCATTGTTTAAATGCCTGGTCAGCCGTTCAACAGAATTGACCTTTTTAGTATCTTCATGAAGCTGATCCACAACATCAGTTAAAAGACAGCTTCCGGAAGCAAGCATACCGTAAGTCATATCGGCAGAAAACTTTTTATCCGGCATGGACAGGTGTTTTGAAATTTTATTTGAAAAAGTTAAAATTTCCCGTTTCATTTGATAAGTATTTGATGTAAAATTAACCACAAGGAGTCCTCCTTCTTTTTGTTTAGTAGATTTTTGTTTGGTCACTTAAATTTTACATCAAAAAGGAATAGGATTCCTTATATTTTGGGTATTTTTTGAAAGTTGTTTATAGCAGAATTGAAAAAATATGCCACTGTGGATAAAAGTGCGGAAACTCAAGTTTGTAAAGAAAAGAACTGGTATTCATAAGTCAGCATTTTTAATCATACAATTAATAAAAAAGAGGACAACGTAAATTTATATGGATTATATAAGGAAAATGGTTAAAGCACTCATTGCAGGATATGTAATAACTCTTCTGATGCTGGGACTTCTTACATATTTTATGAAAAAATTCATACTTGATGAGAAAGCAGTGGATAACATTATATTTGGAATATATATAGCAGGGAGCTTTACAGGTGCAATGCTTAGTGCATGCATGATAAAGAAAAGAAGAGTCATTATAGGAATTATATATGGAATAGTGTACATTACAGTGCTTATGGTGATAGCTGCAATAATGAAGAAACAGGCGCCGGACAGCAGTAATAATATAGTCATGGCAGTAGCTGCAAGCGTGGCTGCGGGAGCATTTGGGGGATTTTTCAGTCCATAATGTGGGTAACTATGATATGAATTAATAAATTTGTGAAAAATTTTAAAAAATAAAAAAAGGAAAAGCAAATGTTTTGTTGAATAATTAAATTGTGAGCTTTGAAATTAGTGTTTCAGTGCGGGAGGCACATGCAGATGAACATTAGAGAGGAACAGGAAAAGAGGGAACATCTTATACTCAGTCCATATGCGAGCTTTTCTGACGAGTCAAGAGGACGCTACAGAGAGGAAGAACCATGCCCTATGAGGACTATATATCAGAGAGATAGAGACAGAATTATTCATTGTAAGGCGTTTCGGCGTTTAAAGCATAAGACGCAGGTATTTCTTGCACCAGAGGGAGACCATTACAGAACAAGACTGACTCATACCTTAGAGGTTGCACAGATTGCAAGAAGTATAGCAAGGGCACTTAATCTTAATGAAGATCTGACAGAGGCTATTGCATTGGGACATGACCTTGGACACACACCTTTTGGACATGCAGGTGAGAGAACACTTAATTCTTTATGTCCGATGGGATTTGCTCATTACAGACAGAGTATAAGAGTTGTTGAATTTCTGGAGAAGGATGGTCAGGGACTTAACCTTACATGGGAAGTGCGTGATGGAATAGTGAACCACAGAACATCAGGTAATCCATCAACTCTTGAAGGAAAAGCAGTAAGACTTTCAGATAAGATAGCGTATATTAATCATGATATAGATGATGGAATAAGAGCAGGAATATTGAAGGAAAGCGACATTCCTTTTGAATATACTGATATTCTTGGCGATTCAACCAAGGAAAGACTTAATACCATAATTAGCGATATTATAGTGAACAGTATTGGAAAGAATGATCTTGTAATGTCAGATACTGTACATAAAGCAATGACAGATTTAAGAAAATTCATGTTTGAAAGTCTGTATCTTAATCCGACGGCTAAAAGTGAGGAAGCGAAAGCGGACAAGCTGATAACGGAATTATACAGATACTACGTTGCTAATATAGATAAACTTCCGGATACATATAAAAGATTCATAGCTGAATTTGGTGAGCGTCCGGAGCAGGTTGTATGTGATTATATTGCTGGTATGAGTGACCAGTATTCAATAAGCAAGTTTCAGGAAATCTTTGTACCAAAGGCCTGGAAGGGATGAAGTAATGTATTCGAGAGAAGTAATAGATGAAGTAATATCCCGGAATGATATTGTTGATGTTATATCCGGGTATGTCAAGTTGAAGAAGAATGGAAGTTCATATACCGGACTGTGTCCGTTTCATAATGAGAAATCACCATCATTCTCGGTTTCAGGACAGCGGCAGTTGTATCATTGTTTTGGATGCGGAGTTGGTGGTAATGTCATAACATTTGTCATGGAATATGAGAATATGACATTCTTAGAGGCAGTTAAGATGTTAGGTGAGAGAGCCGGAGTTGCACTGCCACAGACTTCCATGTCAGAGGAAGACCGCAAAGAAAGAGGCATAAGAGATAGGCTTTTAGAGATTAATAAGATTGCTGCCACATATTACTACAGGCAGCTTAGAAGTGATAATGGAAAAGCCGGTCTTGATTATCTTAAGAAGCGTGAATTGTCTGACAGTACGATTAACAGCTTTGGACTGGGGTTTGCGACACAATCAACAGGTAATCTGTACAAGCTGTTGAAAGAAAAAGGTTATGATGATGATATCCTTAAGGAGTCAGGACTTTTTACTTATGAAAGAGGTATTCATGAAAAGTTCTGGAACAGAGTAATTTTTCCAATTATGGATATTAATAATAAGGTCATCGGATTTGGTGGACGAGTTATGGGTGATGCCAAGCCTAAGTACCTTAACTCACCGGAGACAAGGCTGTTTGACAAGAGCCGTAATCTGTATGGACTTAATATAGCAAGAACGTCAAGAAAGCCTAACATGATAATATGTGAAGGCTATATGGACGTTATATCAATGCATCAGGCAGGATTTAATCAGGCGGTTGCGTCACTTGGAACGGCACTGACGCCAGGACATGCAAGGCTGTTAAAGAGATATACGGATAATGTACTTATAACCTATGACAGCGATGAGGCAGGAGTTAAGGCGGCACTTCGTGCAATTCCGCTTCTTAAAGAAGCAGGACTTTCAACGAAGGTAATTAATATGAGACCGTATAAAGACCCTGATGAATTCATCAAAGCTATGGGTGCAGAGGCGTTTCAGGAAAGAATTGATAATGCTGAGAACAGCTTTATGTATGAAATAGGCACCATATTAAAGAATTACGACAGGGGTGATCCGGAAAGCGAGACCGCATTTGAGAGAGCAGTTGCGGCAAAGCTTGTCACATTTAGAGAAAAGCTGGAACGTGATAATTACCTGAAAGCAGTGTGCAGGCAGTTTATGATACCGGAGGATGGCATGCGGCAGATGGTATCAAGGCTTGGAAACCGTGAGGGGATTATTGCAAGAGACAGCAATACCGCCGGTTCACAGCCTGTAGCTGAACGTAAGCCAAGGAAGAAGCGCGAAGACGGCTTAAGACAGGCAGAGAAAATACTTCTTACATGGATTATAAGTGACAGGGATATATTTGATAAAGTTACAAAGTATATAAAACCGGCAGATTTTATTGATCCGTTGTTTTCTGGTGTGGCAGAGAAGGTATATGAGCAGTATCAGACTGGCAGTATAAGTCCGGCTGTGATTATAGCTGATTATGCAGAATCAGATGAGCATATGGAAGTAGCAGCAATGTTTTCAGCAGATCTTGATGATAGTCTTAACGATCTTGAAAGAGAGAAGACATTGAATGATATAGTTATAAGAATCAAAGGTAACAGTCTTAATGATGAACTTAATAAGACTGTTGATCCTCGGCGGATGCAGGAGATAATAATTGAACAGCAGAAGCTGAACCAGATTCATATCAGTTTATAAATTTATTATAGAGAGCGTGTTACGCGAAGAAGAATGGAGAAGAGAAATGGCTAAGAAGAGTGTAGAAACAGTTGAAGAGAATGTTAAGGAGACTAAGGAAGAAAAGAAGACAGTTAAGAAAACAACTGCAAAGAAGACTACCAAGAAAGATGAAGTAAAAGAAGAAGCAAGAACAGAAGAGGCACAGGGAGAGGACGCAGATGATGCAGAAGCACAGGAAGCTAAATTCTGGGAGAAGATTGAAGGTATTCTTGCTATAGCCAAGAAGAAAAAGAATGTACTTGATTATCAGGAGATTATGACATATTTCCAGGATACTGATTTTGAAGCTGATAAGATGGAGAAAGTATTTGAAATCCTTGAGCTTAAGAAGATTGATGTAAGAATGAATGATGTGCCTGATGAAGATGAGGACATAATTCTTGATGATGAAGATGAGATTGATATTGAAAAGATTGACCTTTCTGTTCCAGATGGAATAGGTCTTGATGATCCTGTAAGAATGTATTTAAAGGAAATCGGTAAAGTACCTCTTCTTAGCGCTGAAGAAGAGATTGAGTATGCCAAGAGAATGGAAGAGGGAGATGAGGAAGCCAAGAAAAGACTCGCTGAAGCTAACTTAAGACTTGTTGTAAGTATTGCAAAGCGTTATGTCGGACGTGGTATGCAGTTCCTTGATCTTATTCAGGAAGGTAACTTAGGTCTTATTAAGGCAGTTGAGAAATACGATTACAGAAAGGGATTCAAGTTCAGTACATATGCTACATGGTGGATCAGACAGGCTATTACAAGAGCTATAGCTGACCAGGCTCGTACTATAAGAATTCCTGTTCATATGGTAGAGACAATCAATAAGCTTGTAAGAGTACAGAGACAGCTCCTTCAGGAACTCGGAAGAGAACCATCACCAGAGGAGATTGCAGAGAATATGGATATTCCTGTAGAGAGAGTAAGAGAGATTCAGAAGATTTCTCAGGAACCGGTATCTCTTGAGACACCTATCGGTGAGGAGGAAGACAGCCATCTTGGAGATTTCATTCAGGATGATAATGTACCTGTTCCAGCAGAGGCAGCAGCTTCTACACTTCTTAAGGAGCAGCTTGTTGAAGTTCTTGGAACTCTTACAGAAAGAGAGCAGAAGGTATTAAGATTAAGATTTGGTATGGATGATGGAAGAGCAAGAACTCTTGAGGAAGTTGGTAAGGAATTCAACGTAACAAGAGAAAGAATCAGACAGATTGAAGCCAAGGCTTTAAGAAAGTTAAGACATCCAAGCAGAAGCCGTAAGTTAAGAGATTATCTTGATTAGGATTAAGCTATGGTAAGAATATCTGACAGATTAAGAACAGTTGCACATATGTGTGATAAGGGAGCAGTCGTGGTTGACATAGGTACAGACCACGGCTATCTTCCTATATATCTTGTGCAGGAAGGAATAGCTCCGTCTGCTATTGCGATGGATTTAAGAAAAGGTCCACTCGATAAAGCAAAGAAGCATATAAGTGATAATTGTTTAGAAGATAAGATACAGACAAGACTTTCGGATGGCTTAGAAAAGCTTTCAGAAAATGAGGCTGATATTATAACTATATGTGGTATGGGTGGCAGGCTCATAGCTGATATTGTAACTAAGGGAATGAGTGTTATTACGCAGAATACAACACTCATAGTATCTCCACAGTCAGAAGTAGGAGATTTCAGACATTTTCTTGTATCGCAGGGATTTACTGTTATTGATGAGCAGATGCTTAAGGAAGATGGTAAGTATTATTTTATTATCAAATGCAGAAAGTCAGGCGAAAGTGTTAGTTCTGAATATAGTGAGCCACAGTATCAGTACGGATGGAAGCTTTTAGAGAGTAAAGATAAGACTCTTTATGAATATCTTATAAAAGAGAAAGAGACTAATGAGGGGATAAGTAACAGTCTTAAGAAAGATGAGAGTAATCCTACAGTTAAGTTAAGATTACAGCAGCTTTCGCAGAAGAATAATATAATTATGGATGCATTGTCATATTATGACTGATGCATAAGAGGAGGATACTATGGGAATGACACTGGCACAGCTTGTACAGGAGAAGCAGAGTGAATATAAGGATGAGATTATACTCGCTAATGTTAACGGTAAGCTTAAAGAACTTGGGGAAGAATATGTCCCTGATAGTGATGTAACATTTGTTACAACTTCGACATCAATAGGTAATGAGACATACAGAAGAAGCGTTGTTCTTCTTATGCTTGCAGCTATAGATAAGATGAACAGAAATATTGACAGAGTTGTTGTTGAGTATTCTTTAAGCAAAGGCTTATATTGTACATTTGACGGAGACTTCAGACCTGACAAAGAATTTATAGATGAAGTTAAGTCTGTGATGCACAGCATGGTTGAGAAAGATCTTCCAATCAGGAAAGAACTGATGAAGACATCTGATGCCATGAAGCTTTTTAAAGAAAAAGGAATGACAGATAAGACATCTTTATTTAAGTACAGAAGAAGTTCATTTGTTAATGTGTATGACCTTAATGGATATAAAGATTATTTCTATGGATATATGGCATCTTCTACAGGAATGTTAGGCGTATTTGACATATTTCTGTATGACGAGGGAATAGTGTTACAGCTTCCGGTTAAGAATGCACCACTTGAAGTTCCAGAATTTAATCCACAGACAAAGCTTTTTAATGTATTAAAGGAAAGCACAAGCTGGGCACAGATGCTTGGCATGTCTACAGTTGGCGAACTTAATGATCATATAACACATGGAGATATGACTTCACTTATGCTTACGCAGGAGGCACTTCAGGAGCAGAAGATTGTTGAGATAGTTGATGAGATAAAGAAGAGACCTCATACGAAATTCATTATGATAGCTGGTCCATCTTCTTCAGGAAAGACAACGTTTTCACACAGATTGTCAATCCAGCTTATGGCTAACGGATATAAGCCACACCCTATAGCAGTAGATAATTATTTTGTTGAAAGAGAACAGACACCACTTGATGAGAATGGTGATTACAATTATGAAGATCTTCATGCGGTTGACATTGAGCTTTTCAATAAGCATATGACACAGCTTCTTAATGGTGAAAATGTGGAACTGCCGGAATTTAACTTTAAGTTCGGAAGGAAGGAATATAATGGTCATTTTTTACAGTTAGGTGAAGATGATGTCCTTGTAATAGAAGGTATCCACTGCCTTAATGATGAATTGTCATATTCACTTCCGATTGACAGTAAGTTCAAGATATATATCAGTGCACTTACACAGCTTAATGTTGATGAACATAACAGAGTGTCAACAACAGATGGAAGACTTTTAAGAAGACTTGCAAGAGATTACAGAACAAGAGGAGCATCTGCCAAGAAGACTCTTTCTATGTGGGAGTCTGTAAGAAGAGGCGAAGAAAAGAATATCTTCCCATTTCAGGAGCAGGCAGATGTTATGTTTAACTCTGCAATGCCATATGAACCATGTGTATTAAAGCCATTTGTTGAACCTATACTTTTCCAGGTAACAGAAGCTGACCCTGAATATCAGGAAGCCAACAGACTGCTTAAGTTCCTGAATTACTTCCTTCCGTGTGGCTACGAGAATGTACCAATAGATTCGATATTAAGAGAGTTTGTAGGCGGAGGCTGCTTCAAGGTTTGATATTTTACAATCATTTTACCAGATGAACACCCTGGCAGGTCTGTCTGCCTGAATGTACAACAGGCAAATGATTGTAAATTAAATAAAAAACACCCAGGGCTTAGTGTTCTGGGTGTCTGCTTTCTAAAGAATTTCTGTATTCTCGTGACATCTCGAAAAGGCTGGCGACATAGCCGGGTGTCTTTTTGTCGATGTTATCTTTGATTGTTTCAAGCATTTCAATATACTGATCAAGAATGTTGCTGATTGCAGAACTGTTGGTTAAGCATATCTGTTCCCACATTTCAGGGGATGATGCTGCGACTCTTGACATGTCACGGAAGCAACCGGCTGCAAGCAACTGCATATGCTTTTCTTCATCATCATTATCTGATACTACATGAACGAGTGCAGTTGATAAAAGGTGAGGAACATGGCTTATGGCAGCAACAGATTTGTCATGAACACGGTAATTCATGACGATAGGACGCATACCCACATCAAGTGCGAATTGTCTGATGAATTCGATTTTTTCGGGCTTGCTTTCTTTGGTAGGCGTGATTATGTATCTTGCACCTTTTATGATTGATGAACTTGAGTTTTCATAACCTGTCTTTTCAGAACCTGCCATAGGATGTCCACCGATGAAGCGGTCATTAAGTCCTAATGAATCTGCCGCTTCATGTATGATAGTCTTGACACTTCCTACGTCAGTGATGATACAGTCAGGACCGGCAATGTCCTTTAACTTAGTAAGATATTCTGTAATAGTAATTACAGGTGTACATAACAGAATTATGTCACACTGTGCAAATGCTTCGTCTACCGCAGGTGCGGCAACATCAACAATACCGTCAGCTACTGCGGCGTTAACTGGTTCTAAATGTCTGCTTGTGGCAGTTATATGATAATCCTTGCCACTTTCTTTAAGGGCATGGGCTAAGGCTCCTGCAATGAGTCCGAAACCTATGAATCCAACTCTAGTCTTCATATGTTATAACCTCCATGTAAGAATTATAATATTTTAAGTGAACAGTGGTATTTTAACACTTTAAAGCGATAATGTAAAGACAGCTATTTAATTGACAAATTAAGGTGATGTGTGTAGAATGATTTTATGCGTTTTTAAGGAGGAATGTGTTATGTCGGCAGTATATAACCACAAAACAGTTGAAAAGAAGTGGCAGCAGATATGGCAGGATGAAAAAGCCTTTGCTGCAACTAATGATTATTCAAAACCAAAGTATTATGCACTCGTAGAGTTCCCATATCCATCAGGACAGGGACTTCATGTAGGTCACCCAAGACCATATACAGCGCTTGATATTGTAGCAAGAAAGAGAAGAATGCAGGGATATAATGTTTTATACCCAATGGGTTGGGATGCATTCGGTCTTCCAACAGAGAACTATGCTATTAAGAACAAGATTCACCCTAAGATAGTTACTAAGAATAATATAGATCATTTTAAAAACCAGCTTCATTCAATCGGTTATTCATTTGACTGGGATAGAGAGATTAATACTACAGATCCTGATTATTATAAGTGGACACAGTGGATTTTCCTTAAGCTTTTCAAGGCTGGACTTGCTTATAAGCAGGAGATGCCAATTAACTGGTGTACATCATGCAAGGTAGGACTTGCTAATGAGGAAGTAGTCAACGGCGTATGTGAAAGATGTGGTTCACCAGTTGTCCGTAAGGTTAAGAGCGAATGGATGCTTAAGATTACAGATTATGCAGACAAGCTTATCGAAGGACTTGACCATGTAGATTACATTGAGAGAGTAAAGACTCAGCAGAAGAACTGGATTGGACGTTCTACAGGTGCAGAAGTTGATTTCGCAATTGCTAGTAAGGAAGATAAGTTAAGAATATATACAACAAGATGTGATACACTTTTCGGTGTTACTTACATGGTTGTATCACCAGAGCATCCATATCTTGATAAGTATAAGGATGAGATTAAGAACTGGGATGAGATAGAGGCTTATAGAGAGCAGGCTTCAAGAAAGTCAGATTTCGAGAGAGCAGAGCTTGCAAAGGATAAGACAGGTGTAGAGATTAACGGACTTAAGGCGGTTAATCCGGTTAATGGCAAGGAAGTTCCAATCTGGGTATCAGATTATGTACTTATGAGTTATGGTACAGGTGCTATCATGGCCGTTCCTGCACATGATGAAAGAGACTGGGAATTCGCTAAGAAGTTCAACCTTCCTATTATTCAGGTTGTAGCTAAGAATGGTGAGGAAGTTGATGTTAATGAAGCTGCATTTACAGATGTAGCAACCGGTGTTCTTATCAATTCTGATTTCCTTAACGGACTCGAAGTTAAAGAAGCCAAGGAAAAGATGATTGAATTCCTTACAGAAAAGG
The DNA here is from genome assembly GCA_963590775.1 of Desulfovibrio piger. GTDB lineage: Bacteria > Bacillota > Clostridia > Lachnospirales > Lachnospiraceae > Lachnospira. Next base: position 28,393 of record CAVAPS010000023.1, read on the forward strand.
GAATTGGTAATGCCAAGGTTAATTATAAGCTCAGAGACTGGGTATTCTCTCGTCAGAGATACTGGGGCGAGCCTATTCCAATTGTTCATTGTGACAAATGTGGTTATGTTCCTCTTGATGAGAGCGAACTTCCATTACTTCTTCCAGAAGTAGAAAGCTATATGCCTACAGACAATGGAGAATCACCTCTTGCAGCCATGACAGACTGGGTTAATACAACATGCCCATGTTGCGGCGGAGCTGCTAAGAGAGAGACAGATACAATGCCTCAGTGGGCTGGATCATCATGGTATTTCTTAAGATATACAGATCCGCATAACACAGAGACACTTGCAAGCAAGGAAGCGCTTAACTACTGGCTTCCAGTAGACTGGTATAACGGAGGAATGGAGCATACAACATTACACTTACTCTATTCAAGATTCTGGCACAGATTCCTTTACGACCAGAAGGTTGTACCTTGCCCAGAGCCATATCAGAAGAGAACATCCCACGGTATGATTCTTGGTGAGAACGGCGAGAAGATGAGTAAGTCAAGAGGCAATGTTGTTAATCCTGATGATATTGTAAGAGATTACGGTGCAGATACATTAAGGACGTATGAGATGTTTATCGGTGCATTTGATGCAGCAGCTTCATGGTCAGAAGATGGTGTTAAGGGCTGCCGCAGATTCTTAGACAGAGTATGGAAGCTTCAGGATATTATGACTGATGAAAAAGGCTTCTCTAAGGATTTCGAGACTAAGATGCATCAGACAATCAAGAAGGTTTCATTTGATTACGAGAATCTTAAGTACAATACAGCTATTGCACAGCTTATGACAATACTCAATGATTTCAGCAAGTCAGGTAAGATTACTAAGGGAGAGCTTAAGACATTCCTTATCTTACTTAATCCGGTTGCTCCACACATTACAGAAGAGATGTGGGAGGCAATCGGCGAGAGCGGAAGAGTATATCAGCAGACATGGCCAGAATATGATGAAGCTAAGACTGTTGAGTCAACAGTTGAGATAGCAGTGCAGATTAATGGAAAGACTAAGGCTACAATCAATATTGCCAAGGATGCTGATAAGGACAGTGTAATCGCTGTAGCTAAGGAAACACTTGGAAGCAAGCTTTCAGGTAACATTATTAAAGAAATCTATGTACCAGGAAGAATTGTTAATATTGTTGCCAAGTAATTAAGAAGATTAATTCTTTGATGAGATATTAATTTATGGTATTAATTCATATTAAGAAGAGACAGGAGCTCAGGCAACAGCCTGAGCTCTTTTTCGCTTAGCTGGTCTGACATACTGTTGATAACTAACTGGCAGTCTTCTTTGGTGAAAGTTATTCCGGATTTTTTTGCTTTATCATTGATGGCAAAAAGAAGTGGGATAATTTCATCATTTTTCTTTCCCTGTGATAAAGTTTTGAATTCATTAAGAAGAAGCTGCTTTCTGAAATCTAATTCTGACATATAATCCTCCATATATAAAAACTAAGATTTATTAAAGATTAAGATTGTTTAACTGTTCTGTATATGCTTCATACATTTTCTGCTGGGCTGGATTAAGGAATCCATTGCTGCCAGTCTGTTCATGATTCATCATATTGAATAAATCGGACATTTTGCTGTAGTTCTTGAAATTGTTTATGACACTTTTAAAATTATCAGGACAGTATTTGAGAATAACGCTCATAATATTTTCATCAGAAAGAATATCCTGTATAGGACTGTTTAAAGACAGATGCGGCTTGGAAGAACATGCCGCAATACGCAGGCTTTCAGGACGGCTGTAATAATTCATTGTGCAGGAAAATTCATATGCACGAAGCAGAGTCCCAAGTGTCTGCTGGGTGTCAAATTCCATAAAAGGAAGAATGGCTTTGGCGAGCTGTATGAACTGGGGCAGTGTCTGCATATCAAATTCAGTGATGGGAAGTTCTTTCATATTGGCTCACAGCAGAATATTTTGTTCTATATATATTAGACAGTGTATCTTAATTATTCCTGTAAGGCTTAGCAATTATGAAATAAGCCCATATAATATATAAAAAAGGGATATTGGTATGGTAATTAATATGGATATTCAGGACAATGGCAATATACTTGTTGAAGAAGAGAATACCATATATGAAATAGACAGCGTATGTATGATGGAACGTGGAAAATCTTAGATGTATGTTAAATATATAAGGGCTGCCGGTTAGGGCAGCCCCATATTAAAAGATTACTGGCATCCGCATCCGCTGTTGCATCCGCATCCGAAGCTGTTAAGGAAGTTAGTTCCGTTGCCACATCCACAGCATAAGCAGAGGAGAATTATAATCCAGATGGAATTACATCCATTTCCACAACCATTGTTGCATCCACATCCATTATTGCTATCAAAGAGGAGAAGGAGAATGATAATCCATACAATTGAATTGCAGTTATCTCCACATCCACCGCATCCTCCGCAGTTTGTTGCTGCTAAATCACTCATGTAAAATTCCTCCAAAATTAATCTACAATACAATATTATGGCTTACAGCATGACCCTGTTACACAGCATATGAAATTTTTATTGCAATCTTTAGTGAATTATTATATTCTAAATACAGTGCGTTTAAATGGAAAAGCACTATAAATATTAGCAAAGAGTGGGATGAATATTATGAAAGTATCGGTTATTATACCGTCACTGAATCCTGATAATAAGCTTATAGCTGTAGTTGATGCTTTACTTGAAGAAGGCTTTAAGGACATCATTATTGTTAATGATGGAAGTGATGAGGAACATATGGCTCCTTTTAATGAAGTCGCAGCACATAGTGAATGTACAATTCTTACACATGAGGTTAACAAGGGAAAAGGAAGAGGCTTAAAGACAGCATTTGAATTCTGCCTTGAGAACAGAAAAGATATTGATGGAGTTGTGACAGTAGACGGAGATAATCAGCATCGTGCCAAGGATATTAAAAAATGCAGTGAGACTATGGTTGCCACAGGCAATGTGGTTTTAGGCGTAAGAGATTTCAGCGGTGATGATGTTCCAGCCAGAAGTAAATTCGGTAATAATATGACAAGCGGTGTATTCAAAGTATTATGCAGATTGAATATTTCGGACACACAGACAGGTTTAAGAGCAATACCATATAAGTATCTTGATACATTTGACAAGGTGGAAGGTGAGCGTTTTGAGTATGAAACCAATATGCTTCTTGCATTCAAGAAGTATAATATTGGATTTCAGGAAGAACCGATTGAAACTGTGTACATAGAGGACAATTCGTCATCACATTTTAATCCTGTTAAAGACTCAATTAAGATATATAAAGTCATATTAAAATATCTCTTTAAGAGTACAGGAATGAAGTATGTAGGAAGTTCTATTGCTTCATGGGTGATAGACAATGCAATATTTAATATTCTTGAATTCGTGCTTATCGGGCTTGCAGTGAGCCTCAGGATATTTATAAGCACAGCTGCTGCAAGAATTCTGTCATCTGTATTTAATTTTACAATTAACAGAAATGCAGTGTTTAAGTCAAAGACAGGACTTAAACAGACTGTAATAAGATATTACATTTTATGGTTCTGTCAGCTTGTATGTTCGTACGTTTTGGTGTATATTGCTACGAAGCTGCTTACATTAAGTGTGATTCTGTCAGGAGTGGCTAAGATTATAATTGATCTGGGATTATTCCTTATCAGTTATCAGGTTCAGAAAAGATGGGTTTTCAAGTAACAATTTGGGAGGAAGTTATAGTGGCTAAAAAAGATATAGAACTTAACAATACCGATGACGATATCGAACTTGAAGATATTGATGGTTTTGATCCGTTTGATGTATTAGATGACATCTATGAGGATAACAAAATATATGGTAATTCTAAAGCATCATCGGATGATAAAGGAGACAGAAAGAAAACTAAGAAGAAACGCAAGAATCCTGTACTTGTATGGGCAGGAAGAGTTGGCACAACACTTTTAGCAACAATTCTTATGCTTGTATTATTCCTGTATTCAGTTATGGCTATGCTTGTGTATGGTCCATCTAAGACAGCTAAGATTCAGTTTGTACTTTCTGTCCAGGAGACAAGTGCGATTGGATTCCTTGCTAACTGGTTCTGTTCACAGGACGAGATAGACCAGATTAAAGCTAATAATGCAATTAAGGATACTGATGAGATTACAGATGCAGACCTTGTAAATATTGACACATCAGCACAGGATCCTGAAACACCTGATATTGAAATTGTAGATGTTAAAGGTGCTACATATTCTGGAAAACTTATGATTGTTAAAGATCCTAGCAGATTATTTGTAGGAACTGTTCCTGAATTTACCAACGGTAACGGAATGGTTGTTGCGGATATAGCCAAGAGATATGATGCAATCGGCGGCGTTAATGGTGGAGAATTCGTTGATGGCGACACAACATACACTGCTATGCCAATAGGACTTGTAATGAAAGATGGCGAGGTTCTCAATGATAATGGCGGAACATCCCATGTTACAGGTATTACATATGATAACAAGCTTGTACTTGGTAATATGAATGCTGAAAAGGCAAAGGAGCTTAATATCAGAGACTGCGTAAGCATAAGTAACCATATCGGACCATTCCTTATTGTTAATGGTGAAGCACAGGATGTTGTCGGAATTGCCGGTGGAACTAATCCAAGAACAGCAATCGGTCAGACAGCAGATGGCAAGATTCTTCTTCTTGCAGTAGATGGCAGACAGCCTAACAGTATCGGTGCAACATTCTCTGATCTTCAGGATATTATGGCACAGTATGGTGCTGTAAATGCGTCTACAATGGATGGTGGTACATCAACACAAATGTATTATGATGGAGAGATAGTTAATGTTCCATACTCACCAACAGGACCTAGAAGCTGTCCAACAGCATTTTTAATTAAGTAGGAGGAAAGTAGTATGACAGGAAACAAGAAAAGAAAAAAGAAGTTTTCTAACTTTAAGAAATTTTTATGTATATACTGCGGAATTCTTCTTATCGTAGGTGTAGTTGTATTGATTATGCTTCATAGCCTTTTAAAGGATTATGAGGAAGGAATACCATCAGGAGCGATGGATAAGGTTGCAGAGCAGTTTACTCCGGATGGAATAGGAAAGCTTCTGGCTGACAGTAATGTTACTGTGAATGAATTTGAAACAACCGACACAATAGCAGAATATTTTAAGGACAAGTTAAGCGAGGGTACTGTATCATATAAGAAGAAGACTGGTGAGTATTCTGAGAAAACTCCTGTATATGTAGTGTATGCCGGTGATACACCTATTGCCAAGGTAGAACTTTCATCAGCAGGAAAGAATGCACATAAGTTCAATAAATGGACAATCGGAACAGTTTCATTTGGTGATTATACCAAGAATCTTGCAGAGGTTAAGATAACAGCTCCTACAGGAGCCGAAGTTTATGTTAACGGCGTTGAGGTCAGTGATACATATAAGACAGAATCGGCTGTTGAATTCGCACCATGTCTGCATGTATCTGATTATGTGACAACTCCGACTAATGATGTGTATGATGTCGGGCAGCTTATTGCACAGCCTGTAATAACAGCCAAGCTTAATGGCAAGGATCTGACAGTAGATTATGACAAGAAGAAAGGATATACAGTTAATTATCCTTCAGATGATGAACTTCAGAAGAGCCTTGAGTCAAGAATATATACAATAGCAGAGCAGTACGGTGCTTATATCATTAACAGAGGGAGTCTTTCTAAGCTTTCTAGTTATATGGTTGGTACTGCGGCTGAGTATGTCAGTGATATCCCTGCTATATGGGCATATCTGTGGGGCAAGTCATATACATATCAGTTTAATAATGAATCTATTACTAATTTCAGAAAGTATTCAGATAACTGTTTCTCATGTGATGTTTACTATGATCTTTATGTTGATTATCAGACTGGTAATACAACATATGATACATCACTTACATACACATTTGTTAAGCAGGGTGGCACATGGATGCTGGCTGATTTCTTAATTAATTAATATAAATATGCAATGCCGTTCTGATCAATAATGATTGGAACGGCTTTTTAACAAAAAATTTATAGATTTTATTACATATAAGATGTAAAATCTAATTCGAAAACAATTATTACATAAGATTTGGAGATTAGTATGTCAGAATCTAATAAGCGCAATTTTATAGTTCATGGTAGCATCCTTGCAATAGCAGGTATTCTTGTAAGAATAATAGGTATGCTCTACAGAATTCCTGTTGTTAACATTATAGGAAGTGAAGGTAATGGTATATATGGAGCGGCATTTAATATATATAATATAATGCTTGTGTTGTCTTCATATGGTCTACCTATGGCTGTGTCAAAGCTTGTATCAGCAAGGTTTGCCAAGAAAAGATATAAAAGTGCAGCCAAAGTATTAAAATGCTCTTTAATGGTTGCAATATGCACAGGAGGAATAGCTGCACTGCTTGTATTCTTCGGTGCTTCATTTATTGAGAATGTTATATACGGAGGCGGTCTTCCAGGACTTGCAATTCCATTAAGAATCCTTGCACCGACAATATTCCTTGTTGCGATTCTTGGAGTTATAAGAGGTTTCTTTCAGGGTCAGAGTACAATGATTCCAACTGCTGTATCACAGATAGTTGAGCAGATTGTTAATGCTATTGTAAGTATTGCTGCAGGATATGGAATGATGAAAGCATTTGCTTCATCACCTGATGTGGCAGCCTATGGAGCAGCAGGAAGCACTCTTGGTACTGCTATGGGAGCGCTTACGGCTGTTTTGTTCATGGGATTTCTGTATGCGGTATATACACCAACATTTAACAGACTGAAAAGAAAAGACAGACATACAGAGAACCAGAGTACAGGGCAGATTTGTAAGATTATCATATATACAATGATTCCAATTATACTTGGTCAGACATTTTATCAGATAAGTGCTTTGATAGATGATGTAATGTTTAGTAATATAATGGTTGGAAGGGATATTACTAAGAGTATATCTATGGATCTTGGTAACTTCAGTTCAAGTTACAGCCTTCTTATAGGTATACCGCAGGGAGTTGCATCAGCAATGTCAGCGTCAATGCTTCCTAGTGTGGTGGCATCATTTACAGACAGGGATTATAATTCTATATACGATAAGATTACTAAGACATTAAAGACCAACATGTTTATTGCAGTTCCATCATTTGTCGGATTGTTTGTTATCGGACAGCCTATAATCAGACTGTTATTCTCGCGTTATAACAGTGCACAGGGTGGAATGATGTTAAAGATAGGCGCAATTGCAGTTGTATTCTATACACTCTCTACAGTTACAAGTACAGCACTGCAGGGAATTGACCGTGTAAATGTGCCAATGATACATTCATCTATATCACTTGCTGTTCACATTGTGCTGGTATTTATTCTTCTTAAGTTCTCAGCACTTGGAATATATGCAGTGGTTATAGGTAATGCAACATTTCCAATATTAATATTTATACTTAATCTTAGAACCTTATATCATAAGATTGATTATACGATGCCGTATTTAAGTATATTTGCCAAACCGGTTATATCGGCACTTATAATGGGTGTGTTTACATGGCTTTCATATAAGGGAATGTATACACTTACATCATCTAATGTTCTGGCATTAGTAATAGCTTTTACGGTTGCTTTAATAACATATTTTGGACCTTACTATGCTTTAACTAAGATGAGAGTATTTGAATAAAGCAGGAATCTGATTCCTGACTGGAAAGGAATAACATGCTTTGTGAGAATTGTCATCAGAATGAAGCTTCGATTCATTATACAGAAATAATCAATGGAATTAAGAAAGAGCACCATATATGCATGGATTGTGCAAGAAGGCTTAACTTTGCAGGAATTTCAGACAGCACGGATTCTGAGTTCCCGTTTGTAAGACTTCTGACAGGTCTGCTGGCTGGTAATTCAGCACAGGTGGAAGATGGACCTATGATGCATATCAAATGCCCTGGCTGCGGAATGACATTTGATGAATTTACTATGGTAGGTAAATTTGGCTGTGCTGAGTGTTATGGAGTATTTGGACCTCTTATTGAGGACAATATGAAAAGACTGCATGGTGATTCGGTGCATAAAGGAAAGAAATACAAGAAACAGGCAGAGCAGTCATGCGATAATGATGAGTCAGATGTTCTGCCAGTCATGAAAGCAGAAAAGACAGAGGAATCTGCCAAAGAGCAGATTAGGGAACTGAATATGAAATTAAGAGAGGCTGTTGAGATAGAGAATTTTGAAGAGGCAGCCAGACTCCGTGATATGATAAAACAGCTAAAGAAAGAAGATACAACACAGGGAGGCGGTCACGATGCTTAGATGGTTTGAAGAGGGCGGCAATAACTCTGATGTTGTTATATCAAGCAGAGTAAGACTTGCCCGTAATATTAGCGGCTATAATTTTTCTTATAAGATGTCAGATACAGATGCAAAGAAGTTGGTTAAAAATGTTACTGACAGGTTAAAGACAGTATCACCGATAAACGGCTACAATTCATATAATTTTGATTATCTTGATGCCTATCAGAAGATGGGCATGAGGGAGAGACATGTTATAAGCTCATACCTTGAGAAACAGGATTATGCAGCAGGATTTGTCGCACCTGATGAAGACGTGTCAATAATGATTAATGAAGAAGACCATATAAGAATACAGGCATTTGCTGCAGGCATGAATATGCAGAAGGCATATACACTTTCTGATAAGATGGATGATGTTATAGGCAATGTGCTTGATTATTCGTATGACCAGAAGTTTGGTTATTTTACAACACTTCCGTCTAATGCGGGAACAGGAATGAGAGCCAGTTATATGCTTCATTTGCCAGCACTTGCAGGAAATGATAAAATATCAGGGCTGATTCCGGAGGTTGGAAGATTCGGACTGGTATTAAGGGCAATGGAAGGCGATAATAACAGAGCCTTAGGTGATATATACCAGCTCAGTAATCTTGTCACATTAGGAAAAAGTGAGAAAGATATAATTGATAATCTTGATAATATAGCTGAACAGATTATTGCACAGGAACGCAATTATAGAAAACAGTATATTACTAAGAGAAAGATGACAGCTCTTGATATGGTGTACAGGTCATATGGCGTGTTAAAATATGCCAGAAAGGTTACACTTAATGATGGAGAGCTGCTGCTTTCACAGATAAGATTCGGACTTGCATCAGGACTTATTGAGGCTGACGGGTTTGATGAGAGCAATATATACCAGCTCATGATAGGAATACATCCGGCTAATCTTCTTATGATATCTAATAAAGATATGGATGAGGAGGAACTGGAGATTGCAAGAGCAGATTTTATAAGAGAACATCTGCCAACAATCCATTAATTAATAATTAGTGTTATTATATAGTAATTGATATAGAAAGGGTTACGAAATGCAGAGCAGATTTACCAGAAAAGCGCAGGAAGCGCTTAATTACGCGGCAGATACAGCTGCTATGTTAGGTCATGGCTATATAGGTTCAGAACATCTTCTTATAGGACTTATTAAAGCTGAAGGCGGACTTGCGTCAGCAGTTCTTCTTAGTAATGATGTTACTGATGAGAAGATAATCAATCTTGTATGCCAGCTTATAGCACCTGACAGTGTAGTTAATGTAAAAGAACCATCAGGATATACACCAAGAGTAAGACATATACTTGACAATGCTGCAAGAGAAGCTGCACGTTTCAAGTCAGAACTTATAGGTACAGAACACATTTTAATTGCCATAATTAAAGAGACAGACAGTGTAGCTTCAAGGCTTCTTAATACAATAGGAGTTCCGGTTAAGAAGATGTATGTTGATCTTCTTATGGCTATGGGAGAAGATACAGGAAGAGCCAAAGAGGATTTCCAGAATGGAAGACCAAGAGGCAATGACAGAAAGAGTACTGCAACACTTGACCAGTACAGCAGAGATCTTACACAGATGGCAAGAGAGGGTAGATTAGACCCTGTTATTGGAAGAGAAGAAGAGATTCAGAGAGTTATACAGATACTTAGCAGAAGAACTAAGAATAACCCTTGTCTTATAGGTGAACCGGGGGTAGGCAAGACTGCCATCGCAGAAGGCCTTGCAGCACGTATAGTTGAAGGTAATGTGCCTGAGACAATTAAGGACAAGCGTCTTCTGACATTGGATTTGTCAGGTATGGTTGCCGGTTCTAAGTACAGAGGCGAATTTGAGGAAAGAATCAAGAAAGTGATTGCGGAAGTTAAGAATGCCGGTAATGTATTACTTTTCCTGGACGAGATTCACACAATAATAGGTGCGGGTGGGGCTGAAGGTGCTATTGATGCATCTAATATATTAAAGCCATCTCTTGCAAGAGGAGAAATCCAGCTTATTGGTGCTACAACTCTTGAAGAATACAGAAAGCATATTGAGAAGGATGCTGCACTTGAAAGAAGATTCCAGCCTGTTAAGGTTGAAGAACCTACAGCAGACGAGGCAATCCAGATATTAAGAGGTCTTAAGGGTAAGTACGAAGAACATCATCATGTTACAATTACAGATGAGGCTGTAGTTGCAGCAGTTAAATTGTCTAAGAGATATATTAATGACAGATTTCTTCCTGATAAGGCAATTGACCTTATCGATGAAGCATCTTCCAAGACAAGACTTGATGCGTATGTAATGCCTGAGGAGATTAAGACATTAGAGGCACAGATAGAGCAGATTACAACTGATAAGGAAGAGGCAATTAAGGCTGAAGCTTATGAGAAAGCCGGAGAAATCAAGAAAAAGCAGTTAAAGAAAAAAGGGCAGCTTGAGAAGATGACAAAGCAGTGGCAGGACAGCATTAATGAGAATAATCTTGTTGTTGGTGAGGACGAGATTGCTTCTGTTGTATCAACATGGACAAAGATTCCTGTACAGAGAATTGCACAGGCAGAGTCTGAGCGTCTTATGAAGCTTGAGGATACTCTGCACAACAGGGTTATCGGACAGGATGAGGCTGTTACAGCTGTTGCTAAAGCAATTCGAAGAGGAAGAGTGGGACTTAAAGACCCTAACAGACCAATTGGTTCATTCCTGTTCTTAGGACCTACAGGCGTGGGTAAGACAGAGCTTTCAAAGGCACTGGCAGATGCTATGTTTGGGACAGAGAATTCCCTTATAAGAGTTGATATGTCGGAATTCATGGAGAAGCATACAGTGTCCAAGCTTATAGGTTCACCTCCGGGATATGTTGGATATGATGAGGGCGGACAGCTCAGTGAGAAGGTAAGAAGAAATCCATATTCTGTAATCCTTTTTGATGAGGTCGAGAAAGCCCATCCTGACGTATTTAATGTTCTTCTGCAGGTGCTTGATGATGGACATATAACAGATTCAACAGGCAGAGTAATAGATTTCAAGAATACTATAATTATAATGACAAGTAATGCCGGAGCTGAGAATATTGTGTCTCCTAAGTCACTTGGATTCTCATCAGGAATGACTGAGCAACAGAATCACGAAGAGATGAAGAGCAAAGTTATGGATGAGGTTAAGAGAATATTCAAGCCGGAGTTCATTAACAGAATAGATGATATTGTTGTATTCCACGTTCTTGGTAAAGAGCAGATATCTAAGATTGTAGATATAATGATAGCCAACGTTAACAAGCGTATTATGGAGCAGATGAAATTATCAATAGAGCTTGATGATGCTGCGAGACAGTGGCTTGTTGATAAGGGATATGATTCAAAATACGGAGCAAGACCGCTTCGTCGTACTATCCAGAATGAGGTTGAAGATGTTCTTGCAGAACGTATCCTTATGGGAAAAGTACATGCTGGCAATAAAGTCAAGATAACTGTAAAGGATAACAAGCTTAACTTCACACTCAAAAGAGGCGTAAATAAATAATAAATAAACAATAAACAACTGACAAATTGCTGGCGCTTTTTGTCAGTTTATTGTATAATCAGTACATACATATCGTAACAAACAGGAGGATAATAATATGCCAGTAGTAAATGAATTGATTCGTTCAGAGGCGGATGGAACAATCAGCTTTGGTAATTATAAGTTAGACGTTAAATCAAAGCTGCCAGATTTTGAGCATTGTGGGGATACATATAAGGTTAAGACATTTTATGAGATCACTAAGCTTGAGAAGAATGGTTCATTTGTATATGAATCTGTTCCAGGAACAGCAGTTAATAATTTTAAGGCTACCGATACAAGTGTGTCATTCAGCGTAGAAGGAAAAGAGGATGCACAGATTACATTAGGCCTTGAAGAAGGTGCTTCATACGATATCAGAATTAATGATAAAGATGCAGGAACAATGGCTACTAATATGGGTGGAAAGCTTGTTCTTTCAGTAGAATTTGATGGTGAGAAGCCAGTTAAAGTAGATATTAAGAAGGCTTAATCAAAGTTTAAAGATATTATGAATTTACGGGGCTGTCACGCATTTATATGTTGTGGCAGCTTTTTTTAGGGGGATATATGGCTAAAGCAAAGAATACAGCTTTTTTTTGTAAAGAATGTGGATATGAGTCTGCCAAATGGTTCGGACAGTGTCCAGCGTGTAAGGAATGGAACACATTTGTAGAAGAACCAGTAAGCAGACAGAAGTCAGCGAAGGGGATAGCAGGTACAAGCCAGAGGGCAGCAGCTTCGTCAGCATCTGTTCCTGTTGAGATAAACAGTGTAAGTTTTGAAGAAAATGACAGGACATCTACAGGAATAGCAGAGCTTGACAGGGTACTTGGCGGAGGAATTGTCGCAGGTTCTTTAGTACTTGTGGGAGGCGACCCGGGAATAGGTAAGTCTACGCTTCTTCTACAGATGTGTTATAACCTGTCGGGAGCAGGAAGAGATGTACTGTATATCTCAGGAGAAGAATCACTTAAGCAGATAAAGCTGAGGGCAGACAGAATTGGCAAATGTAATGGAATGCTGAAACTGTTATGTGAGACTAATCTTGATAACATAGAGGACATCCTTACAAGAAATAAACCAGAGGTAGTGATAATTGACTCTATACAGACGATGTATAAAGAAGATGTGGCAGCAGCACCCGGAAGTGTTTCGCAGGTAAGGGAGACAACATCCGTACTTATGCAGCTTGCAAAAGGATTGAATATCACTATATTTATAGTTGGACATGTGACTAAGGAAGGAACAGTTGCAGGACCAAGGATGCTTGAGCATATGGTTGATACAGTTCTTTATTTTGAAGGTGACAGATATGCTTCATACAGAATATTAAGAGGCGTTAAGAACAGATTTGGCTCAACCAACGAAATAGGCGTATTTGAAATGCAACAGAGCGGTCTGGCAGAGGTTGAGAATCCGTCAGAGTATATGCTTAATGGAAGACCTGAGAATGCATCAGGTTCGGTTGTTGTGTGTCTTCTTGAAGGAACACGTCCAATAATGGTGGAGATTCAGGCTCTTGTATGTGATTCTAATTTCGGTATGGCAAGAAGAACGGCAGCGGGAACAGATTATAATAGGGTTAATCTTCTTATGGCAGTTCTTGAAAAGAGAGCTGGTATACATATGTCAGGAAGTGATGCATACGTTAATGTTGCTGGTGGAATCAAGGTTAATGAGCCGGCGCTTGACTTAGGGATTGTCATGGCGCTTGTGAGTAGCTTTAAGAACAGGTCGATTGATGAAAAGACAGTTATATTCGGTGAAGTGGGGCTTGCTGGTGAAGTAAGGGCAGTGAGTCAGGCACAGCAGAGAGTTAACGAGGCTGTCAAACTTGGCTTTAAGACATGTATATTACCGGGTGTATGTATGAAGAACATAAAGAGCAACAATGAAATTGAGATTATTGGCGTGAATAACGTTAATGAGGTTATTAAACTTATATAGAAGCGGGAGGTTGGAGATGATATGAGAAGAAAAGAAAGAGAAGTAACTGATTATAACCAGGTGCTTGGGATTGTAGACAAATGTGACTGTCTCCGTCTCGGATTTGTGGATGGTGAGGATGCATATATAGTTCCGCTTAATTATGGTTATGAAGATAATAACGGTAATCTTATACTGTATTGCCATGGCACTAAAGAAGGAAAGAAAGCAGACCTTATAAAGAGTAATGGCAGGGCATCATTTGAAATGGATACCAAACATGAGCTTGTCGGATCAGATACAGCGTGTTCATATAGTTATATGTATCAGAGCGTGATTGGAAAAGGAAGCATAGAATTCGTAGAGTTATATGATGAGAAGAAGCATGCTCTTGAATTAATCATGGCACATTATACAGAAGGAAAAGAGTGGCATTTTAATGAAAATATGGTTGATTCTGTAGCAGTGATGAAATTAAGTGTTACACAATGGACTGCCAAAGAGCACTAAAAGTTGTTGATGAGTATAATTGTAACTATGTTAAGCGTTATGGTAACTTGTATCGTAGAACCGCGTTGCGGAATGATGGCAGGTTGCATTGAAAAGTCGCATTATGGGGAGAAATATCAACTTTGCAATGCAGAGATATTGTAGAGATATGCCTTTTGGGACTGAAGACCTACTAAAGCATCTTAATGTTAAGCTTTAGTAGGTCGTTTTCTTCTGCTTTCACAGGATGGCAAGAATTATTACCTACTAGAATTACATATAAGAATATAATGGTAGGTCTTTACTTTTTTATTACAGTGCAAGTGTGCAGAAAACCAGTAAACAAGC
>CAVAPS010000024.1:0-42027 GCA_963590775.1 Desulfovibrio piger
TATCCTGAAAAAGACCTTCGTTCTTATCCGGGTACAATTCGTGGAACAGAAGAATGGGATACTACTTACAAAATCCGAACTGCTGTTGAACGTGACATTAACCACATCAAAGAAAATCTTTGTCTGGCTGGTCGTCGTACTCAAAATAAGAAAACGCTTCATGCAGATTTGATTCTTGCCGGAATTATTCAGTTAGTAACTGTAATTCTTGCGGATAAAATCCAACACCATGAATATATTCGCAGCTTAAAACCTCTTATCGCATAAGCATTATCAACTTCATATCCATAATGCTTTATTAAAGTACGCCTAATTTGAAACACATTTGCATTTCATCCTAGAATTCGTGCAAAGCACGAATTCTGCCGTGTTTTTAATCAAGATTGCGAACGAGCATCGCGAGTTTCGCAATTACCTAATAAGATTTATTGAGATTATACTTATTCAGCAGATTGAAAGCAAGTACAAAAGAGCCAGTCTGCTTTCACAGGCTGGCCCTTACTCATCTTGTATTCGACTGCTTTACTCCTCTACGTCCTCTGCCTTATCATAGGCTTCAAGAACAAGCTTCTGCAGCTTATCTCTTGTCTGAGTGTTGATAGGATGAGCAATGTCACGATACTCTCCGTCCGATGATTTTCTGCTTGGCATTGCAATAAACAAGCCCTTCTCTCCCTCAATCACCTTAATATCATGTACTACGAACTCATCATCTATTGTGATTGACACAACAGCTCTCATCTTGCCCTCTTTAGCAATCTTTCTTACCCTTACATCTGTTATATTCATAACACACCCCTTTTTAGGTTATATTAACCTCGTTATACTTTGGTTCAAACACCTTCTGTTGAAACTATTCTTAATAATATAAAGGACTATCCTCCACAACAATCCTTGTACTATTCTCTCCGACATATCTTGAATTAGCTTTGATTGTACTGTTGCTTTCAACGATACAGTTCTCAATATAAGCATTATCTCCAATATATGCATTGTTAAGAATAATTGAATTCTTGATTACACTGTTATTGCCTACATATATCTTCTTGAATAACACTGAATCTTCAACAGTTCCGTTAATTATACATCCGCTTGAAACAAGGCTGTTTCTTACGTTAGCTCCGAAGTTATACTTTGCTGGTGGAAGATCTTCTACCTTAGAGTATACATCCGGATACTGCTTGAAGAAGTAATCTCTTACATCCTTATTAAGGAAATCCATATTAGTCTTGTAATATGCATCTACTGTTGAGATATTGCTCCAGTAAGAATCGATACTATAGCCATATATCTTCTTGATATTCTTATATCTTACAAGGATATCTCTTACAAACTCATGTCTGTCTTCTTCAGCTGCCTTCTCAAGAAGTTCAATAAGAAGTCTTCTTCTTACTACATAGATACCAGTTGAAACTGTTGAGAGGTTAGTCTCTATTGGCTTCTCATCAATATCTGTGATTCTGCCTTCTTCTGTCATGGCTACAACACCATAACGGCCTATGTCTGAACGATCTTCAAGCTTCTTGACAACAACTGTTATATCAGCTTTCTTCTCAATGTGATACTGAAGTACCTTATTGTAATCAAGCTTATATACACCATCACCTGATGCAATAACTACATATGGTTCATGGCTCTGCTTCAAGAAATGTATATTCTGGTATAATGAATCTGCTGTTCCACGATACCAGTTACTGCTCTCTGCGGTAATTGTAGGAGTGAATACGAATAATCCTCCCTGTTTTCTTCCGAAATCCCACCACTTAGATGAGCTTAAATGTTCATTAAGTGATCTTGCGTTATACTGTGTGATAACAGCTACTTTCTGGATTCTTGAATTAGTCATGTTGCTTAATGCAAAATCTATGGCGCGATAACTTCCGGCAATCGGCATGGCTGCAATTGCTCTCCTGTTAGAGAGTTCACGCATCGCTCTGTTATTTCCGCCAGCTAATATAATACCTATTGCTTTCATTAATTATCACCTGCCTTAATTATTATGCCTCCGCCTGGTAACTCACCATTAGGGTAATCCTGTAATGTTGTCTCTCCTGATATAGCAGTATTCTTTCCAACCTTGACATTGTCTGGAATAACTGACCACTCACCGATTGTAACAAGTCCAAAATTATATATCTTAGGGAACTTGACATTCTCTGCTTCTTCACCAACACCAAGTTCAACATTCTCACCGACTGTTACATCCTCTGCAATAATAGACTTGCTAATTGTTGTATTCTTTCCGATATAAGAATTATTCATGATTATTGAATCACGGATTACACATCCTTCTTCAATAACTACACCTGAACCGATTACGGAATTAAATACACGTCCGTATACTTCTGTTCCGTCACCAATGATACTCTTCTCAATATATGCATCTTTAGCTATATACTGTGGTGGAATTGTATCTGTCTTGGTATATATCTTCCAGAATTCTTCATACAGATTAAATACAGGAATAATGTCTATAAGCTCCATGTTAGCTTCCCAATATGAGCTTAATGTTCCTACATCCTTCCAGTATCCGTTATACTCGTAAGCAAATATTCTCTTATTATTATTAAAGCAGTATGGAATTACATGTTTTCCGAAGTCACATTCCTGCTGATCCTTAAGTTTGATAAGTGCATCCTTAAGAACTTTCCAGCTGAATATGTATATACCCATTGAAGCAAGGTTGCTCTTTGGATGTTCTGGTTTCTCTTCGAATTCAGTAATCTTATTATCGTTATCTGTTACAACTACACCGAATCTGCTTGCTTCCTCTATAGGTACAGGCATTGCAGCGATTGTTATATCTGCATTGTTAGCCTTGTGATAATCAAGCATTATCTTATAATCCATCTTATATATATGGTCACCAGAAAGAATAAGTACATATTCCGGATTATACTGTTCCATATATTCAAGGTTCTGGTAAATGGCATTAGCTGTTCCTGTATACCATTCACTGTTCTGACTCTTCTCATAAGGTGGAAGAACTGATACACCTCCGACATTACGATCCAAATCCCAAGGAATACCAATTCCTATATGTGTATTAAGACGGAGTGGCTGATACTGTGTTAATACACCTACTGTATCGATTCCTGAATTAATACAGTTACTGAGAGGGAAGTCAATTATTCTGTACTTTCCTCCAAATGCTACTGCCGGCTTTGCCACTTTAGAAGTAAGTACTCCTAATCTGCTTCCCTGGCCACCAGCTAACAGCATTGCAATCATCTCTTTTTTAATCATGCTATCACCTCTGATGTTAAATTTTTACTGCTTTTAGATATTCTGATTATATCATACTATTCTCATTAAGTAAAAAGAAATTCACGTTTTTTATACACATTTTTATGCACATTTTCTAAATCGTATAATATATAATAAGAAAGGTTTGAAAAATAAGCCGATAAGACATACAATATAACAAACACTAATCTCAAGGAAGGACAATATCATGTACAAGATTGATTTCAACAACCCTATCCATATTCACTTCATTGGCATAGGCGGTATAAGTATGAGCGGACTTGCCAAGATTCTTTTATCTAAAGGTTTTACTGTTTCAGGCTCTGATGCTCACTCATCAGCTCTTACTGACGAGCTTATAGGTGACGGATGCATCGTATCTGTACCACAGAGCGCCGGTAATATAACTAATGATATAGATCTTGTTGTATATACAGCAGCAATTCACCCGGATAATCCGGAATTCAAGGCAGCTAAGGAAGCCGGTCTTCCAATGCTTACACGAGCAGAGCTTCTTGGCCAGATTATGACCATCTATAGCAATGCCATCAATATTGCAGGTACTCACGGAAAGACAACAACTACTTCCATGGTTTCTGAAATATTGCTTGCAGCAAGCATGGATCCTACTATCTCTGTAGGCGGTATCCTCAACAGCATTGGCGGCAATACAAGAGTCGGCGGTGATAAATATTTCGTTGCAGAAGCCTGCGAATATACTAACAGCTTTTTATCATTTAATCCTACAATGAACATCATTCTCAATGTCAAGGAAGATCACCTTGATTTCTTCAAGGATATTGATGACATCCGTCACTCTTTCAAGCTTTTCACTGAAAAGCTTCCTTCTGACGGAACTCTTATCATCAATACTGACATTGATAATTATGAATATTTCTATCATGATACTGACTGCGAGGTCATAACATTTGGTTCTGCCCCGGCAAAGAGCATGTACAGTGCTTCTGATATCACTTATGACGAACTTGGAAGATGCACTTATTCTCTTCTTATTAATAATGAGAAGGCTGACACTATAACTCTTGGTGTTCCGGGTCTTCACAATGTATATAATTCTCTTGCTGCTATTGCCGCTGCAAGAAAGCTTTCTGTTGATATGGAACATATCAAAGCAGGTCTTTCTAACTTTAAGGGTACTAACAGAAGATTTGAGAAGAAAGGCACATTTAACGGAGTTACAGTTATTGATGACTACGCTCATCACCCAGACGAAATCCGTGCAACTTTAAGTTCTGCTACCCACTATCCACACAATCATGTATGGGTAGTCTTCCAGCCTCATACATATTCGCGTACCAAGCTTTTATTCAATGAGTTTGCTGATGTTTTAAGCCACGCTGACAAGGTTGTCCTCGCTAAGATATACGCTGCAAGAGAAACTGATACTCTCGGAATCAGCTCTGCTGACCTGTGCGAGAAGATACAGTCTCTTGGTAAAGAATGTATATATATAGACAATTTTGAGGACATCGAAAAATATTTATTAAAAAATTGTATCAACGGTGACTTGTTAATAACTATGGGTGCCGGTGACGTATATAAAATCGGCGAAGACTTGCTTAAATAGTACGTTTTCCACCCGCCCGAACTTTTTCAACAAAGTTATCCACATTATCCACAATTTTCTGTTACTAAATTGTTCAGAATGATTGTGGATAATTTTTTATTCTGGTATTTTCATGAACCCATATTTTATGCGGTTTTCCTATGTATATTTTTTATTTATCCACATTTTCCACATTATCCACATTTCTCCTTTCCGCACTGGACGCGCTTTGCATTTATTTTTTTCAGTGGTATAATCTGCTCATAACTTTTTGGGAGACTAATACCATGAATAATCTGAACTTGTATTCAGAGACTGTTTCTGGCTATACAGCAGTTTCTGATATTTTCATAGACGAATATGTACCATCAGCCAACGGAGACTTTGTTAAGGTATATCTTTATCTTTTGAGACTTCTCACAAGAAAGAACAGTAACTTAAGCATCTCTTCTCTTGCTGATACTTTTAACCAGACTGAGAATGATGTGATGCGTGCTTTAAGATACTGGGACAGATCAGGTCTTGTCCAGCTTTCTTATGACGACAATAACCAGCTTTGCGGTATCACTTTGAAGGATATTGCTAATCACGGTTCTTCACCTGAACCTGATGACCACATTGCTACCCCTGAGATTAACAATAATGCTTCTGACAACTATGTTTCGGAAGCTGTCGCAGATAATGAATCTGTTTCCTGCAGTCCTGTATCTGACAATGCTGCATCTGGCAATACTATATCAGACTCATCATCTAATGTTGTCTCTATGGATTTTGCAAAGGCATATCCAGCATCATCAGCACACAATGTAGAACCTTCGAAAGTAACTGCTCCTGCTGACAAGCTTAACAAGCTTAATTCCAATGATGATTTTTCAATGTTGCTTTTCGTAATCCAGACTTATCTTGGAAAGACTCTTTCACAGCCTGAGACTAATGCTATTGTGTATTTCTATGATACATTACATTTCTCTGCCGACCTTATTGAATACCTTTTTGAATACTGCGTATCCAAGGGTAAGACTTCTATAAGATACATAGAGAAGGTTGCTCTCGCATGGGCTGATGAAGGTATCAGCACTGTTGATGCTGCCAAAGATGAAGTATCCAACCATAACGAGGCTGTCTACAGTGTCATGAAAGCATTTGGCCTTAACAGCAGAGAACCTGGCAAAGTCGAGAAAGACCTTATTATCAAGTGGACTGATGTATACTGCTTTGAAACTGACATAATTATCGAAGCATGTAACAGAACCATGAAGGCTACTCACCAGCCAAGCTTTGAATATGCTGATTCTATTCTTACCAAGTGGCATACTTCCAACATCAGAAGTTCTGAGGATATCAGGAAAGCTGATGCACAGTACGAAGCCGGTAAGGCTGCCAAAGCAGCTAATTCATCTAATGTCATCAAACAGAACGCTAACCGTTTTAATAATTACCAGCAGCGTCCTAAGAAATCTGACGACTGGTATAACTCTCTGCTAAGCAATAATAATTAATTATAAGGAGGGGTGCTATGCCTTTGACCAATACACAATATGCCTCTATTATGAGACAATATGATGATATTAAAACAGCCAACAGGCACCTGCAAAGTGACCGTTATAAAGAAGTCACTGCCCTGTGTCCTGATATAGCAGATGTTGACTCTGAGATTATAGACTTGTCCATGAAAACTGCCAGAGCGCGTATAGAAGCTGACTCATCGGACACGACTACTGATGAATTAGCTTCCAGCCTTAAGTCACTCAACAACAGAAAAGTGGCTGCTCTGGCTTCTATAGGCAAGCCCGCTGATTATCTTGACGATATATTTACATGTCCTTATTGCAAGGATTCCGGTTATGTTGATGGTAAACGTTGCATGTGCTTTAACAAAAAAGCTATAGATCTTATATATAAGGACTCTAATCTCAAGAACATAACTACTGATGAGAATTTTGACACATTCTCTTTTAGCTGGTACAACAATACTGATGTTGATCCAGCAACAGGGCTCACACCTTATAATAATATGCAGAAAGTTCTCAAAGTATGTCACGATTTCGTCGATAACTTTGATACTGATTTTTCCAATCTGTTATTCATCGGACAGACTGGTGTCGGAAAGACATTTCTTTCCAACTGTATTGCAAGAGCTCTTATGGATTCATGCCACAGCATAATATATCTTACTGCCGGCGAATTCTTTGATTCTTTTAAGAGCGATGATTTCAAGGAATTTGGAAGTTCCAAGTTTGACACCTCATTTTTTGTTGAATGTGACCTTCTTATTATTGATGACCTTGGAACAGAGAAAGCTTCAGATTATAATTTTTCTAATCTGTTTAATACTATCAATGAAAGACTTCTCAGAAGAAAGAGCATTATTATCTCTTCCAACCTTGAGATGCCTGATATCGAAACAAGGTACTCACAGAGAATTTTCTCAAGACTCGTAAGTGCCTATTCTATCTTAAGACTTTTTGGAGATGATATACGCTGCATGAAGAAATTATCACCAATAAAAAGGGCTTAACGATTATTTATGTCAAATATGGCATTGACTTATTTCGCGTCAATGTTTATATTTTTATATGTATGTTTAATTATTATACTTTATGGAGGATTATTTATTATGCCACGTGATGAAAGACACACAGAAACTATTCCTTACGGAACATTAGGTATTATCCCATTAGCAAGCTGCACTGAAATGGGTAAGAAAGTTGACGAGTACCTTGTAAAGTGGAGAGAGAAGCGTCAGAATGAGAATACTTCTACCCTCAATTTTGCAGGATATAAGAGAGACAGTTATATTGTTAACGCTAAGACTCCTAGATTCGGTTCAGGCGAAGGAAAGGGCGTTCTTGTAGATTCTGTCCGTGGTCATGACTTATATATTATGCTTGATGTCTGCAACTACAGCCTTGAATATACTGTTTGCGGATTCAAGAACCATATGTCTCCTGATGATCACTATGCTGATCTTAAGAGAGTTATTGCTGCTGCAGGTGGTAAGGCAAGAAGAATTAATGTAATAATGCCTTTCCTTTATGAATCAAGACAGCACAAGAGAACAGGAAGAGAATCTCTTGACTGTGCACTTATGCTTCAGGAACTTACAGATATGGGTGTTGAGAATATTATTACTTTCGATGCACACGATCCTAGAGTACACAATGCTATTCCTCTTAAGGGATTTGAATCTGTATCATGCACATATCAGTTCATCAAATATCTTCTTCTTAATGTAGATGATCTTCATATTGACAGTGACCATATGATGGTTATCAGCCCTGATGAAGGTGGTATGGGACGTGCAGTATACTTTGCCAACGTGCTTGGTCTTGATATGGGTATGTTCTATAAGAGAAGAGATTACACTAAGATTGTTAACGGACGTAATCCTATCGTTGCACATGAGTTCCTTGGAACTAATGTTGAAGGCAAGGATGTTATCATCATTGATGATATGATTTCTTCTGGTGAGAGTATGATTGATGTTGCTTCTGAGCTTAAGAAGCGTGGTGCAAGCAGAGTATTCTGTGCTACAACATTCGGTCTTTTCACTAACGGATTCAAGAAGTTTGATGAAGCTTATGAGAATGGTATTATCGACAGAATTCTTACAACTAACCTTGTATACCAGCCAGCAGAGCTTCTTTCTAAGCCTTGGTACATCAATGTAGATATGAGCAAGTATATGGCTCTTCTTATTGATACACTTAACCATGATTCTTCAATCAGCGACCTCTTAAGCCCTGTTGAAAGAATCCAGCAGAGGGTTAAGGAATACAATGAACGTCACTACGGTAGGTAATTATTCACTTACAGCTTAATGAATATAATAATTGAGCCGGACGCTTACACGTCCGGCTTTTTTTCTGTCTGATTATTACTCTGTGTTGTTTCCTGTGTTGAACCGGTATTATCCGGATCCGCACTGGTATTTCCACCTGATGTACTACTCTGTGATTCCTGCTGTGACTGGCTTGGATTCTGTGTCTGTGAGGGCTTCTGTGTCTCTGTCTGTTTCTGTGTTTCCTTTACAGATTCAGTCTCAGATTCTGTTTCCTTAGTTGTCTCCTGCACATCACTTTTCTTTCCTCCATATGATGGGAAATCCTTCTTTACAAGATTCTCATGTGCCGACTCCATAAACTGCTTGAATATCTGCTTGGTATATGTCTGTGGTATTGTTGCAGGATAATCATATCCCTGCCATACAGCAACCGTATAATATGCACTATATCCGCAGAACCATGAATCATAGTTGGAATTAGTTGTACCAGTCTTTCCTGCAACAATCGCATTATCCGTTGCTGCTTCCCGTCCAGTTCCGTTAGTTACAGCTGTCTTTAACATGTCAGTCATCATTCTGCACGCATCTGAATCATATATCCTCTTCTGTCTGTTAGACGAATCATATATAACTTTTCCACGCACATCCTTTATCTGCTCTACACATGTAACTCTTCTGTACTCGCCATCATTAGCAATAGTTGCATATGCTCCAGCCATCTCCTCAGTTGATACTCCATATGTGAAACCGCCAATCGATATAGCATTATAATCTTTATCCATCCATATCTTATGAAATCCCTGATTAAGAAGATATGAACTTCCAACTCTCGGAGTGATTTCTTTAAGTACGTTCCATGCAACTGTATTTCGTGACAGATTTACTGCTGTCCTCAATGTAATACTGCCCATATATGTTCCATCAGCATTCTTAGGACCATCCTCAATATACTCATCTTTTACGATTGTATCAGGTGTATTGCCACGCTCAAGATATGGAACATAATCAAGTATCGGTTTAATTGAGCTTCCCGGCTGTCTGTAACTCTGATATGCCCTGTTTAATGTGTATCCTTCAAGTTCCTGACTTCTTGAACCTACAATAGCCACTACATTTCCAGTTTCATTTTCTATACATGTAGCTGCTGCCTGCATCTCATAGATATCATCTTTCATTGCCGTATAACCTTTAAGATTGTCATCTATTGCATCCTGCAGCTTCTGCTGCATATCCATATCTATGCTTGTGTATACCTTGTATCCGCCTGAAAAAAGCTTCTGCTGGAATAATGTATAACTCTGCTCATACAGGTCCTTATACTGGTCGTAATCATCATCACTGCTGAAATCCGTCCTGAACACGAATCCATTGGCCTGCATCATACCCTCTATAGCACAATGTCTTGCATATGTTTCAACCGAGTTATTCTTAGAAGCTTCTGGCTGCTGTGCAAGCACTATTTGTGTATTGACCGCTGTGTCATAATCTTCCTGACTTATCTTATTGTTCTCCAGAAGCTTCTCAAGAATAAGATTTCTTCTGGTAATCGTATTATCATAATTGGTAAGCGGGTTATATCTTGTAGGGCTGTTAGGAATTGCCGCGATAAATACCTGCTCTGAAAGCGAAAGCTCGCTTACATCCTTATCAAAATACCCCCTTGACGCAGCTCCTACCCCATAATATCCATTAGCGAAATAGATATTGTTAAGATAAAATTCAAGGATTTCATTCTTCGAGTACTTCTTCTCTATATATGTCGCAACAAATATTTCTTTAACCTTTCGCTGCCATGTAACTTCCTGACTTAAGAATATATTCTTGGCAAGCTGCTGTGTTATAGTGCTCGCACCCTGAACAATTTCGTCATTCTTGGTATTAGCTATCACCGCTCTTATTATGGCTTTGATATCGATTCCTTTGTGTTTGTAGAAATCTTTATCTTCCATTACCACAAATGCATCTGCAAGTGTATCAGGAATCTGTCCTATATCTATGTAATACATGTCCTTTGATTCCCTCATTGAGCATAGCTCATTGCCATCAGCATCATATATAAGAGTAGTTCCTGATGACTTAAATGTGTCTACCGAACTGTCATTCACAAGCTCTTTAGCATCCTGTGCCAACTGTATAACTTTTATTATCTTTGGTGAGAATATTGCCAGAGTTACTACAAAAGCAAGTAATATTGTTAATAATACAAGTCTTCTTATTAATCTGCGTCTTCTTTTCTTTTTAGATAATTTCTTCTTAGCCATAAACTTAAATCCTTATGAATATCATTATTTGTAATAAGTTACATATATATTGCCACCCTGAGAGAACATTTTACCTGCATCATTTATTGAAACTGTCTTCTGCGCCCAGGTCGACGCTTCAATATATGCAATTTCACTCGAATTATATGCAGTAATAATTATATATTCATCTTCTCCTGTTCTTGCTATGACAGGACTTCCGTCCCCGACATAGCTGAGTGCTTTTTCATAAGTTATTCCTGTAAGACTGATTCCATGCACACCGCTTATATTGTCAAATGTCTCAACAGCCGTATGACCCTGTTCCATATATGACACTGCATTGAAATCAGCGCCAAGATAATTGCTTACCGCTGCAACCGCGTTAGTAATTGAATCTCCTGACATCACAGGTGTAATACCGTCGATTGATGCCTGTGTACTTCTGTACCGCTTCCATACAAGCTTGGAATCACTGTCAACAACCGTTCCATAGGTGTCATTCGCAAGGGTTATTGCCTGATCAAGCTGTGTTCTGCTTCCCTGGAACTTTCCATAACCATATACATAATATCTTCCATACCATGAGAAATCATCCTCAAGTTCAAGCTTTGTATTATCTTTAAATATTATCTCTCCGGAAGTTCTGTAAGTAACCGATATATCATTTACTTTGGTTATAAGGTCAATATACAGTTCCTGTTTTCTTGCATCTGTACTTATTGTCTCGGCTTTTACAGCATTTTCAATTACATTCTCATCTTTATTAATAAGCTGGTCTATGCTTGTCGATACATAACCGCTTCCAGATTTCACAATTCGTGAAAGTGTGATTCGCTTTCCCTGAACCTCTGTACCAGAAACATATATATCAGGCTGCTCATACTCCTTAATCAGATTGTAGTCAACATCAATAATACCAACCTTGTACATTGCATAAGTCCTGCTTCCATCTGCTCCTGATATAATATCGTCCTTATGTGCCGTTCCATATATGAAATCCGAATCAATATAACCAAACGGTCTTAATGTATCGCCCTCATCCGCTTTTACCTCATATGCACTGTCATTGCTCATATTAAGTATTCTTATAGTATCTGTGTTATAGATATCTCCCGAAACACTGTATGCAATAGCATCTCCCGCATCAGACACTGCATAAGCATCCTCCTTAAGTCCTGTTATCTCTGTCATGACTTCCTTACTTACAAGGTCAACTGAGTACAATGTCTCATCTATAAGAATATAGAATTTGTCGTTAGAAACATAAGAAACACCCCCGACATTCTGTGTGAGAATGTTATAAGGAATTGCTACCGGAATGAACAATCTTTCAGTAACATCATTATCGGAATATGAATATCTGCATAAAGATACGCCAACCTCGCCTTCATGCTCGCCTCTGTTCATATATCCTGATACTAAAAATGTTGCATCTCCATTATCTTCGACTTTCATTATCTTGATATTGTGTGCATCATAGCCTTCTCTTACAGAATCTGTCTCCTCCCCCCTGAATGAGAATACTCTTGTAAATGTCTGTGAACTGCTGTTAAAGCACCACAGTGAACCCTGATTAACAAAATAAGTATATGTTCCTTTTTCATCAGAAGTACAGTTAACATCGGTTGAAGAATTAATTCCGAGATTAATCTTTGCCGAAGAAGTAAGGTCATTCTTCGCATCAAATACCTGATTCATCTCTCTTTCAAAGTTAAGAAGATAGAAACCGCTGTTAGCCTGACGTATTCTGTAATACTCGTTCACATTATATGTATCACTTGAAGAATAATCATTAGCAGCTCCTACCCTGTAATCAAGCCTTATTATTGCAACATCATCATTAATTGATATAATCTCCGGTGTAATATCGCTTTCTATATATGGCTCAAGGTCTCCCCATCCTACCTGGCTTAGTGAACAGTTGATATTAACCTTACCATAGTTAGTGTTATCACCAACACTTGAAGTTTCAAGATATCCTGCTATATCCTTAAGTCTTGCGCTGTCAAATGTACATGCATTGAAATCCATGACAAAATCCAGCTTCTTCTGCAGGTCGTAATCTGTTCCATACATAATTCTTGTATAATAATAGACTGCATCATGCTTCTTTGTCTTAAGAACAACCTCAAGAGCATACTCTTTTCCGGTATCAAGAAGATTCTTTATGTTAAATGTAGCATTTATCTTATTATCAGTTAGCTGATATCCGCTTACTTCCGTATTCTCTATAAGAGACTTGTCCTCTAATGAACGTATCTTGTAAACGACTGACTCAACATCTTCTCCATATGTATTAATTGTTATTGCAAGCTTCCTGTCCTTAGTAACTGGCGTAATATTGCCATAGAATAATGTAGAATCAAGCTCCATGGTGTAACCGTGCAGAACATTATACTGTGTTCCTGCATCTGTATCCATCGCAACGGTCGGAAGTGTCGCATCCGCCATAGTAGTTGCTGATGGCATTATCTGCTCGAATTTCATTGATATAAATGTAATGACAACCGTAACTAGGAATATAACTCCAAGTATAAAATACTTGGAACCTGATATATTATAATTTCTGATTCTCTTCACTTTAATCCTCCAAAAGCTTCTTAAGCGTAAGGTCAATATTAAGTGTCCTGCTCATATTAAGAACTTCCTCGTAAGCCTTATCGTCAGGCTTTCCAGTCTTAACAGCTCTTATAAGCAGATTCTTTGGTGTATGCTCCATATCTATGAATTCAAGTATCTGTGTCTGATACCCCTTTGATTCCAGAAGCTTTACCCTTGCACCATCTGTAGCTATTGCTGCAAATCTTTCCTTTAAGATTCCATAATCCATAACAGGTGAAAGATTCTTATCAGCTATTGTCCTGTTTGCCTCATGCTGGCAGCAAGGTACTGAAAGTATAACTTTCGCCCCCCATTTTACAGCCTTTGCAAGTGCATAATCAGTAGCTGTATCACATGCATGAAGCGTAACAACCATATCTACTGAATCAACACCATTGTAAGAAGCAATGTCACCCTCATAAAAATCAAGCCTTTCATAGCCGTATTTCGTTCTTAACTGGTTACAATGCTCGATAACATCTTTCTTTAAATCCAGTCCGATTATCCTTATATTATATCCCTTAAACACCTTAAGATAATAATACATTGCAAATGTAAGATATGACTTTCCACATCCGAAATCAATTATTGTCTGCTCCTTGTCCTTATCTAACTGAGGCAGGATATCCTCAATAAATTCAAGGAACCTGTTAATCTGTCTGAATTTATCGTATCTTGTCCTTACGATTGTGCCCTCTTTAGTCATAACTCCGAGGTCAACAAGGAAATCTACCTTCTCGCCCTCCTTAAGAATATATGTCTTGGTTCTGTTATGTGACAGGTCTTTCTGGCTCTTAATCTGAGTAAGCTTCTTATACTTACATGTGCATGCACCTTTCCTGGAACTAAGCACCGTAGCTGTCGCATCTGTCATATTAAACTGCGCCTGTTTAAATGTGTTCTCCATATATTCTGCAATTCTTGCCTTAATCTCTTCTTCTGAATAATTGGCATGAAGCACCTTTCTTCCTACGAATTCTGATGCCTGATACTTTATCTCATCCTTAAGCTGTACCGGACGTATCTTAACCCTCATCACGCCTTCTTCATTCTTAATCTTCTGTCCGCTTATTGTAAGATCAATAAGTCTGTCGTTAATACATTTATCTAAAAGCTCTTTTAATTCCATATCTGCCTCATCTTCTCCTGATTTATCCTCTGGATGTACATGGTTATTTTAATCTCTTTAGCCCAAAACCACAATAGAAAGTTTTACGGTCCTGAAACCAGCCTCTGAAACCACTATCAGAAATCCTCATTATATATCGGTGTTGACAGCTGTATATCTGTCACTCCCCTTGTTTCATCATAGTTCATTGTTATATTAATATTTATCTTATTCTTTCCTATACTTACAGAATCCTTGGCACTCTTCGCATAAGCATACACAACATATGAATCCTGTATCTGCCCCATTGTAACAGTCTTTGCACCTAACATCTTAAGCATATTGCCGCTTATCTCGCTCTTGTCATACTGTGACATATCCCCCGCTATGCTGCCTTTCATGCTTACCGTTACATGCGTATTAATCCCGTATTCATCCAGCACATCTTTTATCAGCTTCTCATAATCTGTAACACTGTCAAAGCCTTTATATAACTGCACACTGGTCTTAAGGTACTCACCGGCATCCGTCTTTTTTATTGATATATCGACATTGCCATTAACTGAATTCTGTGTAAGATATATCCCTGTCTCATTCTCAGTTATGTTGTAGCGGTTAAGTCCGATTGTCTTTGCCATCTGTGTCATCATCAGCTTTTTGGCTGTATCAGACATATCGCTGTCAAGCTTCCCTGTCGCTGATACATCCGCGCTTATATCATAGTACACATTTTCACAAAATGTATCTACAACATCCATTGTCTCACCCTTGATTCCTTTATACACAAGTCTGCCTGCAAATACTGCCCATATAATTACTGCGGCTGCTACCATCAGCCTCTGAAATCTATATATCTTTACCATATAAAAACCTCCCATCACCTGAAATATTCCCAGATAATGGAAGGTTTATACATATTATTTAATTAACAGCCTTAATTCTCGCAAGCGATCTCTTAAGTGCTGCCTCTGCTCTTACCATATCCAGATTATCATCATGGTTGGCAAGTCTCTTTTCAGCTCGCAGTCTCGCCTCGTTAGCTCTTTCTACATCGATTTCATCTGACCATTCTGCCACTTCAGCAAGAATAGTTATCTTATCCTTGAGAATCTCTATAATTCCACCGTGTACCGCAGCTTTCTTAACATCATTGCCATTGTGTATGCTAAGAACACAAGGAACAACAACTGCTGTAAGCGGAATATGTCCCGGATAAACACCTATATCGCCTTCACTGGTAGAAAGTTCAACAAATGTAGCGTCATCATGGTAGAAAACTCTGTCCGGCGTATTAACCAGAAGCTTTATTGTCTGTGAATCTGCCATTACAACCTCTTTTCTACTTCTCTACCTTAGCTAAAACATCATCAATTCCACCACAGTTAAGGAAGTAACTCTCTGGAATTTCATCATACTTTCCTTCGATAATCTCCTTAAATCCCTGAATTGTCTCGCTTACAGGGACATATCTTCCTTCAAGACCAGTAAACTGTCCTGCAACGAAGAATGGCTGTGATAAGAATCTCTGAACCTTTCTTGCTCTTGAAACAACTAGCTTATCATCCTCTGAAAGCTCGTCCATACCAAGGATAGCGATGATATCCTGTAATTCTTTATATTTCTGTAAGATTTCCTGAACTGATCTTGCAACCTTGTAATGCCCCTCACCAACAATTCTTGGGTCAAGAATTCTTGATGTAGACTCCAATGGATCAACGGCTGGATAGATACCAAGCTCAACGATTGATCTTGAAAGAACTGTAGTAGCATCAAGATGTGCAAATGTTGTAGCTGGAGCCGGGTCAGTAAGGTCATCGGCTGGTACATATACAGCCTGAACAGATGTAATAGAACCGTTCTTAGTAGATGTGATTCTCTCCTGAAGAGCACCCATCTCTGTCTGTAATGTTGGCTGGTAACCAACGGCTGATGGCATACGTCCAAGAAGCGCTGAAACCTCTGAACCAGCCTGAGTAAATCTGTAGATATTATCGATGAAAAGAAGTACATCCTTTCCACCCTTATCTCTGAAGTACTCAGCCATTGTAAGTCCTGCAAGACCAACTCTCATTCTTGCTCCAGGTGGTTCGTTCATCTGTCCGAACACCATGGTAGTCTTCTCAATAACGCCTGATTCCATCATTTCATGGTAAAGGTCGTTACCCTCTCTTGTTCTCTCACCAACACCTGTGAATACTGAATATCCACCGTGCTCAGTAGCAATATTCCTGATAAGTTCCTGAATAAGTACAGTCTTACCTACTCCGGCACCTCCGAAAAGTCCGATTTTACCACCCTTCTGGTAAGGGCAAAGTAAATCTACGACTTTGATTCCAGTCTCAAGAATCTCTGTATTAGTTGCCTGCTCTGCAAATGCAGGTGCCTTTCTATGAATAGGCATATGCTCCTGTACCTCTGGAGCTGGCTTATTATCTATTGGATCACCCAATACATTAAACATTCTTCCAAGAGTCTGTTCACCTACTGGTACAGAAATAGGGGCACCTGTTGCCTCTGCATCCATACCTCTGACAAGACCATCTGTAGGACCCATGGCTATACATCTTACTACATCATCACCAAGATGCTGGGCAACCTCTACAACAAGCTTACCGCCGTCATTAGTCTTAATATTGATGGCCGAATTGATTTCTGGCAGATTACCGTCTGTAAACTTAATATCGATTACAGCACCGATAACCTGAGTAATCTTACCAATATTATTCTCTGCCATTATTCCCTCCATTGTTTTATTAATTGATAGCATTCGCTCCTGCTATAATCTCTGTAAGTTCCTGTGTAATTGAAGCCTGACGCGCTCTGTTAAACTTAAGCGACAGATCTGATATCATATCCTCTGCATTGCTTGTTGCACTGTCCATTGCCTGCATACGTGCTCCGTTCTCACTTGCAACGGCTTCAACCATAGCTCCATATATAAGACTGCACACATACTTAGGTATAATCAGGTTAAGAGCTTCCTCTTCACCCGGTTCATAATTCATAGGTGTGTTATCAGTCTCTGTGCCATCCTGTTTCATTGCTTCTGCGTCAACAGGAAGTAGCTTGATAAGCTTAGTTTCATGAACTACAGTGTTCTTAAAAGATGTATAAGCAAGATATATCTCTCCGACTTCTCCACTTGTAAATGCTTCAAGCACCTCATTGCATATAACCTTGGCATCTGTATATACAGGTTCTTCAACCATATCTGAATAATCTGCTTTAATCTCATAACCTCTTCTTGAAAGGAAATCTCTTCCCTTCGTTCCGATTGCGTATATAACCGCATCCTCTTTAGGAATGTCACTTCCAGTTATGAGTCTTGTAATATTGGAATTATATCCTCCAGCAAGTCCCCTGTTAGCTGTGATAGTAATGATTGCTTTCTTACTTGAATCTCCAGCCTTAAGATACTTGTGATTGATATTCCCCGACTTGGCAAGCATATTCTTTACAGTGTCATACATAAGGTCGAAATACGGCTTGGTACTTTCCGCTTTTCCTTTAGCCTTCTGCAGTTTAACAGTAGATACGAGCTTCATGGCTTTGGTAATCTGACCGGTACTTTGAATACTATCTCTGCGTCTTTTTATGTCTCTCATTGAGGCCATAAATTATTACCTCCATTCCAAAACATTTACTGGATAAATGTTTTCTTAAACTCCTCGATGGCAGCTATAAGTGCCTTCTCATTATCTGCTGTCAGTTCCTTAGTCTCTTTGATAGACTCTGGAATCTGTGGATACTTGGTATCAATAAAGTCAAATAATCCCTGCTCGAAGTCAAGAATTCTGTCAACAGCTATATCGATAACATACTTCTTGGTAACCGCATATATGATTATAACCTGATACTCAACTGGCATTGGCTTGTACTGAGGCTGCTTAAGCATCTCTCTGATTCTCTCACCCTGTGCAAGCTTTTCCTTAGTATCAGCATCAAGCTCTGAACCAAACTGTGAGAATGATGCAAGCTCTCTGTACTGGGCAAGCTCTGTACGGATAGGAGCAGCAATCTTCTTAATAGCCTTAATCTGTGCTGAACCACCAACTCGTGATACAGACAAACCGGCATTAATAGCTGGTCTGAAACCTGAATTAAACATCTCTGTTTCAAGATATATCTGTCCATCTGTGATAGAAATAACATTAGTAGGAATATATGCCGAAACATCTCCTGCCTGAGTTTCAATGATTGGAAGTGCTGTAAGTGAACCTCCGCCGTATTCATCTGACATTCTTGCTGCTCTCTCAAGAAGTCTTGAATGAAGATAGAATACATCACCAGGATAAGCCTCTCGTCCAGGTGCTCTCTTAAGAAGAAGAGAAAGTGTTCTGTACGCTGCAGCATGCTTACTTAAATCATCATAAACAACCAATACATCTCCGCCGTTTTCCATCCACTCTTCACCGATAGCGCATCCTGAATAAGGAGCGATATACTGTAATGGAGCAAGCTCACTGGCTGTAGATGCAACTACAGTTGTATATGCCATTGCACCGTACTCTTCAAGAGTCTTAACAATACTTGCAACAGTTGAAGCCTTCTGTCCAATGGCAACATATATACAATGTACGCCCTGACCCTTCTGGTTAATAATAGTATCAATAGCGATAGCCGTCTTACCTGTCTGACGGTCACCGATAATAAGCTCTCTCTGTCCTCTTCCGATAGGAACCATGGCATCAATAGCCTTAATACCTGTCTGAAGTGGTACGCTTACTGACTTTCTTGTAATAACGCCTGATGCAACTCTCTCGATCTTACGGTATTTGTCTGTAACGATTGGTCCTTTGCCATCAATAGGCTGTCCTAATGCATTAACAACTCGTCCTGTTAATGCGTCACCAACTGGAACCTCAACAACTCGTCCAGTTGTCTTAACGGTATCGCCTTCATTAATATTTCTTGAATCACCAAGTAAAACGGCACCAACATTATCCTCTTCGAGGTTAAGCACCATTCCATATACTTCACCAGGGAACTCAAGAAGCTCTCCCTGCATGGCCTTCTCTAATCCATGAATACGTGCGATACCATCTGCTACCTGAATAACAGTACCCACATCTGATACTTCAAGTTCGGCAGAATATCTCTTTATCTGTTCTTTTATAACTGAACTGATTTCTTCCGGTCTTAAATTCATTAGCTCTATGCACCCGCTTTCTGATTAATTAAACTAACCTGTCTGATAATCCTATAACTGTATCTTCATCAGATTCTTGGAAAGTTCGTTTATTTTATGCTTAATACTGCTGTCTACTACACGGTCACCGATTCTTATTACCATTCCGCCAATAAGACTCTCGTCAACAGTATAGTTCATCTGGAAATCCACATACTG
The DNA here is from genome assembly GCA_963590775.1 of Desulfovibrio piger. Classification (GTDB taxonomy): domain Bacteria; phylum Bacillota; class Clostridia; order Lachnospirales; family Lachnospiraceae; genus Lachnospira. The sequence goes on from CAVAPS010000024.1 coordinate 19,897, forward strand.
TGTGGTCTCTAACAGCTTTACAACAACCGCCTTCTTCTGTTCATCAGTGAGTGGCTTTGCTGTGCTTACATAAGCAATTCCTATTTTCTTGTATTCGAGAACTCTCTTTCGAAAATACTCGAGTGTATCAACAATCTTTTTCTGTCTGTCCTTTGAGACCATGGTTATCAGCAAACCTGTCATATCTCCTGAAACAAACTGAGAGAAAATGTTATTAATAAGTTCTTCCTTTTCTCCCTTTTCAACTTCTGGATGATTGAGTAGTTTGCCAAGCTCCGGATTATCATTAAATGCTTCAATGACAGCCCCGGCCTCATCATACAGTGAATCCACTCTGGATTCTTCTACGGCAAGCTCAAACAAAGCATCACCGTATGTTGCTTCAATTAGCTTAGCCATGTTTTCTCACCCATTTCATTCAAAGTCTCTTCAATAAGAGCATTGCTGTCTTTCTCATCAATAGATCTGGCAACTAACTTAGATGCCATAACAGCCGCTACAGTTACAATCTGCTGTTTAACCTCATCAGCAACCTTCTGCTTCTCAAGTTCAGCTTCAACATTAGCTCTCTCTATGATTCTTGCTGCCTCAACCTTAGCTTCGTCAATGATTTTGGTTTCATTGTGCATAGCTGTCTTTCTTGCATCGCTAAGAATCTGTTCTGCCTCTTTATGGGCATCCTTTAACTTAGCCTCATATTCTGCTTTAAGGGCACTCGCTTCCTTCTTATCGTTCTCAGCGTTCTCCCTGTCACTTGTTATCTTGTCCTGTCTCTTCTTTAACATATTCCTTACAGGATTGAAAAGAATGAATGTAAGTAAAAGAAACAGTATAAATACATTGACTGCAGTTACTGCTGCATCAAAAAGGAGCTGCGGATCCAGACCAAATAATCGTCCATCAGCCGCTAGGGCAACAAATGTATTTCCTGACAAATTCAATTGTAGACCTCCTTTCTATTATCTTCGCACCTCTTCTTAGTTTCCGAAAGGCTTAACGAACATTAAGATAATAGCTACGGCAAAACCGTAAAGACCTGTTGTCTCGGCAACGGCCTGTCCAAGAAGCATTGTTGAAGTAATATCAGACTTAGCTCCTGGGTTACGTCCTACTGCAGATGCACCATAACCTGCTGCGATACCCTGTCCAACACCAGGACCAACACCTGCGATCATTGCAATACCTGCTCCAATTGCTGACATAGCACTAATAAATTCACTTCCTGAAATATTCATCTAAAAATCCTCCGTCTAATAAAAATATTTGCCGTTAATCGGCTATCTTGTCGTTAACATAAACCATAGTTAACATACAGAATACATACGCCTGAATGCAGCCTGAGAATAAATCAAAGTACGCATGCAGAACCGCCGGGTATGCAACTGTGAATGGACTGAGCAAATCATATATCAATCCCATAAGAACTGTTCCTGACATTACATTACCGAAAAGACGTAATGATAATGATAACGGAACTGCAAATTCACCAATAAGGTTAATCGGGAACAGAAACCATATTGGTTGAAATAATGCTGTAAAGTGCTTAATCTTGTTCTTCTTGATACCATTGAACTGAACCAGTATAAATGTTATCAGGCCAAGACACAGAGTAACACCATAATCAGCCGTTGGTGGTCTTAACCCAAACAAACCGGATATGTTAGAAATTATTATAAACAAGAACAATGTGGATATATAATTCACAAATTTGCTGGCATTCTTACCCATAATACCATCAACCATAGTGCCTAACATCTCAACGATGATTTCTATGGCGTTCTGGAACATTCCCGGTGTATCCGAAGCATCGACTTTATTCATCTTAATCCTTGCTATTATAGCCATAATCAGGATAAAGACTGATACCAGCAGCAGAGCCACATGCGTTGTATCAATGTTCAATGAAACGCCATTCAGCTTGAATGTGTACAGCGTCTTAATCATAAAACTTGAATCTCCGGCCACCATCGTAGTCAAACTCTCGCTTCCCACCTACTCACTCTCCTTTTCTTTTATATTTTTATCAGTCTGAGGAAGCTCCCCAGTACTGTTTTCCCCTTTTGTGGATTTCTTCTTGTCCAATAAAGGTGACAGATATGCCGCTATCTTCTCTGAGAACATGCCAATAATTGCACTCAGCAGATCACCTGCCTTAAAGAAATACAATAATGCAAGCAGTAATATCATCACTATAAATCTTACAACATACCCAAGTACAAGTGTCGTAGACTGTTTATGTCCACCATACACAACCATTCGTATAGTAAAACTTAAGTGAAATGAACTGAATACAGCATATATAACACCTGCAAGCAGTCCCACTGCACACATAATCTTATTCGGAACAGCAACAAATATAATTATCTGTGCAATGACAAGATAAATACATTCTATAAGCAGCATTCCCGGAAGAGCTTCATTAATATCTTTAATTCTTTTTAACATAAATCACCTCTTAATATCACTGGAATCTTTTTCCTGCTTCTTTCTGTATTCTTCTACCTTTCTCTCGATCTCAATTTCTTCGGCTTTATCTTTCTTAGCCTTTTCCTGTCGTACCGTATTCATTGCAAAAACATAAGCATTCCTCGCACCTGCTGCCATGCCTATAAAAAGCAAAGGAACTGTAAACCAGGTTCCAAATCTTTTATCAAGCCATATTCCAAGTGCCAGGCATATAAATGTAGGTACCATGACACATATAGCAAACTGTGATATCAGCACAATATTGCGTAATGCTTTGCCATCATTCTTCATAACCTATTCCTCACAAAAGTCTGCATTAATTTTACCAATTGAAGGGTATATTTTTCAAGCCTTTTTATTGAATTTTAATGAATCTGCTGATATAATTTTGTCATTATATTTTGTGTATTATTAATTATACCCGAAAAGGGGGACTTTATATGCCTACATTATACAGAAAAAGACTCATTCCCGACGAATGTGTCAATCTTAAGGATGACAAAATTATATTTATTGACAGTGAAACAATTATAACCTCATGGAACACTTTCCGTCCTAAAGCTGAATTTACTCACGGTACATCTTATTATGTCCTGAAAGAGGGATTTAAGATAAGCAAATTCTACAAAACAGATAATTCTCTTGCATATATATACTGTGATATTATCAGCACATCATATGATGAAGCTTCCGACACATACGTCTTTACCGACCTTCTCGCCGATGTAATAATCGAGAATGACGGCCGTGTGCGTGTTGTTGACCTTGACGAATTAGGCGATGCGCTGACAGACAATGTGTTAAGCAAGGAGCTTATGTCTGATGCGCTCCATAAGCTTAATAATCTTCTTGCAACAATATACGACGGTTCGTTTGCTCAGTATCTGGAAGTGCTTGAATCGCACGAAGCTACATTACAATAGCATTAATCATGAAGTATCATAATAATGCATAAAAGGCCTAGGAACATTCATCTTTTGTTCCTAAGCCTTTTTCTACAGGTCTATATTAATAGTTCTTCCTGTTCTTTCATACTTGTAATATCTTACACCTGCTGCATTAAGCATCCTCTTGGATGCAATTACAGATGCTGTATCTGCATATTTGTCACAGTCATATACGACTGTCTTGATACCTGCCTGAATAATTGCCTTTGCACACTCATTGCAGGGAAAAAGTGTAACATAAAGCTTGGCATTATCAAGGCTTCCGCCTCTGTAATTAAGAATTGCATTAAGCTCACTATGAGTTGTATAGAAATATTTATTATCTTCACCATCTCTGTTCCATGGAAACTCATCATCAGAACAGCCTCTTGGCAGTCCGTTGTATCCCATGGATAATATCTTGTTATCCTGACTTACTATACACGCACCAACCTGTGTATTAGGGTCTTTGGACCTCATACCAGAAAGTGTTGCAATTCCCATGAAATATTCATCCCATGATATATAATCTTTTCTCTTTTCGCCCATTAATTAATCCTCTAACATACTGATTCTTCTGATGTGTCTCTCATCATTAGAAAACTTGGAATCTAAAAATGTATCTGCAATTCTGAAAGCAAGCTCTGGTCCGATAACTCTTGCACCCATGCATAATACATTAGCATTGTTATGTTCCTTGGTTGCCTGTGCTGAGAAACAGTCGCTGCAGAGTGCTGCTCTTATTCCTTTAATCTTGTTAGCAGCCATGCTCATTCCGATTCCTGTTCCGCAAAGAAGAATTCCTTCCTCACACTCACCTGAAAGAATAGCCTCAGCTACCTTCTTGGCATATACAGGATAATCGCATGAATCCTTAGTATATGTTCCATAATCCTTGCACTCAATGCCTCTCTTCTTAAGATGCTCTATAAGCTGCTCCTTTAACTCTAATGCTCCATGATCACAACCAATTGCTATCATTGTTCTTCTCCTTTATCTTCTTTTTCTTCTGATAACTTATCCAGATACTCTGCAACATTGCTGACAAGCCTGCATATAAGCTCAAAACAGGCATTATATTCCTCAACACCCTTGCCATAAGGGTCTTTAATCTCCTGCTCCGGCTCACCGGCATATTCACTCAGAGTATATACATTAATTGCCTCGCTGTATTCATCGTATATCTTCTGCTTCATAGATGAATCCATAGCCAGTACAAGTGTATCATTTCCGAAATCCTCATTCAACAACTGTTTTGCTGAATTATTCGGAATTATCATATTATGCTTTGCCGCAACCGCAACTGCCTTCGGATTATATGGTTCTGGAAAAAGCACAACCATTCCTCTGGACTCAGCAATAAAATCCTGTTTAAGATTAGCCATGACAGTTGCCGCCATCGGACTCCTGCATGTATTCCCATTACATACGAATATCACTTTATCAAATGTGTTCATCGTAAACCCTCATATCTTATTTAATAAAAATGTATTAATCCAGCTTAATTATCTTATGACCTGCTGCCTTAATCAGTCTGTTCATAACAGCCTGACCTACATTTTTCGTTTCAAAGCTCTCAGAATATACATATTCTATATTCTGCTTATCAAAACCCCTTAATATTGCATACAGATTTCTTGCAACACTAAGCTCATCATCCTTATGACCTGCTGAAACAATATCCTTGCAGATATATTTACCCTTAGTTTCATCAGTTGCCATAACTGCACATCTGTGACCTTCTGCTTCCTTTTCTGCAATCTGGGCATTAATATATTCAACAACCTTTTCATGTTGACCTTCAACAATAGTCACATCTGCATTAGGTGCATAGTGCTTGTATTTCATTCCCGGTGCTTTAGGGACAACGCCTTCTTTAAGGCTTCCCATAATAGCCTGGTCAATTATTGTCTTTCCTATAGCTTCCTCAAACATAGCCTGAGTAATGTATCCAGGTCTTAATATAGTCGGAACCTCTTCGGTAAGATCAATAATCGTAGACTCTACACCTATATCTACAGTATCATCCTGAATAATCATATCTATACGTCCTGACAGATCATTAATTACATGCTCTGCCCTTGTAGGACTTGGCTTTCCTGATGTATTGGCACTTGGTGCTGCGATATATACCCCTGAGGTTCTTATAAGCTCTGCTGCCACAGGATGACTTGGCATTCTTATCGCAACAGTTCCAAGCCCGCCTGTGATAGAATCAGGTACTTTATCCTGTTTCTTAAGAATCATTGTAAGTGGACCCGGCCAGAATTTCTCAGCCAGTACAAGCGCCTTTTCCGGCACTTCTGATGCCAGATCATACAATGCATTGACATCAGCAATATGGACTATAAGGGGATTGTCAGATGGTCTTCCCTTTGCCTCATATATCTTGGCTGAAGCCTTTGCATCAAGAGCATCTGCTCCAAGTCCATATACAGTCTCTGTAGGGAATGCAACCAATCCTCCATCCCTTAGAATCTTTCCTGCCTGTTCATATATTTTCTTGTCTTCTTCTGTGTGTGTTATCGTCTTTACTATAGTTTCCATAAAACTTTCCGCCAGCTTTCATTAATTCATATTCATCATAAGATACTCTATTATTCCACAATACAGTGCATCAGCTATTCTATCCTGATATTCTTCTGTACACAGTCTCTCTTCTTCCTCGGGATTAGACAGGAATCCACATTCGGATATAATTGTCGGCACCTGCGAATGAAGCAGTATGTAATAGCTTGCGTCAGATTTAATCTGTCTTGTTGAACCCAGCTTTTCTCCCAGAACATTCTGCATTATCTGGGCAATCTTCTTGCTTTCTTCGGACTTCTTATAATAGAATACCTGGGCTCCCTCTGCCTTAGGTGTGACATAACTGTTCTGGTGAATACTGACAACCATATCTGCACCGCTGCTGTTAATTATATCACATCTTCTATCAAGGTCAGCCTTCTTTTTACTTTTATCAGACTCCTCACTAAGATCATTATCAGAGTCCCTTGTCATAATAACATTAATCTGTACATCTTCAAGACGTTCCTGCAATTTTTTTGCAATTGCTAGATTAATTTCTTTCTCTTTCGTTCCGGCAACGCCAACCTTTCCCGGATCAGCCCCGCCATGTCCACTGTCAATAACAATACATTTCTCTGAAAAATCTATATTCATCTCAACAGCTTCACCGCTTCCTGCATCATCTGACAAATGCTGATTATCACTTACATAATCATTCTTCCCGCTTCCTTTGCCATCTGCCTTCAATGGCAGAAGTACATTAGCTGTCATATATACAGCCACAAGAAGTATTATTGACATTAATGGCAGAATCAGTGTCCCGCTTATATTGGCTTTTTCTGGCATACTTTCCCCGAAACCTGTAATTCTCTACTAATTTATTACAGAATTCAGCTGCTTATTACTATTACCTAATACTTATTTATTATACTGGCTGATAACAGACCACACGCTAGATTTCTCAAGTCCTAACTTCCAGCATGCAACACCTGCAGTCTCTTCCTGCTGGATAACCTGCATCTTGGCTTCTATAGATTTCTCTTCTTCAAACCATATCTGTCTTGTAGAACTTCCTACAGTGTATGAAGCCACATACTGTCCGCAGTCGTCATTCCATAATGCCACCTGTCCATCACTGTTCAACTGGTCGATTGCTGCCTGCATGCCAACTGCCCTGCTTGTAGTCTTGCCATCAGTTGTTGTCCATATTCTTGTATAGAACGGCACACCTGCAATCACATGTTCCTTTCCAGCTAAAGCAACAGTATCCTCAACTGCTTCTTTGACAAATGGAAGTGATGCTACTGAACCGGCGTCGGTTCCTGCATAATGTTCATCATACGCCATTACAATAACGTAATCCACAAATCTTGACTGTTCCTTAAGATTATAGCATCTGTTATATGCCTCCGGCTTGTAATTATCTGTCGATAACACAAGTCCATTTCTTTCACATGCAACAGATAATTCTCTTACAAACTGAAGATAATCCTTTGCGTATGCACTCTTTACATTCTCATAATCAAGATTAATTCCATCAAAGCCGTAACTCTTAGCTTCGCCAACAAGCTTGTTAACCATGTTGGTTCTTGCCGCCTTGCTTGAATAAAGCTGTGCAAAATCAACATTTGTATCAAAATCACTTGCCAGCACCCATACATCAATACCTCTCTGATGCATTTTGCTGACGAAATCTGATGATGCATAGCTTGACATGTTACCTGACTCATCAGTCACAGAATACCATGTTGGAGCAATCACATTAATTCCTGATGTAGCAGCAATATTATTATCTATACTTGAATTACCTGCTGTTCCGCTCACCTGAAACCATGCAAGCGTAATCTTTTCATTCTTAAGTATATAATTATGTTCTTCGTCAGCCTTTTCTTCTCTTACATATTCAAATGTATCAGACACCTCTGACTTCTTCACATAACCTTTATATCCTGAAACTGTTGTAACCCTGATCCACTCATCAATATCATCAACATATTCAAGTCTGTCACCCTTGTTCACATACTCAAGCACCGGACTCTTGATTCCGCCTCTGTATCTTACGGCAGCCTTCTTATCAGCAGTTACACACTGCTTTGCTTCTCTTTCAAGAGTTACATTCAGTCTGTCCGGTTCTGAAGCATATTGGTATTCACAGTCAGTGCACTCTGCAACGTAATCCCACGCAATATAGCACTCCCCGTCAACATCACGGACAACACTATAGTCCATGTTATAAGTCTTACCTGTATCATCTGAATAATCGTTCTGGCTCTTCTTAAATGCATAGATGTATGAAGTGTCTGAATACAGCATTGCATCAGACTCCTTATCATAATAAAAACCGACATTAACATTGTCTGCTATAAATTCCTGTGGAAGATACAGCCTTCCATCTATATTAATTCCTGTGTCCGGATAACTTTCCCCATCAATCATTACAAGCACTCTGTCCGTATTCTTGTCTATATCAAAATACTCATATCCGCTCATCTTCTCCTTAGTAGGAGTATATCTGACTATCATAAACATTGCTGCTACAATAATAACAAGCCCTGCTACCGCAGCGGCAATGATAATCCCTTTAATTCTTTTTCTACCGTGTGTTTCCATTTATCTACCTTTCCTTTGCACTAAGATACTGACATTGTATCATATTACAATAAAAATGGCATACCTTTATTCCCGGAATTACCAACAATAAAAATATGCCATAACCTTAATCATACGCTACGCAAAAGGGATTTTCCATAGAGCATGATTTGTGATATATTTTCTTTAGAAGTTTCGGACGCAGAATAATTATCAGGTTACAACCTGCCTCAGGATCTTAATGGTACTTCCCTTCATCTCAAAAGGGTTCTCCTCCATAGGTGCTTTATATGCTCTAAGTTCGAATTCACGTTCCATGCATTTTGCCCGTTTTTCCTGCCATGTAACTGAAACTATAGGCATGTTTCTTACATTGTAGATTCTTCTGATTCTTCCCAGTCTTTTCACACACTCACCATATTTCCACGGAACCATTGAGCCAACAAAAATCCGGCACTCGCAAGACATAACATCTCTCAGACCATCAGCAAGCTTTTCTTTCAGATCCGCAAGATTAACCTCAACAATAACCACGTCATAATATTCCGATATAACATGGACGAAACCTTCCCTGACTCCCCCAAAGAAGTCTATCCCCTTATATGAAAACCCTCGTCTGCTTCCTGCATAATTCTTAACTTTCCCCACATGCTCATCTTCTTTAATCCTGTCAAATGAGTCATCAAAGCCAGAACTCACAATAGCTGTTTTCAGATGAAGTCCATTCGAAAAATAGTTAGCAAGCATGATACCAAGCTGCGTTGTTCCGGCACCGCTGCATAAGCCAATCAGTCCGACAGTCTTATAATTCATAGCCGCTTCATCATTATTCACTTTTCTTTTTCTTAAACCCCTTAATATATCTGATACTACTAATCTTCTCATATAACCTGCCAATACACTCCTTAATTCTACCAGGTCTGTAAGCTTTCCATAATCCGGAAAGATTATCCTGTAAGAAATCATTCATTGTTTCGTCAAATATAGGATTATCCTCACACCAGTCATATATGCACGGCATCCTGTAGCATTTTTTACCTTTAAACATCCCCGACAATTCATAAAACTGTTCTGCACTCACCAGATTCAGCATATAAACGACATCATCACTACATTTTGCGAATCTCTTCCTCTCTTCGTATATGTGCTTCCCTGTTACATAAACCATCGTGTATGAATAATTATCACCAGCCATATCCACAATACATTTATCATGCATAAGGCATCTCATGTTATGCCCTGAATCTACAAGAATAACTTCTGCTTTTATTCCAGTAACCGATATCGCATCGTTGTAATCCGGAATAATTCTGATACCCTTATATATATATGAGCCATCATCCATAAGTCCTGCTTTAACAAATGCGGGTAAAACCCTTCTGTTTCCTGACCTGTCTGCCACAACGCAGTTAATGCCTTTCTTCTTTAAAAAATGTGCCATACACATCACAGTGTATGTAGTTCCTATACCTGCCTTATCCCCTGCAACCTGTATTATATAAGAGAGTTTTTCATCCGTACCGCCGCCCCAATTCATTATACTTTGTAATTCTTTCTTTAAATATGTGACACTGCTATACCTAAGTCCCCATTTGTGATGCAGTGACTTATTGATAACATGGTACAAACTGGAATATCTGGAAGATATTTCAGATAATTTATGATTCTCATCGGTCACAATGTGTCCATGAGACACCATAAATAAAATGACCATCCCCAAACTATAGATATCTGACTGGATTACAGCCTTCTCCCTGTTATACTGTTCCGGTGCAGCATACAGCGGACTTCCGCTATCTACTGTCAATCCGGCATTACCTGCAACCGCATTGTCATAATCTATTAATTTAACTTTCCCATCTTTATCAAGCATAATATTATCTGGTTTAATATCCATGTGTAAGATTCCATTGCCATTATAACCATGAAGATATTCCAGTATACAACACAATTCAATGCCAATACGACATATCTCATGTACACTCAGATAACCTCCGGCATCTGTTTCGTCATGAACATATTGCCGCAAAGATTTACCATCAATATATTCTTCGATAATGCAGATACTATCATTATCTTCTCCAATATTCTGTTCAATATCATAAATAACAGGGATATGGGGATGTTTCAAATTCTTAATAAGATGGGTCTCCTTCATGAGCCTTCCGGCATCCTGCTGGTTACCCGAAAATATCTTGGCAACTCTGTACACATCAAGTATACGGTGTCTTACAAGATAAACTTTAGAATGTGCGGAACAAGATAGTTCCTTTATGATTTCATATTTGTCGTAAAATTCGTTATGCACCTCCTCTTACAACGATACATGAAAAACATCTCCTAAACAGATAGTACACTATAATATATTAATTTTCAATATATTTTTTAAAATTTTATATTTTTTTATTCATGCGTTATCCCATCACCTTTACATATCCATCAAAAATGGGTATTATATCTTTAATAATATTAATGAAGTATAGTCAGAGGTGGCTTATGAAAATAGAAAGACTTAATGAGAACCAGATTAGATGCACACTTAACAAGTCTGATCTGGCATCAAGACAATTAAAGATTAATGAGCTTGCCTATGGCAGTGATAAAGCGAAAGAACTCTTCCGCGATATGATGCAGCAGGCTTCATATGAATTAGGATTTGAGGCTGAAGATACGCCTGTTATGATTGAGGCTATTCCTATTTCTTCGGAATGTATTGTCCTTATTGTTACCAAAGTGGACAACCCTGAAGAACTTGATACAAGATTTTCACGTTTCTCACCATCTGATTCGGATGATGATGAATTCGATTTTGATGATATTGAGACAATCGAAGGTGACAGTTATTCTGATTACTCCCTTCCAACTGCTGATGATGAGCTTGATGAATGTGCCGCTGCAGAAGAGGAAGAGGGAATACCTGAAGATGAACTTATGAATATCTTCAACCGTGTGAAAGAATATTTTAACAAGGATTTAAGTAACACATCTTCTGATTCCAAGACCGGCAAACCAGCCACACCGTCAGCCAAAGCTGCTGCCAGAGCTGAAGATGATAATCCTGTTAAAGACAATATTTCAAGAGTATTTTCGTTTAACTCCATGGACGATATAAGCAATGCTGCAGTTATTGTTGACACTTTCTATCACGACAATAATTCTTTATACAAAAATCCATCTGATAGAAAATATTACCTCTGTATCACCAAGAACAGATGCAGTGCGAAAGATTTCAACAAAGTGTGTAATATACTTTCTGAATATGGTAAGAAAGAGCCCGGATTCGATAATCATACAGGATTCTTTACTGAGCATTGCGACTGTATTATCGCAGAACATGCCCTTCATATACTACGCACATTATAATTGCATATTATATTTAATAGTCTGTCCTTATATTAATAGAGCCGGAACAGTAACTTTAAGTAATTTCTCAAAGTAACTGTCCCGGCTTTATTATTATCTGTTATTCTCTTAATTATCCAACAGACTGAAGATAATTCTGGATTTCCTCAATAAGCATATCTGGATCGATACCATGAACCATAGCAGCTTCCTCTAATGTCTCACCTGCTGATGATGGGCATCCAACACAATGCATACCGATTCCCATAAGAATAGGTATAATTCCTGCATCTATCTGAAGAGCTTCTCCAATTGTAGTGTCCTTAGTAATTCTTGCCATACTGACCTCCTGTTATTAGGTTAATATAGTCGGTACTTTCCGTACCGCTCAATATATCTACTATAATATTGCCCCGAATAAATGTCAATAATACACTAATTTTACTTTACCATTCTATCTAAAGTTAGTTATACCTAACCATAATAATATATTTTATTGATAAAAATTCATATTGAATTTTATGACAGGCTATCGTATAATATCACTAAAGCAACTGCCACGGCAGTTAATAAAGAGATTATTAAGGAGGATATATACTATGGCATATGTAATTAATGATGATTGTATCAGTTGTGGTGCTTGTGCAGCAGGATGTCCTGTTGAAGCAATCAGCGAGGGTGCTGCTCATTACGAAATCAATGCTGATGTTTGTGTTGATTGTGGTGCTTGTGCTGGAGCATGTCCAGTTGGCGCTCCTAACCCACAGTAGTCTGAACAAGATACGGATTAACGTTCACCAGATGGTGTTCAATGTACCTGAACGGTACTTACATAAAACCCCGAACCAGTTTAATACTGATTCGGGGTTTTATTTTATAACATATTCTTTTTATAACATAGCCAATTACTGCCTCAAATCTCTTGAAAGATCTGCGAATCTTGTCTGTTCTGGCAGCCATGCCATCTTAACAGTTCCGATAGGACCGTTACGCTGCTTGGCAATAATAATCTCTGCGATACCCTTCTGCTCTGTATCCTTGTTGTAATAATCATCTCTGTAAAGGAACATAACAACATCGGCATCCTGCTCGATAGCTCCTGATTCTCGCAAGTCTGAAAGCATAGGTCTGTGGTCAGGTCTCTGCTCTACTGCTCGGCTTAACTGTGAAAGTGTTACTACAGGAACATTTAACTCTCTCGCAAGCGCCTTTAACGCTCTTGATATGTCAGATACTTCCTGCTGTCTGCCTTCTGAACGTCCGCTTCCGCTGCCACTCATAAGCTGGAGGTAATCGATAATAATAAGTCCAAGATTATTCTCCATCTTGTATTTTCTGCATTTGCTTCGTAATTCTGCGATTGAGATACCCGGAGTATCATCAATTATAAGCTTTGACTTGGCAATGCTGTCCGCACCTTCGATAAGCTTGCCCCAGTCATTAGAATCCAGATGTCCTTTTCTTATCTTATCCGCATCTACTGTTGATTCCAATGATAACATACGGTTTACAAGCTGGACATTGGACATCTCCAAGCTGAATACAACTGTTGTAATCTGCTGCTTGATAGCTACATTTTCAGCAACATTAAGGACAAATGCGGTCTTACCCATTGAAGGTCTGGCTGCAACAAGAATAAAATCTGATGGCTGCAGACCTGACAGATAAGTATCTAAGTCCTTGAAACCTGTAGGAACACCTGTTACAGCGCCTTTAGTCTTTGCTGCCGCAGATATTCTGTCAAGCGCCTCAAGAACAACCTTATCAATAGGTGTATATTCCTTACCACCCTTGTTCTTAACAAGCTCAAATATCTTCTTTTCTGTATCAGCAAGAATATCCTCAGTCTTATCCTTGCCTGCATAACACTGGTTAGCAATCTCATCATTAACTCTTATGATGTTTCTGAGTACTGCCTTTTCCTTAACAATACCCGCATACTGTCTTATATTGGCAGATGTAGGCAATGAAATCATCAGTTCCCTGATAAATTCGATACTATAGACTTCCGCTGGAACGTCTGTCTCCTTCAATCTTGCCTGCAGAGTAATTATATCTACAGGTTTACCCTCATTATTCATGTCCACCATTGTCTGGAACATTGTTCCATACTGTCTGTAGTAGAAATCATCCTGCCTTAAGATTTCAGCGGCAGTTATAATCGCCTGTCTGTCCAGAATCATTGAACCAACAACAGACTGCTCAGCTTCAATGCTGTTCGGCATTACCCGTGTTACCACTGACTCGTCCATAGTAACTCCCTTTCTTACAAATGTGTCTTAAAACTTATTTCTCAACAACTTTAACAGTTAATTCTGCTGTCACATCCTTGTGAAGCTTAACCTGGATAATATAATTACCTAAAGACTTAATAGGCACATCAAGCTTCATTTTCTTCTTATCAATATCAAGACCTAACTGCTTCTTGGCTTCTTCTGCAACTTCCTTAGTTGAAACAGTTCCAAATGTTCTTCCGCCTTCTCCTGTCTTCATAGAAACAGTAACTGTACACTCATTAATCTTTGCTGCAAGCTCCTTAGCTGCAGCAAGCTCCTCTGCTGCTTCTTTTTCTTCTCTTTTCTTGGCTAACTTAAGGTCATTAAGATTCTTAGCTGTAGCCTCAATTCCAAGTTTCTTAGGAAGTACATAATTTCTGGCATAACCATCATTAATCTTAACAATCTGTCCCTTTTTTCCTAATGTCTTAACATCCTCTAATAAAATAACATCCATTATATTTCACCATCCTTAATCATATTATCAAGTGTAATCTTAATCTTATTAATTGTCTGGTCAATTGTACAGTCAGTAAACTGTGCACCGGCAATACTTATATGACCGCCGCCGCCCAACTTTTCCATAACAAGCTGTACATTAACTTCATCAATAGACCTTGCACTCACATATATCTTATCCTCGTAAGGAGTGATAACAAAAGAAGCTTTAATTCCTGATATATCAAGCAAGTCATTGGCTGTCTTGGCACCTCCGACTGTCGGTGTATCAATTCCTTCACCATTGAATATTGATATTGCAAATGCGTCCTTATACACCTCTGCACGGCTTACTGCCTTTGCAATCTCTTTATATTCATTCATATTGCTTCTGAGCATTTTTCTTACTCTTGTAACATCAGCACCATGTCTTCTTAAGAACGCTGCCGCCTCGAAAGTTCTTGGTCCTGACTTGCTGTTAAATCCGTCTGTATCAATATTAATTCCGGCATACAGTGCATCCGCCTCAAATGCCTTAAGCTTAATATTGTCATCTACATACTGAATCATCTCTGTAATCATCTCACTAGCTGATGAAGCATATGGGTCAACATATGAAAGAACCGCACCAGTAATTGTGTCGCTCTGTCTTCTGTGGTGGTCAAATACGACAACTGTCTTGCATTTTTCAAGAAGCTCAGGACACTCTGTTCTCTGTGGTCTGTTGACATCAACAACAATAACAACTGTTGATGCATTTATCTTGGAAGGTGCATCATCCGGCTTTATAAACATATCGTCCGGATACTCCTCCTTGCCTATGAATCTGTTCACAAAAGGTCTTACACTGCTTGTGACCTCACCAAGGACAATATGTGCTTCCTTTCCAAGCTTCCTTGCAATAATGTATATTCCAAGGGCTGAACCAAATGCATCAATATCCGCAAGTGAATGTCCCATAACAAGCACATTACTGTTATTATCAAGAATCTGTCTTAAAGCATGTGCCTTAACACGCACCTTAACTCTTGTATTCTTCTCCATCTGCTGGCTCTTGCCGCCATAGTAAAGAATCTTCTCGCCATCCTTGACAACAGCCTGATCTCCGCCTCGTCCGAGTGCAAGATCCATAGCCGCCTTAGCCACATCATAATTCTTAGAATACTCTGCCGAACCGGTTCCTATACCCATACTCAGGGTAAGAGTCATCTCGTTACCAATCTTAATGTTCTTAATCTCCTCAAGCAGGCTGAATCTGTCCTGCATAAGCTTCTCTAAGAAACTGTATCTGAATACAACGATATATTTGTCCTTCTCCAGCTTTCTTACAATGGCTGAACCCGGAGAAAAATACTTGTTAACTCTCTTATCAATAAGACCTGCAAGAAGCGACCTTCTTACATCATCTGTACTGTCAAGTGCTTCCTCATAATTATCAATATACACAAGCCCTACAACGAATCTTTCGTCCTTTAACTTCTGTATATATGTGTTAATATCTGTCTCATCAAAAAGATACATTACATACATTGAAGAATCCATGCTTTTCTTGATTATATCAACACCTTCTGCGATAGAATCCGCATCGATATTCTTAAGTTCAGCCTTATAATCCCTGTCCTGGAATGTAAGCCTTATCTCCTTGAATCCAATCTCCCCATCCGGGAATATACTTGGTGTAACTTCCGGAAGAATTGTATTAATATTCTTTCTGAAATCCTTCTTAACACCAATACAGTCCTGCATTGCCTTATTGGTCCACAGAACATGACCGTTATTATCAAGAAGGCAGTATGGCACACTGAGGTTATACAAAAGCTGCTTCTGAACCTGTGAGTAATTGGCTGCAAATTCAACCATTCCAGACATTATTCTCGGTCTCAGATAGAAATACATAAACCCGCACGCCAGCAGATATATAACCATGAAAATGCTTACAACTGTTGCCGCCATAACATTAACACAGAACATAATTCCACATATAATAATCAGAATCGCCCCGATATATAATGGCCATTCAAAAAACGACCTCAGAAGTCCGCTATATTTAAATGCTTTTTTTCCATATTTGTTATCTGGCATAACACACATCTCCATAATCGAATTAGAATAATTATATCATGTCTGCAAATATACTACAAGTATGCTTTGTTGAAGACACCATCGCTGCCCACGCACTTTGTAAGTCAAGTCTCTCCGTAGCTTCGCTACTCCCGAGCCTTGATAATTCACAACTCCCGGTCTTCGACCTTCGTTGTTCATTATTGGTGCTCGCCGTATAATCCAGAATTTGTGCAAGCACATTCTGGATTACACGGCTCGCTGCTTACAAAAAAAGCCGTAACAGGTTTCCCTGTTACGGCTCGTAGTCTTAATATATATTAGTCTACTGAATATGGAAGAAGAGCTACGTGTCTTGCTCTCTTAACAGCTACAGTAAGAGCTCTCTGATGCTTTGCACAGTTTCCTGTGATTCTTCTAGGAAGAATCTTTCCTCTCTCAGAAACATAGTGCTTAAGTGTAGCAACATCCTTATAATCTAATACCTTGTTGGCATCTGCACAAAATGCGCAAACTTTCTTTCTTCTACGCATTGGTCTTCTTCTCATCTGACCCTCTGGTCTCTCAGCCTTCTTATCTGGCATGGTTTTTACCTCCTATCTTAGTTGAAAGGCAAACCCTCATCATCTACTCCGTCAGGAATAGCCATAAATCCATCTCCAGCCGCCTGGCTTGGTTCTGGTCTTGATGGTGTGTACGCAGCATAATTAGAGTTTCCTCCATTGCTTGCTGCTGCGGATTTGCTTTCTGCAAATTCCTGTTCTTCAACAACTACATCGGTTGTATAAACTCTCTGACCATCTTTGTTAGTATAACTACCAGTCTGGATTCTACCAGTAACAACAATCTTAGTTCCCTGATGAAGATACTTCTCAGCGAACTCTCCTGATCTTCCAAAAGCAACACAGCTTATGAAATCAGCAGACTGCTCATTATCACTGTTTCTTCCACGTCTTCTGTCTACAGCCAATGTATATCTAGCAACTGCCATAGAACCTTCTGCATTCTGTGAATATCTTACATCTGGTTCTCTTGTCAGTCTTCCCATTAAAATAACTTTGTTCATACTTTATCTCCTCTTCTATAAAGAGTTGCAAGTCAAACGTCATCTTTAAAAATCGGGATTAATAAATTACTCTCCGTCTTTAACGATTAAGAATCTTAATACATTATCCATGATACGGATTCTGCTTTCAATCTCAGCTGGAGCAGTAGCTTCTGCTTCAAACTTAATGAAACTATAGAATCCTTCGCTCATATGCTGGATATCGTATGCAAGCTTCTTCTTCTCGCTTGTGCCTGGATCTGTAATAGTACCACCGAAACGAGTGATTAACTCATTAACCTTCTCGATAGTAGCTGTTCTTACTTCATCCTCGACGTTTGCGCTAACAACTAATGCTAATTCATACTTATTCATCTACGTCGCACCTCCTTCTGGTCTTTTGGTCCCTTCTATCCTTATACACATAAATGTACATGAAGGAACAAGGATTAAAAATATATCACAAGACAGAATCTTATCATATCCAGAAGTTAATTTCAAGCCTTTTTCAATTTTTTTGTATTTTTTTGTGCGAGTGATCTTTTAATAATGATTTCATGACCACATCCTAAGCATTTCATTTTAATATCTGCACCCACTTTAATGATTTCCCATTCGCTGCTCCCGCATGGATGCTTTTTTTTCATTTCTACAATATCACCAGTTTCGTATGGAATAATTCCGGCCATTCAAAACCTCCGTTATATATTAATTACATAAAATTCTTGAATACATCAGCCAGTGGCTCATTAATAAGAATATCAGCCCTGTTATCATAAGGAGTTGCTGACTTATTAATAAGAACAAGCTTATCTCCCCTGTAATAATCAATAAGTCCTGCCGCCGGATATACACCAAGCGATGTTCCTCCTATTATAAGCATATCGGCATGTCTTATATAATTCACAGCATTTGTTATATTGTTATCATCAAGACCTTCCTCATACAATACAACATCGGGCTTTATCTTTCCTCCGCAGTCACACATCGGAACGCCCTCAGAATTAATTATCTTGTCAATGCCATAGAACTTATGACATCTCTCACAATAATTTCTTAGCACCGAACCATGCAGCTCAATTACATTGCTGCTTCCAGCCTTCTGATGAAGTCCGTCAATATTCTGTGTTACAACAGCCTTCAGCTTTCCTTCTTTCTCAAGCTTTGCCAATGCCAGATGTGTAATCCCAGGTTCTGCATCAGGATATAACATCTTATCCTTATAAAATCTGTAGAATTCCTCCGGATATCTCTGATAAAAAGAATGGCTAATAATTGTTTCAGGTGGATACTTATATTGCTGGTTATATAACCCGTCAGGGCTTCTGAAATCAGGAATCCCGCTCTCTGTAGATACTCCTGCACCACCGAAAAATACAATACTGTCGCACTCTTTCACTAATTGAACAAATTTATCAATATTATTCATTAATTACCACACCCAGAACATTACATTTATTGTTCTCAAGCTCATTAGTGTAATTCTCTGCTGATAATTCACCGAACTCGCTTTCCTCGTACATGATAACAGTTCCATCACAATACTTTGCTATTCTGCCATCTTCATCTGAACTTACAACAATTCTGTCATATTCAGCAGAATACATATCAATAAGCTGTTTCATTACAGCCTCTTCATCTTCTGTAATTACACCATCATCTAATACTCCGGTAAATATAATATCAAAATTAGGATTATTAGTCTTACATATTAAATCTGATGTCTTAGATGGCTCTTTAAGGAAATCCGCAACCCCCTTCAGGTTCTTTCCAAGCTTATATTTTCCAAGGAAAATCTCAGACATAATATCGGCATCAATAAAAAGAACCTTCTCTCCATCGCTTACAAAACTGTATGCTATTTTAAATGCTCCAATTCCATTTCTTGTCACAGCAAGAACTTTTCCACCCTTTAATTCAGACTTCACAGTTTCTCTGACTTCATCGTGACATTTCCTTTCATTGTCTGTCATGTTAACAATTTTGTCTATATTTACGCTGAACATATCCTTCCTCCTCCCGCATATTATTTGTATATTCTTCCAAGAATTTTAACCCCTGATTCAGCCTGTTTTGCTACAGGTTCTTCAACTTCAATAGGAGCGGGTTCTTCGTCAACTAAAGTTGGTTCTGCCTCTATTGATTCTGATTCTGTAACTACCTGCTCTGTTGTTTCCGGTTCTGCTTTCTGCACCTCTGGTTCTGTAACCTCCGGCTCTGCTTCCTTCACCTCTGGTTCTGTAACTTCCGGTTCTGTATTTTCTGGAACATCAATCTCTGGTGCATCTTCTTCCTTCGCTGCAGCAGCTTCCATAACTGAATCTATATCCACCTTATCTTCCGCTTTATCTAAAGATTTATATAGGAATGAATCATCATACTCCTCGTCATCATCCTCATCATCGAATTCAGCAAGAATATCGTCAGTCTTAATCTTTCTATGACCGCCCTGTGTACTGTTATCATATGAAATTCTCTTGGTCGAATCTGCTTTATCTTCTATATATCCTGCTCCAGAATATGCATATCTTCCAAATCTTGCTTCATATTCATATTCGTCATCACTATGGTCTTCTTTCTTCTTGAATGCACACAATATAAGGCACATTAACAACTCAATAAATACACACACCGCACTGGCTGCAGCCACAATAAGTGCTGTATTATAATATAAATGTGGTTTAGTTGCCACACCATCACTTGTACCTTCTGAAAGAATCTGTATTGACTCAACTGGAATTATAGTTGTTGTCTTAACTGCAGTCTTGGCAATTGCATCAACGTATGTCTTGGCTGTGTTCTGATCCGGATTAGTAACCTTAAGCTCTACAATATTACTATCAGCTGGTGAAGATACTGTCAGGTATTCTGAGATATCTTCTGATGTCCCTGCAAGTCTCTGTGCTGATTCAATTACAACTTTACTAGAGAATATAATTGTAAAATCCTGATTAAGTCCGCCATTCTTAGCTCTTATAGATGCTTCATTCTGTGAACCAGGCACAATATAGAGCTTGGAAACAGACTCATACATTGGAGTTATTGTATTATTCTCATATATATATCCTCCAACTCCACTCAGTACCGCAACTAATATAAGTATCAATACACATCTAGCAAATTTCTTCATAATTGTCCTCCTCATATCAATTTCGTTCCGGATTATAAACCCACGAAATTGCTGTTATCTTACCATTATTGTCTATCTCAAAATCAAGTGTAGCGTAATCATCATAGATTGTTGCCTTGTCACCCTTGTATTTCCCATCAAAGTATGTAAACTCAATATTATAACTTTCGGCTGTCTCCATACTGCTATAGCCTTTGTAATTAATTATTCCATATGCAAATGTATCTGTCTTCTCATCCTTATTCAACTCCGAAATAGTTCTGTCTCCATACAGAAATTTACCATATTCAACAGTTTTATCTTCAGATGTATATAAATGGTCCTGATAATCTACATCTCTGTAATAGCATTTTAATATGTCCTCTGTAGAATTACCAACCCGCAATTCTCTTGAAAACACATCATTATTGCCTATTGATGCCGCCTGTACTACCTTGTAAGTGCCATTCCAGTCAGGTTTATTATTATCATTCAACTTCTGAAATCCTATAGACATCTCATTATATGAGTAGATTTTCTTTCCATTAACCTCTGTTTCCTCTGTAGGCTTTCCAAATATTGCCCTGACCTGTGACTCTGTCATCAGGTATGATACATTGCCTATCTTCAGATCTTTATATGTGAATATATCTGTACTGCTTTCTTCCACCGTCTCATGCTCTGCACTTACTGCTGTAACATCGCCCCCATCTGTAATTACAGCATCCGTTTTTTTTCCACAACCACTTAAAATTGTTGCAGTAAAACACAATAAAGCAAATCCGGTCTTATATTTTCTAAGTCCTTTCATTCTCCCCTCCATACTGCACATTTTCATAATTATAACATACCTGTTATTATTCAGAAAGAAAATGTTTAATTATTCTTCAATATTCCGCTCATTGTAAAATCGAGTAGGAGGCTAATCATTGATTGATTAGCCTCCCTCTCACACCACCGTGCGTACGGTTCCGTACACGGCGGTTCCTTAGTTTTCACAAACTACTAGATAATAGTCAAGCAGGGACGTATATCCCAGCTTGGCTATTATTCTGTTTGAAAAAATTTGGTTTAAGACTTTCGCCATTCTCCAATATCCTTTTCTACTGTTGGCAAGTTCTTTTGCTTTCCATTGCTTCCAGTAGGTCGCTCGGATTCGACGCCTTGCCCATTCAGCTGTTTCTTTTAGAAGATTCTTCATTTTGGTGACTGACTTTGCGTGTACCCTAAATCTGCATTTACCTTTATATCTATAAAAGGTATATCCAAAATATTTGACTTTGCTAATATGAGCCACCTCTGTTTTCTTCCGGTTTACTTTAAGGAATAGTTTCCCTTCAATAAATGGAATGATGTTCTTCAAGGTTC
>CAVAPS010000025.1:0-37219 GCA_963590775.1 Desulfovibrio piger
TTTCTGAAAAAAAAAGTTAATACATAAAAGAAATATTCAGTGCCAATGAAAAACATTAACATTAGAAATGGGCACAAACCTAGTAAATACCTGACTTTATGGAATTATCAGTTAGCAATATATGTTAAAATATAATAATATATATATGGATTAGAATTATATAGAAATGAAGAAATGACGGATATTATGCCAGAAAAATTATAATCTGAATAATACCCGTCAAAATAAGGACCTTGTAAAATGCTCATATAAGCATTTTTATTAGTTAACTGTATAAATATGTATCTATTTCGAAAAATAGCATATATGGTCAAATTAGAGGTTTTCTATTAAATCAACCAATCTGTCTTTCAATATTTCAACTCGAATCTTTAATTCGGCATCATTCTTGATGATTGCTTTATTATTCTTGAGTACATCGAAATTATTTTCTAACAGATTAAGTGACTGCTCCAGTTTGGCAATGGAATTGATTCTTTTAAGCTCTGAATCAGATATAGATGTCTGACGCTGCTCTTTTTCTTTCTGTTGCTGCTTCAGCTTTTCAACCTGTGCTTCCATCTTGGCTTTTTCGCGTTCTGCCTTTTCTTTTGCCTGCATAGCGAATTTAACCATATCATCTTTATTAGGTTCCTGACCTGCGGCTGTATTGTCACTACTCTGTATGCTGTTAATCTTCTGCTCTAACAGTTTAATAGTATGTTGCTTATCTTCTATCTCTTTAGTTGCTGAATCAAGCTGTTTCTTATACTCTCTTGCTTCATCAGCTCTCTCTTCAGATAGTTTCTTAATTGACTGGAATTCAGCATTCTCTATTGTTCCATTCTTCTGAATAATTGAAAGGATTGTCTTCTGTGCATCTTCATCAAGTTTACCAAATTTGTCAGCCTGGTTAAGGTCAATTCCGTTAGAGTTAAGAAGTTCTGACAATTCAGGGATAAGCTTCTCGGCTGTAGTGTATTTTCTTGCCTGACGTTCAGATATATTAAGCTGATTGGCAATCTCTGCGTGGATATTCTTGATTTCACCTTTGAGTTTCTTGGCTTCGTAAAGTTCAAGAAGACGGCTTACTTCCCATCTCTTCACTTCCATGCTTGTTTCTCTTACATCATGGTTGGCTGATATAAGCATAATCTCTTCATCTATTGCGGATATGTCGGATTTCTCTATCTTACAGGGAATTCCTGCAGGGAAATTATTGCGGTATTCTTTATCTGTCATCTGGCATATAGCGTGATATCTACGTTCACCAGATATAAGGCGGTAAAGATCAGTCTCTGCATCATATAATACTGAAAGATTATGGCGGAGACCGTTAACAAGAATACTTTCTTTGAGAGCCTCTATTCCATCCTGTGAATACTGCTCATTCTTAGGGTTAGGAATGATTTTGTCTTTAGGAATGTATTTGAAATTGTACTGTGTCTTAGCCTGTATTTCTCTGAGCTTTTCACCGCCATCGTTATTAAGTACACCAGATTTAGTTGTTCCGGCACTAAAATTTTTCTTAGCCATCACTACTTCTCTCCTTTCAGATATCTAGCAAGTTTACGATAATGTGCTGTATCCATAAGTCCAAGATAATTAACAAGTTCAACGTAATCAAGGGCCGCCGGACACTTCTTATCATATGTCAATAATGGTTCAAATGTTGTGTTAGATTCATTGACTGCTATACAGTTCCTGATTGATATAGGTAAGAATCTGTCACCGAACATATTTTCATAACTTTCGTACATCTGTCTGAAAAGAGTAGTTCTTCCTGATACTCTTGTCATGAAGATTCCAGCAAATTCAATGCTTAAAGCATATTTGTCATTAAGCTCTTCTATTGTATCAAAAAGTGACATAAGTCCGTCATATGAGAAGTTGTCTACACATATAGGAGTTATTATCTTATCGCTGGCGCACATTGCACATGATGTAAGATATGATTTGAATGGTGAATTATCTATAATTATGTAATCAAATTCATCTTTAATAAGACCAAGATTATTGCGAAGATATAATTCAACATTGATCTCTTTCATCTTGTCATAGATTTTATAGATGAGGCTGTTCAGTTCTCTTGAAGCTGTAAGTATAGATATGTTGTTATATTCTGTTTCAGTAATGAAATTCATTACATCTTCTTTATTCTTTAACTTAGAGCAAAACAAATGTTCATAATCTATATCAGAATTGGCTTCAGCCTGACCGTACATCTTCGTCGTGTTCATCTGTGGGTCAAGGTCAATAAGCAGTATCTTATACTCTGAAATTGCCAGAATCTGGGCAATTGTAATCGCAGATGTTGACTTACCTACCCCACCCTTTTCGTTAATTAAACTAATTACTTCTGCCATGGTATTTCCTTTCTTGTAGTGATTTAATTTAATTATACATCAATTATACATCATTTCATATTCTTTTCAATTGATTTTTCATAAAAAAGCATTTAAATTAAAAATTTTTGGACTCAGTTCACTTTTTTTGAACTCAGTGCAAAATTTATTTGTTGATTTAATTTGAAGGGAAAGCTTTTTAAAATATTATATATGAGATAGCCATATAAAAATACGATTTCAAAAGTGAACTGAGTTCAT
This sequence comes from Desulfovibrio piger, assembly GCA_963590775.1. Taxonomy (GTDB): domain Bacteria; phylum Bacillota; class Clostridia; order Lachnospirales; family Lachnospiraceae; genus Lachnospira. Next base: position 2,586 of record CAVAPS010000025.1, read on the forward strand.
AATATAATAAAGATGGTAAATTATTAAATCATAGGAATTATATATAAAAACAACAGTAAAATATTAATACAAAATACTAATATAAAGATACATTTCTATAATATTAAAGTAAAGTAATATATAAAAATGAACTGAGTTCAAAATAATAAATAACATATAAAAAAAACAAAAAAATAGCAATAAACTATAAAGAACATATGTTTAATATGTTTCATGTGAAACATTTTCACAAGATATTGTGCCTAACGGAATTTAGTAACACAATTCTTTACTACATTACTTGAGTTATCGATGAACTGACGTTATAATTAACGAACGGATGATATTTTATGAGTTTACGAGGTTATTATGGTATTTAATCACACATACAGAATTGGTCTTGAGGATTACGGAAGAGAAAGTAAGGCAACTAATAAGGCAATTCTTACCATTCTTGAGGATATTGCGGGCTTACATTCAGCAACTGTAGGTCTTGGACTTAATGAAATCAGTGAAACTGGTTGTGCCTGGATAGTTCTTAATTGGCAGATGCAGATTATTAAGCGTCCTGCATATAATGATAAATTAACTGCTTATACATGGTCAACATCAGTTGATAAGCTCTTTGCGGAGAGAGATTTCAGAATTACCAATAATAATGGCGAAACTATCATTATTGCTACATCGCGCTGGATATATATGGATATCAAAAGAAGAAGACCGGTAAGAATCACGCCCGAGATTATGGATAGATACGAATCAGAGCCGGAAAGACGCGTATTTACTGAGAAAATAACGAAAACAGATCTTCCGGAGACTGAATATATTGAGATTCCATATAAAATTTTAAGAAGAGATGTGGACCATCTGGGACACATGCATAATATAAGTTATCTTGATGCTGCATATGACGTTATGCCAGATGAATACTTTAATGGTCCGCAATTTAACTTTGTAAGCATCGAATATCGTAAAGAATTGCTGAAAAATGAAGAAGTTAAAGCACATTTTTACCAAATTGACAACGGATGTATAATATCATTAAATACGGATAAGATAAATTCAGTAATTACACTGAAATATTAACAATAATTGTTGCATTGAAACTTGATGCATAGAAATTGAATCTATTCAGGAACATGTCAGGTACACGGAAAGGAGAATAATTATGAGTTTAATTAATAAGGAAAAGTTCTTAAATGGGGTTGGAAAGGCAGTAGATGCTACTAATAAAGCTGCTGACAAGGCTTCTTCATTTGTTAAGGAAAAGGAAATTGATAAGAAAGCTATGAAGGCTGCAAAAACTGCTGAAAAAGGTATTAAAAAGGCAGGAAATAAGCTTGGAGAGGTAGCTGGAGAGGTTGTTGCCGGTTACAAGAGTAAGGTTGGTTCATCTTCTAAGGCTTCAGGTACATCTTCCACAGGCAGCACAGCACCAGATATTATCGTAGATGCTAAAGATGTTACAGAACATTCTAATGATGAGGAATAATAGTAATGCAAAGTGATTTTTCGCAGGGAAAAGTCTGGAGGAACGTTATTAATCAGGCAATTCCTCTTATGGTCGCACAACTTATACAGATTCTGTATAATGTCGTGGATCGTATATATATCGGACATCTTCCGGTTATTGGAAGCAATGCACTGACAGGAATCGGTCTGGTTTTTCCTATTACGACACTTGTTGCGGCATTTACTAATCTGTTTTCAACAGGTGGTGTGCCGCTTTTTTCTATAGCAAGAGGTGCTAAAGAGGAGAAGAAAGCGGAGGTTATATTAGGTCAGGTTGTTTCATTACTGACAATTACATCAATTGTTCTTATGGTTTTGTTTTACATTTTTAAAAGACCGGTGCTTTTCCTTTTTGGAGCAAGTGAGGGAACATATGTATATGCTGACCATTACCTTAAAATATACCTTCTGGGTACAGTATTTTCGGTGCTTTCAACTGGGCTTAACGGTTTTATTAATGCACAGGGATATCCGAAAAAAGGTATGATGACTGTTATGCTTGGTGCAGTTATTAATCTTATTCTTGACCCGATATTCATATATGGATTACATATGGGAGTCTATGGAGCGGCAATAGCTACTGTTATAAGTCAGGGCGTTTCATTTGCATGGGTTGTAAGCTTTTTTGCTGGGAAAAAGACATTTTACCATATTAAAAAAGAGAATCTGGTTCTGAAGGCTTCGATGGTTGGAAAGATAACATCTCTTGGCATATCAGGATTTGTTATGCAGGGAACTAACTGCCTTGTGCAGATTGTCTGCAACAAAATGCTTTTTATGTATGGCGGAGATATGTACGTCGGAATTATGACCGTAATTAACTCTGTCAGGGAGATTCTTTCTGTTCCAGGAAGTACATTAGGAAGCGGTGCTCAGCCTGTTCTTGGCTATAATTATGGCGCAAAGCAGTATGAGAGAGTCAGAAAAGCTATAAGATTCACGGCAGCAATAGGATTTTTATATATGCTTGTTGCATGGCTTGTTGTAATTGTATTTCCGAAAGAGATTCTGTCAGTGTTTACGACTGATAAGGCTATGATAAGTTCAGGAGAACATGCGTTAAAGATGTATTTTTTCGGATTCTTCTTCATGTCGTTCCAGTTCGTCGGACAGTCAACATTTACAGCATTAGGATGTGCCAAAAGGGCGGTATTCTTTTCAATATTCAGAAAAGTAATTATTGTTGTGCCGCTTACGATTATACTTCCTATGCTAGGACTTGGTGTTGAGGGGGTATTTATCGCCGAGCCGATATCTAATGCAATAGGAGGTCTGGCGAGCTTCACAACTATGTATTTTACACTTTACAAAAAGCTGCCGGAATAGTATTATAAAGACGAAGATAGCAAAGATGCCATCGCTTCTATACAGGGAGCGGTGGCTTTTTTAGGATATATTGAGCATTTAGATGAACATCGGGAATGTATGAACATATAAAATGTTGTGAATTAAGGGAAAGAAGGATATTTTATGGATATATTCGACATAATAGGTCCTGTGATGGTTGGTCCGTCAAGCTCACATACAGCCGGAGCGGTAAGAATTGGATATATAACGGGCAAACTTATGGGAGAACCTATAGCGAGAGCTGAGATACTTTTATATGGGTCGTTTCTGGCGACCGGAAATGGGCATGGAACGAAAAAAGCACTTGTTGCCGGACTCCTTGGAATGAAGCCTGATGACATGCAGATTCCTGACAGCTTTGAGATAGCTAAGAAACAAGGAATCGAGGTTGTTTTCGGGGAATCAACATTAAGAGAGGCACATCCGAATACAGCACAGATTCTGCTTACATCGGTTACTGGCAAGAAACTTGAAGTTGTCGGGGAGTCGCTTGGCGGCTCAAGAATTAATATCGCACAGATTGACGGGATTGCTACGAATTTCTCAGGAGATTATCCGACTCTGGTTGTTCATAATATGGATCAGCCGGGGCATGTTGCTGAAGTTACTTCGATGCTTGCACATAAATCTGTCAACATTGCCACTATGCAGCTATACAGGGCGAGCAGGGGCGGTAATTCGGTTATGGTACTTGAATGTGACCAGGAAGTCCCAGAAGACGGAATTAACTGGTTAAGACATGCAGAAGGGGTTGTTAAAGTGACTTATCTTGGTATGGAGTGAATGTTGTATAAGGAGGTTTTATGGCAGAATATCATTCAATTAGTGACCTTGTAAAATTAAGTATAGATAATAATCAGGAAATATGGCAGGTTGTTCTTACGGGACAGGCACAGGACAAGCTTATGTCGGAACGTGATGTGTTTGCACAGATGAAGCAGATGTATCAGGCAATGAAGAGCGCAGATGAATTATACGACCAGCAGTTAAGGTCGCCAAGCGGAATGGCAGGCGGTGACGGATATAAGATGCATCAGTATAATGAGTCTGGCAGTAATATATGCGGGGATTTCATAGGCTTGGTTATGGAGAAGGCACTTAAGATGTGCGAATCCAATGCATGCATGAAAAGAATTGTTGCTGCACCTACTGCAGGTTCGTGTGGCGTTATACCGTCTGTGTTATTGTCTTATGAAAAATGTTTTGATGTTCCGGAAGATGAATGTGTTAAAGCACTTTTAATTGCTGCAGGAATTGGAGCTGTGATTGCTGAAAATGCGTCTATTGCAGGAGCGGCAGGAGGCTGTCAGGCAGAGATTGGCTCTGCAAGTGCAATGGCGGCAGCCGGACTTGCATATATGCAGGGGGCAGACAGCGAAGGCTGTGCCAATGCATTGGCACTTGCATTAAAGAGTATGCTTGGGCTGACATGTGATCCAGTATGTGGTCTGGTTGAAGTTCCATGTATCAAGAGAAATGTTTCTGGAGCGGTCAATTCGATTACAGCAGCGCAGATGACAATGGCAGGAATTAGAAGTGTAATACCAGCTGATGAGGTAATAGATTCCATGAGAAGAATAGGTAATGATATGCCGGTCTGTCTTAAAGAAACAGGAGAAGGAGGACTGGCAATAACACCCACCGCAAGGGGGTATAAAGAAAAAATAAATAATATTGACAGCTAATGTACAAAAAATGAAAAAAATTCGACAAAAAATACTGATTTTTTTCGAATTTTGGCAAAAAATCTGTTGATTGACGGAAATAATATGCTATAATATATGAAAGTGAGGGAAATTGAATTTGTTTGAATGAATTTGATTGCCTTTACTGATAACATTACACAAAGATATAAGGATAACTCCATAATTCCTTATATTTGACTATATTTCTATCCCCTCTACTCATCCCCGGTTCCCCCAGAACCGGGGAAGTTTTTATATGCTGGAATGTTGCATCAGGAAGCTATTAGAATGTACTGAGTTATGAGAATATACTGAGCTATGAGAATGTACATGGAAAGTACACAGATGAGAGATAAAATGTGTTATAATAACCCAACGTTGTTATATTTAATGATATGCACAGAATTTCTAAGATGGAGTTAATCATGACAAGAAAAGAACTTAATGAAATTAAATCACAATATACATTAGAGGATTGTGGAATATTAAGATTATGCGGCTGCTATGTTGATGGCGAGCGTAATAAGATAACACAGTTTAATGAGAATTTTCTTAATCTTCCAGAAGAAGAGAAGCACAAATATTTTGATATATTTAAAAAGACTCTTTCAGGTACACCAGGAAAGAATCTTATTGACATGAAGTTTAATGTTAATGCGTATGCTGATGAGGGTGCAAGAACATTTTTAATGAACTTAAGAGACAGCGGTCTTAAAGATGACAGGCTTCTTGATGAATTCTATGACAGAATTATTAATAATTACAGTTATGTTGGTAATTATCTGATTCTTCTTATCAATCAGGTGTACGATATTCCAGCAGTTACAACTGATAATATTGAGATGGAAGATGCATCGGATGAGGTTTACAACTACATTTTATGCAGCATTTGTCATGTAAATCTTTCCAAGCCGGGACTTGGCTATGATGAGGAGGATAATAATTTCCATGATAAGAAGCAGAATCATATGGTTGATGTGCCAGATGTAGGTTTTTTGTTTCCGGCATTCAATAAGAGAAGTGCAGATGAGGATATGACGCTGTTCTATACTAAAGATGTAAGTGAGTTTGAGGACGGGCTTATTGACTGCCTGCTTGACTGTGCTGTTCCGCTTCCTGCCAAGCAGCAGAAGGAAACATTTACATCGCTTGTAAGCGAGGCACTTGGAGAAGAAGCTGACCTTCAGGTTGTTAAGAATATTCACGAGAATCTTGAGCAGATTATAGAAGAGAAGAAGCAGGAGAGTCCGGCACCGGTTATGCTTGATAAAACTGAGATGAAGGATTTGCTTGAGAAGAGCGGTGTTAAGGAAAAAAGACTTGAGAATTTCGAGGAACATTTTGAGATGGCTGCCGGAGAACATGGAAAGCTTGTTGCATCAAATGTTTCATCCGGGAAGAAATTTGAAGTAAAGACACCAGATGTTGTAATTAAGATTAATTCGGATAAAACTGACATCGTAAGCACTCAGGTTATTGATGGCAGACAGTGCCTTGTAATCCAGATTGATGAAAGACTTGAGGTTAATGGTATTTCAGTTAATCCGGATACAGGTGAGGTTATAGACAGAACCGTTGATGGGGATGTAGAAGAATGATGATGGAAAGGATGAGGCTGTATGACATTGAAGAAGTTGCTGCATAATTTCAATGGACATCTTCACACAGTTAATTCGCACAGAAGACTGGTGAGAAAATACTGCTTTAAGCTTGGACTTTACAGGCAGGGGCTGATGCATGATCTGTCGAAGTATTCGCCATCTGAATTCATACCGGGAGTGAAATATTATCAGGACGGACACAGGAGTCCTAATAATGCACAAAGAGAGAATGAAGGTGTTTCCAAGGCATGGTTACACCACAAGGGACGCAATAAGCATCATTTTGAGTACTGGATAGATTATGATGTTGATGGAAACAGCACAGTTCTTGTCGGTATGAAGATGCCAGTTAAATATGTTGCAGAAATGTTTTGCGACAGAGTTGCTGCCAGCAGGATATATAACAAAGAAAAATATAAGGATTCGGACCCCTTGGATTATTATGTTAAGGGACTGGGACATTATATTATGCATCCGGAGACAGATGCTCTTCTTCATAAGCTGTTACAGATGCTTGCAGATAAGGGTGAAGATTATACATTTGAATATATAAAGAAAAATGTGCTTAAGAAGAAATAATGTAAGAAATACCATGATATCAGAAGATACAGGTACATCCTGCTTGACAACAGGAAATATTACCGGAACACGGTCTGTTATAATCTGTTTTACTGTTGCCATAGGACATATATCAACATTACATATATCGTCGAACATTATTTCCTTCTGGTAAGAGGTTCTCATGCTAACACCAAGACTATCAGGATTGACGTACAGAAACTGTGATACAAGCTCCGGAGGCATCACTGCAGGAGGGAGACTTAGTCCTTTCTGTATATGTGGTGTGTGTGCTTAAAATCTTCTGAAAACATGTTGAGACAATTGCCGGCTCTGCAGTAAGTACAGTAAATGTCATGATATCTCCTTATGCAAATGCGTGAACGCCCGAAATAATAAGTGTTGTCAGTGTACGGGTCATCTCATCGAGTGAGGTTTTATTAGGGTTGGTTATCCACTCGTAGTATACAGAAACCATTCCACCAGCGACAAAGCTGGAAATCAATGGGTATTGTTCAGGTGGAACGTTCATCTTGATATCATTATCAATCAGTTCTTTCAGCAGGGTTTCCTGTAATGCTTTCTGAAGTCTGTTAAACAGCATATTGCCATTATCGGAGGCAAAAAGGTCACTTACCATATCTACATCTGACATAACTGTATTAAGAAATGCGAATAATGTCTGTGGAGACAGCATGTTGTAATCTTCAGACATAGCATACATAAGGTCTTTGAGAGACGATATCAGCTCATTAATTCCTTCATCAAGAACATCATTAACTGTTGAATAATAAGTGTAGAATGTCTTTCTATTGATATTGGCTGCCGCAGCGAGTTCAGTAACAGTAATTGAATTAAGTTTTTTCTTCTGCATAAGTTCAACCAGAGCTTCATATATTGCTTTCTTGGTCTTTAGAATTCTGCGGTCAGGTTTAGCTTCCGTAACAGGATTAGTATCTAATAATTTGTCCATATAAGCCTCCAATCAGTCAATTATTAATTACATATAAAATACTTATAAAAATTAGATAAAACGAGCATTTTCAGCCTGATTATATTGTACATCATATGCAAATAATAGTAAACAAAATACGACGAAATGTTACATAAGTGTCAAATAAGAACTAATTGACCTTTGATAATATTTGTTAAAAAACATACAATGTTGATTAGAAACATATTGCATTTTATTGGTACATTTGTGTATTAACTATTAAGCTAGTAATGATATGCAATAAATGTTAAGTACAACAAGAGGGTAGTCTAATGAAAAAGAAAAAAACATTTATTAATGTAACAGCCAGTATGGGAAGAGGTCTTTTATATGCTTACCTGTATATTATGTTCAGACCGAAGATATGTTATCAGAGCAGGAAGGCAAAAGAGGAGATTGAAAAAGGCGGAGTCATATTCATTGGTAACCATGTGGGACACAATGATGGACAGATGTTCTATATGCTTTTTAGAAACAGTGTCCTTATAATAGCCAAGGACTGGGCTGACAAGAAGATTCTAAAATGGCTTACAAGTGGTGGAAAGTTCATATCAGTTGACCGTTTTGGAACAGATATTACATGGATAAGAGGGGCTTCAGAACATCTTCGTGCGGGTGATAATATGATTATATTCCCAGAAGGACATACTTCCAAGACAGGGGTTATGGATGAATTCAAGCCTGGATTCGCAATGCTGGCAGTAATGTCAGGAGCTAAGATTGTTCCGGTATATAATAACGGAGAATATCATAAGCTGTTTGGGAAGAGACTTAAGCTGTACGTTGGCGAGCCAATGGAACTTACTAAGGAAGGTAAGGGGCTTAATGCTGAGTATCTTGCAGGAGAATGTGAGAGATTCCGCGATGTTGTAGAACATCTTGGAAAGTGATTAAAGACAGATAATAATTAATGAAAAGGAGTTTTTTTATGGATCATTATTTTTATAACATGGTAACACCAGAAGAGATGCAGACACTGGAATATATTCCAACTATTCCTAAGTTTCTTGAATTTATTAAGAAGCAGTATTCTGATTATCCAGCCATAAGTGACAAGGTTACTACATATACATATGAGGAGCTTGTTTCAAGAGTTGCCAGGAGAGTTACATTTATTAATTCATTAGGACTTGAGAAGGGTTCTAACATAGCAGTACTTGCAAAGAACGATTTTGATGCAATGGAGCTTTTCCTTGCAATTCCAGCAGCAGGACATGTATTAATCATGCTCCCTAATGCACTTAATGATAAGGCACTTGCAGGAATCAGTATGAAGTTCGACCTTGCTGGTATGTTTGTTGGTAAGGAGTTTACAGAGGTTACAGCTAATCTTCCTTGCAAGACATGGCCAAGCACTTCTATTGGTGAGACTGAAAGTGCATTTGCAGATGTTGAAAAGGATACTACAGCAGCCATCTTCTTTACAGGTGGAACTACAGGAGCACCTAAGGGCGCTGTTCACAGCCACGGCTCAATTATGAGAGGATCATTCAACGGTGTATTCGGACCGGGTAACATTCTTCATAAGAGATATATAGCCATGCTTCCTCTTTCACACATATTTGGTGCGATTATGGGTTATATGGCTAAGCTTTACACAGGTTCACTTACATACACATGTACTGATATGAGAGCTGCAATTGGTGATATTCCGGTTGTAAGACCTACAACTCTTGTACTTGTTCCTGGTCTTGTTGAGATTATCCTTAACATTGCCAAGTTTAAGGGAAGAGCATTCCTCGGTGACCTTGAGCTTATCATGTGCGGAGCTGCACCTGTTCCTCCAAGACAGATGGCAGAGTGCCGTGAATTAGGAATTACATTATGTGCAGGTTATGGACTTACAGAGTGCGCCAACCTGACATCAGGTAACTGCGATACAGATAAGAAGCCTGAGTCTATGGGACACATTTATCCAGAACAGCAGGTTAAGGTTGTTGACGGAGAACTCTGGATTAAGGGTGATAATGTAATGAAGGAATATTACAAAGACCCTGAGCATACAGCAGAAGTATTAGAAGACGGATGGTTTAAGACAGGCGATCTTGTTGAGTTTGATGACAATGATTGGATATACATTACAGGACGTATCAAGAACCTTATTATTCTTCCTAATGGCGAAAATGTATCGCCAGAGGAGATTGAAGAATTATTCTACAAACAGCCACTTGTAAAGGATTGTCTTGTACAGGAGATGGATATGAATGGCAACACAGTTATCGGTGTTGAGATTATTCCGTACATGCCTGAATTAGAGGGTGTATCTGAGGAAGAAATCCAGAACAGATTACAGAAAACTGTTGATGAGGTTAATAAAGAACTCCCACCATTCAAGAGAGTACTTAAGCTTAAGGTGCGTACAGAAGATTTCAAGAGAAATGGCGCAATGAAGATATTAAGAAATCAGGCATAGAAATAGAATTATATTGAGGAAAAGGAGATTTAATCATGGTATTCGAGAATTTAAAGGAAATTTTTGGAAGGGTTATGCCACAGTGCGACCCATCAACTATTACAATGGACAGTGTTCTTACAACAGATTTAGGAGTTGATTCTCTTAATATGATGTTACTTGCTATTACTGTTGAGGATGAGTTCAAGATCAGATTCAGTTCTGATGCAAAGCTTGAAACGGTTAAAGATATTGTTGATTATGTAGAAGCTAACGCTAAATAAGAGGCACTTATGAGTAAAGTAAAGACAGGGCTTGTGCTGGAAGGCGGGGCTATGAGAGGTATTTTCTCAGCCGGAGTTCTGGATTACATGCTTAAGAAAGACATTTATTATGATTATGTTATCGGAGTGTCTGCGGGAGCAGGTAATGCAGTGAATTATGTTTCCAGACAGGAAGGAAGAACCAAAAAGATAATTACCCATGAAAATGCAGAAGCCTATTATGGTGTCGGACAGCTTTTCGAGAATAAGAAGATTCTTAATCTTGAAATGCTGGTAGCCGAATATGCACTTAAAGACATTCCTTATGATTTTGACACATTTTTCGCATCCAAGACTGAGTGCGAGAGTGTTGTTGTGAATTGTGAGACTGGAAAGGCTGAGTATAAGGGTAATTTTAAGACTAAAGATGAATTCTTGAAGTGTCAGATGGCAAGCTGCTCTGTGCCATTTATATGCGAACCTGTTGAAATTGACGGCTATCATTATCTTGATGGAAGTATCATTGATTCGATACCGGTTGAAAGAGCAGTTGAGAAGGGATGCGACAAGATTATTGTTGTACTTACCAAGCCAGAAGGTTCTAAGCCTACAGATTATTCTAAGGTAAAGAAGCTGATTGAGTGGAGTTACAAGAAATACCCTGAGCTTTGTGAGGCTATGGCTCACAGACGACAGGCTTATGACAGACAGGATAAGTTCATGAAAAAGCTTGTCGAAGAGGGTAAGGTCTTTGTTATCCGCCCAGAGGAGCAGATGATAAGACATTTTGAGAGTAATAACGAGAAACTTCTTCAGTGCTATCAGTATGGATACGACACGATGAGAAGACAGTTTAAAGCATTTGAGAAGTTTATGGAGGACTAATTATAATGAAGGTTTTAGCAGTAAACGGAAGTCCTAAAGGACCTAAGAGTAATACTATGCAGATGACAAATGCGGTTCTTAAGGGACTTAAGGAGACTAATCCAGAAGCTGAGATTGAGCTTCTTACAGTCAGAGACATGGATATCAAGCCATGTATGGGATGCATGAGCTGCTGGGGAAAGACAGCAGGCCAGTGTGTTATCAATGATGTTATGCAGGACGTTCATGTTAAATTCATGAATGCAGATGTAATTATATACAGCTTCCCACTGTATTTCTTTGGTATGCCGGGTCCAATGAAAACATTTGTTGACAGAATCATGCCACTTATGGAGACTTACAAGGGTAAGGTAAGAGATATCGGAGATAATGCATTCCACGAATTCCGTTATGATGTAAGCGGCAAGAAGTTCTATGTTATATCATCATGCGGATATGGAAGAACTCAGGAGATATATGATGCACTTATCAAGGAATTTAATTTCATCTATGGAAAGGGCAGATATCAGGCTCTCCTCTGTCCACAGAGTGAAATGTTTGCAATTCCACCTATGGTAAACCAGATTAATGAATATCTTAAGAGATATACAGAAATCGGTAAGGTTATGGGTAAGGGTGAGGATATTCCTCAGGATATGATTGATTATGCTTCACAGCCAATGATTCCACAGAGAGCATTGGAGAAGCTTATGAACAATTACTGGGATGCTGTTACACCAGAGAATCCTCTTCCAGCTCCTAATTTAAGATAAGAGGCAGCTTATGAAAATATATTACATGTTCGGTGATTCGCTTATGAGAGGTGTTATGCCAGATGAAGCGTGGAATTACCACAGTTCTGATGCAATCGGCTTTGAGGCAATGCAGACACCATATAATATGAAGTTTGTCAATTACGCAATGCCGACATTCACATCAGAAAGAGTAAAAATGTGGCTTACACAGACAATGTCAAGACAGCCTGTACCAGATGTCGCATTTCTTGAATGTGGCGGTAACGACTGTGACTATGACTGGAAGTCAATATGTGAGGGCAAATGTGACTATGAACACAGGCACAGAGTTGCTCCACAGGATTTTAAAAAGAATTATGAGGACATGATACATTTGTTACAGGGAAAGGGGGCTGCAGTAACTGCAGTAATTGCACCTCCGATTGCTATTGAAGTGTATCTTTCACATCTGCTCGAAAGTGGAGTGGATAAGGATATTATGTCAGAATATGTGAACTCAGTTCAGCAGATGAAAGATGAATATGTGGAATATGGTGACATAATAAAAGCTGTTGCAAAGGAAAATGGCTGTGAAATATTAAGTCTTCGAGAAAGTTTTCTTGCACTTAATGACATAAAGGCATATTATAGTAAGGATGGCATGCATCCGAATGAGGCGGGGTATGCTATCATTCGTGATGATTTTGCAAAATATTTCTCTTCGCATGTGCAGTAATACTCACATGCGGAGATTTTTGCGTAATTAGCAGGGATTATATAGAAAGATGAGGAATGAGAATGTTTAATCTGCGTTTCAAATGTACTGTTATATCGAGCTGGCACATGGTGCTTCATGCTGTACCGAAGGCCAATAAGATGATTGCCAATAAAAGCAGTCATTCTGAGGAAGAGCGGTTTGCGTATGCCAAGTGGATTATTGATTATATGAGACGACATGCCAGAACAAGAACTAAAGTATATGGCAGAGAGAATATTCCGACGGACAGTAATTACATAATGTATCCTAATCATCAGGGAAAATACGATGCATTAGGAATTATTCTCGCACAGGAGAAAACGTGCGGTGTTCTATGGGGAAAGAAGCAGGCAGAAAGACTTATGAGCCGTCAGGTCTGTGGTCTTATTGATGCAGTCATTATTGATCTTGATAATAACCGCGATAAAGTAAGGGCAATTATGGATGTGACAAAGCAGGTTAAGTCAGGAAGAAACTTCCTTATATTCCCAGAGGGCGGTTACACTGACAATAAGAATGAGCTTCAGGAATTTCAGGCTGGCTGCTTTTCATGCAGTCTGCAGACTAAGACACCAATTGTTCCTGTAGCACTTTTTGATTCATACAAATCTATGAACAGCAATACATTTGAGCGAGTTGATACTCAGGTTCATTTCTTAAAGCCAATTCTGTATTCTGAGTACGGTGAACTTAAGAAAAAAGAAGTTGCCGAACTTGTAAAGAGCAGAATTGCAGAAAGAATGGCTCAGATTAAGGCTGGAGAGATTAATGAGAGTTATGAACTGATAGGATAAACAGTTGACATGTATTATGTACATTGATAAAATATTTAAGATTTACTTAATAATAAAGTGGTATGAGGAATATTATGTTGTTTGGTAATAAGAAAAAGAGTGCAAAGTACATTGTAGATGTACATTGTCATATTATGCCGAGAATAGATGATGGTTCCAGAAATATGACAGAAACTATTAAGATGCTTAAGATTGCAGAGGCAGAGGGAATAACACATATGATTGCTACTCCACATTTCAAAAGTGGACATCATAATGCTACTCCACAGAAGGTTAGCGAGCTTATTAATGCAGTTAATGACGCAGCAGCTACTCTTAGAATTAATATGAATCTGTATCAGGGAAACGAAATCCTGTATTTTGAAGATATGTGCAGTTATATTGATTCAGAAAAGATTAGCAGGATGAATGGTACTAATCATGTCCTTATTGAATTCATGCCATCTGACCCATATCAGTATATAAGGAATTCAATTGATGAGATAATTGGTGAGGGTTATCATCCGATTATAGCGCATATTGAAAGATATGGATGTATGGTTGATGATATTGACAATGTCAGGGAAATCAAACATATGGGAGCCCAGATTCAGGTTAATGCGTCAAGTATAACCGGCAGCATGGGTAAAGAAATCAAGAAATTCGTACACAGACTTCTGAAAGAGGAAATCGTTGATTATGTTGGAACTGATGCACACAGATGTGAACGCAGCAGAGTGCCTAAGATGAAGGAATGTACACAGCTGCTTTATAAAAAATATGATGAAGCGTATGTTGACAGCATATTATATGGCAATGCATTTGACAGATTATTAGCTGATACTAATACGTTAAAGGAGAACAGATAATGGAACCTAATAAGAGAACAGATAAAATTGAAGTTAATCTGGGGGAGATATTCGGATTGTTACTTCATAGAATGTGGATGATATTATTAGCTGGTTTTATATGTGGAGCTGTAACATTTGTATACAGTAATTTCTTTATAACATCACAGTATCAGTCAACAACTAAGGTATATATTCTTAATAAACAGAACAGTACTTCAGTTACATATAGTGATGTACAGCTTTCAACAACTTTGTCAAAGGATTATGAACAGCTCGTTACAAGCCGTTATGTAATAGAGGGCGTCATTAAACAGTTAAGCCTTAATGAAACATATGAAAGTCTTGTTGGAAGAGTTTCAGCAGTTAATACTAATGATACACGAATTATTGCCATAACTGTTACAGACCCAAGTGCGGAGCAGGCACAGAAGATAGCTAATGCAGTAAGAGATCTTGCAGCACAGCATATCACACAGGTTATGGATATTGAAGCTGTTAATGTGGTGGATTCAGCTAATCTTCCTACAGCTCCGGTTTCTCCATCAATTACAAAGTGGACATTAGTTGGAATTATTATCGGTATAATTGTTTCAATTATTATTATTATTGTCAGATATCTGATTGATGATACAATTAAGAGTTCAGAAGATATTGAGAAATATCTTGGTATCAGTACACTTGCACTTATTCCAATGAATCATGCTGAGGATGAAAATTCTGACAGAAGAAAGTCTTCACACAATAATAATGAAAAGTAAAGAAGAGTCTTAATGATGCAAAGTCAAAGATTATCAAGTCATAACAGGGACATAGTTAATGGAGGACCAGAGATGCAGGAGTTTTCAGTAAAGCAGAGCAATCTTGATTTCAGAACAAGAGAAGCTTATAAAATGTTAAGAACTAACATTGAATTTACAGGTGACAATAATAAAGTAATATTTATAACAAGCAGTATTTCAGGTGAAGGAAAGAGTACTGTTGCATTCGAGCTTGCAATGTCATTTGCACAGAATGGAATGAACACATTACTTATAGATGCAGATACAAGAAAGTCTGTTATGAAGAACAGAGGAAAGAAGGGTAAGATTAAGTATGGACTTACACATTATCTTTCAGGCAAGAACCAGCTGAAAGATGTTATATGTGTAAGTGATGAGCCTAATTTCTGCATGATATTTGCAGGACCTGTGCCACCTAACCCAAGTGAGCTTGTCGGCAATGAGAGATTTGCCAAGATGGTAGAAGAGACAAGAAATACATTTGATATAGTTATTATTGATACACCTCCAATAGGAAGTGTTGTTGATGCGGCTGTTATATCTAAAGTGTGTGACGGTGGAATTCTTGTAATAGGGGCTGGAGACATAAGCTATAAGTTTGCAAGAAAGTCATTGGAGCAGCTTGAGAAGACCGGATGTAAGATTCTTGGAAGCGTACTTAATAAAGTTAATATGTCAGGCAATTCTTATTATGGTAAGTACTACGGTAAGTATTATGGCAAATATTACGGTAGTTATTATGGTAATAGCGAGGACAATAATTAGTATTAAGAAACATAGATATTGTTATTTTTTTATTATTTTTTTAGTTGAATCGTGCTTGATATTTTTACCTCATGTCTATATAATGATTAGCGGGGCTCATTCCGAGGTACGAAATGGTCAGCGTATATCGGAATATTTTAAGCACAGTTTAACTAACTATGCTATATTTCATACAGAGATATGATATGTCTAAAAATATAGCGTGGGGGGGGTAAAACTAACTAACTTATGATTAATGTTAACAGAACCAAAGAAAGTATTCAGAATGTTTTAATATTCTTTACTGATGCGATAGCAGTGCTTCTTGCATACTACCTTTCCGGATTCATATGGCTGACAGGTTACAGACACCAGTCATTATGCAGAGTTATGCAGATACTTAACAATAATATAATTATAATAATCATAGCAGTTCTTATTACAGCTTTTTTCTGTAATATCAAAGGTGATGTCCTTAATCGTGGAAGGTTTGAGGAGTTTATCTCTGTTTTAAAGAAGAATCTTATTGGATCAGCAGTTATAGCTGCGTATGAACTTTTAAGCAAGACTACACAGGGTGTTCCAAGAAGTGTATATGTTATAACATTTTTCCTTGGAACAGTTCTTATGTATATATTAAGAGCACTTGTGAAGGTGTATATGAGACACCATAATGGTGGGATCCGTACACAAAGTATTCTTGTTGTTACAATTAAAGGCCGTGCCGAAGATACACTTGCCAAGGTTGTATCAAAAAAAGACTGGATGCATCGACTTAATGGCGTCGTAATTACAGATGAGGATATGACAGGTCAGACAATCTCAGGTGTTCCTGTCATTGCAAATGTTCATTCCATGATGAGATTCATTAAGAATGAAGTTGTTGATGAAGTATTTATAGATGTTGATTATAAGACTCGTGAAAACATCAAGCCTATGGTTATGGAGCTTGAGGATATGGGTGTAACTGTTAATCTTAAGCTTGAGATTCTTGACAGCTATAAGGATTTCGATTGTAAGCTTGGTTATATAGGAAGTGTACCTGTCATTACATTTGCTAACAGAATATATGACTGGAAGGGAATGTTCGTTAAGAGATGTATTGATATTCTTGGCGCTCTTGTCGGTCTTGTATTTATGGTAATTGCAATGATATTCGTAGCACCAGCAATTAAGATTGAATCACCGGGACCTATCTTTTTCAAGCAGAAACGTGTTGGAAAGAATGGCCGTTACTTCTATATATATAAATTCCGTTCTATGTATATGGATGCGGAGGAACGTAAGAAAGAACTCATGGCTCAGAATGAGATGAGTGGACTTATGTTTAAGATGAAAGACGACCCTCGTATTACCAAGGTTGGTAAGTTTATTAGAAAAACAAGTATTGATGAGCTTCCACAGTTCATTAATGTTCTTAAGGGTGATATGAGTCTTGTTGGAACACGACCACCAACGGATGGCGAGTTTAAGCAGTATGAAGGTCATCATAAGAGAAGACTTTCAATGAAGCCGGGTATCACAGGAATGTGGCAGGCTTACGGAAGAAAGACTGTTAATGATTTCGAGGATATCGTTAAGATGGATCTTGATTATATTGATAACTGGAGCATCCTGCTTGATATTAAAATTCTGTTTAAGACAGTACAGTCGGTATTCACGACTGGTGGACAGTAGAATATGTATTAATAGAATCATGTCAGATGTTATATGTGTCTGGCGGGATTTTTATATATTTATAGATATATTTATAATATATTTATTTTTTGACAATATAAGTATTGAAATAATATAAAAACTATGCGATAATATATTTAAACACAAATGTTAATATCTGAAAACATTTGAAAGTCTGGCAAAGTAATACATATCGCCGCAGTTATCCAAAGGAAAGAGCAAGGAAAAGAAGAACCAAAATTTTTTGCAAAATATTACTTTTTTGATGAAGAAAGCCATAGACTTTATAGTGACAAACTGGGGATAGGTGTGTTAGACTTAACGCAGATAGGAATGGCGAGTGAAGAAGATAAGGCGTATGGGATAGATACATGGGCAAGAATCTTTAAGGCAAAGACATGGGAGGAGCTGCGTATGGCTGTAGATAATAATGATTATATGGAAGAAACAGCAGAGACAATGTATACATTAAATGCAGATAAGATAGTACGTCAGCAGTGTGAGGTCCGCAGGAGAGCTGAGATAGAGGAAAAATATCTGCATGATGAGATGGAGAGACTAGCTGAGGATAATCAGAGATTGAAACAAGAATCCGAAAACTGGAAAGAAAAGTACGAGAAGCTGCTAGCGGAGCAGAAGAAAGACAAGTAATTATACATAATTTAAGTATAAAATATAAGAAAAGAATCCCTGTGGCATCGTATGATGCTGCAGGGGTTTTCTTACCTAGGTATTATGTACATTAATATCCAAAATATATGTGCAACATGCACAAAAAATATTAATAATATAGAAAAAATGCATAAAAATTAACTATAATGCTTATTGACGCAAACTTATGATTGGGTTAAAATGATAATAACTTTTGGTATAGGGGATATGCTGTAGTGCAACATGTCGAAACAATGTGTTATGAGCTGTTAATAACATGATTGTTACCATACCTACATATTATAATAAGGAGGATTTTATGAAAAAGGGTAAAAGAATTTTAGCCGCTTTTTTAGCAGTGCTTATGGTTGTTGCTATTATGCCATTCACTATGTTTAGTGGAATGTTTACAAGCAAAGCTAAGGCTGCAGAAAGTGGAACGGTGTCTTACAAGCTTGCTGATGCCGGCTTAGCAGCAATGATAACATCTGCAGTACAGGCAGGAACAGATAATTATTTTACAATTAATGCTACTGAAGCAAAAGCAGTAGAAACAGCAGACAAAGCAAAGACATTTGAAGATGGAACAGAGATTACACAGACATTGAAGATGGGTTCTGGTAATCAGGGAAACATAACATCACGTTCAATATCATTTACAGTAAAAACAGGAACAACAGCAACAGTATCTGTATATGGAATAGCAAGTGGTGGAAAGAGTGCAGATGGAAACTATACAGTAATAGGATTATATGATTCAGAGGGAAAGCTTGTTAAAGCATCAGATAAAGTGATGGCGGAGACAACACCTGTAACAACATTCGACATAACAGAAGCAGGAACATATTATATTGCAGATTATAAAGCAGCAGATGCAGCCTCTACATATAAAGGTCTTAATATTTACGGCGTTACAGTTAAAGAAAAGACAAGTGGTTCATCAGAAGTTACAAGAAAAGAATGGAGTTTGGTTGAAGATCCAAAGATAACAAATGTAAAGCAGGAAGATAATAAAGTTGTAGTAGATTTTGATGCAGTTGTAGGAGACGACGGAGCAGATAAAATTTCTGTAACTATGACAGATCCAGAGGGAAAACAGACAGTTAATAATAGCACCAAAAAGGGTGAAAATGCTTCTGTTGAATTTAAACCAAGCTATACAGGAAAGTATGTATTTTCAATTACAGCTATAAGAGCAGATGAGAATGACAAAGAAGGAAATACAGTAGAATTTATGTATGCACTTCCTCTTTCAGCACCATCTATCAGCAGTGCAACAAGCATGGGTAATGGTACAGTAAGTCTTGTATGGCAGTCAGTTAAGGAAGCAACTTCATACAATGTATATGTTGATGGAACAAAGGTTGGCTTTACAACAGAGACAAGCTATGATGTTACAGGATTAACAATTGGTAATAAGTATGATTTTGCAGTAGAAGCAGTAAGAGAAACACCAGCTGCTGTATCTGATAAGTCAACAATATCTGCAACAGCAACATCTGATGCTAAGCAGGTATGGGGATATATTGTATATGGTAACGGTGCAAGCGAAGCTAATTCAGCATATGAAGGAAATCTTAATGAAACAGGTTCTGTTACATTAAGATCTGGTAAGCTTACAGATGGTAAGTTTACAGGAAGCAGTAACAACGGAAAGTTAGTTCCAGCATCATTCGATGGACTTAACTTCTATTATACAGCAGTACCTACATCACTTAACTTTACTTTAAGAGCTAAGGTTACAGTAGATCAGTGGTACTTCTCTAATGGCCAGGAAGGCTTCGGTCTTATGGCTGCAGATCAGCTTGGTGGTTCAGGCTGGAATAATTCTTACATGGCAGTAGCTTCTAAGACAGAATACTACTGGAATGAAGAAGAAGGAAAGGTAACTAACGATACAACAGCCCTTAAGGTAACTCAGAAGATTGGTATTGCATCTCAGGAGAAGAAGGGTATTACTAAGGATAACTTAGCTGCTATTGAAGCTAATGATACACAGACAATAGTTGATAATTTCTCAAGTGCTATGTATCCTCTTGATCAGAGATATCCAGAAGGTGGTAACCTCTTTGGCAATGCTACAAAAGCCGTTGATGCAACAATTGAGAATCCAATTACTGAGATGTATCTTACAATTCAGAAGAACAACACAGGATACTTTGTATCTTATGAAAC
Source organism: Desulfovibrio piger (assembly GCA_963590775.1). Taxonomy (GTDB): domain Bacteria; phylum Bacillota; class Clostridia; order Lachnospirales; family Lachnospiraceae; genus Lachnospira. The sequence continues at coordinate 22,922 of CAVAPS010000025.1, forward strand.
AGTAGATGGAACATATTCAACAACTAAGAAGTATTATGATACAGAAGCATTATCAAAGATTGACGCAGATAATGTATATGTAGGTTTCTTTACAAGTAGATATGCACAGGCAACATTCTCAGATGTAACATTTACAACAATTGATCCATCTGAAGATGCTCCAGCAGAAGAGAAGCCAATTGAAGAATTAGTAACAAATGCAGCATTTAATTCTAAGACTTCAACAGGTACAAGCGATTATGAGTTCAGATTCACAGCTAACTGTGATGGTACTCTTTCTATCTGGGATAGCGAAGATAACGCAATTGCTACAGATATCGCTGTTGCAGCTAACACAGTTGTTAAGCCAGCAACAACAACACTTAATGTAGGTAAGAATACATTCAGATATGTATTTACACCAGATGCTGATTATATCCCAGAAAAGGATATGGTTATGTCATCATATGAGCCAATTGAAGGCACATTTACAGTTACATACAGAACATACGGTGTTGAAGGTCAGTCAATCTATGTTGCACCAGGTAAGTATGGTGTAGGTATTAAGGAAGACCCAATGAGCATCTATGATGCTGTTAAGTATGTTCAGCCAGGACAGACTATCGTACTTATGGAAGGTACATACTACCTTGATAAGACAGTTAAAGTAGAAAGAGGAGTAGATGGTACAGCAGATAAGCCAATTCAGATGGTTGCTGATCCAGAAGCTACCTCAAGACCAGTATTTGATTTCCAGGGATTATGTGCAGGTATGGTACTTGCTGGAGATTACTGGTATTTCCAGGGATTTGATGTAACTAATTCGGCTAATGCACAGAAGGGTATCCAGCTTTCTGGTAAGTACAACACAATGGATAACATTATGACTTACCACAATGGTAACACAGGTCTTCAGATTAGCAGATATCTTACCACAGATGAATTTGATATGTGGCCAGCATATAACTTAATTCTTAACTGTACATCATATGGTAACGCTGATGCAGGTTATGAAGATGCTGATGGTTTCGCAGCTAAGTTAACAGTTGGTGATGGTAATGTATTTGATGGTTGTATCTCATACAATAACGCTGATGATGGTTGGGATCTTTTCGCTAAGGTTCAGACAGGTTCAATCGGTGTAGTAACAATCAAGAACTCAGTTGCTTATGGCAATGGTTACCTTGAGGATGGTACAGATGCTGGTAACGGTAATGGATTCAAGCTTGGTGGTGACAGCATGTCAGGCAAGCATATCCTTGAGAACTGTGTAGCATTTGATAACAAGGCTAAGGGTATTGATTCTAACTCTTGCCCTGATATCAATGTTATTAACTGTACAACATTCAACAACGAGGCATATAACATTGCTCTTTACACTAATACAGCTAAGAATACTGATTTCTCAGCAACAGGTGTACTTTCATACAGAACATATATGAAAGATAATGTAGAGAACTTTAAGTTACTTGGAACACAGGATAAGTCAAAGGTTGATAACGATACTAACTACTTCTGGAACTACAGTGGAACAGCTAAGAACTCAGCTACAACTGTAACGGATGACTGGTTTGAATCAGTTGATACAACAATGGATTATGCAACACATGTATATGCATCACATAAGGTAACAAGAAATGCTGATAACACAATCAACATGAATGGTCTCCTTGTTCTTACAGACAAGGCAGCAGCTAATGCAGGTGCAAGAATGACAGGTACTCCATCAGCTAACATCGTTGTTCCTGAGGGAATTAAGGGTCGTAAGACAATTTCTATAACAGGTAAGGATGTAGTTAAGGGTAACACAACAGATGTTGCAGTTGTTCAGGGAACATCAACAGATATCGTTTGGACAATTGATGCAGATGCATCTACATTTGATTACATTATGGTTGATGATGTAGTTCTTGATGCTTCTAAGTACACTGTAGAGGCTAATGGTAATACAACAGTTATTACATTCAAGGCTTCTTATATTAAGGGATTGAGTGCAGCTGAGCATACATTCAGAGCTTACTTCACAGATGGTTATATTGCAGAGACAAAGCTTGAAGTTCTTCCTAAGACAGGCGATTTTGCTGGTAATATGACAGCTGTATATGCAATGCTTATGCTTATGGCATTGCTTGCAGGTTCAGTAGTTCTTTTCGAGAAGAAGAGAAAGAGAGCTTAATAAGGCTATAATTTAATAAAACATATGACTGAGGTCTGGATTTCCAGGCCTCAGTTTTTTTGTTCTTCCCCAATATACATAGTCAGATAAATTGTGCAATGTTACTAAAATAAACCTTTGTTAAAATAACTTTTAAAAAGAAATTTACTAAAAGTGTTATTGACTATTTGTTGTATGTGGTGTTACTCTAAATACAGATTTATGAAAAATATAAGGAGGAATTTTTCTCATGAGAAAAAGAACCAAAAGAATGTTGTCTTTTCTTATGGCAGCTTTAATGGTTGTAGGAATTATGCCAGTATATATGTTTACTGGGAGAGCAACTGAAGTAAGTGCTGAAGAAAGAATGACAGCTACAGAGTATTCTAATTCCTTATTAGGAATGATTGATTTAACGAAAGGAGTACAGAAGGATACACAGGTAGGAGATACAACTCTTAATGTTTCATTTGCGGGAGATATAAGTTATGTAGCAAGTGCAGATTCATTAACAGTTGGAGACAGAGTGTTTAATGGATATCTTAATCCAACTACAAATGTCAAGGAAAATAATGGTCTTCTTACACAAGGTGAATATTTAAAACTTGCACCAACAGAAGATGGAGATGTATCTTTATATATTAAAATTAATAAGAATAAAATTTATAAATTTATAAAAGATGACGGAACTGTTGTAGAAACAGGAGCATCTCTTAATACTGTAAAGACATACTCTCTTGATGCCGGAACTGTATATTACGCATATGTTACAGAAAGTAAGATGCCAGTTTATGGTATTAAATGGGAAGCAGCGAAGAAAACAACTAATTACACATTTAATCCAGAACCAACAGATGCATCACAGAAGGCAGAGAATACCGTGTATATCGGTAAAGGTGCTGCTATAGATGAGAACATTGCAGGCAGTGGATTGGTAGCTAAAGGAAAATCTGATTATAAAGCAGAAACAGCAGAGATTGAAGGCGTATCATATACTAATATGATAAAGGGCTTTAAAGCCAACGTTGACGGTGCTGTTCCAACAAAAGATTATTTAGAGTTTACAGCAGAGCAGGATGGTTATTTAAAGCTTGCATATAAACTTGATAAGGGTGGAAAGAAGTTATATGTTGTAACAGTTGGAAGTGACGGTCAGGTATATTATGATGTAGTTACTAATTCAGATACTTCTAATTCATTAAGACAGGCAACAGAATATCCTGTAATTAAGGGAAATAAGTATTATGTATATGCACAGAGTGGTAACCTTACATTATATGGTTTCTCAGTAACAAAGGGATTAAGAAACACAGTTACACCATGGGAAAATATTCCAACGCCAGTTATTGATTCTGTAGTTGCTAATGATGATGAGGGTACAATTGATGTAACATTCAGCAACGCAGATATTGACCAGTATACAGGTGCTGATTATCTTATGTTAAGTATGGTTGATTCAGAAGGTAACGAGGCAGCTCATTATCAGATAGACAGCAAGGGAACTAAGAGTATTGCTGTAACACCATATTGGTCAGACAAGTTTACATTTACTTTAACTGCAGTCAGAGAAGGATATGCATTTAAGACAAGCGAAGCTAAAACAATAGATTATGTATTACCATTAACTAAGCCATACTTTAACCTTTTAGCTAATGAAGGTGAGGGTAAAGTATATCTCGACTGGTATAATGTAGAAAATGCTAAGTTTACATTATCATATAAAGAAGAGAGTGCAGCAGATTATGTTACAGTATTTGCTGATAAGGAAAATGTAGACGATTATACATTTACTGGTTTAGAAGCAGGCAAGACTTATAATATTAAGGTTAATGCTGTTTCACAGGATGCTGATGGTAATGAAATTAAATCTTTCTATGAAGATAAGATTACAGTAAGTAACACAGAAGATCAGCAGTGGTATTCGGGTGTTATAGGTTCACAGCAGACAGACACAATGGTTGTAACTGATAAAGACGGTAATTCGAAGTCTGTTACATTTGATGCAAAGGATACAACAGCAGCAAGTAAGAGAATGAATAATGTTGAGTCAGCTGATATTACAGTAGCAGACAATTCAGAGAAGTCAGGAACTGTTTCATTCTCAGCAGAGGATTCAGGTAAAGTTGCTAATGATAATGATGGTATGGCTTATTACTATACTAAGATTAATCCAAATACAGAGAATTTCATGTTATCAGCTACATTTGAGATAACTGATACATCAAAGGCTGTTGATGGTCAGACAGGTTTTGGTATATTAGCATCTGATATAATTGGTCAGAATCCTAATATGAATAACATTACTATCAAGCATAAGCATTTCAACAGCATAGGAAGCATGTATTATGGACAGAGCAAGGCTTTAGTTGATTATTCTACAATGAGAATATCTTCAGGACTTACTTCACCAGATGCATCATATGATAAGGTTTCTGCCAAAGTAACATCACAGAATATGAAGGGAGTTGTTACTAAGCCGGAAGTTGGAAACAAGTATACATATACACTTGAAAAGACTAATGATAAGTATATTGCAACAGTAAGTGATGGAACTAATTCAGCTTCAACAGAATATAATGATCTTTCAGTTCTTTCACAGCAGGAAGATGGAAGTATAATTGTCGGATTATTCTGTGCAAGAAAGATTGGTGTTGTAGCATCTGATGTTGTATTTACTAAGACAGCAAGTACAGGTGTAGGAAGCACAGAGGTTAAGCCTGCTGAAACAGAGAAGGTTAAACCAGATGCAAGAATTTATTCTACAACAGAAACTGGTAATACTGATTATGAACTTATTGTAGCAGCTAATGTTGCAGGTAAATTAAAGGTTACAGCACCAGACGGAAAGTCAAGTGTTGTTGCAGTTGAGGCAGATTCAGTTGCAAGAGTTAATGTAGCACTTTCTTTAGGTGCTAATAAGATTGATACTGAATTCACACCAGCTGCCGGACAGAATCTTACAAGTGAAGATGTAATTGTTAAATCAATTGAAGTAAATGTAAAGCAGTATGGATACGCTGGACATACAATCTATGCAGCTCCAGACGGAACAGCAGCAGGAGATGGTTCAGAAAATAATCCTCTTGATATTAATACAGCTGTAAAATATGCACAGCCTGGACAGACAATTGTTATGAAAGATGGTTCATATACATCTGGAATATCAATTCCAAGAAGTTCAAGCGGAACAGCAGACAAGATGATAACAATCCGTCCAGAAACAAAGGATGGTGTATCATTAAATAATTCAGGAATAAGAATAGAGGGAAGTTACTGGCACATTTATAATATTAATGTATATGATGCTCCAGGTAACGGAGTTCTTATTGCTGGTAACTATAATGTAGTTGAAATGTGTAATATTGAAAGAGCTGTTAATACTGGTCTTCAGATTTCAAGAAGTGGAAGTGCAACAAATGCACAGGGAATAAAAGGTTTATTATGGCCATCATATAACTTAGTAAAGAACTGTACAGCTTCATCAAGTGATGATGCATTACATAATGATGCTGATGGATTTGCAGCAAAGCTTACATGTGGTAATGGTAATAAATTCTATGGTTGTATAGCATTTAACAATATTGATGATGGTTGGGATTTATATGCTAAGCCAGAAACAGGAGAAATTGGAAGTGTAACAATTGAGAACTGTGTTGCTTATGAGAACGGTATTGTATACAATCAGGATGGTACTGTAAAGGCAACAGGTGAAGGTAATGGATTCAAGCTCGGTGGTGGTGATCTTTTAGGTGACCATGTACTTAAGAATTGTATTTCATATAATAACTTAGCTAAGGGTATAACAAGTAACTCTAACCCAGGAAGCACAATTATTAATTGTACAAGTTATGGTAATGCAACAGAATCTGCATCATACAGTGTAGGATTAAATGCTATGGTATCTAAGAAAAAATCATGGAAGATTTCAGGACTTATTTCTATAACAGATGCCAAGAATACAAAGTTAGTTGATGAAGTACCGTTCAATCAGGTTATAGGTGATTCATCTAATTATATTTACACAGGTTCTGGCTCACAGAATAAGGACGGTGTAGTTGTTGATGAGAAGAGCTGGTTTGTTAATACAGATGTTACAAATACACCAACACGTAACGAGAACGGAACAATTAATATGCATGATTTATTAACACTTACAGCAGTTGTTAGTGAGGATACTGGTGCAAGACTTGATACAACAAGTGAAGCAGCAATAAGTGTTATGCCAGAATTAGGAACTACAGATCATGTATATGGTGAGTGGACAACAACTAAGGAAGCAACTTGTACAGAAAAGGGCGAACAGCACAGAACATGTACAGTATGCGGACATGAAGAGACAAGAGAAATCGAAGCTCTCGGACATGAATTCAGCAAAGAGTTCACAGTAGATAAGGAAGCTACAACAACAGAAGAAGGTTCTAAGTCACAGCACTGCTTACATGAAGGTTGTACAGAGAAGACTAATGTAACAGCTATTCCTAAGCTTTCATCAGGCAGTGAGGATGTTAATCCAGCTCCAACACCTGATAATAAGGATGATGCAAATGTACCATCAACAGGAACAGATACAACAGTTAAAGAGCCTTCTGCTCAGACAGGAGATACAATGCATGCAGTACCATTTGCATTAGCAATGATTATCTCAGCAGGAGTAGTTGCAATTGTTGTTTCATCAAAGAAGAAATTCGTAAGATAATAACTGAATAAATAATAATGGTGGCTGATATGAATAATCATATCAGCCGCCAAATTTTTTATACAAATGTAATTAAATATATTTGTTATCTGTAATTCTGTAATGTAGGTGTTGAATTAACACCAAGTGGATTAGTAACACCAGGGGCAGTAGTAACTTTGTATGTTACTGTTATGCTTGAATCAGGAGCAATGGAATTACCAAATCTGTAAGCAACCTGAAGATTGTGATAACTGGCAGTGTACATTGTACCGCCATTGCTTATATTTACATCTGATATTGAGCCGCCAGCAGGAGCAAATATATGGATATAACCAGTAATTGTGCCACCATAACTTCCGATAATATATCTTCCAAGAGATTTGCTTTCTTCATCAGTTAATGTATTGCTGTATGTAGCAGTTACTTCATAAGTGCTTGAACCGTTGCTGTTAACAACAGGCTCACTTATTTGTGTATCTATATTGAGGAACCATCCTAACTTACATGGGTCTGAGATACTGAAATATACTCCGGTTTCAGGATTCTCCGGGTCATCATTAAGCCCACCGGAACATCCGGTATTTTTAACAAGTTCCTGCTCGGATTCATCTTCCATCCACATCATAACTGTGCGGTTCTTTGCTCCGTCTGAGAATACCTTATAATAATCTCCGACTTTCTTCACATCAAACTCAGAAACAAGTTTTGCCATAGTTACTTTGGCAGTTTCTGCAAACAGATCATCTACATAATCAGCTACAGAAGAAGATGTATAATTGTTAAGATAACGATAATAAAGGTCATACTGCAGAACCTGTGTAGCATTATCGCTTGTTAATTCTGTTCCATCGGAAAGTGTTACATTACCGATGTATCCAAGCATATTCTGAATAATTGCAGGTGTAAGAGAAACAACACCGTTAACATGTTCAGAATTCTTCTGCTCATAAGCAAGTGACCATATATAGGCAACTCTTTCAAAATCAGGATCAAAACATGCATCTCTTGGAGCATTCATCCATGAACCGAAAAGCTCTAATTCCTCATCTGTTATACCGGCAGTAGAAGGTGTATAAGTTGCAAGAACATTATATACACTGCTGAATTCACCAATTGAAAGAATTCCATCGCGGATTCTTATAGTTCCCACTGAACCAGGGAAACCGCCGGAAGCACGAATCTCGGAAGAGTTCTGTGCGGCAAGCAGATATGTTCTGTCTGAGCCATCTCCAATAAATGTTTTGAACAGAGGAAGGAACTCTTTAAGGTTATCGTATGAACCAGTCATGGAAGCAATCTGTGCAGAGTAATCAGATATCATGCTGTTAAGTCCCATTGGCAGGTTAACCTGATTCATTGAATATACAATATCGTCAATCTTAGGCTCGATATCTTCGAGGAGAGACAGATATGCGTTAATAATAGTTATGTTAAAACCATCATCCACCTTTAATTCTGATAAAGGAAATTCTTCAAAAACAGCTGCTGTCGGACGGGCAATATCATTAGAAGCTTCATCTACAAGAGACAGTAGCTTCTCTACGGAGTCTATGTAACCTTTGAACTTAGGAACCTTATAGACCATTCTCCATAGAGGTTTGTCTAATGTCGCATTAATATTATCAAGTGCAATATCAAGTTCATCGCATGCTGCAAATGTGGAATCAGCATCCTGTGCCTTCAATGCAGATAACACATTTTTAAGATCTGCTTTAAGGACTACTGCCTGTTGCTTTATATTAGATATTTCTTTTTTAGCAGTAACAGCACCAAATGCACCGCCTAATCCAAGAATAAGAATTACCGCAATTACAACACCGATTATGATACGTTTTCGCTTACGTTTCCTTGAACGATGCGAATGATGGTGATGCGAATTACCAGAACTATGAGAGTGATGAGAGTGATGTTCATGTTCACTCCACTCAAATGACATTTCATCCATGTATATTAATCCTCCTATATGTAAGAATTATTAATAAATAGTGTATACAAACAATATTTTAGTTTATCAGATAATAAAGGTATTTACAATAATAATGTACATAAATTATAATACTTTAAGAAATTTTAATAGAAAAGGATATCAGATATGAGTTTACTTACAGTAACCGGACTTACACACGGATTTGGCGACAGAGCGATATTTAATAATGTGTCTTTCCAGCTTAACAGGCTTGATAAGATTGGATTAGTGGGAGCCAACGGCGAAGGTAAATCCACATTTATGAATATAATAACAGGCAAGCTTATGCCCGACGAGGGAAAGGTTGAGTGGGCTAAGAATGTCAGAGTCGGATATCTAGACCAGCATGCTGTGCTTGAGAAGGGTATGACAATCCAGTCAGTACTTGCTTCAGCATTTGACTTCCTGTATGACATGGAGAATCAGATGAATGAGATATATGCAGGCCTTGGCGACGCATCACCAGAAGAGATGGACAAGCTGATGGCGGAAGCAGGAACTATTCAGGACCTTCTTACAATGCATGATTTCTATATGATAGATGCGAAGGTTGAGGAAGTTGCAAGAGCTTTAGGACTTACTGACCTTGGACTTGATAAAGATGTAACTGAGCTTTCAGGCGGACAGAGAACTAAGGTATTGCTTGGAAAGCTGCTTCTTGAGAAACCGGACATTCTGTTACTTGACGAGCCTACTAACTATCTTGATAAAGAGCATATTGAGTGGCTTAAGAGATATCTTCAGGATTATGAGAACGCATTTATACTGATATCGCATGATATCCCATTCCTTAACAGCGTTATAAATGTTATATATCATATGGATAATCAGGAACTGAACCGTTATACGGGCGATTATGATAATTTCCAGAAGGTGTATGCTGTGAAGAAGGCGCAGCTTGAGGCGGCTTACAATAAGCAGCAGCAGGAGATTGCGGAGCTTAAGGATTTCGTTGCAAGAAATAAGGCACGAGTTGCCACAAGAAATATGGCGATGTCGAGACAGAAGAAGCTTGATAATATGGATATTATTGAGCTGGCAGCAGAGAAGCCGAAGCCAGAGTTTAATTTCAAGGTTGCAAGGACACCGGGAAGATACATTTTCCAGACACATGACCTTGTTATCGGTTATGATGAGCCGCTTTCAAGTCCGCTTAACTTAGAGATGGAGCGTGGACAGAAGATTGTTCTTACAGGTGCTAACGGTATAGGTAAATCTACATTATTAAAGAGTATATTAGGACTTATCAAGCCTCTGTCGGGTGATGTTGAGCAGGGAGATTATCTTGAGATTGGGTATTTCGAGCAGGAGACTCCGGTTGGAATTGAAACTACATGTCTTGAGGAGATATGGCAGGAGTTCCCGGGATATACACAGTATGAGGTGCGTTCAGCTCTTGCCAAATGTGGTCTTACAACCAAGCATATCGAGAGTAAGGTCAAGGTTCTTTCAGGTGGAGAGCAGGCAAAGGTGCGTCTGTGCAAGCTGATTAACCGCGAGAGTAACATTCTTGTGCTTGATGAGCCTACTAACCACCTTGATGTGGATGCCAAGGATGAATTAAAAAGAGCCCTTATGGCATATAAGGGCAGTATACTTATGGTATGCCACGAACCAGAGTTTTATGATGGTCTTGCGACTGATGTGTGGGACTGCGGAAAGTGGACAACACGTATTTAATAATTAAAGTACTCAGGGAACATTTTCCTGATTGCATCAATATTTTCAGAATACCTGCTCATATGTCTCTGTGATATATGGGCAGCTTTTTCTTTGTCTTTATTCTCGATGGCGGCTACAAGTTCGCCGTGGTCTTTTAATATGTGTGATGTTTTCTTGCATCTGAAGCTTAAGATTGTAGTTCTGTCAAAATGTGGTGCCATGCTTTCGACAAGATTATACCATACAGTTTTGCCACACATTTTATACAGGCTTCCATGAAACTCTTTATCAAGTGTGAAAATCTTTTCTTCATCACCGCGTTTGATATACATTTCCCATAAAGCTACATTTTCATATAAGGAATCAAGTTGTTCCTTTGTCATTATATCGCAGGCTTCAACGGCAAGCTGTGCTTCAAGTACGAAGCGCAGGTCACGGAGCTGTTCCACGATATCTGTATTAACATATGATACAAATGCGCCAATCTTAGGCTTTATCTCTATCAGCTTTGACTGTGCAAGCTCTAATTCTGCCTCGCGCAGAGGATTGTTGCTGACATGCATAAGTGAGCACAGCTCAGGTGCTTCAAGCTTCTGACCTGGCAACAGGTTAGTGTGTACAATGTTATAAACAAGCTGCCTGAGCACATAATCTTTAGCGGCTTCGCCTTCTGATTTTTCTGTAATATTTAACATAAAATACCCCCAGATGTTAATGATATATATTTTATATCATATTTTTGTGAAATTGTCTATTTTTTTAACACTTGACATTTTTATGACAGAAATATATTATACAGCATGAAATATATAACATATAGAGTAATATATAAAGGTACGGAGGTTAATGATGAGTGGCACAGAAATTAAAAACAAAAAGATAACTCTCATTCACAAGCTGGCATATGGAAGCGGTAATATGCTGGGAAGCGGAGCTTTGGCAATAAGCGGAGCATGGCTTTTATATTTTTATACGACATTCTGTAATATGTCGGTTGTTAAGGCTACACTTATATTTTCAATTGCAACATATCTCGATGTAATTCTTAATCCTTTGATGGGATTTATTACGGACAGTTTCTACAGAACTAAGCTGGGAAGGAAGTTCGGACGAAGAAGATTCTTTATTCTGACAGGTATTCCACTTATGCTTCTTTATCCAATGCTCTGGGTAAAGAATATGAATTTCTTCTATTATCTTACAACTTATATTCTTTTTGAATTTGTGTATACAAGTATTATGATTCCTTATGATACACTTGCTGTTGAGATGACATCTGATTTTAATCAGAGAACTTATCTTACAGGATTCAAGGCAATGTTTGGAAAGCTCGCTAATTTCTTAGGCGCGGCTATACCGGGCTTCTTCATCGGAATGCTTGGCAAGGATTCACCACTGCCTTTCTTCTATACAGGTGTTACATACTGCGTAATCATGATTATTTCGCTTACATTCCTTTATTTTAATTCATGGGAAAGACCTTATGAAGATGTGGCAGAAGAGAACATTCCTAATTTCTTCGAGGGAATTAAGAAGCTTTTCGTTGATATAACATCAACGTTGAGAATCAAGACTTTCAGACAGCACCTTGGAATGTATCTGTTCGGATTTGGTGCAGAGTGGCTTTTCACAGCATGCTTTACTTATTATATAGTATTCTGTCTGAATCAGCCTTCAACACTTGTTTCAGAGCTTAACAGCTTAAGCAGTATTTTACAGCTTATATCAACAGCTATATTCATCGGAATTGTAGCAAAGAAGGGATTTGCAAAGCCATTTATCGCAGCACTTTCAGTTGTAATCGGAGCAATCCTCTGCTTCTTTGGAATATTCGTATTCCATGCAGCACACATTACAATTCTTGTATTTGGCGTAATGGTTATATTCGGTCTTGGAACAGGTGGTGTTTACTACATTCCTTGGACAGCGTATACATTTATGGCAGATGTTGATGAGGTCGTAACTAACAGAAGAAGAGAGGGCGTATATGCCGGAGCTATGACAATGGCTGGAAAGCTTATGAGAGCAAGCATTGTCTTTATCTTAGGCCAGGTTCTTGCTGCATTTGGCTTTGTCTCAGGTGCATCAACACAGCCACAGAGTGCAGTCAATGCGATAGCATGTGTCCTTCTTATCGGTGTTGGCGGACTTGCATTAATCGGAATTGTCTTCTCATGCAGAATGAAGTTAAACCACAAGACTCATAAGATTGTCATTGACGAGCTTGACAGAGTTCATGCAGGCGGCAGAAAAGAGGACGTTTCTGAGGAAACAAGAAATGTAATTGAGAAATTAACAGGTATCTCTTATGACAAATGTTTTGGTAACAATAACATTGGTTATAAGGAATGAGATAGCTGAATAAGAAATAAATGCGGACAGCTATTCATGCCGGAAGGTGTGGGTGGCTGTTTTTACAATATAATAAATATTCTATTGACAAATATAAAATACTATAATGTAATATATCGAAAGAATTTAATTCTTTTATCTAATGCTGGATAATCATTTAGCAGGAACCCCATAACACATAATTGAATATGCAGGCTTGTTTTAGATATCTGTAAATGCTAATATACATATATAGAAATAATATTAGTTTATGTGCGTGGATATCTGCCTGTGAAAGAGACGAGGAGGATATCTATGGCGGAGAAAAGAGACAATGTAGCAGTTAAATACAAGGATAATATATTATGTATGCTTTACAGGGATAAGAAGAATTTACTTGAACTGTATAATGCACTGAACAATTCTAATTATACCAATGTTGATGACTTGAAAGTTACGACATTAAATGGAGGCTCATATATGAAGTACAAGAGTGATGCCTCATTTTTACTTAGCATGAACCTGTATATGTTTGAACAGCACAGGGAGGATGTCGTTGAAGTGAGTATATATGATTATGATGAAGAGAAGGTAAGGAAGACATTAGTTGAAGAAGCAGTAAAAGAAGCAGTAGAAGAAACAAAAAGAGAAGACAGACAACTAAATATGATTAACTTAATTATAAAGAAAGTTAAGAAAGAAAAAACTCTGGAAACGATTGCTTCTGAACTTGAAGAGAATGTTGAAGATATCAGGCTGTTATATGATACGGTGAAAGAAGCATCACCTGAGTATGATGTGGATAAAATAATGAAGAAATTGAATAAGGAAAATGATTAATTATAATTTCATTGATTAAAATGTTGAGAAAGCTCATAGAAGCAGATTCTATGGGCTTTTTTGCGTATAAATAGCATAAGACTAATCTTTTCTACAATACTATCAGTTTAGATTGACGAGGGGGGTATTATGGTAATATTTAGAAAAATAAAAATTTTATAAAATTAGGAGTTGGAATAGACTAATGAAAATTAAGCTTGCGATATTAGAAAAAGATACTAATTATTTAAATCGTATAGTTATAGCTTTTAATACACGATATGCAGATAAGTTGGAAATATACTCATTTACCAGCTATGAAGTTGCTTTAGAATCATTAGCATCATTCGGGATAGAGAATGTCATAGTAGAAGTAGCTGATATTTTTTGTAACAGCAACTGCGGCAGTCTCGTTATCCTCAAGGTCATTAAGAAGCTCTGTTGCAGTTCCGTGCCACTCGGTTCTGTTCTTCATAAACTCCACAAGCTTGAAAAGAAATGGCGGTGCACTGTCCTTTTGAATTTCTTCTTTTGTCTTATGCTCGACTAAATTCCAGACAAGATTTTCCTGTCTGAGAGTCAGCTCCTGAAATTCAATATCTCTGCCTTTTCCGTAAAGGGTAGCTGTGTTTCCGTTAAAGGTCTGCTTCTTAAAAACAAATGCTGTGTCGGCTGCTCCGGCAATTCCGTTAGAGCCTGAGATTTCAT